>CAJUQT010000010.1 GCA_910588225.1 uncultured Acetatifactor sp.
CATCAGAAAGTCCTGTACGATACTTTTTTTATTAAAAAACTTGTAAAGTGGTGTTATATTACAAAATCCCGAAATTTTCAATTCCACCCCTGGTCCTATTACATCAATCTTTTTTATAAAATAGAGTTTCATACCCATCAGCCCTGAGTTCCAGTCCCTTAGCCCACGGTGGTACTTCTCCCATCAGTTTGCAGACAGTATCTAATGATTCATCCATCCCACATTCCACGATTACTTCATCATGCACATGCGCACAAATCTCATAATCCTTCAGCTTTCTCATGGAATAACAGAGTAAATCCCTACTGATTGCCTGAACAATATTTTCCACGAACTTCGGACCATAACTTTCAATGCGTTCCCATTTCTTTGTAGCACCGACACCAAAACTGAACAATGTTCGGGTTGGACTGTCTCCACATGTCCACAAGCGGCTGCAGTTCCTCTTCCTTTAATCCCATATCCAATGCACCCATTGATTTCAAAGCACCAACAGAACCGCCATATCCTAATGCCAGTTCCGCAATCTTACCCTTTTGTCTCAAATGGCTATTCACACCATGCTTTTCAACCGGAACTCCGAACATGGCAGATGCAGACGCACAATAAATATCTCCATTATTACGGAATACTTCTGTTCTCTACTCTTCCCCAGACAGCCAAGAAAGAACCCTTGCTTCTACAGCAGAAAAGTCCGCCACCACAAACTTACAATTCTCTTTTGGAATAAATGCTGTTCGTATGAGTTCTGACAATACATTTGGAACAGAATCATAGAGCATGGACAGAGCTTCATAATCCCCACATCTCACAAGTGCTCTTGCCTCTTCCAAATCCGGCATGTGGTTCTGTGGAAGATTCTGTAACTGAATCAGTCTGCCCGCCCATCTTCCGGAACGGTTAGCACCATAGAACTGGAACATCCCATGCACTCTTCCATCATCACAGACCACATTTTCCATAGCCTGATACTTTTTTACAGATGATTTTGCAATCTGCTGTCGCAATGACAGCACCTCATACAGTTCTTCATCCGCATCTTTCATCATTGCAGCCACAGCCTTTTTATCCAAAGAATCTGTTTCCACACCACGTTCTAACAGCCACTCCCTCATCTGAAGCACACTGTTTGGATTCTCCAATTTTGTGATCTCCCTCATGGCAGAAAGTAGTTCTTCTTTTGATATGGTATCAATCTGAATCGCATTCTCCACCACTTGCCAGTCCAGAGCAATCCCTCTGTCATTGATACACTGATCTATGTGGTACTCTTCCCATACAAAATCAGGAACCGGAAACTTCTTCAATTTCTGCTGAATGGACATTTCTACTTCTACATCTCGTTTATTATAAGCCTTGAACAATTCCCACTTTTCCGGACTATGAACAGGAAGATTTCTGGTGCGTCCACCATTGGTTTTCGTCGGCTTGCATGGAACACAGAAATAACGAATCAGGTCTTTTCCCTCTTTCAGTTTCTGTTCTTCCAATCCGAGCACGCTTCCGGCTCCCTCCAACGATAATGGCAATCCCATATAAGCAGACCAAATCATGCTGCATTTCCAACTGTCCGGACACAGATATTTGCTCTTCATCATTTCCGGGAACTCACGCCTTAAATATTCTGACAGACAGATTCTTTCAAATGCAGCGTTAAATGCCCATTTTGTCACGGAATCATCCATAAGCGCATGTATGATATTCTCCGGCAACACATCCCCGGACGCCATATCATACACCGTAACCGGACTGCCATTTATGGACACAGCAAACAGCAGTATTTCAAATGCCGGCGATTCCACATATCGGTATGCACCACTCTTTTTAATATCCACATCACTATAGGTTTCAAGGTCAATCGACATCTCTTTTATCATTTCCATATAACTTCCTCCACGGCAAAGAAGCGGCAGCATATCGCCACCGCCTCCGCAATCATTATTCCTTATTCTTTTCCAATTTTGCCTTACGTTCTCTTTCACTTCTGATATCATCACGAATATCTTTGAAAATCATGAATCCCCATCCACCGATCATCAGAACCAACCACGCAACTGCAAGTACCACTAAAATAATATTTGTCATAATCTTTTACTTCTTTTCTTGTTACAGGCGGCGGATAACCACCGCCCGCTTATTTGTCACTTAGTTTAAGAAATCATCTTCTTCCTCTGTTGCAAAATCATCTTCTGCACAGGACTTACCGCCTAAAGGTTCTCCATCCTTAATCTTCTGGAGATTGTTGAGACCACAGGCAATTCCACGGTTTCCGTTGCTATTGAATGCATATAAGCTGATAGAAGCTCTGCCATACACACCGCTGTAAACTTCGGAACGGTCAAGGATTGGCTGACGA
Organism: uncultured Acetatifactor sp.; assembly: GCA_910588225.1. Classification (GTDB taxonomy): domain Bacteria; phylum Bacillota; class Clostridia; order Lachnospirales; family Lachnospiraceae; genus Acetatifactor. The sequence continues at coordinate 2,357 of CAJUQT010000010.1, forward strand.
TCTGCATCCACGATGCCAGGAGCAGCAGAACTGTTGGCATTGATAAAGTAACATCCTGCATAAGCCGAATCGTCCGGTCTTTCCGTATCACCATCACGGAGAGGTGTTTTGATAACAGAGAGTGCCGGTACGCTCTTACCATTACCCTTTAACTTACTCTGGCCCTCTTCATATGCCGCCTGAATCGCAGCCTTAATCTTTTCCACGGTCTTTGTATCAGACTTCGGAATAATCAGAGATACAGAAAACTTCGGCGCACCGCCATTGATTGACTTTGCATCCCATACATTTGCATAACTCCATCTTGTTTCAGGTCCTGTAATAACTTTTGTTGGATTGTTGAATTTTGACATAATCTTTTCCTCCTAATTTTCCTTAAAATCATCTTGTGCTGTATTCATAGCCGGACGCTTATCCGACAATGGAACCAATACCGGCTTGCCTGAAGGTTTATGGATAAACCCACCAAGCACTTCTTCAAATTTCTTCTTGCCCATCAGGGCTGTCATGGCTGTAATGCCAAGCACTTTCTTTTCGTATGGGTCGAATCCGGCGTCAACTGCTGCCTGTGCAACTGCCTCTTCATTCACATACTTTCGGTTGCTTCTGCCTTCCACAACCTTAAATCCGTTGTAATCCGTGCCGCTGAGTGCCTGTTGCAGTGCGTATTCCTTCACATCACTTACCCAGTTTGCCAGCTCATCCGCTTTTGTCAGGATGTATGCAATCTCATCCGTATCCAAAGTGGCCGGCATCTCAAAATCATACTTAGCAAGTTCCAGATTATATTCAGCACGTTTTCTACAGACTGCTTTTGCCTTGCAGAACTGACAGTGATCTCCAGCTTTATATTCGCCTTCCCCTGCATAAGCCAGTTTTGCAGTCGATACCAACACCGTCTCTGCCCATTCCAAAAGTTGCTCTTTTGTCATAACACAGGTACTGATGTTTTCCCTTCGTGGCTGATAGATTGTCATGGACACCATGCCTATGTCATAAATTCCATCGAACAGTTCCAATGCTCCCAGTGCATAACACATCATCTGCGGATTTTCTTCTGCACTGACCAGAACACCGACACCGTGTTTATAATCAATCACGGATAATGTACCATCAGAAATGATTACACAGTCACCTGTTCCAAATCCCTCTTCCACGTATCTGGAGAAATCCAGTCTCTGCTCAATCAACACCACCGGATCTGAACAGGTCTGTTTTGCTTTTTCCACCTGTTCCATCACATAAGCGGCATATCCTTGCGCACACTCTTCCATCTCCTGATCATAAAAAGTCAGGTTCTCCGTAGGATTTTCTGCCGGCATCCCCAATGCCTTTCGCAGATGATACTCACACAAACTGTGTGCATCCGTCCCCTGTCTGGCAAATTCACTGGATGTATCCTGATACGTTGCACTGAGTTTTGCAGACGGTGGACAATTCAGCCATCGGTGTGCTGAGGATGCTGATAACAATGCATGTTTAGCCATTTCCCAGCACCTCCACTTCCGCAAGCAGTGCTTCATACTCAGTCGGATTGATTTCTGACAGCTTATCTGCACCGTGTTTGATAAGAAGTTCTTTTACTTCTTTCGTAAAACCGGCACGGGATTTTTCTGCCAGAACTGCCCTTACCTCTGTAAGTGACAACTGCTTTTTCATTGTTTCTTCTGGTTTACTCTGTCCGGACGCTGAGAACATCTCTGTCATTTCCTCTGCCATGCGAATCAGCTTTTCTCCGCATCCGCGCAATTCTTTGACCATCATTTCCAGTTCACTCATTTTTCCCATTAGGCGCTTCCTCCTTCTTTGACTTCTCGGACATCCACTGACTCAACCGTCTGCCCCGGTGCCAGAAGATAAACCTGCGTAAAATCCCCGAACAGGAATCTCACTAATCTTTCCGGTATGCTTCTTTTGGCACCGCGAAGAACAGTCGTGTGTCTGCCTTTGGCATCTGTGACGTTAATCGTAATCTTGTGCTTTAATGCCATTTTGACTACCTCGCTTTCTGTAAGTCCTTATCCCTTACATGTCACAGGCAAAGGAAACACCCCTCTTTTTAACCTCATGAAAAAAATTTTAAAAATTATTTTTGATGTACAGAATCGCCTTGTCATAGTGCTTTTTCACATTTGGAATACTTGTCCCCATCAGCTTTGCGATTTCCGTAAAGGAATAGCCCTCCAGAACATGAAGCTTGTACACCAACTGCTGTTTCTCTGTCATGGTCTCCACAAGGTCACGGAGATGCTGGACATCTGCCGGAACATCTTCATCCATCACATAACAGGCACTTTTTAATACGAAACTCTTATCCGTATCGCCTTCATCGTCCGTAACAATATGGTCCAGAGAAAGATTCCACCCCACACCGTAGGTCTCCCCCTCATGTTCCTGTTCCCACTGTCTCTTAGCAGCTTTTTCTGCTTCGGTAAGTGGTGGATGTCCATTTTTACAATTCAAATACACCTCATGGTCATCCAGAGAATGAAGCGTTTTAATCCATGCCTCCGTCACACCATCAGTTCCTGGTTTCAGTTCGATACACTCTTTGGTGTATTCCCCGTTGTCTTTTTCCAGATATGCCTCGTATCTGTAAGTTTCTCTTCTGTCCTGTCTTGTCTTTCTGATTTTCATTGATTGCCTCTCTTTCTGGCCGAGAGACAGTAAGACAGGACTTGTCCGAAACCTTTGACCGAAGTACCCCATAAAAAATGCACAGCTAAACAAGGGTACCTACATCCGCACTTTGCCGTTGCTTTTATTGCAACTTTCAAAAATGCGATATGTCGTATCCTGCCTCACTGCGCATCATGTGGCCGATATGAATTTTTTTATTTCGTTCACGTGAACTTCTGAACATCGTATGGATGCTCAATCGGAAAATACAAAACCCTGTATCATCCGATTCAATACCCATCTGTTATTTACTTCTCTATTTCTAAAAAGAAAATCCCGCTTCATTTTGTAAACCAGACAACAGAAAAAGGCCTGACAAAATACAGATGCTCTTTAGCACCTATACTTCGTCAGGCCCTGGTTGCTATGATTACTCATGCACCGATTCGCTCAGTACGAATTTTCTTTTGATGAAAGCTGACCGCTATCACTGCTCTACAGATAGGGCATTTTATTTTAATAATGCCTTCAACCTGTTCCGGATTTGCGTCAAACAATCGTTTATTTTTACAACATGGACAAGCCACATGCACTTCCTGCATAATTTCGCCTCCTAATAGAGGCCAGCTAAAAGGGATGTCAAACTGACCGTTGATAATAGTCTTTTATTATTCCTTTGCACTGTGTTCCGTGACTTGGCACCTAAGTTAGCGATGAAATAATTATATCGAACAAATGTTCTTTTGTCAATTCATTTCTATCGCTACTGGAAAATCCTAACGAAGCAAATAATTTAGTTTTAAAACAAAAAAAGCCAGGATACGTCAAAACACAGACTTACTCTGTGCTCTGACATACCCTGGCTCAGCGGTGATCTGCTAAGGACCCCTATCGGCTCAGTGATATGACACTTTACGATACTTTATTTATGAAATCTATGAGCTGCCCCACGAAACGGCTTAACTATTTTAGCCGTCAGGTTGTCATAGTCAAACTCAACAAATTTCCCGCAATTTGGACATGGATGTGATGCCCGTCCGTGGGCACTCATCTCTACACCTGCTTTATACTGTGGGCAACATGGATATGGTATCATATCTCTGAACTGTTCAACACAACTACCTGTCATAGTAATCCTCCTTTCCTAAAAAAGGCCGGAGTTGTCCCACTACGCCCATTTTCAGGGTTAGTTATGGAATCAACTCCGGCTAGAGACGTCACTTAAGCATCTACGCTCGGCTCATGATAAATCTGTACTTTTATTAAGTCTAGCTGCTAACTTCGCATAAGCAAGCAACCTTTCCTCTCTGTTCATCGCCGCAGCTACCTGATCAATCACTTCAATTGCATCAACGTAAATAAGCGGTGGAACTTTCTTATCTCTCGTTTTTGTCTTGACTTCCGCTTGAAGAACCCCTTCTGTTCTTACTAATTTAAACGCTTTTTCTTGATTTTCGTTAATCACAAAAATTTCAAAATTTTTTTCATTTTCCACTTGACGTTCCTCCTCCCGTATGTTATACCCTTGCCGGCAAAGGTTCGTCAGGATTATTCTTTGCATTTCCGTACACTGTCTTAACATCGGCTAACTCTGCCTTTGTCATCTTATCTCCCATTACCAAATAGGAAATTACCATTCCTACACCTCTTACTGCTTCTTTTCCTGTAATCATCTTTTTGTTAGCACTACTTATCACAAGAAGATTGAACCACAATTCATTATCAAATGACCATGATATTTTATTGAGTTTCTCAACAATATCTCTCCATTCAATTCCTTTATTCTTTGCCATCCTTGCCACATGTGCTAATGCCATCTGCGTTACCGGTTTTAACAGTAAATTATTCTCTCTCATTGCTGAAATCGGTTTATCTTTTCTAGTAAGCTGTATGTATTCCTGAAAAGCATTCAGATCACCCAAAAGCACTTTCCAAAAATCAGCCACTTCTTCATACGCATCATTCACATCACTTTCTTCCGGTAAGACATTTGTGGAGTATCTATTATCCTTAAGCAGTGTACCTGAAATAGTATATAGTGCACTAAGCGTTGTTAAATTCTTACTCCTTAACGATAGTGTATTACTTTTCCAATTAACAAGGTCAATTCCATTAATCGGTGCAAGCGGTTCTCCTTCCGTTAAAAGTTTTCTTGATATTACAGCAAATACATCGTCATCACTTGTAATAATATTGTCACCACGGCTTGTCTGCTTCGCATATTTATTGATTTTATTAAAAATCTTGCGAATCTTCTGTGTATCAGTGTGTTCGACAAATATTACACTTATTTCTTCATTTGCTAAATCAGGATGCGGTTCTAACCGATTCATTGCAGCTGTCATTTTTTCGCCTGCCGGAATTCCCATAACACCTCTAATTGCTATCTTTAAAGCAAGCAATCTATGCTGTCCATCAAGAGCAATAAGGCGTTCCTTCCCCGGTAAAGTTAAAAATCCCATATCTTTCATAGGAACTCTATATGCTGCAGGTAATGATGGTACTGCTTCTGTTACTGACTCAAAAACAATTTCTTCATATCCCGAATAGATATCTATTATCAAACTTCCAAAGAATCGATTAGGATCGTCTACAACATATGGAACCATTTCCTCTACTACACGCCTGATGTCATATTCACGTTGCATTTTTTCATCAGCGCTCATATCAGGCCACTCAGGCAATTCTTTTGCAATACCAACACTGTCAACCAACTGTCCCGCAGACATTTTCGCCAAGAAATAGGGTGTGTTTCCCATCTTGGCACGTATGCATCCAATCGTTGCCATATTTTACCTCCTATCGCTTTTTATTCTATTGTATTTCAATAGTATCACAAACTTGTTTTTATTTCAAGTGCTGTACATCATTTTTTTGTAAAACTTTTGCAAATAAAAAAACAAGGGTTTATAGCCCTTGTTTTAGTCATCCTCTTCTTCTTTGATTGTTGGCGTATAATCCAAATAATCTTTCAACTTCCTACTTCTCGAAGGATGCCGTAATTTACGTAATGCCTTCGCTTCAATTTGACGAATTCTTTCTCTTGTAACACTAAATAATATACCGACTTCCTCAAGAGTTTTTTCTTTCCCATCAAACAAACCATATCGTAGTGCTAATACTTCTTGTTCCCTTTCGGTAAGTGTCTTTAACACCTCAGCCAACTGCTCTTTAAGCATTGTCTTCGTTATTTCTTCATCTAAATTATCTTCAACAATCAATTCGCCCGGTATAAGCAATTCATCGCCTCGTTTAAATGTATGTTTTTCAAAAACATCATTGTTTTCAAAAAACATCGAATACCACTCTTCAAATGATACAAATGGAGTGGCAGCATTCAAAACATCCTCTGTTTGTTCGTTGGTGAGGGAAAGTATTTCCTGTAACAATTCCCGTACCGAATCATCCGTAAACAGATTTGTTTCTCCGATATATCCATATTTTTTCAAAATCGGATATGCTGAAAAGTAGGGTTCCTTCTTATGTACCGGATAATACATTAACGGTCTTTTCGTAGGCTGATGTCGAGTCAAATTCTGCAATATCCACATCGATGCATATGAGCCAAACGGACCATTCATATCAGGATTATATTTGTCAACAGCAATAACTAATCCTATGCATGCTTCGCCAATAGCATCTTGAATATCCATATCGTAATTCTCAGCTCGTTGTAGTGCTATCTTCACCGCAATTCTAAGATGCATTCCTATCATACGTTCTCTTGCATGTTGATTTCCTTCAAATGCTTGATATTTTAATTGTGTAAATTCCCGCCACTGAGGTGGCATTATATTCCTTATTTCCGTAATGAACGGCTCTAACGAATCATCTAATTCAATTATTCGATCATAAACTGCTTCATAATCACTCTGTGCATAATCATCATACTCGTCATCCTCATAATTTACAGAAATATGACTTGTAGGTGCTTCGTCATAAATAATTATTCCACGTGTTGTTATTGCACTTGATAGCCAATCAAAATCCTGTATAGGAAGAGATTTTTCATCAGCGCAATCCATAATATCATCAAATGTGACATATCCTTGTTTCTCTGCTTTATTAAGCAGATGCTCAAGCGCCTCCTGTCTTAGATCTCTTCCCATAAGTATTTCTCCCAATTATTTTTTAATACATAGTTGTAAGATATCATCATTTGATACTTCAGAATTAAACCTATCCTGAAATTCTTCCACAAATTCAAACAAATTATTTATATAGTCTTCCGGGTCAGTTGCTCCTTCTATGAGTTTTTCATACAGAACATCTACACCACCTCGTACATAACTATCAAATCTTTCTTCATCCGCAGGATTTTCTCCCATATGTCTGAACGCTTTATCAATGCGCTTGTCCTCATCAGGTTCATACTGTTTATCCAAAAGCATAATTAACCTAAAATTAAACATCAGCTCTTCTTGCGAATAAATAACTCTATCACCCATAACATTTTGGTTGTAAACTTGATTTGTCTCAGGATTTTTTGTATCATCCTGTTCTGCTGTTCTTCCGTATAAAAATCCAACAAGCGGTGCATTCGTATACACATCAACATTTCTTCCAAACAACTGTGCTTTACTCTCACCATCAAACGCACTTGTCAACTGATCGACATGCAATGCATGTCTACCTTTAAATCGATATTGTTTATCAAACATAACGTGCCTCCTAAACTAATACAGTCTCAAATTCATTCTTTTTGTCGAAGTGATGCCTGCTACCAATCTTTGCCCCCATATAGTCCTCAGCGAGTTCTCCATCAGTATCCTTTATGAAGATAATAACCTGCTCTGCTGTTTCCGGAAGTGCTTCACATACCGTTTTTATTCTCCTCTTATCAAACGCTGACAGAGGTGCATCCATCACTAATGGATATGGTTCTGATGAAAGTAACTGTGCATCTTCATTTGTTGCATTTCTATTATCTCTTGCCATTTTAATTATACCGGTAATGAATGCAAAAATAACAGAAATACTCTGTGCAGTCGATGTTTCTACATCACCATCATAATCAGTAGCATAAACAGAAATATGATATTTTTCATCAATTGTAAGATACAATCCCCCCTCATAAATCTGCTTAAAAATATCATTTATTGTTGTCTGCAGGCGGTCACGAATCTCAGCCTCACTTGTTGCATATACTTCCTGCAGCTCCTTGTATATTCTCTCAGCATATGCCTTATAAATTTCAATTTTCTTATTGTTATCATCAAGAAGTGTTAAATTACGACGTTCTGTATCCGCCCTTTCCATTTCACTTTCTTTTCTTCCCTTTTCAGCAATTTTCCTATCACGTTCGGCGTTATCCTTGCGAATAATCTGATCACATATTTGAATCTCATTATTAATTGCACGAACCTTAGCTCTTACATCTCCACCACTTAGTTTTCCTTCTACAATGGCCAACTCATCTCTTAAATCCATTAAATCATCGTCTTGCTGACTGATTACCGCTAAGTGATCTCTAATTTGTGTATAAACATCATGACGCTCATTTGCTCTTCTACGGGATTCTTTCTTAAAATCACCAATTGTAGTACTAATTGACTGAGGTGGCAGAAAATCTATTAATTCTTTGACTTTTGCATGCGCTATTGTTCCCTCATCCAAACGAGTACCACACAAGCACACTTTCTGTCTAAGTAAGTATTCAATTGTCTTAGCATGCATATATGGAATGTCTTTCCCTGCAAAATCTTTTTCAGACAACAATTGCAAAGCCCTCTCCACTAATGAAATGGAGAAGAATGAACTTAGGCTTCCATTAAAATCCTTACTTATCATTTTGTATATAGTGGACTTTGATCTCTCTGCCACTGCAATCTTTTTAAGCAATTTCTCTTTTTTGTCCTGAAGTTCTTCCCCTTCAGCATATTGCTTTATCTCTTCTGATTTTTCAGTCTTGCGTGCACGTGCAGACTCAATTTCACTATCTAATTCTTCAATTCTCGCGTCAATGGCTGCAATTTCCGTTTTGCAACGTTCTATTGTATCCGTATATTCTTTTATCTTTGCATTACTCTGAGAATTATAACTAGCCTCATAACTGCTAATTACACTTGATCGTATCCTTGGATTAAAATGCTGAATTGCACTATACATAGCATTCAGTCCAAGTAATCCCTTGACAGCGTCTGCAAAATCCGTTGCCTTTTTACCAGTGGAAATATCTTTACTCATTTTTTCAATGCGTTCTCCATCGAAAAAGAAATATCTCGATAATTCCTTTGGCAAAATACTCTTTACTTCACTCTCACATTGAGATTTCTTTACATAAGTGGTATTTCCCGAAGAATCTTTCGTTGCAATATCAAAAACTGTATTATCTGCTTTAATTCTATTAGCATTATCCTTACGATATATCTGTTCGCGGATTAAAGTATAATCTACTTCACCATGACGCAACTTAAGTGTGACCTGAACCTTTTTTTCCTGACCCGGTCGCATCTCTGTTGCAACCAGTTTATTCAACATACTTTTGTCAGAAAATTCTGTTTCACCGTACAAGCACCAGAAAAACGCTTGGGCAAACGTAGTTTTTCCTGTACCATTTTCACCAATAATAATAGTTACATTTTTCCCATCACTTCCATCAGCAAAATCAATGGATTCATTACGAAACTGGCGGAAGTTTTCCAATTTTATCGATTGAAGTAACATTGTGCTTCCTCCTCAATTTTCTTTTTAATCCAACTGACCATCTGCTGGTCCGACATGGTTCGTGTTTTCAAGTTCATATTCTCTTGGATGATTATCTTTCTCTTCAGCCTTTCAATAGCCTTATCATCAATTTTAATTTCTTCCATATTTACTGTCCTGCCTTTTCTACAGATTCATCATCTATAATGTGATACGCTTCCTGTATGTCCCAAATGAGATCATTTGCCTCCATCGAATTCATTGACAGTCTACCAAATTCCTTAATCCTAGCCAACTCATTCTTTACTAAAGACAAATCTCTTTGTGCCTGCTCAGTTGTCAATCCTGATACAGAATCAAGTTCTCTAGGAAGTGTTACAAAATCATAAATTTCTGCAAAGGGCTTGTTCTCCGCTTTTCTAAGAACTCTTCCTCTTCTTTGTATGTATTCCTTAGGATTTGTAGTGCTTGCAAGAATAAAGGCTGTTCTGATTCCGGGAATATTAACACCTTCATCCAAACATTTGATCGCTACAATTGCTTGAAGTCTATCTCCCTTTTGGAACTGCTCTTTGATGGTTGCTCTAGTTTCCATATTTTCTTCTGATGTAAACTTAGCCACCTCCATCCCGAATTCATTTCCAAGAATCCGTGTAACAGCTTCTATCTGACGAACATCTTCTTCATCGATACTTGAATAGTCCGCCTTTTCGTCTATTACATTTGTCGCACCGCAATAAACCAATATATTATTATCCTTTGCATAAGGAGCAATGTATTCTCTTAAGGTTTCGAGTTTTTGACTTGCGCCTGCAACAATCCTTGCTCTTTCCATTGCAAGAATTTCACCACGTTTATTTAACCTGTATTTTCCATCCTTACCCTTAATCAGACATTTTGACATTTCATATGACTTTTGTTCATACTTTTCCAATTCTTCATCCGTCAAATAAACCGGAATTGGATAATATTTATATTTTGTAAGCTTATCCTCATCAATTGCTCTATCCAATGAATATTCAATACATTTTTTTCCGAAGAAGTCATAAAGCATTGCTGTTCCTTCATCATCTCTGTGGCGATCCAATGTCGCAGAAAGAGCCAATCTATATGTGAATCTATCGTCTAATAATCTTGCATATGTTCGTGCTCCGAAATTATGTGCTTCGTCCACAACCAATAATATCGGCGACTGAATTTTACTGATTTCATCCTGAACATAGTCTTTTGCAAATGTGGCATTCGTACAGACTAAACAGAAAAAACTCTTATCTCGTCTCAATTTCTGATCCCGCACTGCTCTGGATAGTCTTTTTTTCCAATCCTTTTGCGGTGAATCTCCATAAGCTATAATAGGTTTTATATTAAAACGAACAATATCCTCAACCCACTGTTCGACCAGATGTTGATACGGACAGACAATAATAACTGCAAGCACATCATCCAAATCCTCAGATAATTTTGAAATAGCCCCCAGTCCCGTCAATGTTTTTCCCGTACCAGTTGCCATATCATATATTCCTCTATAATTTTCTCCAACCCAAACAGATATTGCATCCTTTTGATATTCTCTAAATGTAATATCGTCCGGAACTCTCGCTCCTATCGGACCTCCGTAAGTTGAACTTATATCGGAAATCTTACTTGCGTATGTAAGCATTCTCTTTGCAAACTGCTCATCATCTATCGCAAAGTTTGCAGGTTTTCTTCGATACCTTTCTATTAAGGCATCTGTTATATTCGGAAACTTCAGCACCTTTATATTGGGTTCTGTATCATGCCAAATGGAATAAAATGCGTTTTCCTTTAATCGAATTCTTTCTATTTCACTTGAATCTCCCCAACTTCTAAAAACATCCATTGTTTCATAGTTTATCGTCATAGCCGCCGCAGATTCATTATTGGAGCCAGAAAAAGCAATCTTATCACCATGAACATCTTCAATAATTCCCATTTTTTCATGGTACATCCCTATTCCGTTTTTATCCTCTGTATATGCAATCTGAATATCCATTACTCCATCTGCAATTAATGCTGCTAACAAATTTAATCGTTCCATAGAGTAATAATCCGTCGGTTTCTCTGAGATTTGTGTTAATAGCGCCCTTTCTATTATCTTATTTCTGTCTTCATACCCATGTCTTATTGCATCTATATCTTCATCAGACAGGTATGGAGATGCCACTATTTGAATCTTTCCACCTTCCGCTGCCATTCCAGCAATACCTTTTGATATTTCGACAAGTGATGACGATGAAAAAAATCCAACTGCTCTTTTATATGATACTGCGTCCTTAAGCAGAGGAATGTAAAAGTCTTGTACCACATTATCTATGAGTGATCGATATTCGCTTTTTACCTTATGATCCTTAAGTCCCACTGTATGGTCTCCTCTCTTACAAATTCTCTTCTATGAAATCCAACGCCTCTATCAACTGTTCAAAGTCTTCCTCTGATGTAAAATAATTAACACTAAACCTAATGGTCCCTGCTGGATAGGTTCCCATAAATTTATGTGCTAATGGTGCACAATGAAGTCCCGTTCTAACTGATATTCCTTGACGGTCAAATATATTTCCTGCACTATCACTACTGATGCCTTCTATTAAGCACGATACAATTCCCACATATTCATTACTTTCATAGTTGCCAACTATGCGAATAAATTCATAATTGTTTAATATTTCAAGCAACTTTCCTCTGTTCTCTTGCTCCCTTTGAGCAAGAGTTTCAATCGTCTTTTCTTGTATCCATTTTAGTGACGCATTTAATCCTGCGATACCGACAACATTAAGTGTTCCCATCTCATATTTTTCAGGAATACTTTCCGGCATATCTTGATTAGCTGATTCATATCCAGTCCCACCAAATAAGACCACAGGCAATTTAATAGAAGGTTCCATTACAAATCCTGATATTCCAGTCGGACCATATAAAGTCTTATGCCCAGCAAATACGGCAAAATCAATACAATTCAGCCCAATATTACAATCAATCACTCCTGCACTCTGCGCCATATCAACTAACGTATACGCATCATATTTCTTTGCTAAAGAAAAAATATCTTCTATCGGTGCAACTAAACCGATTGTGTTACTTGCATGACTCACAATAACTAAATCTGGCTTTACTGCATCAAATTGATAGCGTATCTTTTCCAAGTCATATTTCAAATCTTTAGTCACCGAAAGCTGTGTAACAGATATTCTTTCAATTTGCTCATAATGATGAAGAGTTCTGGTCACCGCATTATGCTCAAACGGACTAATATAAATATTTTTAACACCCGAAGCAATTATGCCTTGTATAATGATATTCAAGGCAATTGTTGCTGTCGGAGTAAAAACCACTTGCTTCGCTGGACAGTGCAATAGTTCCTGAATCCTTTTTCTTGTATCGAGAATCAATTCCCCGGCTGACTGTGCTAAGGAATAATGACCACGTCCAGCATTCCCTCCACTTTGCCTATAAAATTGATCCATAAAAGTATAAACACATTCTGGTTTAGGATATGTTGTTGCGGCATTATCAAAATATGCCATACAGTAGCCTCCTAACAAAGTTTTTTAAGAATCTCCATTAATATCTGTCTTTTTTCCTGATCAGATATTGAACGTCCCATTGAATCCAAAGCTGCCGTTACCTGATTATGTAATAACTTACCTTTACCAGTTCCCTCAACTCTATCAAATCGTTTCGTAACCACCTCTCCGTTTTCATCAGCAAAAGATATTTGATACGCACTTGTTCCTTGCTCATGTGCAATATTCTCTTCCAATGCATGATATTCTTCGGCAGTCTGTTTATATTTTCTAATATTAGAACTAAATAATTCTTTTACTCGTTCATCCCAATCTTCAATCCTCAGATCAGTAGCTAACTTCGCCAATCTTGTAATCGTAAAATCATTATCATTGGTAATAGTTTTGAACAAGCCCAAACACTTTTCTGTGCCATCAGTGAATAATTGTTCAAACACTGCTTGCTCAAGTGATTCGCACCAATCTTTGACTATAGAAGATAAAGACATTTTATTTACATTATCCCGGTCTTTTGGCAAAACAAAGGTTTCTTTAACTTCCTTACACAACATTTTCATCGCCTCAGAAAGATAACCATCATAAAACTCCTTTGCAAGTTTTACATTATCTGCAAGTGATTCCTGAAAATCAACAAACCCAAATATTTTAGGTAACTTCTCAAATAGTAATTCGTTTCCACTTACATTTTGCTTCAATAGTTTCAACATTTCCAGATGAGCCTTCCGTATCTTTCCGCCATCAGGTTTTGTTTTACTATCCTTCGCATATTTAGGTAATGCCATGTACCATCGTCTCATTGCAGAAACAACATAATCATATGAATTAGCACCTCTTTCGGCATCAACAACATAATCAGAGAAATAATCCGCTAATCTTTGAACAAATGCCTCTTTTTCAGGATTCCAGTCTAAATATGATAATGTAAACATATTCGGTTTTGAATTAATTTGTAACATTAACTCAGCGGAAACCTGAACCTGTCCATATTGGTCAGAAATTATAACTTCTCTCTTGTATTCATGAATTACAGCCGCCAGATAAATCGGTATTAACCCTTTTCTAAGACCTATATGGTACTCCGGAGATGTCAAACGAGTATATAACTCCTCAAAATTCATCGCTCCATTCTGACGTGTTTCCACAATAAAAGATTCTATCATTCCTAACACATCCGCCATATGTTCCACTTTATCTGGTCTTAAATTAATTCTTGGTAATCCATCATTCTCTTCCCAGACACCTGTTCTTATAAGTGTACTTCGCATGATAGAAACTTCTTGCCCCGAACCCGTTAATCCTAAATTAGGTTCTAATTCATTACGTAACAACGCCGATACAATTTTATTTCTGCTATTGTTGGCCGTTGGTGTAATTTCATTTTTATTCATTGCCTCATTATTAATAACCGGAGTACACGAATATACCTGGTCGCATATTTGAGACATCAATTCGGTTAATGCTGCCTTTCTGCTAACTAATACTTCCTTTCCGTTATACACATATCTGGACTTATACTCTTCCGGTCTTGTATATCCGCGCATAAAAGAACTTATAACTTCTCTTAAATCCTCATATATTACTTCGTACTCATCAAACAAGACTTTATCATCTGCAGCATTATCCCGAAGAATTGAAACAGCATTGAATTCCCTAACAATATCTTCTATTTCCGAAAAATGTCTTGGCAAAATAAAGATAAATCGATCACATTCATTACTCGTTGAGACAATTATGTCTTTCAGTTTTGCTATCGATTCTTCACTATGAGGAATAATTCCATAAATAACACCGTCAGCTTCAATACTCTCACTTTTTATTTTCCAATTTATATCCTCCGTCACTTCACTTTCATCAATAAACTGAAACGAGAAAAATCGAATCATATCATGTTCGTTATTGTAACGTGATGGATACACATAATTGTCAAAGTTTGAATTATTAAGTGTTTCTTTTACTGTAACCCTCTTGCTCTGTAGCTCTACTAAATCGTGTATCTTTTGGCGAATATCCACACCAGATGCCTGTTTTAGTCGGAGGTAGTTGTTACTCCTCTTTAGATAAATTACATATTCCTTTTCTATAAGATTATCGATTGCCTGGTTAATCTCCTCCGGTGAATAACTTATTGAATATATACTTATAAGTTCATCCTTTGATGGACGTAACTTTTCAAACTGTTCCAATATATATACAAGTGCTAAAGTTTTAACTATTTTTTTCTCTAATGATTCATCACTGAGTTTTTCAAGAATCAATTCAGTCAAAATGTAGTTTTCGTGAATGCTTCCTCCATACACTTCTTTCTTAAAAAGGGGCTCAAAATAATCATAAATCAAATCCGGAGTAATTACCTCAAAATGATCATCCTCATATTTATCCAAAAAAGCCGGTAAGGTAGAGTTTCCCGGAGCAGAAATGAAAGTAAACAGAGTTCTTTCATTTTGCGCAACTCTCTCTGATAATCTCGGCAAGATAAACGTTGATACTGGATGTAACGGATAACATCCATACACAGTCTTTTCAACTTGCTCCTGCGCAACATCACCAAAAATATTATGTTTTTTATATCTCTGATACAACCCTCTAAAACTTGCTTGATATTCCCCACAGAATTTATCCCAACTAGGTTTTTTCTTCTGAATTGCAGATTCAATGATTTCATAAGTCTGCATAAAATTATTATTTAAGTGAATATGCTTAAATCGTTCAGAGACGCCTCGCCAACCATCGACTTTTTGCTTTGGAAGTTTATCAATATAATTAGCTATTTCCTTATGTGAAATTAACATCAGATGCATCTGTTTTTCGCCACTTCTGTTACATTTTTCAGCGAAATCTTGAAGCATTTTGGTATCACTAATAGAGGCCTCTGTTATATTGGCTTCCAAGAATTTACTGAATTCATCATAAATCACGTAAATCCCTGTGTATCCCTTAGTTCGAAGACCTCTTACTGCTTCTTCATATAAATCAACAACGTCGAATCCTAAAAACGGATTAAACACACTACCTGCAGTTAATGTTGGATAAATCTTTTCAAATCTCTCATATGCCTCTGTACTATAGTTAAGAAGTTCTTCTACAAACTTCTTAACAGGCATGTCTATAATCTCTTTTAATTTTTTATATGTGTCCGGGAATTCCTTTTCCCATCTTTCTATTACTTTTACAGCCGCCTTATAGTTTGTTTCAGGCATAACATCTAAAAGGCCATTCATCGACAATGTTCTTTGAAGTGCCAGTAAAAATGCCTGTGGAAGGCTAGTGTTACTTCCTGTAATAATAACCGGGAGAATCTTATTGTTCGATTCATAGTAATTCTGAACAATCTGATGCAATCTAGGGCTTTCTCCTATCTTAGGCATCGTTTTTCTAAAAAGACCCAAATCCCTCTTCATCAGCATAGCCAATATCGTAAGAACAATATGGGACTTCCCCTTGCCATATGCTCCAATAAGAACACGAGCTCTTTCTGTTGATGTTGAATTTGTGCTTAAAAGGATATCTTCTAATAATGCTAAAGCAGATTTGGTTGGTATAAAATTCTTTAATTTATCATCATTATTCAGGTCATATCCTATATTTACAGAATATTGAAATCCTGAAGCGACAGAAATCATTTTACTCATTGACCGTCACCTACACTCCTTCATCAATAGTTTCATAGTATTTTTTCACACAATCCTCAAAAGCTAATTGTGTATTTAAGTGAATAACATCCAGACCGGCAGTTCTAATAATCTTAATAAGTCCAAGATTCTCAATCTCATGTAAAACATCCAGCATAGTAATTGCATCCAAATTAAAAACTTTTCCTATATTGCATGGTTTTGTAAGCAGCTCATTAAGACCTATTTCATCCCTACCTTCTGCTTGATCCACAATTACCGCAAGTACTACCCATGGATTCAAAGAACTAGCAGCTGGAATAGATTTCTTATAAGTTTTTTGTTTCCTATTTGATATATCTATTAAACCTAATTCTCCAAACGGACAATCAATATTGTTTTCCGGAGATACTTTGCCAGGATTCGACTTATATCTTGGCAAATATGTATTAATGATACAAGCAAAATCATCATTAAGCGATCTAATTGCAACCGAACTTCCATCATCTGCCATAAGAATATAATTCTGTAATGCCTGTACAAATTCTTCTCTCGTAAATTCAGACATTGAAAATTCATTAAAGAAAAAATACCAAGCTGTAGCCTCTTCTTTCTGTTTCGCCAATTTGTATTGAAGCAAATACAGCGTTCCTAATTCTTCTATATATCGGTCCTTTTGATAAATCTGGCTTCCCAGCTTTGTTAATGTTTGTATTCTCTTTCCCTTATTCGGTTCAGAAGTTAATTCTACCGCTTGAAGCCAATATCTCAATGCTTTTACCATATTAGAACCTATTCCCAATACATCCATTGGATTTTCATCTTTGTCTACAAACAAATCGGGCTTTTCAACTATGCGCTCCATGCCCTTGCTAAGCCAACCTTTCCTTATGAAAAATGTATCATGAGCACGAAACTTCATGGTCATTGCTCAAAACCTCCTACTTAGTTCTCAAATACTTGTCCATCATACAACCGCCATCTAAATACTTTGCGGTCATACACATTTTACAGTGAACACACTTTTCCGGGTCTATATAATAACTATCTCCTATAATTGAAATAGCACCTGCCCTACAAATTGATTCACATTTTAAGCATTTTCTACATGCATTAAACTTCCTAATCTGATACCCTACCATTCTTTGAAGTTCTTCATGATCCTGTACATTCATCGTCCGAACTTTAACAGCATAATCATAACCATCCTGACTAAACGGTTGTATTGAAAGAATCGGCACATTAGTTCTTGCATCAAGAACAATAACCTCGTTCAATAACTTCTTGCCTAGTTCAGGAGCCACTCTGCCGAATGGAGTAAACATACCAATCAATTCATCATCAAATGGTCTTACCAATCTATAAATTTTTGCATACTCTTCTGTTGTACAATTTGTGAATTTAATCTTCACATCACCCGCAGCAGCTAATCCATTCCCCCCCTGGCGTGCTTTCCACATGCCTGTATCAACATAAACTTCTGCATCTTTTTTACCAACTTTTTTTGCAAAGTCAATCAAAAAATCTCTCCATTTTTTTGACTGCTCTGGCATATATATACGGGATAAAAACTGTGCTCTTTGATTATTATTTGGACAACACCAACAGCCAACCCTATCATACCCTAATCTATAGGCTTCATTAAAATCTACCTCTTCTGCCAAAATATAGAGCCAGATATCAATATCTTTCCAAAAGAAAATAGGTGAAGCAACTGTCTGTTGCTGAATCTTAACAGACTCTGCATCATCCTCAACACGATTATATTTACTTCTGCTGACTGATTCCCATTTTCTGATTCCATAAAATGTCAAAATCTGCTGACTTCTATATAGACTATTAATAACTCTTGTGATAGGTCCCGTCTTAAACATCGAGCAACACCATCTCATTAACCTTGCTGGCGGACCAATATCTTCACAAACATCCATAAATACTTGCTCATCATTCTTTGCAAAAAGAAAAATTGCCTGCGGATGATTTTCCCGGAAACGTTCCGCATATGCAACGGTTGATGGGAATTCCAAAGTTGTATTTCCAAAAATATGAACAAGACTTGGATTGCTCAATGCTTTTACAACCACATCCGCTGTAACCGTTGAATCCTTACCACCAGAAAAAGAAATAACAAGTTTTTCTTCATCAAATTTTGACGCAGTCTCTCTTACAAATTCAAATGACTCTGTTTTTAAATAATTCAGTCTATTGGCATTGGCAGTAATGAACGTATTTATATGTTCATTAAAATATTTATATGAATTTGTCTCCTGATGTTCATTAAGTTTTTTGCGTATAGCATCTGCATCCGCTGTTTGAAAAAGCTCGTTTGGAATTGCGATGCTTTTCCCATCAATATAATACCTACTGTCTGCCGCCCAAACGGAATTTCTTATAAACGCATGAGGCTCTTTATCCAAAAGAAGCTCTAATAATAATCTTTCTTCTGGAAATACCGGTCTAATATCTGTGGTTAAGTATTTTGTCTTTTTCCCACATATAGGGCAGATTCCTTTATCAATCTGATTCATCTTATGTATGATTGGCGTATTGCAATTTTTACACCAATACACCTGAAGCGGAACACCTTCTACCGTTTCTTTCCCGCAAACAGGGCATTCTTTTTCAGATGTTTCTATTTTGCATTCCGCGCACCAATACTCGCTACGCTTCTCAATAAATTCTTCTTCATCAGGTGAGTATGTTTCGTCTATTTCTATATCATAATTTTCATGCAACATTTTGTAACCCACCTCCACTTCTTAATAATACATATCTCTCTGTACAAAAATACGGACTCCTATTTTTGTCGACACCACTATTCATAACTCATGATATCATTCACGCTACATTCCAGATAGTCGCAAATTTTTACCAAAACCTTATTAGAAACAGGCTCCCCTCTTCCCATTTTGGCAACAGTTGCTGAACTTAAACCTGCATGATTTACTAGATCTTGTTTTTGAAGCCCCTTTTCAATTAATAATTTCCACAATCCTTTATACGTTACTGTCATAAATAAAGTGCCTCTCCTATCAAAAAAAGAACATTATAACCCACTTTTTCTAATATAGCACAAAAAGGCACTTTATTCTAGTGAAATCTTCATTTTTTTAAAGTTTTTCTTTTGTATTCTCTTTGCAATAGCCATTTATCATGACTTTGTATATTGCGGATTGCTTGTCTGAGTGTTTTCGCTCTTCCATGCAAATGGTATGGATGGGAATACTTGTGTTTATGAAAAATCACACAGGCATTTGCATTGGGCTGTGTCACATTATGCAGATACCAAAAGTGACCTGTGTTTTTTGATTGTACTGTTACATCATACTCACTGGTACAGATTATATTAAAATACTCTTGCGAAATCGCCTCTAAATCTTTTGTGTCAAACATCCGCTACCCCCTCTCCGGCAAACCATGTGGTTAATGCCTGTTCCATAATTTCCAATATTTCTTCTGTACTCTTACCTTTAAAATATTTCTTTTTAATCTGGGCAAACAGCTTTGCGTCAGATACAGGCTTTTCTTTTATTACTCCCGCCAAAATATCCTTCACTTTTTCCGTCGTAAGAGAACCGGCTTCTTTATGTAACTCCATAGCCTGAGCATTATTTATTTTTCCACCAAGCTCATCCAGAACCTTACACACTTGTCCCTGTTCCTCTTCTGACAGATAGGATAATTCCACTGCTGTCACCATTGCCATTGCACCGTCATCCACCATTTCCTTAATTTGGTCTGTGGTCTGGTTCAATCTCATATACCTTGCAATGTTGCGTCCGGTCATTCCATAATCTTCTCCAATGGCATCTCTGCTCTTTGACTTGTGGACATCATGTCCACAAGTCTCTTGCATGTCCACACCGTTCAGCATTGCAATCTCTTCCAGAATGTCATTCCGTCTTCCCTGGCACATGACTTTCTCATATCGTTCTGCCAATACTGCTGCCTTTTCCGATGGTAAGAGGTCATCAAAAGACCTCTGCAACATATTGGTTTCTATCACATACACATATGCTTCTCTTTCAGTCAGATTGTCTTTGATGATTGCTGGAATCTCTTTGATGCCCACGACCTTAGCGGCATTCCAACGATTATGACCTGATAGCATTTCATATCCATCTGCAATTTTCTGTACAATAACCGGAATAAGAACCCCATGCTCTCTAATACTCTCCACCATATCATCAAGGCGTTTTCCCTCATACAGACGGAATGGATGATTATGGAATGGTACTATCTTTTTCACGGAAATCATTGTCTGACCACTACTAACCGGATTTATCATCTCTTCTGGTGGGCTGATTAAATCCACCGCATCCTGAAATACTTTTCTTTTTGGTGCATTAGTCTTCATCCGCAATCAACTCCTTTGCTAAATTCTGATACATTCTGCAAGCCTTTGTTCTCGGCGCATACTCTAATAATGGTTCTCCATAATAAACCGATTCCCCCACTTTTACCGTACTCGGAATCTTGCTGTCAAATATTCGGAGTTTCCCGTTGAATGTCCCTGCCACTTCCTCAGTAATAACTTTGCAAAGGTTGGTTCTCTCCTCACACATGGTCAGCAGAATCCCGGACACATCTAATTTAGAATTGACACGGTTCTTAATTTTTTTTACGGTCAGAAGGAAGTCTTCCAATCCCACCATTGCCCAGAACTGCGGATTTGCCGCTATAATGACTTCATCTGCAGCAGAAAGGGCATTGATTGTCAAAGTATTCAATGATGGACATGTATCAATCAGAATATAGTCGTATTCCTCTCTGAACGGTTCCAGAATACATGCCAGAATCTTCTCGGCTCCCATTTCCAGTCTCAGCTTCGCATCTACAGCAGACAGCACTTTTGATGATAGTATAAAGTCAACCCCATTTCTGTTAATAATGTACTCAGCCGGATTTGGCTGTTCCTCTTCGTCCATCTGATTCATCATCAAGTCACCAATACTGATTTCAACAGTTTTTATATCCTCTACCACACATCTGGTGATATTTGCCGAACTATCAAAATCTACCACTAATACTTTCTTCCCTAATTTGTTCAATGAATATGCCAGGTTGTAAGTGGAGACGGACTTGCCGACTCCACCCTTCATGGCACCTAATACGATAATCTTTGCCATAATCACTTTCTCCCTTTCTTGCCATAACATTTACAATCTTCTGCCACCATTATGCACTGTCCGCATGGAGCATGATATTCCACCATTTCCGGTTCTCTCGGAGTGATAATCAGCTTTCCATTCTCACATTCCACCTGAATCAGACCACCCACATCAAATCCGGTTTCTTTCAACCAATCTCCCTTAAGGATGATAGATGGGGTTCTTTTATAGTTGTAGCCGCTTGCTTCATATACTTTCATTTTTCTAAATTTCTTAAATGCCATAATATTGCCTCCTTAGATTTGCCTTGTTTTAGATTAGATTCACAGACCTTGTATCGGATATAGATTCATCCGAGAAATTGTGTTCCACAGCCCAACGGCACCACCTCCCTTACACGAAAAAAAAGAACTGCCAACACTTCATCGTGTTAACAGTTCTTCTGTAAGTTCGGTTTATTATGTTTTATTTTTCTTCGTTCTTAATTCTATGGTAATCTTCCATATTGATGCTTAAGTCTACGTAAGAATCGGGCTTAGATTTTCGGTTGCTCAAGAGACACACAGTCTCCACATGCACCGTCCCCCCAAACTGGTCCACCCCGCGGACCCGCTCCAGCGCATATCCATCCTCACACAACACTTTCAAATCCCGCGCCAGAGTAGCCGGGTCACAGCTGACATAGACAATCCGCTCAGGCCGCATCTTCAACATAACCTCCAGGCATACGCTGTCGCAGCCTTTCCGGGGAGGATCCACCACAATCACATCCGGATGCAGCACCCTTTTGTCGTTATCTGCCATTCCTCCCTCATAAATCTCCTGCAGCACATCCTCCGCTTTTCCCACGAAGAATGCAGCATTCTCAATCCCATTCCGCTCGGCATTCTTTCCGGCGTCTTCAATCGCCTGGGGTATCACTTCCACCCCATAGACCCTTCCGGCGTTTCCGGCCAGGAAGAGAGAAATCGTACCAATGCCACAGTACAAATCCCAGACGGTCTCCTGCCCGGTAAGTCCTGCATATTCCAGGGCAAGGCTGTACAGCTTCTCCGTCTGCACAGGGTTCACCTGATAAAAAGACAGCGGAGAAATGGCGAATGTCAGTTCCTTTCCTGTCAGCGGGAATCCTGTCTGTGTCATATCCCGGACACGGATGGTATCGGAGATGGTATCCTTCCCCCATAAAGTATAAATCTCTTTTCCCATGATGACATTAGTCTGCTCAGGATTAAGGCTGACTGACACACTTGTCATGCCTTCTATTGCCATCAGCTTCTCCAGCAAAGCATCCTGATCCGGGAAAAATTGAAAAGCCTTTTTCGCATTGATCACCAGGCACACCATAATCTCCCCGCTTGCAAACCCCTTGCGAATCAGGATATGGCGTACCAGTCCGGTGCCGGTATTCTCATCATAAGCACTGACTTTGTAATCCCGCATGTACTCCAAAATGCAGTTCAGAATCATCTCATTCTCCACAGGCCCCAGCCAGCAGTCGGTATGAGCAATGATATTATGCGTCCTGGCCGCATAGAATCCGGCCACCACATTACCGTCTCTGTCCGTGCCTACAGGATACTGAGCCTTATTTCGATAGCGGAACGGATCTTCCATCCCCACAATTGGCTCCATACATGCGTCCACCTGATCCGGCGCAAAACCACCTATACGAATTAAGCAGCTGCGGATTTTATCCTGTTTAAAGATAAGCTGCCGCTCATAGGAGCAGGCTTGAAGCTGGCACCCGCCGCACTGTCTGTGCCAGGCGCATTTTGGTTCCACACGAAAAGGAGAAGGCACAAGTACCTTCTCCAATCGCCCATAGGCGTACGTTTTTTTGTTTTTTACGATTCTGGCTTCCACAGTGTCGCCCACCACGGCATCCTTGACGAACAGGGTAAATCCATTCACCCTGCCGATGCCTTCGCCTTCATTGCCAATATCTTCGATTGTTACGGTTACAATCTCGTTTTTCTCAAATTTCATCTTTCATGTCCCATATTTGCATGTTTACAGACTGCTTTTCCCTGCCTCTTCATTCAGTTCAATCTATATTTCGTTCATGTATCCTCTTCTCTGTCGCACAGGCAGCTTATAATGGACAGGCCTTGCCTTTGTCTGTCACCCCAGCTCCGCCGCCAACGCCTTCACCTGCGCCTCGTTTTCCGGCTTCATAGCTGACATCAGTATCACTGTATTCTCCGCAAAGGTAATTTCCTTCCCCTTCTCCAGCATTCCCCGCATCACCTTTGCCGCCATAGGCGCCCAGGAACCATTCTCAATCAATCCCACCATTCGTTTCTGATAGCTGTGCTCCATCAGTCGGTTGATAAAATCATTCATGAAAGGATTGATGCCGGCGTTATAAGTATTGCTGGCCAGCACCAGTTTTGAGTAGCGGAATGCATCCGCAACGGCTGCTGCCATATCATCTCTGGCCAGGTCGTACACTGCCACCGTCGTTCCGTTTTTCCGGAGCTCCTCCGCCAGGCACAGAGCCGCTTCCTTCGTATGTCCGTAAATGGACGCATATGCAATCGTCACTCCCTGGCTCTCCGGCCGGTAAGAGGACCAGGTGTCATACAGTCCAATGTATTTGCCCAGATTTTCCTTCAACACTGGCCCGTGCAGAGGACAGATCATCCGGATATCCAAATCTGCCGCCTTTTTCAGCACATTCTGCACCTGCATGCCGAATTTTCCCACAATGCCGATATAATACCGGCGTGCCTCGTCCACCCAGTTGTCTTCCACATCCAAAGCACCGAACTTGCCGAAAGCATCCGCAGAAAAAAGTACTTTTTCCTCAGATTCATAACTTATCATTACCTCCGGCCAGTGCACCATGGGTGCACAGATAAAAGTCAGCTTATGGGCACCCAGAGCCAGTTCCCCGCCGTTTGTCACCGGCATCTGCTGTACGTCGGAGGGCAGAGAGAAGAATTGATTCATCATTTTGAAGGCCGCCGCCGTAGCCACCACCTGCACATCAGGATATCTCTCCAGGAACAGGGGAATGTTGGCCGAGTGGTCCGGTTCCATATGCTGTACCACCAGGTAATCCGGCCTGCGTCCCTGCAGCGCCTTCTCCACATTGGCCAGCCACTGCTGCCCGAAAGCCGCATCCACAGTATCCATTACTGCGATTTTCTCATCCAGAATCACATAGGAATTGTATGACATTCCATTGGGAACCTGATACTGTCCCTCGAAAAGATCTACCTCATGATCATTGACGCCCACATACAAAATCATATCCGTTACTTTCATTTCTTTCACTCCTTGCTTATCTTCCTTTTCCATAAATAAATCAGACAGCCGCACCTTATTTTAATTTTTGTTATATTAACTTTTTCTGCATCACTTTGACATATTTCAGGTCCGCAGCCTCGACAAATCCATTCCGTTTATACATCCCGATGGTCCCATGATACTGAAACTCAAACTCCCCATCCGAAATAGGATAACCCTCCACACAGGAATATCCGTCCCCGGCCGCATCCTCGCATACCCGGTTCAACAGCTCCTGAGCAACTCCTTTTCCCCGATATTCCGGCGCAATCAGAAAACAGAAAATCGCCTTCACCTTCTCGCCGGCCGCCTCTTCCGGCCGATAATTCACCTGACGAAACATTTCCGTCAGATAAAGGTAATTTTCTCTGTCATTGACATTGCACCAGCCGATTACTTTATCTTCCATATAGGCAAGGTAGCCCTGCATCTCGCCTGTCTGAATCATTTCGACCGCTTTTTCTCTTCGCTCTTCCCGATCTGTCCACTCTCCCTGTCGCTTCGGTGTCAAATGTCCTTCCAGGCAATAACAGAACGCCCAGTCTTCATGATCCTGAAATGCTATCTTATCAAAATATCCCAGCCAATCTTCACAGAGCTCTGGCCTTAACTGCTGAATTATAATCTTCTGATTTTCCATTTTCCATCCTTTTGTATGCTTCAGCATACATACCTAATCAATATTTGTCCCCTATTTCTCCCTGCTGGCCCGCAGATTCGACTCAAACAGCCGGTTGAATCCCAGCCATCCCTGATTCTCGCTGTTATTTTCCAGGATCTCCTTAAAGGTCTCCAGCTTTGCATCCGTATCATCCGCATAATTCAGGGCCAGGGCCTCCATCAGGGCCGGAAGCTTCGGCGAACCATACTCGTATTTTCCATGATGGGCCAGAATGCAGTGCTGCAGCTGGGTCAACAGCACATGAGGAAAGTCTGTAATCCCTGCCGCCTTCTCCGCCACCATCTGAGAGCCCATGACAATATGCCCAAGCAGCTGTCCGTCATCGGTATAATCGTTTTCCGGAAAAGGAGACAGTTCCTTCACCTTTCCTATATCATGGCACATGGCTGCGGTCAAAAGCAAATCCCTTTTTAATATGGGATAAGCTTTACAATAATAGTCACACAGCTTCGTCACACTAAGAGTATGCTCCAATAACCCTCCCACAAACCCGTGATGTACGGTTTTTGCAGCGGAAGAATACCGAAATTTTTTCGCAAAGTCTTCATCCTTCACAAAAAAAGCTTCTAAAAGCTGTCTGAAATAGAGATTCTGAACGCCTTTCACAAGGTTCAGCAGTTCCAGAAACATCGCATCTCTGTCTTTTGAACTGACCGGCAGATAATCCGCAGGGTCGTATTCTCCCTCTTTACATACCCTGATTCTTTTCACGTTAATCTGCAGCGTTCCTTGAAAATTATTCACATCTCCATATACCTCGATATAATCCAGACTGTCATAATCTCCAATACCAGGATTACTGGGATCCCAGACCTTCGCGTCAATCGTCCCTGTTTTATCCTGCAGAATAACATTCTCATACGGTTTCCCATTCTTAGTCACAGCCGACTGCTTATGTTTACACATATAGATGTCAAAAACTCTGTCTCCCTCTTTCAGCTCTCTGATAAACTTCATTTACTCTACTCCTCCCAGCTCTATACTGAATTCCATTTCCTTATATTCTTCCTGCGCCTGGCGCATTATGGTCACATTGACTGTCTGTCCCGGTTCCATCAAAAGCAGCGAATTGCTGTAGCTGTTAAACCCGGAGACAGCCTTGTCATCCACAGAGACAATCACATCTCCACGCTGAATTCCTGCCCGCATGGCCGGCGATTCCATCTCCACTTCCTCCACATAAGCCCCCACAGGAATCCCCAGCTCCTCACTGGCTTCTTTTGGAACATCCACCCCTTTGATTCCCATATAGGCAATGGGACTTGCATTGGACATTTTTTCCACAATTTTCTGCAATTCCGTGATGCCATACACTGTAATCAGATTCTTCATTCCGGAGCCTGCTTTATTATTGGTAATGATACCGATTACCTGCCCCTGCAGGTCAAAGAGGACACCGCTGGCGTTCTGGCTGCCGCTGATATCGGTCTGAATCAACTTATAATTTCTGTCCGACATGGACAATGTGGTATTAGACGATGTGACGATACCATACCCGACGGAATTGCTGGTTCCCATAGGACTTCCCACCGCCACCACAGGAGTTCCCACCAGATTCCTGGCACCCGAATAGCCGAACTGGGCTATGGGAAGCTGTTCCTCACTCTTCATCTCCTCGGACAGCGAATCCAGCGCTACCGACAGCACTGCCAGACTGGTAGCACTGTTGTATTGTTTCAGCCGGGCCTCCACCTGAGAATCATCATAGAAAGTCACCAACAGCTTCGCCCCGAGCATCATATTGGAGTAATCAGTCAGAATCAACAGCTCCAGCCCATTCTCAGAAACGATGACGCCCGAGCACTGATTTCTGCTTTCCTGCACGTCGTTCAGCCAGTCGATATTAGATGTCACGGCCGTAACTGTCACGATATAATTGCTTAATTCCTCCGCATAGACGGAGAGGGCGGCATACATTTCTTTATAATGCTTCAAATCCAAAGTCACCTGAGACAGAATCTCCTGCACCTGTTCTTCCCCCAGAATTACCCTGCCTTCTTCCGGGTCTTGTACTGGTTCCTGGGTAGGCGTCGGCTCAGGCGTGGGTTCCGGACTTTCCGTTGGAAGATTCTCCGCAAGCATTTCCTCCGGTGACATTTCTTCCTTGTCCTCCGGAAATCTGACCGTCTGCGTCTCCGGTTCTTTCGTCGGATAAAGCCAGTTGCTGATTACCGGCTCCAGAACCAGAAAAGTGACGCATGCAACTAGACCGAATATAATTGCCATGGAAATGGTAATTATTGTTCTCCGGATCAGTTTCTTCTTATTTACAGGCTTCACCTTAATTTTCTCAGTGATAAAATCATTCTGATTGTTTTGTTTTAAATCAGACATTTTGCCTCCTGATATTGTTCTGCTGTTAATCTATCTATGCCTTCCTTACAGTATACAAAAACCCATTGTAAAAGTAAAGACAGGAATCAGCACTGCGTGTCAGCCTTCTTCTCCTTTTTACACATCCATATTCCAAAGATCAGAAACAAAGGAAAAAATACTGCCGCCAGAATCCCTTTCTTCAAATCTTCATCAAAGCAGCTGGACACCATTCCCACCACAGTAGGACCGCCGGAACAGCCCAGATCCCCGGCCAATGCCATCATGGCAAATAACGCGGTACTCCCCTTTCTTATAGACGCCGCAGCCTTGCTGAAGGTTCCCGGCCACATGATACCCACAGACAGTCCACATACGGCACAGCCTATCAGACCGATGACCGGATTAGGTATAAAGGAAATACACAGATAAGAAATCACACACAATATGCTGCTTCCTGTCATAAATCTGTCCAGATTGATTTTCTCTCCATATTTTCCATAGAAAACCCTTGCGCTTCCCATCAAAATGGCAAAGGCCATAGGCCCGGCCAGATCGCCCACTATCTTGCTGACTCCAAGCCCCTTTTCCGCAAAAGTAGAAGCCCACTGACTCACCGACTGCTCACTTGCCCCGGCGCACATCATCATCAACATGAATATCCAGAAAATCTTCATTCTCACAAGTTCTTTTATGGAAAGTCCTTTTTCTCCTTCTTCAATAAGAGACGCAATGGGTACGCGTGCAAACAGGAAAGTATTTATCAGCGGAATCAACGCCCAGATACATGCCAACACCTTCCAGTTCTCAATTCCAAATATTTTGAAAAATACTGTGGATACCAATACCACTGCAACATGCCCCCAGCAGTAAAAAGAATGCAGAAGGCTCATGGTCTGCTCCTTATGATCCGAAGGACAGGCTTCCACCACAGGACTTACCAGTACTTCCAGCAGTCCTCCGCCGATGGCATAGAGGATAACCGCAATCAGAATTCCGGCAAAAGGATTTCCCAGCAGCTCTGGCAGCACCGCCAATAGTATCAGTCCTGACGCCGCAAAGAGATGGGCGATTATCATGGATGCTCTATAACCAATCCTGTCCACAAATCCCACAGATATCAGATCCACCAGAAGCTGCAGACCAAAGTTAATGGTCACCAGCATGGTAATTTGAGACAAAGGAATTCCATAGGTATCCTGAAACGTCAAAAACAACAAAGGAACAAAATTATTGACAATAGCCTGTACAATATATCCTATGAAGCAGGCATAAATTGTTTTTTGATACTTATTTTTCATTTCCAGCCTCCCAATCTGAAATTGCTTTTAAATACCTGAATCCACATTCATCATGGCAGCAAATCTTTCTGCCATTGTACCTTCTTCACTCTTTTATATAAAGCCTTAATTTCTTCTCCAGTGGCCAGCAATTCCGAATATGCGCTGGCGCTTCCGGCGGCAAGCCCCATGGAAAAAGCATAGCCATAATCCTTCCGCTCTGTCCATCCTGCAAGAAATCCTGCTACCATGGAATCTCCGGCTCCCACACTGTTTATCAACCTGCCCTCCGGCGCCGGTGCGGAATAGAATTTTCCGTCTTCCGCCGCCAGGACAGCCCCTTCTCCGGCCATGGACACCAGCACATTCAGAGCTCCCATTTCCCGGAGTCTCTCCGCATAAGGCATTGCTTCCTCCCGGCTCCGCAGCCTGATCCCGAAAATATCCCCAAGTTCATGATGATTAGGCTTCACCAGAAACGGATGATACTTCAGCACATTCAGCAGCAGCTTCTTCTCTGCATCTACCACAGCCATCATTTTCCGTCCTTCCAGCCCTGCCAGAATTCGCTCATATAGATCATCCGGAAGAGAGCCGGGAATACTGCCTGCCAGCACAAGTACATCCCCGGCCTGCAACGCACTCAGCTTCTCTGTCAAACATGTGACTTCCCTGTCGCTCACATCCGGTCCCCGGCCGTTGATTTCCGTGCCCTCTGCGGATTTCAGTTTCAGATTAATCCTGGATATTCCTCTCTTCAAAAAAATGAAATCCGTTTTCAAACCTGTTTCCTCCACCCGGCGGACAATCTCTTCTCCCGTAAATCCGGCTGCAAACCCCAGAGCAACATTCTCCACTCCCAGGTTATTCAGCACTGTGGAGACATTGATCCCTTTCCCTCCAGGAAGAATTTGCTCGAAATCTGTTCGATTTGTCATTCCCTGTTTAAAGTTTTCTACTGAAACAATGTAATCCAGGGAAGGATTGCATGTGACCGTATAAATCATTTTCTTCTCCTGTCAATCCTGTATCTCTCATATTTTATATGTAAATTGACACCATGTTTTCCAGTATAGCATTTTTTTCCTGTAAATGCTATCCAGATTTTCGTATCTTTTTTATAAAAAGAATGTAACAACTCGGTGCCCTGTCCGAACGATTTCGAACAAAATTCAGGGAGGTTATGACTCATACAAATCACAACCTCCCCGTCTTTATCTATGTTGATAAGCCTGGCAGCTCCATTTCACTGTTGACAGTTTAACCTTCTGCCAGTAGTACAAGCACCACGTCCGTACCATCTTCTCTCTCAGGCGGATTAAACGTCGCCTCTTCTCCGGTCACCATGCTTACGTAAGTGTACATTCCCGTCACAGGGTCCATCCAGTAAGCCTGCAGTTTCCTGCCTCCATAGGCTTTCAGGGACAGAGCAATCGGTCTCCCTGTCACTGTGTAGGCAAGCAGAAAGTCATCGCCGGCCAGGACACTGATGTAGTCATATTTTTCGCCCTGTTCACTCAGCAGGTATTCCTGTGCGGGATGTCCCTTTTCAAAGCCCACCCGTTCACACAGCTTCTTCAGATGAACCATCTGTGCTCCGCCCGGATGATGAATGGCTTCCGACCAGAGATATTTCGCACCATATGCCCCTTCCCTGGAAGCATCCTTATAAAACTGCATGATGGAATTATGGCCATACACATGCCCGGCCGCCCCGGCAAACACACTCCAGTAAGCATACCTTCTCACATCCGCAGCTTTCCAGTAAGGCTGGGAATTATCATGCAGTCCCTGCCGAATCCACTCATAGGAAGGTTCTCCGTCCAGCACAGGTCTGACGGGGCTCTTCTCCAGATCCCGCTTCACATATTTCCAGCTGTCCTCGCCGAACCATTCTTCCTTCGCCGTATTGTCATCCCACTTCTGCATGCTGACCTGGTCATAACGCCTGTGGCCGGACTGGAACAGGTTAAAGTCCAGCCAGTCCTCCTCATGAAACCAGAGGGAAGAACTGGTTCTGCCAAAAGGATGATACGTTACCAGACGATCCGGATTGTCTTCTTTCATGCGCTTTCCCATGTGTCGGAACACTTCAATAGCCACATCTCCCCGCACATCTCCTCCCACAACCCAAATGATATTCGGAAAATCATGATATCTGTTCAGCACAAAATCCATATAGGCATCCACATTTTCCATATTCATGCGGCCGCTTTTTACCACACTGCTGCCCCACACAGGAAGAATTCCCATGTAAAGTCCCAGCTCGCGCGCCATTTCCATCACCGCGTCCACATGGGTCCAAAAGCTTCCTTCCGTATTCGGTCTGGCAGGATCTTCTTCTGTCAGCGCGCTGTCCCCGGCCAGATTCTTCTGGTCCACGGTATGGATAAAATCCGCCAGAATTACATTATAGCCCAGATCCTTCCGGTTCCTGAGATACACATAGCTCTCTTCCAGAGTCAGCTGGTGAAATAACAGCCAGGCCGTATCGCCCAGCAGAAAGAAAGGTTCCTCGCCGCAGCAAAAATGTCTGCCGTCCTCTGCTACCTTCAAAAGCCCTTTTTCCCAGGGAGCCTTTGCTTTTAATTCTGTTTTCATGTATACTTTTGTCTCCAATCTCTATAAATTATATTTTCTGGCCACCCAAATTAAAAAGTCATGGACACCGCCTTTTTCCAGGCAGCATACTTTGCCGCTCTGTTCTCCTCCGACATCTCAGGCGCATACGTCCTGTATTCCATCCGGGAGAACAGGCTTTCCCGGCGGTAAATGCCTGCGGTAAGTCCGGCCAGATAAGCCGCCCCTATGGCGGATAGTTCCTCCTGTCCTGCGGCGCTTACCCTCACATTCGCAAGGTCGCTCTGCATCTGCATCAGATATTGATTCTTCGTAGGGCCTCCGTCTGTGCGAAGCTCCTGCAGCCCACAGCCGCTGTCCTGCTCCATAGCCTTCAGCACATCCGTCACCTGAAAAGCAATGCTGTCCAGGGCTGCCCGGACAATTTCCGCCCGCCCCGTGGTACGGCTCATTTCCGCAAGCACTGCCTTCGCATCACCTTTCCAGTAAGGAGCCGACAGTCCTGTGAAGGCAGGCACCAGAATACAGGTATCCGCAGGGTTCGCCTGCAATGCTAATTTTTCCGTCTCCCCGGGAGAGGAAATCAGACCTACATCCTCCTTTAACCAGGTAATCACAGCCCCTGTATAATTGATATTTCCCTCCAGCACATAGGTAGCTTTTCCATCTATTCCCCAGGCAAGGGAGGCAGCCAGACCATTTTTGCTCTGTACAAAGCTTTCTCCGATATTCATCATCACCGAAGAACCGGTTCCGTAAGTGGCCTTCACCATACCGCTTTCATGACAACCCTGTCCAAACAACGCCCCATGGGAATCCCCCAACATGGACAGAATCGGAATTTCTTTCTCCAGAAAGCCTTCAAAATCCGTGGTCCCGAAGCAGCTGTTGCTGTCACAGACCTCCGGCAGAGCCTCCATAGGAACGCCGAACAATGTGCAGAGCTCTGAATCCCAGGTAAGGGTACGTAAATTGAAAAGCTGGGTGCGGGACGCATTGGAATAGTCTGTTTTATATAAATGATTTTTCGTCAACTTAAAAAGCAGCCAACTATCCACAGTACCGAAATGCAGCTTTGTATCCCCTGAAAGTCCTGAAACCACATTTTCCATCAGCCAGGCCATCTTCGCTGCAGGGAAATAGGCTGACAGAGGAATTCCTGACCTTTCATAGACAGTCTCTCCATTGTCTTTCAGCCGCTCCACAACCGTTTCTGCTCGGTTACACTGCCACACGACAGCGTGATTCAAAGGACGGCCCTGCTCATCCCACAGTACGGTAGTCTCTCGCTGATTGCTGATACCCACGGCCGCCAGCTGTTCTTTTGGGACAGCCGCTCCTTCCACCGCCATTTTCACTGCTCGGATAACATTCCGGTATATTTCCTCCGGATCATGAGAGACCCAGCCCTTTTCATTGACAATCTGTCTGTGAGGCACATCGGCCCGATATACGATTGCTCCGTCCCCGTCAAACAGCATGGCTTTGGTTCCCTGAGTACTCTGGTCGATTCCAATGATATATTTCATAAATCAGCCCTCCTGCAGAGCCCTTCGGCTCCGTTTGTTCATAACCTGTCTGACACTGTCAGAGCCTTCTGTACTGTCCGGGCAATTCCTTCCGCATCCAGTCCGTAATGGGCGAAAATTTCCCTGTTATTTCCCCCAATCATATGTCCGTCCGGCAGGGCCAGATTCATCACACGTCTGGGGCAATGGGCGGATATCACCTGCGCTGTAATGCTTCCCAGTCCCCCGAAAGGAGAATGCTCTTCCACCGTCACCACCAGCTTTGCTTTCTCTGCCGCCGCCAGAAGAGTCTCTTCATCTATGGGCTTCACGCAGTACATATCAAGCATCCCCACACTGTAACCCTTTTCCCGCAGGAGCTTTCCCGCTTCATAAGCATTGGGCACCATCTCACCGCAGGCCACCAGCAGAATGTCTTCCCCCTCCATCAGCACATTTGCTTTATTCAGGGTAAATTCCATCTTTTCATCGTATACATCTTCAGTGGCAGATCTGCTGACCCGCACATAAGCCGGCAGTTCATCCTGCAGAAGTGCCTGCATCAGCTTCTCTGTCTGAAAGCGGTCGCTTGGCAGATACACTCTCATGTCCGGCAGGGCGGCAAAGGCCGCAATATCCTGACAGGAATGATGGGTCATCCCCAACGCTCCGTAACTGACGCCTCCACTGATACCGATTAAGGTCACGTTCGTTTTGGAATAAGCCACATCCACCTTCGCCTGCTCATAGCTTCTGGTGGAGAGAAAGCAGGCCGGGGAGGCGGCGAATACCTTTTTCCCGCAGGAAGCCAGCCCTGCGGACACTGTGACCAGATTCTGTTCCGCAATCCCCATCTCCACGAACTGTCGGGGAAATTTATCCGCAAAAGCAGACAGGGAAGCGGATCCTCTGGAATCGGAGCAGACTACCACAATATCCCGGTCCTGTTCCGCCGCCTTTAACAGGGTATCACATATCACCTGACGGTTGGTTATCTTATTCATGCCAGCACCTCCTCCAGCTCCCGTACTGCTGTTTTATACTGTTCCTCTGTCATCACGCCATGATGCCAGCTCTTGTTGTCTTCCATGAAGGAAACTCCTTTGCCCTTCACCGTATGCGCGATCACAGCAGTGGGGCGTCCCTTTACCTCTGCGGCCTGCTCATAGGCCTCCAGAAGCTGCCCGCAGTCATTGCCATCCTCCACGGTAATCACATGCCAGCCGAAAGCTCTGAATTTCTCCCCCATATCGTCACTGCACATTACTTCTTTTGTGCTGCCGCTGATCTGCAGGCGATTTAAATCCACAGTCGCACACAGGTTATCCAGTTTATAATGAGCCGCGGCCATCATAGCTTCATAATTAGAGCCTTCCGCCATCTCTCCGTCTCCCAGCACCACATAGGTCCGATATTCCCTGCCGTCCATCTTCGCCGCCAGCGCGGTTCCCACACCCAGCGCCAGACCATGGCCCAGAGAGCCTGAATTCATCTCGATGCCCGGCACATCGGTATTTGGATGTCCAATAAATCTTGAACCATAAGCGCTGAAGGTATTGATCGCTTCCTGTTTGTCGAAAAATCCTTTCTCCCCAAGCACTATATATAACGCATCCGCACAGTGCCCCTTACTCAAGAAGAAACGATCTCTGTCCGAAGAATTCCAGTTCTCCGGGGACACCTTCATCACCTTAAAATACAGTACTGTCAGAATATCCATCACACTCAGATCTCCGCCCACATGGCCTGCGGCGGAACGATATACTTCCTCAATTACATCCCTCCGCAATCCGTAAGCTTTCCTTGTCAATTCATCCATATTTTTTCCTTTCCTGCAATCTGCCTGACTATTGCCTTCTTGTCGGAACATTCTCCCACAATTCCTTAGTACCCACACACTTTACCCTTCACTTCATCCTCATTATCATCATACAGGTCAGGTTTCACCCCTATGTATTTGCAGGCTTCGTACAGTACAGGCACCACATCCTTATGGATTCCTACACAGTGATGGATATAGGGTCCTTCCACAATCTTCGTCTCCAGGCGTTTCCAGTTCTTCACTTCCACCCACACATAAGTACCCTTTGTATAAGGTCCGTCCACACCTGCGGCATTGCCCAGAAGCATAGAATATTCCCCATTGTCTCCGTCGAATCGGCACAGAGTCATCTCCCCGTGCTTTGCCTCCGCTTCCACTGCTCCGGGATGAGAGAACGCCAGAGGATATCCGATGGTTGGCTTACAGGAGGCACAGGACAGCGGCCAGGGACCACAGTGCTGCAGCAGTTCTCCATTCTCATTGTCCGGATGACGCACAGTCCAGTCTGCGAAGAAGCTTCTGGCCTCGTCCATGCCTGCTGCCTCTGCCAGAACGGCGGTTATGGCTCCGTGAATATCCGTCTCACATACCACCGGCAGTCCTTCCTCGTTCAGGAGACTGTTGGCAGCACAGGGCATAATGCCGATTTCTCCCTGGAGAGCATTCCAGCACTGAATCGCCGCCGCATTACAGCCGTATTGATCCGCCAGATTCCGCATTGCCACCTTCAATGCCGCAACGGTCTCCAGCTCCTCATCCTTAATCGCAATATTGAAATGCTCTCTGCAGTAGGCAACTGTCTCCGCCACCTTTGTTCCTTCTGCTTTCGCCTTTTCTATCTCATCTTTCAATTCCGGCATGGGAATAGGAGACAGCTGAATATTGAATTTCTCCAGCAGTTCGCCTTCATTACACATGGTAGACCAGAAGTCAAATGGCCTGGGCCCAATCTGCAGGATTCTGGTGCTGCGGAAGGTTTTCACAACATTACAGACTGCCAGGAAGTTGCGGATGCCCTTCTCGAATTCCACATCCTCCAGTCTGCAGTTGCACAGATAAGTAAACGGCACACCGAATCGTCTCAATACCTTACCGGTAGCAAACAGTCCGCACTGACTGTCTCTGAGACGCACGCCATTCTCATCCGGCCTCTCATCTCTGGGTCCCCAGAGCAATACCGGCACATTCAACTCCTTCGCAAGCCTTGCCACTTCATATTCCGTACCGAAATTCCCATGCGGAAAAAACAGTCCGTCCACCTTCTGCTCCCGGAACTTCTCCGCAATCCGGATTCTGTCTCCGTCATCGTGAAGCAGTCCGTCCTCAGCGATATCTGTGATATCCACAAAAGATACTCCCATGCTTTTCAGCTTCTCTCTGGTCAGATTCGCATATTTTACCGCGTCCGGAGCAGAGAAAATACTTCTTCTGGTCGGTGCATAACCCAATACAATTTTCGCCATATTCATACCTCCATCGAATTATATATTATTAATACGGAATACTTTCATTATTTAATTAAGAGAACTTAATATCAATCTGAAATTAAGTATTTTATCTGTATTTTCTTGACTTAATTTACTTAATTTTTTATAATGACACTGGAATTGTGCTTTTGAATTCCAGTGTGCAGATTCTATAATCAAAATTATATTGTTGCCTTACTATCATGCAAGGTAAGGCAACAGGAATGCATGGGGAATACTGTATAAAATATAATGTATTATCAATGAAAATGTTTTAAGCAATATATTTCAGATATAGGAATGAGGAGAAAGATATGTCTGTCACCGCCAAAGAACTGGCCAGCCTGTTGAATCTGTCCGAAGCCGCCGTATCCATGGCCCTGAACGGCAAACCTGGAGTCAGCACTGCCACACGCAAAAAAGTCGTGGAAACCGCCGAAAAATACGGCTATGATTTCAGCCGGATTACCGCAAAAGCGCCTGCGCCCCGGCCTTCTCAGGGCACTCTGTATTTCATTATCTACCGCAAGCACGGCGCGGTAGTGACCGATACTCCCTTTTTTTCTCAGCTGTCTCAGGGGATTGACTCCGGCTGCAAAAAACACCACTACTTTTTAAACGTATTTTATCTGGATGAAGGGGAAAATCCGGAACGTCAGCTCCGGGAACTGATTCATTTCGACTGTAAGGGAATTCTTCTGCTGGGCACGGAAATGCTGGAAAATGATGTGCTTCCCTTTCTGAATCTGAAACTGCCTCTGGTCATCCTGGACACCTGTTTTGAGACCATAGAGGCGGATTATGTTCTGATCAATAATGCGCAGGGTGCCTATCTGGCCACCTGCCACCTGCTTTCCCGGTGCAGAGAACAGCCCGGATACCTGCGCTCTTCCTACCCAATCAATAATTTTACGGAACGGGCGGACGGATTCTATCGGGCAGTCCGTCGAAACGGCATGTCCACCTCCAACTCAAAAGTACATTTCCTCTCCCCCTCTGCGGAAGGGGCTTATGCGGATATGACAGCGATTCTGAGTACCGGAGAGAAGCCGGCCCGCTGCTACTTCGCCGACAATGACCTGATTGCCTGCGGCGCCATGAAGGCGCTGAAGGAAAAAGGATACCGGATTCCTCAGGATGTGTCCATTGTGGGCTTCGACAATATGCCAATGTCCGCCTATACGGAACCGGCTCTCACCACTGTCAACGTCCCGAAAGAATACATGGGAGAGATGGCCGTCTGCCGTCTCTCCCAGCTTATCGAATCCCAGGGGAATATTCCCGTGAAATTGGAGATTTCCACCACCCTTGTAAAGCGGAAAACCGTATAATTAGATTCCTGCGGAAACAAGCCGCACCCCGTGTCGAAAACGCCTTATTCCATTCCTGCAAATGCTGATTTTTCCGTAACAGTTCAGCGCCCTGTCCGAACTGTTACGATTTTCCTCAGCCCTCCAGCCTGTGCAGAACAGCCTCGAATACATTGGCCGCCGCCCAGAGATTGTAGCTGAACCAGGAATTATATGCTTCTCCGGTATCATACCGCTCCGTCACCAGCCCGTCGGAGGGACACCATCTCTCAGACAGGACACCATACTGCCCATATCCCGTCCGGTCCGGATACAGCTCCAGCGTCTGCATCATCCAGGCAATGGAATCCAGCGCACGCTCTGTGTAATAAGCATCCCCCGTCACTTCTCCCAGGAACAGCAAATCCTCATCCGCCAGCACACCCATTGGATGAATATGGGGATTGGAAACGGACGTAACAGAACCTCCGCAGGCATTCCAGCCGGCATTTACCGGAGGATGCTCCGGACGGGTAGGATAGCCATACCGCCACAGGAATTCATATCCCGCGCTGTACTTCATATCCTCCAGGAATTCTGCTTCTTTTGTATATTCGTACAGCATCCGACTTCCATGCAGAAAGCTTAGATTCCCCTCCTGATCCACCGCCTTCCAGGTGTCCATTGGCGCGCCATAGCAATCCAGGTTGATGACAAACTTACGATAATAAGCATGTGCCTTCCTGGCCTTATCCACATAGGAGGCATCTCCTGTCAGCTGCGCAAGATACATCAGCCCCGGCACAAACCAGCATCCCGCAAAGCCTTCCCAGTCCAGCACCTTCCTTTCCTGCGCCGAATAAGTATAGCCGAAAGCCCCGTCCTCTCTCTGGAGAGAAACCACGGTATCCAGCACATTTTTACAGTTGCTCAGCCATTCTTCCTTCCAGGAAATTCCTTTTTCCTTCAGGAAAGATACTGTCTTTAAAATATAATATACCGCGCTTCCCTGAGTGTAAGCACAGTGGCAGTCTCTACAGAGACCATAATAAGTCCACCATCCATTCAACCGGTCATCAGAATTCTCGTTCACCGGTGCATATAAATCATTGAAGAAGCCTGACTCCTCCCGATAACCGGCCACAATCCTGTCCAGCATCGTTTCTCCCGACATGGC
This sequence comes from uncultured Acetatifactor sp., assembly GCA_910588225.1. Classification (GTDB taxonomy): domain Bacteria; phylum Bacillota; class Clostridia; order Lachnospirales; family Lachnospiraceae; genus Acetatifactor. The sequence goes on from CAJUQT010000010.1 coordinate 41,293, forward strand.
CTGAGACAACCGGCCTGCCGCAAAATCTCCCAGCAGATATCTGCTCATCACAAGAGGAAATCCAAGAATGGCCCCGCCTGTCCAGCCGATTTCCACCACATTCCTCCAGGGCTCCAGCTTTGTATTGTCATAAGGCTGGCATTTTCTGTTGGTGTATTCTCCCGCTTCCGAATCATAGTTCAGGCAGCAGAACGTATCCAGCATGGCTTCTGCCGCCTGTCGAAAGCTTCCGGTGTACACAGGTCTCACATGAATTCTTTCATATTCCCTGCGCACAATCCTGTGAATGCCCAGCCTTCCCTCTCCTGCCACAGTATAAATCTTCCCTGCAACGCAGGCTTCTCTCCCCCGGCTCCCGGTGGAAGCGGCAGGTACGGAACGATTCAGGAAGGTCACCGGGTCGTTGGTGTAACCCAACGTAACTCCGAAACAGTCCGGCAATGCAGCGAAGATACCGTTTCTGATCAGACCGCCCTCCTCTTTTCCTTCTTCCTCTGAATAAGGGTCTACAGATATCGCGGCAGTTCCCCTGCCACAACAGAGCGCCGACAAAGGCACAGCCGCCCGGTCCGCCCGAAATTCCCAATAGGGCGAACAGAATGCCGCCTCGGGATGAATTTCCGTAAGCAGAGGAAATTCTCCGATACGCACCTCCTCCGCATGATTGTCCCCGTAAATATTACAGGGAATCACATGGAAATAATCCTTTTCCTCCGGCAGGGAAAGCTGCAGCTTCATTCGGGTGTCATAGGAAGCATGGTATTCCATTCGATAACTGATTTCTCCCTCCGATCCTTCTTTGTCAAAAGCCACCCGGTATTCCGCATCCTTCGTCCGAAATTCACAGCCGCCTTCCGTATAACAGGAGTCCGGCACAGGAATCCATATATCATTTTTCCCGTAAAAAATATTCACTTTTAAGTTGAATCCATTTAACTTTAATATCATTTATACTACATTCCTTTCCACAATTTACAGATATAATGCCACACAGATTATTCTTTTCCATATAATGTTCCAATTACCTGTCTGAACTACTGCCTATTCGTTCCCATCCCTTACTCTCTATCAGAAAAGCAGATATCAGAAAGACTTCCGATACACAATCTCCCACTCTCCGGAACCGCACTGTGCAGTGAAAATCCCCTCCTTCAAAGCAAAATCCAGCCCCTCAGTCCTGATCTCTTCGGCGCCTTTTTCCAATCTGATCTCCGCGGTGGTATTGTGTGGAATTGTAATCTGCAGCCTGCGGACATCCTCCGCCTCCCCCTTTTCCCAGCGAACCTTCAACACACCGTACACACTCTCGTAAGAGCCCTCCGCAAAGTCGAATGCATCTCCTGTCTGGGGACTGATAATGGAATGATGATAACCCGGGTCCTTCTCGTCGATTTCCATTCCCAGCACCACTCTGTAAAGCCAATCCCCCACAGCGCCGTAAGCATAATGATTGAAGGAATTCATATCCGGACTCCACATGGTCCCGTCTGGCTTCATGCCGTCCCAATGCTCCCAGACAGTGGTTGCTCCCATCTTTACCTGATAAAGCCAGGAAGGGAAATCCTCCTTCAGCAGAAGGTCATAAGCCTCCTTCACATAGCCGTTACGGCTCAGCGCATGGCAGAAATAAGGCGTTCCCACGAAACCAGTGACCAGATGGCCATTCTCCTTCTTCAGCAGCTCTGTCAGACGCCGGGCTGTCTGGGCCCTGAAAGCTTCCGGCACCAGATCAAAATACAACGCCACAATGTGAGCCGTCTGGGTCTGGGCTGTCATGGTTCCGTCCGCCTGAAAGAAGGTTCGTCTGAACTTCTCCACAATCTTGTCATGCAGGGCACCGTACCGCACCGCATCCTCCCGCCTGTCCAGAATCCCGGCAATTTTCACGAAAAGTCCTGTGGAATAGGCAAAATATGCCGTACAGGTCAAATCGTTTGGCGTGGCGCCGAAGTAGCTTCCCTCCTCTGCATCCAGCGCCACCCAGTCCCCGAACTGCAGCCTGTAATTCCATATGTAATCTGTGGAATGCTCTTTCATGAAATCAATCCACTTCCGCATACTCTCATACTGCTCTTCCAGAATTGTCTTATCCCCGAACGTCAGATACATGGTCCAGGGATTAATCACTGCCACATCCGCCCATGCCGCCGCGGAATGAGTCCCCTGGGACAACAGCCAGTCATTCTCTTCCTTCCCGCTGATAATGTCAGGCACCACATGAGGCACACCTCCCTCCGGCGTCTGATCCGCCGCCACATCCTTCAGCCATTTCCGGAAAAAAGTATACGTGTTCATAAGCCAGCAGGCAGTCCTGCAGAAAATCTGGGCGTCTCCCGTCCATCCCACTCTTTCGTCTCTCTGAGGGCAATCCGTGGGAATATCCAGGAAATTCCCCTTCAGACCCCAGAGAATATTCTGCTGCAGTCTGTTCACCAGCGGATTGGAACACCGAAAGGTTCCCGTCTGCTCCATCTGGGAATAAAGTGCAAACGCCAAGAAATCTTCCGCCTTCACTTCTCCGGGCCATTGCAGAATCTGTACATACCGAAATCCCATAAAGGTAAAAAGAGGGTGATACTCTTCCGGCCCGTCCCCTTTGCAGATATAATGAATCTCCTGCTTCGCGGAACGCAGATTTGCCGTATATACATTTCCCTGTGCATCCAGTGTCTCAAAGCATTTCAGAACAATCTCACATCCCCTGTCCGCCTGCACTCGAAAATTCACCCATCCGGTCAGGTTCTGACCGAAATCAATCACAGTTTCCCTGTTGGGTGTCACAATCACTTCCCTGGCCTGAAGCTTTTCCATTTTCCGCACCCTGCTGCCCGCCTGGGCCGTGAGCGCTTCCATCGGGAACTCAATTCTGCTTACCTTTTTCCATTTCCCTTCATCTTCCGACTCCAGTCTGGCATCATACCATTCTCCGTCGTAAATCTCCGAAAAAGTTACTGGACCGGGTCGTCCCTGCCAGCTTTCGTCCGTCACGAAAATCTCTTCCCTGCCATCCTTATACCGCACTATCATCTGCATCAGAAAAGCTGTTCTCGTACCGTAATTGTTCCTCAATAGCAGGAATCCCATCTTTCCTTTGTACCATCCTGCTCCCAGCATGACCTCCAGAACATTTTCTCCTTCTTTCAGCAGTTCTGTCACATCACAGGTCTGGTAACATAGATGCTTATGATAAGAAGTCCAGCCAGGGGTCATTTCGTCCTCTCCCTCCTTCTCTCCATTGATAAAAAAGCGGTACAATCCCAAAGCTGTCCCACACACATAAGCCGACTCCACTTCCCCCTTCAGATAAATCCTTTTCTTCAGACAGGTACTGTTGGATTTCTCGCTGTCTGATTCTTCCTCCACGGTAATGAAACCTGCCTTCCACTGGCTCCTGTCCAGAATTCCTGTCACAAAGGAAGCAGTGTCGCTGTAAGGACTCTTCTCCACGCCATCGCTCACCCGGACTCGCACAAAATATTCCCTGCAGGATTGAATCTCGCCTGATACTTTTCCTTTTTCATTGATTCGAATTCCCTGCCCCTCTGTCTTCTCCCATGGAATTTCCACATGAACAGATTCTTCGCTCTCCACGAAACCACTGTCATAGACGAGCCTTTCAAACTGCAAATCCTCCGCAATCTGCAGCTGATAGGACTTTTGTACCACGCTTTTCCTGTCGCTCTCCAGCACCCAGCCAAACCATGGAATCCCTCCCAGACCTGTAGGCTGTTCCACATACTCCATTCTGATTTTTATCGCTTTAAGCATTTCACACTCTCCCTTGTATTTTCTACCCTTCATAAGGTCATCATATACAGATGACCTTATGAAGAATACGCTGTATCCTCCATCAACTGGACGAAAGAAAGCTGCCTTTTGCTTTCTTTAATATGGCCATTATATCAGACCCCGCTGATTTTACAATGCCCTTTTTCCACATGGCATTGAGGATGCGGAAATGTTATGATAAAATTAAGACGGATTGATATGGAAGGAGTTAACTTTTATGTGGCTTATTATGGCAGTTTTATCAGCTTTCTTCGCAGGAGTAACATCAATCCTGGCAAAATGCGGCATTCGGAAGACAGATTCCGATGTGGCGACCGCATGGAGAACTGTGGTTGTTCTGTTATTCGCGTGGATTATGGTATTTATAGTTGGTTCTGCGGAGACCATTTTCACAATAACGCCAAAATCTTTATTCTTTTTGATTTTGTCCGGCATGGCAACAGGTGCGTCATGGATTTGTTATTTTAAGGCATTATCCCTGGGAGATGTGAATAAGGTTGTTCCCATTGATAAATCAAGTACGATTCTTACCGTACTGCTGGCAATCGCACTATTCGGGGAGACAGAGTATTTATTGTTCAGGCTGACCGGAACCGTCCTCCTGGCTGTGGGAATTTATCTGATGGTGGAAAAAAGACAGACTGCGGAAAAAGAATACAACACCCGCTGGCAGCTTTATGCTGTTCTCTCCGCTGTTTTTGCCGCTCTCACTTCTGTACTTGCCAAAATCGGAATCACCGGTGTGGAATCTAATCTTGGCACTGCAATCCGTACCATTGTCGTCCTCGTTATGTCCTGGCTCATCGTTTTTATAAAAGGGAAACAGATACAGCTAAAACAGATTGACAAAAAAGAAATCATTTTCATATCCCTTTCCGGACTTGCAACAGGAGCTTCCTGGCTGTGCTACTATTATGCCATTCAAAATGGTATTGTAAGCCTTGTGGTACCTGTTGACAAACTAAGCATTCTGATAACAGTCGCTTTTTCCTATGTGGTATTCCGGGAGAAATTATCCAGAAAAGCTTTCCTCGGACTTCTGCTTATGACCGCAGGCACACTCATAATGACATTACCGAGTCTCTGATAAAGAAATCTTTGATCCGGAACTGTCACTGGAAATACTTGTGGTAGTATGATATAATGACCTTATTCTTGGGAGGAAACGGCCGAATGGCCATCCATCATGTGCACTCTGGGCACATGATATAATGACCTTATTCTTGGAAGGAAACGGCCGAATGGCCATTTAAAGGGAACACTTATGAACGAAAAAGTACTAAATACTCTGGAATATAACAAAATAATAGAAATGTTGGCAGGAAAAGCCAATTCCGAACCGGGCAAAAAGCTCTGTCGGGAATTAAAGCCTTCCACAGACCTGGAAGAAATCTGCAGAAACCAGCGTCACACCGCAGATGCGCTTACACGCCTGTTCAAGTCCGGGAGTACCTCCTTTGGCAATAATAAAGACCTGGGATTCTCCATTCGCTCTCTGGAAATCGGTTCCACTCTTTCCATTCTGGAACTGTTGAATATTGCCTCCATGCTGGACAATGTATCCCGTATTAAAGCTTATGGAAGAAGGGACAGAGATGATGCTCCGACAGACACACTGGAGGAGTATTTTGAGCAGCTTGCCCCTCTGACCCAGATTGCAAACGAAATCCATCGTTGTATCCTCTCCGAAGAGGAAATCGCCGACGATGCCAGCCCGAAATTAAAAAGTATCCGGCGTTCCATGATACAGACCAATGAGAAAATTCACAATCAGCTGAATTCCATGCTGGGTGGTTCTTATCGTACCTATCTGCAGGATGCTGTGATTACCATGCGCAACAATCGTTATTGTATTCCTATCAAAGCCGAATACAAAGGACAGGTAAACGGCATGATTCACGATCAGTCTGCCACAGGTTCCACCTACTTTGTCGAACCTGCTGCCGTTGTCAATCTGAATAATCAGCTGAGAGAATTGGAGCTGGAAGAAAAGGAGGAAATTGGAAGAATTCTTGCAGACTTAAGCGCTCAGGCAGGGGAACACACCGAAGAGCTGACCGCTAACCAGAAAATCATGTCCCTTTTGGATTTCATCTTCGCCAAAGCAGAGCTGGCCATGGAAATGAACGCCACGGAACCTGTTTTCAATACAGACTGTTATATCAATATTCGAAAAGGACGTCATCCTCTGCTGGACAGGAAAAAAGTAGTTCCCATTGACATTCATCTGGGAAAAGATTTCGATCTGCTGATCATCACCGGCCCAAATACCGGCGGCAAGACGGTCTCTCTGAAAACCATAGGACTTTTCACTCTGATGGGACAGGCGGGTCTGCATATTCCTGCACTGGACCGTTCGGAGCTGTCTGTCTTTACGGAAGTTTATGCGGATATCGGAGATGAGCAGAGCATTGAACAAAGCCTGTCCACCTTTTCTTCTCATATGAAGAGGATTGTCCATATCATGAACCATGCCGACCAGGATTCCCTCTGTCTCTTCGACGAGCTGGGTGCGGGAACAGACCCCACAGAAGGTGCCGCTCTGGCCATTGCCATCCTGAATTACCTTCATGACAGAGGCATTCGTACCATGGCCACCACTCATTACAGTGAGCTGAAAATATATGCACTTTCCACTTCTTTTGTAGAAAATGCCTGCTGTGAATTCAATGTGGAGACTCTGCGCCCTACTTACAGGCTGCTCATCGGTATCCCCGGAAAAAGTAATGCTTTCGCCATTTCTTCCCGTCTGGGTCTGTCCGAAGAGATCATCAGCGCCGCCAGAGAACAGATTGGCAGAGAGGACAAAACCTTCGAGGATGTTATTGCAGATTTGGAGCATAGCCGTGTCACCATTGAAAAGGAGCAGCTGGAAATCGCACAGTATAAGGAGCGCATTCGTACGCTTCAGGAACAGCTTCAGCAAAAGAACGAGAAACTGGATCAGGCTAAAGACCGGATTTTAAGAGAGGCCAATGAAAAAGCCCGTGAGATTCTGCAGGAAGCTAAGGAAATTGCAGATGAAACCATTCGGGATTTCAACAAGGCAGGAGCCGGCCCGGATATCAAAGAACTGGAGAAAAAAAGACAGAAGGTCCGGGACAAAATTAATGAAAAAAATGATCGGCTGTCTGTAAACGGCGGAAATCGCCTGCAGCCGGAGAAAAAAAGCCGAGCCATTGACCCCAAAAAGCTGAAAAAAGGCGATACCGTAAAAATCGTCTCCATGGGCCTCAAAGGTATCGTCAGTACTCTGCCAGACACAAAAGGAGGATTATTTGTGCAGTGCGGTATCATCCGTACCCGTACTAACATTAAGGACCTGGTCTATGCGGAGGAAGAAACCGTTACCGCTCCGACTCTTCAACGCAGTTCCTCCGCTTCAGGCAAAATGAAAATGTCGAAAACCCTCTCCGTTTCCACAGAGATTAATCTCCTGGGTAAGACAGTGGACGAAGCTTTGTCCATGCTGGATAAATACCTGGATGACGCGTACCTCGCACATCTGCCAAGTGTCCGTGTGGTCCACGGTAAGGGAACCGGTGCTCTCCGCAATGCCGTTCATGTACATCTAAAACGTCTGAAATATGTAAAGGAATACCGTCTGGGCGAATACGGAGAAGGAGATTCCGGCGTCACTATTGTCACCTTTAAATAAAGTCCGGACAGAACAAAATTTTATTCTTATAATGATTGAAAAAGTGACTGTAGCCTCCTTCGTCAAATGTTTAATCCATTTAAGGTAAATGCTACAGGCTACGGAAAGGTTATGATTATTTATATGGTAAACAAACAGAAAATCCTGATTGTAGACGATGACAACAATATTGCCGAACTCATTGCTCTTTATCTGACAAAAGAATGTTATGAAACCATGATTGTAAATGACGGAGAATCCGTACTGCCTGCCCTGGAAAGCTTTTCTCCCAATCTGATTCTGCTGGATATCATGCTTCCCGGTATTGACGGATATCAGGTATGCCGGGAAGTGAGAGCAAAATATTCCGTTCCCATCATCATGCTCTCCGCAAAGGGAGAAATATTCGATAAGGTATTGGGACTGGAATTGGGCGCGGACGATTACATTGAGAAACCTTTCGATTCCAAAGAGCTGGTTGCTAGAGCCAAGGCAGTGCTGCGCCGTTACAAGCCGACGACTGCTGTTCCTACCAATACAGATGACAAATGTGTCCAGTATACTGATTTGTCTGTTAATCTGACCAATTATTCCGTTGTATACAAAGGCCGGACTGTGGAAATGCCTCCAAAAGAACTGGAGCTTTTATATTTTCTGGCATCATCTCCTAATCATGTATTCACCAGAGAACAGCTGCTGGACCAGATCTGGGGATATGAATACATTGGCGATACCCGCACGGTGGATGTTCATATCAAACGTCTCCGGGAGAAAATTAAAGATCATGCCAACTGGAAGCTCACCACAATCTGGGGCATTGGTTATAAATTTGAGGTACGCAATACATGAAGAAAACCCTTTATCTGAAGTTTATTCTCGCATATTTTATCTTCAGTGTATTCAGCTTCATCATTGTCACTACTTTTGTGCCCAGTATGACCAGGGACCGGCTGGTTCGGGAGAAGGCGGAACATCTGTATATCGAAGCCGACCGCATCTCCGACACTTATGCAACTGGTCTCTATACCCGTGAAATGGATTTGGAAACGGTTAAATCTCAGTTGGATTCCCTGGCTGTCTATCTGGATTCCACTATTCGTATTATCAATCCTTCCGGCAGCCTGGTCCTGGATACAGGTTCCCCTCTGAATGTGGAAGAGGTAGTTACCATTGATAACTTTGACCCTACGGCTACCGGCGGTTCTTATTACATGGTCAATACCTTTTTCGACCATTTTGAAGAGGAAATGCTCAGTGTCTTTTCTCCCATTACTTCCGGTTATAAGGTAAAAGGCTATGTAGTTATTCATTGCAGCATGTCGGAAATCCAACAATCCTGCAACAGTATGCTGAATATTTCCTATATTACCATGGCAATACTCCTTCTGCTTTCCCTGATTATCCTGATATTTTTCACAGAGATGGTCTATATTCCTCTGCGGAAAATTACGTATGCCACAGAACAGTACGCCGCTGGCAACATGCATTATGAATTTCAGGTGGAAAGTGATGATGAAATCGGTTATCTGGCAGCCTGTCTGAACCATATGGCCAGTCAGATTGCAGGTGCGGAGGATGATCAGAAAAAATTCATTGCCAATGTATCCCATGACTTCCGTTCCCCTCTGACTTCTATACGGGGCTACCTGGAGGCAATGATTGACGGCACCATCCCCGAAGATATGCATGATAAATATCTGAATATTGTATTGAATGAAACAGAACGTCTGACTAAGCTGACTAATAGTCTGCTGTCCCTCAATAATTTAAACACCAGAGGCATGCTTCTGGACCTGACTGATTTCGACATCAACAGTGTCATCCGGTCCACAGCTACTTCCTTCGAAGGTACCTGCCGGAAAAAAACAATCGCCATTGAAATGATTCTTACCGGTGACGAGCTTCTGGTACATGCCGATATTGAAAAAATCCAGCAGGTCCTCTATAACCTGCTGGATAATGCCATCAAATTCAGCCATCATGACTCTATCATTAAAGTGGAGACTTTCGTGAAGAACAGTAAGCTCTTCGTATCGGTCAAAGATACCGGAATCGGCATTCCGAAAGATGACCTGAAGCTTATCTGGGACCGCTTTTATAAATCCGACCTGTCCCGGGGCAAGGATAAAAAAGGAACCGGACTGGGACTGTCCATTGTAAAAGAAATTATCAATTGTCATGGCGAACATATAAATGTCATCAGCACGGAAGGCGCCGGAAGCGAATTTGTGTTCTCCCTTTCGCTGTCGGAAGAGGAAGAAGATTAGTGCAGTTTACTGAGACTGTTATATGCTACTGTCGAAAGTGTAGGTAGATACCAGTTTCTTCATACTCATGGATACCGGATGATACAGCACCATCATCAGAACAAAATTTCCAACGGCATGGATAATATCCATCTTTATACCTGCCACCCACCAGACAAACCCGGTATGTAGTCCGCTCCGAAGACCACCATCCACCACACCGACCGCAGCATAGGAAATTGCACACATAAATCCAAAAAAAAGACCGAATACAGACGACAGAATACTCCAGAACCAGACAGATTCCTGTCTTCTGAACAGGTAGCTGACCAGGGCAAGCAGGGGCCATACATACAAATAAGAAAACCACCACATACCAAACCCATAGATAAGTCCTTCTATCAGAACAAATGCAGGAATGGCAAAAAAGATTTTCTTATGAAAAAAAAAAGTAAACAAAATAATCCAGAAGCTGACTAATTCAATATTGGGCAAAAAACTCAAAGCTGCTTTACATACTTCCAAAATAGCCACTATCAGTCCGATCAGCGTCATATCCCTGATTGTCAGCTTTCCGTATTTTCCCTGCTTTTTTACTTGAATCTCCGGTCTTTTTCCATTTCTTTTCTCCGGGATATTTTGGATTGCCTGCTCACTTTGTCCTCTCACTCTTTCATACTCTGTCATTCATTTTCTCTTTCTTTTCGTTTTATTTCACATTATAATTCGATTATTCCTGTAATAATTCAGACAGTCATTGAACTGTTATCGTCTTCTCTTGTTTCTTACTTACAGTAATTTCACACCCTAACCTCCTACTCGCCTATTGTATAGACAATAGAGAATACATCTCCATCTTCTACCGGCTGAGTGTCAATACCATAATTGCAATACTCACCATTCACAAAAAATCCCCAGTATGCTCCGTCCACATTATAATCAGCCGTCTCATCATTCACAGTTTCCACCATCATGCCATACTCACTCTCTGCACCGGAAAAAGTAAGTCCTTCTGCTTCTTCCATCGCCTGCCTGAGATATTCTGCATCTGTCTTCAATTCGTAGCTTGTCTTTTCCTCCGCCCTATTTACCACTTCAATGGTAATGGATTTAGAACCTTCCACAGGTTTCTCCCGAAATACATTGTAAACAATGACAAACAGACCAATCAACACCACCAGACCTATAATTCCAATTACAATTTTCCTGTTTCCGTTACCGCTTTTACTGTTCATCTTTCTCCTCCTTTGCAGTTTCCTGCTGCCCTGTAAATTTTCATTCGTGCATCTTTTTCGCTTATTATGCGCCCATGCATACACTGTTCACTATGAAAATCTGCGCATAAAAAAGCTCCTGCATCATCACAGGAGTCGGCGTACCTTAACAGACAGATTTCCCTTCCTCATTTTCGAAGGATAATCTGTTTATTCCGTACCAGCCAATTCCTCGTGACTACACAGTACCCATTACAGGCAGGTCTTCTGACTTAAGTATCAACATTCTGCTTCGCCTTCCCGGGCATTTCCCAGTGACATGCACCGCCTTTCTTCTGCGGTGGAAACAAAACTCCTCTTTCACAGCGACGAGATCGTGCAGGTCTCTCACCTGCTTCCCTTTTCACCGGACCAAACGTCTAAACCGCTCTCCGGCACCTGAAATGTCTATATACACTTGATTGTGTATTTTAACACAATGATTTGAAAAAAACAAGCAAAAAAGTCAATAAGCTATCTATATTAATTTTCTATAATTTCATTGCAAAATGCCAATAAATATATCATCTAATAACTTTCACCAGCTCCAGATTCTTATCCATCAGAATCACATCCGCCTGCTTTCCGGGAGTCAGAGAACCAACCCTGTCATAAATCCCGATGCTTCTGGCAGGATTTATGGTAGCGGCGGCGATTGCCTCTTCCATAGGAATGCCGAAGGACACAGCAGTTCGCATACAGTCATACAAATTTGTGGCGGAACCGGCAATGGTTCCGTCAGAAAGTGTGGCAAGCTTTCCATTCACTGTCACCTGCTGCCCGCCCAGATCATAAGTGCCGTCTTCCATTCCGGCAGCACGCATGGAATCGCTGATAAGAACGATTCTTCCTGGGAACAGCTTAAAAGCTGCCCTCACCATGCTCTCATGCACGTGGATACCGTCGCAGATCAGTTCCGCCATACAGTTCTCATCTTCCGCCGCGGCTCCTATAAGCCCTGGTGCTCTATGTCCTAAAGGCATCATAGCATTGAAGAGATGAGTCACATGGTTTGCTCCCGCTTCCAGAGCCGCTTTTGCCGTATCGTAATCTGCTCCTGTATGTCCCAGAGAAATTGATACCTCATTGTGAAGCTCTCTGATAAATTCCATAGCGCCTTCCACATCCGGCGCCAGAGTAACCAGACAAATATGTTTTCCGCAGGCCTGATTACATCGCCGAAAAAAGTTTACATCCGGCGCCATAATATTCTCTTGTTTATGAGCACCTTTTTTAGAAACATCCAGAAAGGGACCCTCCATATTAATTCCAGCTACATGTGCCATGCCGTGACCTTCCCGGAAATTTCCCATCCGTTCAAAAAGGTTCTCAAGTTCCTTTCTGTCAATGGTCATGGAGGTAGGACAGTAGGAAGTAATTCCATGGGCATATTCATAGATAAGTATTTCCTCCAGACCTTTCGGATTGCCATCTGAAAAATCATGTCCCACCGCCCCATGGCTGTGTATGTCAATCAGGCCTGGAAGAACCAGCAGATCTGAAGCATTTATCTCAGAATGGTCTGTTACCTGCTCAGCGTTTTCCACAATAATTCCTTTTTCTATATATAAGTCTCTTTTTACAAAAACTTTGTTATCCTGAAAGACATTGCCATTTTTAATAATCACAGCCGCTTCATTCCTCCATTTACATTAGAAATTTTAATCTCTACAGCACCATGCAGCCAGAGTTAATTGATTTACTTAATTCTGATAATTAATTACCTTCAATAACTGCCAGTGAATTAATTATAAATCACCTGTTCACTGTAGCCCCTTTTACGTATCATGCTCATAGCCGCCTCATCTGCAATTACCACTGTATCCGGATGGAGCTGCAGTATAGACGCAGGCACACCAGGTATCACAGGTCCAAAACAGGAGTCATAAAGAGCCTGAGCTTTTGCCTCTCCTGAAGCCAGAAGCAGAATTTTTTTCGCAGACATGATATTCCCGATTCCCATTGTCAGAGCCTGAGTAGGAACTTCCTCTATGGAAGCAAAGAATCTGGAATTACTCTCTTTCGTTTCCTCTGTCAACTTCACCACATGAGTCCCTTTCTCAAATACATCACAGGGCTCATTAAAGCCGATATGTCCATTGCCTCCAATACCAAGGAGCTGCAGGTCAATTCCTCCCAGATCCCGGATAAGCTGATTATAACGCCGGCATTCTGTTTCCGCATCTTCGGCCAGGCCGTCAGGCACATTAGTCCTTTCCTTATCAATGTTCACATGATCAAACAAATTATAATTCATAAAATAACGATAGCTCTGATCATGTTCACCGGAAAGTCCTTTATATTCATCCAGATTCACACTGGAAGCCTTGGAAAAGTCCAGATCTCCTTTTTCGTACCATTCAACCAGCTGTTTATAAGCCCCTACGGGAGTAGATCCTGTAGCCAGTCCCAATACAGCCTCCGGTTTCAGAATAAGCTGCGCGGAAATCATATTTGCCGCTTTACGGCTCATTTCATTATAATCTTTTACTGCATAAATTACCATAATCTTGTACCTTTTCCTTTCCTTGATATATTATTATCATTTATTACATTATTTCAATATATCGTTTTAGAGAAATCATTGTGCCTTTATTTGAAATAGCATAAATCACTATCAAAATTATGAATTCAAATTCATCAGGATTTTCAACAGTGTATCCGCCAGTCCAACATTATAACCTGCACTGCTGTAGAGGCATTTTTTCTCATGATTTAAAACCAGAGCAAGGGGCAGACTTCCCTTCTCTTCTCCCACCTCTTCTGCCATAACTTCTGCATTTTTATCAGAATCATCTATAAAGAGATTAAGTGCCGGCAGTACTTTTATTGTCCGTTGAAGTGTAGCATTATTCAAATCTTCCGAAGTCTTTAATATCACATAGATCGAATTCTTTAACTTGGCAAATTCCCTTCTTTTGTCATAAAGCTCATTTAAAATGTGTTCTGTAGGTTCTCTTCCTGTCTCAATCCAAAGAAAAAGTATACTGTCCTTTTCAAGCAACTCTGACAATTTCCTGACTTTTCCTTTTAATGTCTTCAGGAGAAAATCTTTTACCTGAATTTTCGCTGCTCCGTCTTCTTCCGGTAACTTTCCAAAAGAAAGTGTCTCTATCCTGCTTTCTCCTTCATTCATGGAAAATACAGTCTTTTTTACTATCTGATCACCGTTTTTCCTCCTGTCTGATGTCAGGATTCGATAGATTCCCGGTCTCAATATCAATTCCAGTTCTCTGCCCTGTATCCTGTCTGATATCTGATGAGGCCACAGACACAGGAAACTTCCTTCTTCAAATCGTTCCAGAGAATAATGCTCCCAGTCGAACAGCTTCGGACGATGCTCCATTGAATCATCTTCACATAATATAAGTCTGCATTTTCTATTATCCGCCAAATATTCCGCTGATGTAAAATCTTCTCCATCATAATACTCTACAGTACCATCAAATAGATTCAGTCTGGCCGGAATCCCCAGACTGCGATAGAGATTGACACATAATACTTTTTTTGAATGTCTGCTGCCAATTCCTCCTTTCAGACAATTAAGAGAAGAAGTAATCAAATCCTCATATTGCTCCTCCGGCAGAGACTGGATTTCTTCATCTACTGCTTTCCAGAGAATCGCCGGACATTTCCGAATTTCTTCTTCCGCATCTTTGCTCAGATACAGGGAAAGCATTGTCCGACAAGGCCTGAGCATTTCATCCGACACTCGCGGTGACAAAAGGAATGGGAAAAAGATATCTTCCGGCAGATTTTCTGCATACGGAAAAGCATTTATGCAACAATCTTTCAATATATCTGCATCTATATCCCAATAATCCTTCTCTCTCAGCGTATTCAGAACTTTCAGCTTCCATTCATGCCTATCTCCCCTTTTCCAGACAGGCGGCAGATAACTCTCCGCATCCCACTCCAGAAAACGCACAATCTCTCTCATATTCCCTCTGGCACTGCGCAGTATTTCCTCTGCCTGCATTCTGTTCTGGTCTCCAAAAAGCAACAGAACCTCGGAAGTTTTTGCCTCTGAATAAAAGCCCTTTTCTTTCTGATTACGATGCAATGTCATTCTGTCCAACCGCTGTTTTCCCAAATCCGTTTTACTCCGGACCCATTTACATTCCTGACAATCTGAGCATTCAGGCTTTACATTTTCAAAACTTAAATCTTTTTTTATATCCTCCTTATCCCTGGAAAAATTTTTATATTCTGCCTGTGGCGCATGAAAAACAAATTCCATCCATCCTTTCGTACATTCCGGAAAAGACTTCATCACAACAACGAATTCTGCATCTTGCTTATCTTTTATGCAGTGCAGAGGAATCAGTTTCTCTCCGTACAGCCATTCCTTACCTCTATCCGATTCCCTGCAAATTCCGGCACTGACCTGCAGATCACCATATCCTGTAACCAATCTGGCAATTCCGTAATTTTCTGGTTCGTATCCTGTCCATACTTCTGCTATTGTACCAAATGTTCCCTGATTCAACACCTGAAATTCCACTCTTGTCCCAGGGAGCAGATTTCCTTCTTCATCCACTGTTTTTACTGACAGAGTCAGCGTACGGGCATATCGTGACAAATGATTCAGAACTTTGATTGTACCCTTTTTTCCTACCTGTTCTTCCTCAGGCTCATGAATATCAAACCATCTGGAATGAACCATCATTGCCCTGGAAGAAGCCTCCAGAAACCATCCTGTATTCAATTGCATCTCCGGCTCACAAGCTCCCAGAAAATACCAATGTCCATCACACCATATTTCCACCCATGCATGATTATCATCACAATGAGACCACAGCGGCGCATATACCTGGCGGGCAGGAATCCCCATGCTTCGCAAAGCTGTCACAGTCAATGTAGATTCTTCTCCACAACGACCAATAGCGGCATTATACATAGTACGGGGATTCTGGGTCCGATTATCCGTGGAACGGTATGTGGCTTCTCCTGCACACCAGTAATTAATATCTACCGCCGCATTATAAAGGGAATCTGTACGTACATAACCTGTCTCCTGAATCCTGTCATGGAAGAATCTTCTGGTCTCCGTAATGTCTTCATTATTAATTCTATAGTGCAGTACATAGTCAGCAAAAATATGTTCCGGTATACGACCTGCAAAAGGACCATTCTGCCATAAATATACACCATGCTTTGCATAATCCAGAAAAAGTGATACTGAATAATCCAGCATATCACTGACAGGCATAGCGCTGTACAGAAATGTAAGGGCCTGCCTTTCCTCCTCTGTACAGTCCGCTATGACATCCTGAATCTCCTTTTTCTTCTCTCCCAGGAAATTATCTGTTCCGTCACACAACATTTTCTGTTTCACACTTCTGATATTCCCATAGGCACATTTCTCCGGCAATTCCATCCTACGCTTAAATTCTGTTCTGATTTCGTCATAATATTTTGTAGAGAACACTTCTTCCGCCTTTCTCAGAAAACTGAAACATTGGTAGAAAATTTTGTCTTACGCTTTATTTTACATCCGAATTCCAAATGAGAATGTAAATTCGTTCTCCTGGAACTGATACTGTTCTTCCGGTTCCGGTCCGCAGCTGTTGGAACCGATTCCATCCTGTCTGTAATCAATACATAAAACAGTATGTCCACAAGGAACAATCTCATAGTTATGTGCTTTCTCAGTAAGTTCTTCCTGTGTATAAACGGAAGCATTAAAGGAAAAAGGGTTTTCCGAAGCTACAGAAATTCTATCTCCCTTGCCTATTACTTCCACATAACTTACATCCCAGTGACTTCCGTTTTCCTGAGGACGAATGTAGTCCTCGAACAGAGAATCCACTGTCTCTTCAAACTTTCCATGCCAGGAAGCACGGCATTTATCCACATAACTTTCTGCCGGACCCAATCCGTAATACTCTACCTGCCTCATATCTTTGGGCAGCATCAGACGGATGCCGAATCTGGGCAGTCTGGGGAACACCGGATTCTTCATGACTTTTAGAGATACATCCAGACTTCCATCTTCCCAGACACGCCAAACAGCGTGGATATCCATAATACGTTGTCTGTAAATTGCCAGCAGAGACAGCGTACTGTTGATTTCTACAAACTGTTTTCCTTCTTTTGTCTGTAATGCATATTCTGTATGATAGCATTTCGTGACATGTCTGTCATAATTTACTTCTTTCCAGCTATTGCGGATATTCATATCGTTATCTGTGGGGGCACGCCATATATTATACTGCATGGAATCCTCCAGAATCTTTTTGTTATCCTTTATCATTTCCGCAAACAATCCGGTAAATTTATCATAAGTATAACGAAAATGATCTGACATAATTGTCAGGTAATGTTCATCTTCCTCCGCTTTCAAATTTCCGCTCATACTTTCAGACGTAAAAGGCTGATTCAATATTTTCACTGCTTTTGCATTCTGGCTGTCAGATACAGTAAGTTCTATTTCATCAAATCCAAGTTCCCAGCCTTCCGGAAGTATTCCTTTCGTTTCTTTCAGTATCCATATGAGCTTCAGATAACATTTTCCTTCCCTTGTTTCAGGAAGATTCAATTTAATTTCTCCTTCTTTATGTGGTGCAATATTCAGGAGACTTTCGTCTTCAATGGATCCGGATGCTATCATTTCACCGTCACAATTTACTTCCCAATTCAGCTTACTGTAATCCTTAAGATTTACAAAATCCAGATAATTGCGGATTTTAACCGTTTTCCGGGCAGCATCAAAAGAAACTGCTCTGGCAGGGCGATGAACGTTCTTAAATTCTTTCAATCCCGTATGAGGCCTGCGGTCCGGATACACTAACCCGTCCATACAGAAATTACCGTCATGAGGGTACTCTTCATGATCTCCTCCATAATAGTAGATCTTTTTCCCCTCTTTACTAAAACCTTTATCAATGGCATGATCGCACCATTCCCATACCATTCCGCCGCAGAAACCATCATATTGCTGCATTACCTGAAAATAATCCTCCAGATTCCCGGGACCGTTCCCCATAGCATGACTGTATTCACACAGGAACAAAGGCCGTCTGGAAGCCACATCATACCGATGATTGCTGTCTTGTACATCTGTCTGTGCAAAATATCCATGAATCCTTTTTATATCATGATACATTCCACTATAAAGGTCCACACAGGAATAATCTGTAACTCTTCCTTCAGGCACATTATAAGCATTTTCATAATGAGTAACCCTGGTGTCATCATAAGACTTTGTCCATTTCAGAGCTTCTTCAAAGGTACAGCCGTAAGCGCACTCATTTCCCATGGACCAGCCGAATATACAGGGTCTGTTCTTGTCACGGATGACACATTTTTTCGTTCGATCTACCGTTGCCTGGATGAAATCAGGATTATCCGCAATCCACACATTTGAGGTTCTCTCCTTCTGATTATAGGCCGAACCTGTTCCATGACTTTCATTATCCGCTTCATCCAGTACATAGAAGCCATACCTGTCACAAAGCTGATAAAATTGCGGCGCATTGGGATAATGGCTGGTACGAATAGCATTTACATTGTGCTCCTTCATCAACTGTAAATCCCGATGCATCTGTGCAGTACTGATGGTAAATCCGGTTACAGGGTCGCTGTCATGACGATTTACGCCATGGAATTTAACCTTTTCTCCGTTAAAATACAGAATTCCATCTTTAATGCAGACTTCTCTCAGTCCAAGCTGTTCCGTGATGACTTCTTTCTCTGTCTCCATAATCAATGTATAGAGATAAGGCGTCTCCGCACTCCAGAGATTAATCTGTTTTAATGACAGAACAACATGGCCGCTGCCTTCTGTTTCGCTTACTTTATTTCCATTCATGTCTTCTATAGATACATGAACCGGAATTTCATGATTCAGACAGGTAAAAGAAATTTCCACATCTGCTTCTTCCTTTTCGCGGTTCAGGCGGGTTTTTACAAAATAGTCAAAAATGCATTCTTCAGGCCTGTTCAGCAGATACACATCCCGGAATATGCCGCTCATCCGGAATTTATCCTGATCCTCCAGATAGCTTCCATCACACCATTTTAATACCAGTACAGCCAGCAGGTTATCTCCTTCTCTCAGAACAGAAGTTACATCAAATTCTGAGGTGGCATGAGATACCTGGCTGTATCCTATGTACTGTCCGTTTACCCATACATAAAAGCAGGAATCCACACCTTCAAAATTCAGATAAACATTTGGAGCATCTGCATTATGATGCCAGATAAAATGTCGTCTGTATGCACCACACGGATTTTCATAAGGCACATAGGGCGGATCCAGAGGAAACGGATAATTTATATTTGTATATTGATGTCTGTCATATCCATGGTTCTGCCATACCGAAGGTACTGGAATTTTCTTCCAGTCAGGTTCGGAAGTATTTTTATCCCGATAAAATTCTTCCTTTAAATCATATATGCTGTCATAATAACGAAATTCCCAGTCTCCGTTTAACGAAGTAAAACGCACTGACCTTTCCCTGTACTCTGTCAGATCTGTCTGCTTTTTGTCGGAAGGGATGTAATACGCACGATCCGGCATCGTATTCTCATGTAATACGTTCAAATCCTCAAAATGTTTTGGTACGATCATTTCTTCCACACCTTTCCTTTTTCATTTTTATCATTTTAAAGTCACATAAAGCTGCCGCATTTCTGCAGCAGCTTTTGCTTCCTATTTAACAAATCCTTGTTCCTTCCGGTATGATATCATCCACAAACACCACCTGGCATCCGCATGCATTATTAGTTCCGGCCAACAGCATTCCTTCACTTTTCACACCCACAAAACGTGTAGGCTGCAGATTTGCCACCACAATAATTTTTCGGCCTATTAATTCTTCCGGCTTATAGTATTGCTTAATACTGGATACAATCACTCTCTCTTTGATTCCGTCAAATAGAGTAATCTTATAGCAGCTGTGTGACTTTCTGATTTCAGCACATTTCAATACTTTACACACCCGCAGATCAATTGCTCTGAATGCGTCAATATCGATTTCCTCTGCAACAGGCGCTACTTCATCCGGCTCTCCATATTCCACCGTTGGCTTTTCCTCTTCTTTTGCCTCTTCCGGAGCTGTCAGCACTTTCGTTTCTTCCTCGGTAATCGGCGTGGAAAAATCCAGCAGAGAAAGGAATCTGTCCTTTTCAATAGCATAAAGGAACAGATAAAGCCTTGGACCCTTTTCCTTATTCAACAGTAATTTATACACATCCTTAAAGAAGGTTCCCTGCAATGCCTTTAAATTTTCCACATCATAACCATATATTCTCTTTGGAATTTCATACAGTTCCTTATTCAGCTCTTCCAGTGTATAATCACTTCCGGAGAGATATTCATACAACATTTTTACAGCTGCTTTTTCCTGTTCATTCAATTCATTATATACAGGCCAGTTTCTCACCGGACAAAGCTTATTTACATTTTCCGGAGAACAGTTCTCCAGCCAGTATTCAGCCAGTCCCAGACGCTCTTTAAAATCTTCATATTTATACGGTGTTCCTATTTTCTCGAATACTGTCTCCAGCATATCCGGATTGAAATCCACAATGGAACCCAGCTGAACCAGATGAGACATGGGCACTGTTCTGATTTTTTCCTCAAACATCAGGCAGCTTTTCATAATATCCTGTATATACTCATCCGCAGAGCCATCCATATAACTGTTGTACTGCTTATCGAATTCAAAATACTGTCTCAGAATTCCGTCGTCAAAGCAGAAATCAAATGCTTTATTAGGTTCCGATTTTGCATAGAGCCACAGAATCACTTCCGGCTGGTAGATACTCAACAGTGTAGCAGGCGTCAGATTCAGGCCAGAAGAACCTGACATCTTACCAGTAGACCCCTTAATACCAATGAATTCATATCCCTGGAAAACAGGGGCGTCATAATCAAAAATCTTTTTTGCAATTACTTTACTGGTATCATAGCTTCCCCCCGGGCTTGCATGATCCTTTCCGCCCGGCTCGAAGTCAACCTGCTCATACTTCCAGCGCATGGGCCAGTCAACCTTCCAGGCCAGCTTGCAGTTATAATCCTTCGTAAAATCATGTTTTCCTTCATAACCGCACTTACAGATATAGTCTGCTCTGGTACAATCTTCCGAAAGACCGATTATCTTTGTGGTATCTCTGTGACATTCCGGACAATAGATACTCACTGGATAATAAGCTTCCCTTTCTCCTTCCTGTGCATCCTGTGTACGGAAACTGTCGAGAATATCAAATATTTCACCCCTTTTACGCAAAGCCTCAATCACATAATCCTTATACTTTCCGCTCTTATTCATCTGGGCCTGATATCTGTATTCCATTTTAATACCGAACTTTTCAATGGAAGCTTCAAATTCTTTCTCAAAATATTCCGCATAAGACTTTTCTTCCGTATCAAAAGGATTCGGCGTGTCCGCATAGGAAACTCCGATATACTTTTCCATATCATCCCTTACTTTAGCTACATTCACCGGAATTTTCCTTACCCTGTCATACTCGTCCCACGAGAACAGAAGCTTTGCTTTTTTGCCTTTTCTCTCCAATGCTTTCGCCACAAAAAGGCTGGTGGCAATATCTCTGAAATTACCGATATGAACGGAACCGGAAGGGCTGATTCCAGCGGCACATACATATTCTTCTTTGCTTGGATTTCTGCTGATAATTTTTTCCGCAATCTTGTCTGACCAATGCATTTGTAATCCTGTCCTTTCTGTAACCTGCGGCCATTTTGGGCTGCTTCCTGCATTATACAGTACGCCTAACTTAAAGTCAATTGTCGGAACAGGCTTTTCTCATGTTTATTTCCCTGATATTGCGCTTGCATTCAAAGCTTTGGATGTTGTACAATGCTGAATAGTTACAAATATTTCTCACATAAATTATAACCAAAACGGAGTCAGTTTCATATGGACAAAATGAGAATGGAGTCAGTGGATATTTTTCAGCAGAATATAAATAAACTTGAGACGCTTTTTCCAGAATGCATTACTGAGTGCATAGGAAAAGACGGTAAAATGACAAAAACTGTAAATATTGAACGATTCAGACAGCTTTTTACCGATGAATTGCAGGGAAGAAATGAAGTCTATGAGTTCACCTGGGTTGGAAAAAAAGCAGCCATTGCTGAAGCCTGCAAACCTGTTCGAAAGACACTGCGTCCATGTCCCGACGAAAGTGTAGACTGGAATACTACTGAAAATATCTATATTGAGGGAGACAATCTGGATGTATTAAAACTTCTTCAGGAAAGCTATCTTGAAAAAGTGAAAATGATTTATATTGATCCGCCTTACAATACAGGCAATGATTTTATTTATCAGGACAATTTTACTCAAAATGCAGATAAATACAATGCACTGACAGAAAAATTTGACGAACAGAATCGTTCTCTCTTCAAAAATACGGATTACAACGGACGATTTCATTCAGACTGGTGCAGCATGATTTATTCCCGGCTGATGCTGGCAAGAAATCTGCTGACAAAGGATGGTGTCATTTTTATCAGCATTGATGATCATGAAGCAGCAGCCCTGCGTCTTATCTGTGATGAAATATTCGGAGAGCGCAATTTTATAGCTCAGATTGTATG
Source organism: uncultured Acetatifactor sp. (assembly GCA_910588225.1). Taxonomy (GTDB): domain Bacteria; phylum Bacillota; class Clostridia; order Lachnospirales; family Lachnospiraceae; genus Acetatifactor. The sequence goes on from CAJUQT010000010.1 coordinate 63,787, forward strand.
GGAAAAAGTTCACACCCGGAAAAATTCTTCCATTAATTTTTCCGGTTCTCATGAATATATTCTGTGTTATGCCAAGAAAAAGAGAGAAAATGCCGGAGACGAAGACGGATTTCGAATTCATCTGCTGCCCAGAGAAAATACGGATGCTTACGCCAATCCTGACAATGATCCAAAGGGTCCCTGGAAAGCAGACCCCATAACTGCTCATAATTATTATAGTGCGGATTATCAGATTACCAAACCGGATGGTACGATTATCAGAAGGCCGAAGGACAGATACTGGGCTTTCAGTGAAGAGACCTGGAACCGGCTTGTCAGTGAAAATGCAGTCATCTGGGGAAACGGAGATTCCATGCCTATGATGAAGCGCTATCTCTGTGACGTAAATGACGGTCTTGTTCCAACTACGTTATTCACAAGAAAATTTGCCGGGGATACTTCCACAGCCAAGAAAAATATGGATGTTCTCTTTGATGTCAACGGACTGTTTGACTATACAAAGCCGGTAAAGCTTTTATACAGGCTGCTGCAGATTTCCACAGCGGAAAATGATATAGTTCTGGATTTCTTCTCCGGTTCCGGAACTACTGCTCAGGCAGTTATGGAATATAATTTCCGAAGCAACGGACATCGAAAATTTATTATGGTCCAAATTCCGGAAAAGCCCTCTGAGAATTCCATCGCTTTTCAGACAGGATATGTATCTATCTGTGAGTTGGGAAAGGAACGTATCCGCCGTGCCGGATCGAGATTGAAAAAAGAATATTGCAATACTGTTCAGGATCAGGATACAGGTTTTCGGGTTTTTAAACTGGCTGACAGCAATATGAATGATATTTATTACAGTGCAGATGAATATAACCAGAATCTTTTATCTCTTATGGAATCCAATATTAAAGCAGACCGAAATGATCTTGATCTGATATTTGGCTGCCTTCTGGAATGGGGACTGCCTCTTTCCATGCCTCTGCGCAGTGAAATATGGGGAAATTCCCATATTCATATTTACAATGATGGAGATATGATAGCCTGTTTTGATGAGGATATACCAGAAAGCATCATTACCGAAATAGCTGAAAATAAGCCTGGACAGGTTGTATTTCGGGATATGAGTTTTTTATCCAGTCCTATTAAAATAAATGTAACGGAAATTTTCAGAATAATTTCACCTGAAACAAAAATCAAAATTATTTAAATAAATATAAGGTATTTCATATAGTTTTACAAATAAACATAGACTTTCTTTACTGTTTTGTGATATGATAAAAAAAATATACACGAAAGGTAAAATATTATGATTTCTGATAAATTATACTCAATGGCATTTAAATTCAAAAAGAAAAAAGTCTGGGATATCATATTGAATGTACATGTTTTTGCAGTAAAATTTTCTGATGGCAATACAGGTTATGTTAACATTACCAAGTCTGTAAACGGACGCTGTTGTCTTACCATTTATCTGGGGGATAAAGGTTTCAATTGCCTCCGAAGCATGGCAGAACTGGATAAAATACTGACAACCCCCTTTTCCCCCTTTAAATTTCAGGAAGCCCTTATTCAGCAGGAATGTATCAAATGTCTCTTCGTCAGTAAAAGTCAGCTGACGGAAGAAGAACAGGAAGGCATTAAAAGTTATACTTCCTCTCATGAAATACGACTTTCCGGAAAAAATACATATCCTCAGTTTATTAAATATACAACTAATTGCATACCAATCACATTTTTGACAGAGAAGGAACAGGAATACCTCTGTGAAGCTTTTTCGGCTTCTATGGCACTGTCGGATATTCTTATACGTGACATGAATTATACTCTGGGAATGACACAGATTTATGATGATCCGGATACTATTGTTTCTCTGGAACTGAAAGGTGGAAAATATGTAACAGAAGAAATACCTGTACCTGAAAGAATTTCTCCAACTTATCCCTCCCCAAAAGCTGCCAATGATATCGCTGTTGCCAAATTGAAGAAACAAAAAAAAGTCGGCATATGGGAATGTGAAATTATCCGTTTTCCTCAACCTGTTCAAAATAGTCCGGAAGAAATCCCCAATTACCCTGTTGTTTTAATTGCAATAGAAAGTACTACTGATTATTTTCTCTCCATATCGCCGGTATCTCATTATGAAGAAAATCCTGATAAACTGATTGATAATTTTATAGATTCTTTTCTGCAGCACGAATTTTGTCCCAAAGAAATTAAAGTACGTGATGAACGTACTTATGCCTTTGCGGAAGATATATGTAAGAAATTAAAGATTACTCTCAGTTTTGAAGAAGAATTAAAAGTTCTGGATGAGGCAGAACTTACATTCTGGGATCGGTTTGGGATAACAGAACAGGAGAAGCCACAGGAAGATAAAGTAACTCCCATTCCTGTGAGACAATCCTATCTTATCAGTGTTTCCCTCGGTTCCGGCTGCTACCGTCATATTCAGATTTCCGGCAACAGTAAATTATCGGATCTACATACATCTATATTGAATGCATTTGAATTAAAAGAAGAAGACCATGAACATGGATTTTTTATGGACAACAAAATATGGAGCAACGAAAACTGTTATCTTGCAAATCCTCCCTATCCTGAATTTCCTTCTACTTATGATTACAGATTAAGTCAAATTGAATTATCTAAAGGAAAACAGTTTAAATATCTTTTTGATTTTACAAATGAATGGAAATTTCAATGTAAAATACTTCAAGTCATGGAAACCGATACCAAAAAACCTATGGTCGTAAAAAGTAAAGGAAATGCTCCTTTATCCAAATAAATAGAATCATCTAATTAACTGCTTCATGATTGTAAGATTTAAAAAAGAGCTGCGGCACACAGACAGTGCAGCAGCTCTTTTCATTTCTTTTTATGATTCCTGATTTTCCTCTGCCTCTTTTACGACATTTTCATTTTTCTGTATCTCTTCTCCTTCAATATATTCCATGGCATCTTCCGGATTATCAAATTCCTGTTCGCCGTCTGATACCTTTTCTCTGACCTTAGCTATCTTGGCTATCTTTACTCCTTCTTCCATATCAATCATCTTTACACCGGAAGTAACTCGTCCCAAAGTAGAAATGTCCTGCATCCTGAGCTGAATAATAATGCCTTCCGTACTTATCATCATAATTTCGTTTTCATCGACCACAGCCTTGACGCCTACTACATTTCCTGTTCTTTCCGTAACCTTATAACATTTAATTCCCTTACCACCACGGTTCTGAACGGTAAATTCATTCAGATAAGTACGTTTTCCCAATCCGTTTTCAGATACAATCAAAAGAGAATCACCCTGACTCTGAAGCTGCATGCCTATAATTTCATCTTCATCGGATAAATTCATACCGATTACACCCATGGAACTTCTGCCTGTAGAACGTACATCTGTCTCCTTAAAGCGAATGCAGATTCCCTGTTTTGTCACCAGAAAAATTTCACTGTCCTTATCTGTAACTTTGACCTCAATCAGCTCATCATCACTTCGAAGGTTTATTGCTGTCAAGCCTTTTTTCCTGATATTAGTGAATTCCATCATGGAAGTCTTCTTTACAATTCCCTTCTTCGTGACCATGAAGAGATTATTCTCACTGTCATACTCCTTGATTGGAATCATTGCCGTGATTTTCTCTTCCGGTGCCAGCTGCAACAGATTTACTATGGCCGTTCCTCTGGCCGTTCTACCTGCCTCCGGAATTTCATATGCTTTTAAACGATAAACTCTTCCCAGACTGGTAAAGAAATTCAGATAATGATGCGTAGTGGTCATCAACAGATCTTCTATAAAATCATTGTCGATGGTCTGCATACCTTTAATTCCTTTTCCCCCTCGGTTCTGAGATTTAAAATTATCTACTGTCATTCTCTTGATATATCCCAGAGAAGTCAAAGCAATCACTGTATTTTCATTTGGAATTAAATCTTCTACTGATATATCAGAATCATCATAACTGATTTTACTGCGTCTGTCATCTCCAAACTTATCGGAAATCTCCATAATTTCTTTTTTGATGACACCCAGCAAAAGGTTCTTATCAGCCAGAATCGTCTTCAACTCCTTTATCTTTTTCTGAAGCTCCTCATGTTCATTCTCCAGCTTTTCTCTTTCCAAACCTGTAAGAGCCCTCAACCGCATATCCACAATAGCCTGGGCCTGGGCGTCCGACAATTCGAATCTTTCCATCAGCCTTTCTTTTGCAATCTGCGTATTACGGCTGCTGCGGATAATGGATATGACTTCATCAATGAAATCCAGAGCTTTTAACAGTCCCTGTAAAATATGATCTCTTTCTTCCGCTTTGTTAAGATCATACCTGGTTCTTCTTGTGACCACATCCTCCTGATGTATCAGATAATATTTCAGCATATCAGGAAGATTCATTACTTTTGGCTGCTGATTGACCAGAGCCAGCAAAATGACACCAAAGGTATCCTGCAGCTGTGTATGCTTATATAATTGATTCAATATTACATTGGCATTGGCATCCTTGCGGAGCTCAATAACCACTCTGATACCTTCTCTGTTTGATTCGTCACGTATATCTGTGATCCCGTCAATTTTTTTAAGCTTTACCAGCTCTGCAATCTTTATAATCATATTTGCCTTATTAACCATGTAAGGCAGTTCAGTTGCAATAATCTGGCTTTTCCCGTTGGGAAGGGTTTCTATATTGGTTACAGCACGGACTATAATCTTGCCTCTTCCCGTTCTGTAGGCTTCATTACAGCCTCTTGTCCCCAAAATAAGACCTCCTGTAGGAAAATCAGGCGCTTTCACAATAGAGAGAATTTCTTCAATAGAAGTCTCCCTGTTTTCGTTTACTCTGTTATCTATGATCTTTACAATAGCGCTTACTATTTCACGAAGATTATGAGGCGGTATATTGGTAGCCATACCAACTGCAATCCCTGTGGTACCATTTACCAGCAGATTTGGATAACGGCTGGGAAGTACTTCCGGTTCTTTCTCCGTATCATCAAAGTTTGGAGCAAAATTAACTGTATCCTTGTTGATATCGGCCAGCAGCTCCATGGAAATTTTGGAAAGTCTTGCCTCCGTATAACGCATGGCAGCCGCACCGTCTCCATCCATAGAACCGAAATTCCCATGCCCGTCCACCAACGGATATCTTGTAGACCATTCCTGCGCCATATTAACCAGAGCCCCATAGATGGAACTGTCTCCATGCGGATGGTACTTACCCATTGTATCACCGACGATACGCGCACTTTTACGATGAGGCTTATCCGGTCCATTGTTCAGCTCAATCATGGAATAAAGCACTCGGCGCTGAACAGGCTTCAGCCCATCTCTGACATCCGGAAGTGCTCTGGAAGCAATGACACTCATGGAATAATCGATGTAAAAGGATTCCATTTTCTCCTTTAAATCTACTTCATGAATCTTGTCCATCTCCGGGTTATTGTCAAAAATATCATCTTTCATTCTGTTCCTCTTTCATTGTCATAGGAAATGCCGTGAAATAACCTGTACAATCAAATTATTTTCGGACAGTTCCTTACTCTCACGCTTCAAAAAATGTCATTTGATATCAAGATTCTTCACAAACTTTGCATTTTCCTCTATAAATTCCCGTCTGGGTTCCACTTTATCTCCCATCAGTGTAGTAAAAGTAAGATCCAACTCCGATTCCATCTCCTCATTATAGCTTACACGCAGCAGAATTCTCCTGGCCGGGTCCATGGTTGTCTCCCAGAGCTGCTCTGCATCCATTTCCCCCAGTCCTTTATAACGCTGAATTTTATTATTCTGGTCTCTGCCCACTTCCTTCAGAATTTCGTCAAGCTCTTCGTCACTGTAGGCATACCACACCTTTTTATTCTTTTCCAGCTTATACAGAGGAGGCTTTGCCAGATACACATGGCCTTCTTTAATCAGATCAGGCATAAAACGGTAAATAAATGTGAGAAGTAAAGTGCTGATATGTGCTCCGTCCACATCTGCATCTGTCATCAGTATAATTTTGTCATAACGAAGCTTCTCAATATTGAAATCGTCATGAATACCTGTGCCGAAAGCTGTAATCATTGCCCTGATTTCCGCATTAGAATAAATTTTATCCAATCTGGCCTTCTCTACATTCAGAATCTTGCCACGAAGAGGCAGGATAGCCTGTGTTGCACGAGACCTGGCCGTCTTCGCACTACCACCTGCGGAATCACCCTCCACTATATAGATTTCACAGTTTTTCGGGTCCTTATCAGAACAATCTGCCAGTTTGCCTGGCAAGGCCATTCCGTCCAAAGCAGTCTTCCTTCTTGTCAGATCTCTGGCTTTGCGGGCAGCTTCCCTTGCTCTCTGCGCAAGGATTGATTTCTCACAGATGGTTTTTGCCAGCATGGGATTCTGCTCCAGATAATAAGTAAGCTGTTCACTGACAATTCCATCCACAGCACCTCTGGCTTCACTGTTTCCAAGCTTTTGTTTCGTCTGTCCTTCAAACTGCGGATCTTCTATCTTCACACTGATTATGGCAGTAAGTCCTTCTCTGATATCTTCTCCTGACAGATTTGGCTCATTTTCCTTTAAAAGCTTTGCATTTCTGGCGTAATCATTGAAAGTCTTCGTAAGTGCGTTCCTGAATCCCTGCAAATGCGTTCCGCCTTCAGGTGTGTTGATATTATTCACAAAGCTGAATACACTTTCATTAAAGGAATCATTGTGCTGGAAGGAAACCTCCACATAGACATCATTTCTCTGTCCTTCAAAATAGAGAATATTCTCGTAAAGCGGAGTTTTACTCCTGTTCAAATAAGATACAAATTCCTTGATTCCGCCCTCATAGTAAAATTCTGCTTTTTTCTCCTTCTTTACTTTTATATTCTCTTCCTTTTTTTCTTCTTCGAATCCGCTTTCTCCGGCTTCCTGCATCTCTTCTTTTTGATCCTCTTCCGCCCTTTTTAACAGTTCATTGATCTGGCTGTTCTCATGTTCCTGAAGAGTTTCTGCTTCTGATCTTCCATCCCTCAGTATAATTTTCAAACCTTTGGTCAGAAAAGCCATCTCGCGCAGTCTTATTTTCAATAAATCAAAGTCAAATATTGTAGTTTCTGTAAAAATAGTCTTATCCGGCAGAAATGTAATTTTACTTCCCGTTTCTTCTTCTCCGCAGGTTCCTATAACTTTTAAGGGATAACATACATTTCCCCGCTCATATCGCTGCTTATAGATTTTTCCTTCCTGACGGATTTCCACTTCAAGCCATTCTGAAAGAGCGTTTACTACGGATGCTCCCACACCATGCAGACCTCCGGATACCTTGTAACCGCCTCCGCCGAACTTTCCTCCGGCATGCAGAACGGTAAATACCACCTCTACCGCAGGAATACCTGCCTTTTGGTTAATTCCAACAGGAATGCCCCGTCCGTTATCAATAACCGTTACAGAATTATCTTCATTGATTCTCACATCAATGGTATCACAGAATCCGGCCAATGCCTCATCTACTGAATTATCCACAATCTCATACACCAGGTGATGAAGACCTCTGCTGGAAGTCGTTCCTATATACATTCCAGGACGCTTTCTAACCGCTTCTAATCCTTCCAGAATCTGAATCTGGTCCGCACCATATTCATGTTCCACTGCAGTGTTGTTGATTGTTTCTTCGTTCATACAAACATATCCTTTCTATTTTACGATACAACTTCCGTATTCATACAACTTACGGTTCCTTCCGATACCCTGTAAACCCTGTTTATTTCAAATCTGTGGTTAACAAATTCTTCCAGACCGGTACAGGTAATAATGGTCTGAATATCCCCTATACTGTTCAAAAGATAATTCTGCCTGTTAGAATCCAGTTCAGATAATACATCGTCCAACAAAAGGATTGGATTATCTTTGGTAATTTTCTTCACAAGTTCTATCTCAGATAGTTTCAAAGAAAGGGCTGCCGTCCTCTGCTGCCCTTGAGAACCGTATCTTCTGATATCCACATTCTCTATCATAAATGAAAAATCATCCCTGTGAGGACCTGTCGATGTTATCTTCGACTTGATATCTCTGTCCTGGTTGTGCCGCAGCTTTTGTTCAAATTCTTCTATCTCCACATCCGGCTCATAATGTATGATAAGCTTCTCTCTGTCTCCGGAAAGTTTTCTGTGAATATCATAAATAATATCATTTAACTGTTCTACGAATAACTTTCTGCGCTCTATTATTTTGCTTCCAAAAGAAACCAGCTGCATATCCCATATTCCCAAAGTTTCTTTCAGGGATGGATTCATATACATATCTTTTAAAAGTTTATTGCGTTGATTGACAATTTTATTGTAATGATTCAGGTTATAAAGGTAAAAACTGTCCAACTGACACAATTCCATATCTACAAATCTTCTTCTTTCGACGGGTCCATTCTTGATAATTCCCAAATCCTCCGGTGAAAAAAATACCACATTACACAGACCAAGCAAATCCGCAGCCTTTTTTATCTTCTGCCCATCGATAGCAATCCCTTTTGATTTGGTTTTTCTTAAGTGCATGTCGACTCTCGTCTCCACACCCTCTTTTTCCAGAAAAGTTCTTATATGTCCCTCTTCTCTGTCGAAATTAACGATTTCTCTGTCCTTGCTTCCCTTATGGGATTTCGTGGTGGCTGCCATAAAAATAGCTTCCAGTATATTCGTTTTTCCCTGTGCATTATCCCCATACAGGATATTTGTTCCTCTGTCGAACTGCATGACAAGAAAATCGTAATTTCTGTAACCTGCCAGTTCAATTGATTTGATCACCATAATAATACCGTCTTTACATTTCTATTTTGATGGTTTTTCCTCTATATTCCACAATGTCGCCAACTGACAACTTTTTTCCCCGTCTTGTTTCAATCTCTCCATTTACTTTCACCAGGCCATCCTGAATCTCATACTTTGCCTCCACACCGGAATCTGCCATTCCGGCAGCCTTTAAGGCCTGACCAAGCTTTATATAATCCTCTTTCAGATGTATGATTTCCATTCTTCTCTCTTTCTCCTCAGAAACTTACACCAAACCATGATGTTACTGATGGCCTGCATAATTTGCTACAAGGCTTACCGGAAGTATCAGATAAATATATCCTTTGTCCTCATTTTTAATGAAACAGGGGGCTTTCGGATTTACCATGTAAAGATCCACCTCTTCTTCATCAATGACCCTGAGTGCATCTATCAGGAATTTAGGATTAAAACCGATCATCAGATCTCTTCCCTGCTTTTCAATATCAATATCTTCATTCATACTCCCCAGGGCAGATTCAATTCTCAATGCCATGCCGGCATCGCTGATATTGATAACAATTGGTTTTCTGTCTCCTTCTCTGGTCAAAAGAGTAGCTCTGTCGATACAATTCAGGAATTCCTTTTTATTTACGCTTACCTTTGTCTCATAATCGCTGGAAAGCATTCTGTCAATGTTGAAATATTCTCCTTCTATCAATCTGGATACTACAACCGTATTCTCAAATTCAAATACAATATGTTTTGAAGTAAAATATATGGTCAGAAAACTGTCTGCTCCTCCGGGAAGAATCCTGCTCACTTCATTCAACGTTTTACCGGGAACAATCACCTTCTTCGGCGCATATGTTTCCCTCAACTGAATTTTACGAATCGAAATACGATGTCCATCTGAAGAAACCAGCTTTAACTCGTCTCCGTTGATTTCAAATAATTCTCCTGTCATCAGCTTATTATTGTCATTGTCCGCAATGGAAAAAATTGTCTGTCTTACCATTTCCTTCAGAGCAAACTGACTGATTGAGATACTCTCTTCTTTTTCCACTACAGGCAGATAGGAGAAATCTTCTCCTGATTTACCCATTAAAGTGAACTTTGCCTTTTCACATGTAATAATTGTTTTATAAGAAGAATCTGTTTCTATCCTAATGAAACTGTCGGGAAGTTTTCTTACAATTTCAAGGAAAATTTTCGCGTCCAGTGCAATTAATCCTTTTTCCTGAATTTCTCCTTCTATAACTGTCTCTATTCCCAAATCCATATCATTGGCAGTTAAGGTGATCAATCCGTTGGAAGCATCTATTAATATACATTCAAGAATGGACATTGTAGTTTTATTGGGAACAGCTCTTGATACAATCTGTACACCATTCAGAAGATTTGATTTTGAACAAATTAATTTCATGTAGATAACTCCTTCCCTGTCAGAAAAAATCTCGTTTCTTATATATAAATAAAGAATTTCATAATATTAATAATAATGGCTGTTGATAAGTGCATAAGTATCTCTATTATACTATTTTTCAAGGAAAAATGGAATGGAAAACTTGTTAATAATGAAAAAATATCATGAGAATAAAAGTGAAGTTATTCACGTCCTTTTTTCTCTTTTCTTTTCCTTCCCCTTCAGAAGATATATTAACCACATACAACCCACATGGATATGTGGTTAATTTTTCTGGAAAGGTTTCTAAGAAGGGTTTATCTTCTAAGAAGGGTTTATCTTCTTTATTATAATATCCACCTTATTTTTAAGCTCTTCATTTGTCTTCATTTCCGCGGTAATTTTGTTGACTCCATGAATGATAGTGGTATGGTCTTTTTTCCCCAGAAGCTTTCCTATATTCACATAGGAAGTATCAGTCAGTTCACGGCAGAGATACATAACAATCTGTCTGGGAAGTACAAATTCGGAATTTCTCTTTTTAGATGTAATATCTTCTGGTCTTACGCCGCAGTGTTCCGAAACTACGTTAATAATCAGAGAAGGGGTAATTTCTCTTGCCTTGTTGGGGTAAATAACGTCCTTCAGTGCTTCTTCGGCTATGGCAAGGGTCAGATCCACTTTGTTTAGCTTACCGGCGGCGGCTACTTTATTGAAAGCACCTTCCAGCTCTCTAATGTTGGATTTGATATTGGTAGCAATATATTTGATGATTTCCTCATCAATAGGGTGGATAGAATGCTCGGCATTTTTACGGAGAATTGCCATTCTCGTCTCGTAATCGGGAGGTTGTATATCAGCAATTAATCCCCATTCAAATCTGGAACGAAATCTTTCATCCAGAGTTTCTATTTCTTTTGGCGGCTTATCCGATGATAGGATGATTTGTTTTCTGGCGGAATGGAGTACATTAAATGTGTGGAAAAATTCTTCCTGTGTACTTTCTTTTCCTATAATAAACTGTACATCATCTACCATCAGAACGTCTACGGTTCTGTATTTTTCGCGGAGTTTTGTCATGGAAGCAGCATTACCGCTTCTGATAGACTCAATTACTTCATTTGTAAATTCTTCGCTGGTTACATAGAGAACTTTTTTATCTGGATTCTGTTCCATAATAAAATGACCTATGGAATGCATCAGATGTGTTTTGCCCAGTCCGGGACCTCCATATAGATAAAGAGGGTTATAAGTAAGTCCTGGAGATTCCGCTACTGCAAGGGAAGCAGAATGTGCAAATTTATTGCTGCTGCCTACTACAAATGTATCAAATTTATATTTAGGATTGAGATTTGCGTTTTCGGAATTTATGTTACTGGAGGAATCATTTTCTGCAGGAGGGTTGTCCTTCTGCATTTCTTTGATTATATCTTTTTCCTGGACAAATTTAATATCATAATCTTCTTCCAGCATCTCCGTTATGGTGACCTGGAAAAAACTCTTATACCTGGAAGAAATATAATCAATCATATGAGATTGTTCTTCCGGTATGATTATGCTTACTATATGATTGTCTGCATTGTATAATGCAAGAGGTTCTACCCATGTTCTGTAGGAAATATCAGTCAGGTCATATTCTCTCTTAATTGTTTCCTTTATAACAGTCCATTTTTCCCTGATACTTTCCATTTACTTTTCCTCCCTCAAACGAAAATGCTGCATTTCATTATTGTAATATAGATTTCAAAAGATTTCAAATATTAGTTTTGAACATATATAGGGATAATGTTATCCACATAATGTGAATAAATCTGTTTATAATTTTTTTTTATACATACAGATGTGGATATAAATGTGAATAAGTGGATAAGTATGTGGTATGAGAAAGTGGCTGTTTTACTGTGGTTTGTGGATATTATTTGTTTTATTACACAGGATTCGGATATTTTTTTCTGAATTATCCACAAATAATCAACATAATGTGTATAACTTTATACTATGTATTTATTGTGGATATCTATGTGTATAACTCACTTAAAATTTTTTTATTATATAAAAATCCTGTTTTTGCCGAATTTTCCTTGACATAAGGCTTTTTTTTTTATACAATCAATATGCTATTTTCCTGAAATATACGCATGAAAAGAAAATAAGTTGCCTTTATATAAAAGGTTTAGAGAAAAGGAGGTGCTTTTCCATGAAAATGACATTTCAGCCCAAAAAGCGTTCGCATGCTCGGGTTCACGGCTTCAGAGCAAGAATGAGTACTCGCGGGGGAAGAAAAGTTTTGGCGGCCAGACGTGCAAAAGGAAGAAAAGTATTGTCCGCATAGGTCACAGAAATGTGACCTTTTTGATTACGTTTGTGAAATGCAGACGGAGGATGGCAGATGAGATTTTCTGAAAGTCTGAGGAAAAATCACAGATTTCAATTTGTTTATAAGAACGGTAAATCTTATGCAGACAGGTATCTGGTTATGTATGTGAAGGAAAATGGCACGGAGAAGAACCGGATTGGAATCAGTGTGAGTAAAAAGGTCGGAAATAGTGTCATAAGACACAGAGTGACGAGACTGATAAGAGAAAGTTACAGATTACATGAAGCGGTATTTAATAGTGGTTTGGATATTGTAATCGTTGCAAGGAAGAGCACAGCTTCGGCAGGATATTATGATATTGAAAAAGCTCTGCTTCACCTTGGAAAGCTTCACCATATTATTAAGGTATATTTTTATGTTGATTAAGGTTTTAGTATTTTTTTGAGATCATGAAAAAATTATTGGTTGCCGGTATTCGATTTTATCAGAAATATTTGTCTCCCTTGAAGAGAACAAAATGTCCTTATATTCCCTGCTGTTCTCAGTATGGCCTGGAGGCCATTCAGAAGCACGGTGCTTTTAAGGGCAGTTTGCTGGCCGGGTGGAGAATACTGCGCTGTAATCCTTTTTCAAAAGGGGGGTTTGACCCGGTTCCGGATGAAATTGTCATCGGAAAAAGGAGAAATCAGGGGAATTGATGAACCGACACAATCTGACTGAGAGGATAGAGAATAAATGAATTTAATTTTACTGACTCAGAATACCACCCCAATTATAGGGCAAGTTGCATGGCTGCTCGGTAAAATCATGAACGCGATATTTTATGTGATTGATTTTATCGGAATTCCCAATATAGGTCTTGCAATTATTCTGTTTACGATTGTGGTAAATCTGTTAATGACGCCTCTGAATATTAAGCAGCAGAAATTCTCCAAGCTTTCTGCGAAAATGAATCCGGAATTACAGGCAATCGAGGCAAAGTATAAGGGAAGAAAAGATAATGATTCCATGATGGCAAAGAATCAGGAGATTCAGCTTGTCTATGCAAAGTATGGTGTATCTCCAAGCGGAAGCTGTGTGCAGCTGCTGATTCAGATGCCAATACTGTTCGCCCTGTATCGAGTCATTTATTCCATGCCCGCTTATGTGACAAAGATTGGAAATACTTTCAGGGTATTGGCTGATAAAATCATATCTCTTGACGGAGGTGAATTCCTTCAGAATTCAGGTTCTGACAGTATTTCAAATGTAGTCAGTATGTATGGAAGATCCATGACGGATGGAAATCTAAGCAATGGCATTATAGATGTATTGAATAAATTGTCCTCTGCCGACCTGGCAGTAATAGCGGAGCATTATAATTTAACCAGTCTCACTTATCCTGAAGTGGGAGGTCAGTTGATTTTAAGCAATGAATCAACCAGGGGGTTAATAGATATTTATAATAATTTCCTGGGTCTGAATATGGGAGATTCTCCCAGTGCTCTGATTAAGACAGGTATGGAACTGGGTGCGTGGGGAATTATAATCGGTGCTGTGATGATTCCTGTTCTGTCCGCAGTGACACAGTGGATTAATGTAAAGCTGATGCCTCAGCAGCAGCCTGCTTCCGGTAATGAGAAGGCTTCCAGTATGGCTGCTTCTATGAAGACTATGAATATGATTATGCCTCTGATGTCCGCATGGTTCTGCTTTTCATTTCCTGCAGGTATGGGTCTGTACTGGGTGGCCGGAAGTGTTGTAAGAAGTATTCAGCAGATTATCATTAATAAGCATATTGATAAGATGGATTTTGAGCAGGTGATAGCGAAGAATTCTGTCAAAAGTGCAAAAAAAATGGAAAGACTGCAGAAAAATCAGGAAAGAATGAATGCTTATGCGAATATGAATACAAGGAATATTCAGAGCAGATCAAGTATTCAGAGCAAGGCAAATGTGAATTCCGGTGTATCCGAGAAGGAAAAGGAAGCAGCTTCGAAAGAAAATCAGCAGTATAGAAGCAGCAGTGCCAAACCTGGAAGCATGATGGAAAAGGCTAATATGGTTAGAGAATATAACGAGAGAAACAACAGTAAGTAAAATAATCTCGAATATTGATGAAAGAATTCTGCGGAACTAAAATGAGGAGGTTTAAAGAGATGGTTAAAGAGCAGGAGTATATTGAAATATCTGCTAAGACTTTAAATGAAGCTATTACAGAGGCATGTCAGAAATTTGGTGTGACCAGTGATAAACTTGATTATCAGGTAATAGAGGAAGGTTCTGCCGGGTTTTTAGGAATTGGTTCCAAACCTGCAATTATAAAAGCTGCCGTGAAGATGGAAGAAATGTCTGTTGAAGAAGTGGCTGAAAATTTCCTGAGCGATGTATTTAAGGCAATGAGTATGAATGTGGCCGTTGAAGTGAGATATCAGGAAGATGAGAAGACCATGGATATAGAGCTTTCCGGAGAAGAAATGGGTGTATTAATCGGAAAGAGAGGACAGACTCTTGATTCTCTGCAGTATCTGGTTTCTTTGGTAGTAAACAGGGAGACAGAAGATTATGTGAGAGTGAAGGTTGATACGGAAGATTACAGGCAGAGAAGAAAGGAAACTCTGGAAAATCTGGCCAAAAATATAGCCTACAAAGTGAAAAAGACCAGAAGACCTGTATCTTTGGAGCCGATGAATCCATATGAGAGAAGAATAATTCATTCAGCTCTGCAAAATGATAAGTATATATCTACTCACAGTGAGGGAGATGATCCTTTCAGGAGAGTAGTTGTTACTTATAAGAGATAAATTAAAAAAGGAAAGGGCTGTGGCATTAAGAAAAAAGTGAATTGACTTAATGCGGCGGCCCTTTTGTAATAAATGGCAGAATTGTTACAATAAATGTAATTATTTATTTTATGTGTGATGAGATACACAGATTGTTAAAAAATATATGATGAAAAAAGATACAATAGCGGCAATTGCCACAGGACTGACTGATGCAGGAATAGGGATTATAAGAATAAGCGGAAAAAATGCGGTAGAGGTTGGAGACAGACTATTCAGATTGCCGTCCGGAAGAAAAATGTTGTCCAAAGCGGAAAGTCATAGAATGTACTATGGATATGTGGCAGAAGAAAATAAAGATTTCATCATTGATGAAGTTATGATAGTAGTTATGAGGGCACCCAGAAGCTTTACAGGGGAAGATACGGTGGAAATACAATGTCATGGCGGTGTACTTGTGATGAAGAAAATTCTTTCTGCTTCTCTTTCGTGTGGAGCAAGGCTGGCAGAACCAGGAGAATTTACGAAAAGAGCATTTTTAAACGGAAGAATTGACCTGGCAGGAGCCGAGGCAGTAATGGATGTAATACAATCTCAGAATGAATATGCGCTGGCTTCTTCCGTGAGCCAGTTGAAAGGAGCTCTTTCCGGAGAAATTAGGAAGCTCAGAGCGGAAATGATTCATGAGATTGCTTTTATTGAATCTGCATTAGATGATCCGGAACATTTCAGTCTGGAGAATTATCCTGAGGAATTGTATGTAAAAATTGAGATGACAGCTGATAAAATAAAAAAAATGATTGATACCGCTGATAACGGTAAGCTGATAAAAGAGGGAATCAGGACAGTAATTGTGGGGAAACCGAATGCGGGAAAATCTTCTCTGTTAAATTGTATTGCAGGGGAAGAGAGAGCGATTGTGACGGATATAGCCGGAACTACAAGAGATATCCTTCAGGAAACGGTGAAATTAGGTGAAATCTGCTTGAATATTGTGGATACTGCAGGTATCCGTGATACCGGAGATATTGTAGAAAAAATTGGTGTGGAGAAGGCGAAAGAGTCTGCGGAATCTGCAGATTTGATTGTATATGTTGTGGATACTTCCACGGAATTGGATGAAAATGACAGAGAGATTATATCTCTGATAATGAATAAGCCTGTTATTGTTTTGATGAACAAAAGTGATCTGAAAAACATTGTCACAGAAGAAATGATTTGTAGTCTTTTTCAAGAAATATTGGAGAGGGAATCTTATAAAGAGGATGAAGAGAATAAAAAGCAAAAAAAATATATAAAAAATTTTTTTCAGGAAAAAAGATTGATAACAATCAAAACTTCTGCCAGAGAGGAAGAAGGCCTGGATATCTTTGAAAAGGCTGTGAAGGATATGTTTTTTAAGGAAGAAATTAAGAGTACAGGTGAAATTGTGATTACAAATATGCGGCACAAAGAGGCATTGCAGGAAGCTTTTGATTCGTTGATGCTGGTGAAAAAAAGTATTGAGGATGGAATGCCGGAGGATTTTTATTCCATTGATTTAATAAATGCCTATGCTTCTCTGGGGAGAATTATAGGGGAAGAAGTGGATGATGACTTGGTGGAAGAGATTTTTTCTAAATTTTGTATGGGAAAATAAAGATGAGCAGAATAAATGAATTTGTGGAAAAAGTGGATGTATGTGTAATTGGAGCCGGACATGCGGGCTGTGAGGCGGCTCTGGCCTGTGCAAGATTGGGGTTGGAGACAGTTATTTTTACTGTCAGTGTGGACAGCATTGCTCTGATGCCATGTAATCCAAATGTGGGAGGATCTTCTAAAGGACATTTGGTGAGAGAGCTGGATGCGTTGGGCGGTGAGATGGGAAAGAATATTGACAAGACTTTTATTCAGTCGAAAATGCTCAATGTATCGAAAGGCCCCGCGGTTCATTCCTTAAGAGCACAGGCCGATAAGGCGGAATATACCAGAGAAATGAGAAAGGTTCTGGAGAATCAGGACCATCTGGTAATCAAGCAGGCAGAAGTAAGTGAATTGCTGTGGGAAGAGATAGGAGATTCCGAGGAGAGACAGGACAGGTATCAGAAGAAAATAAAGGGTGTAAAGATTTTTTCAGGAATGGTCTATGAATGTAAGGCTGTGGTTTTGTGTACGGGAACTTATCTGGGAGCAAGGTGCCTGTGCGGGGAGTCTATTACCTATACGGGACCAAATGGTCTGCAGGCTGCCAATTATCTGGCGGAATCTCTGAAGAAAATGGGGATAGAGCTTCGTCGTTTTAAGACGGGGACACCTGCCAGAATGGACAGAAGAAGTATAGACTTTTCTAAAATGGAAGAGCAGTTTGGGGATGAGCGTATTGTTCCTTTTTCTTTTTCAACGGATCCGGAGACAGTACAGAAGGAACAGATATCCTGCTGGCTTACCTACACAAATGAAAAAACTCATGAGATTATCAGAGAGAATCTGGACAGATCTCCGATTTATGCGGGGATTATTGAGGGTACAGGTCCCAGATACTGTCCTTCCATCGAGGATAAGGTGGTAAAATTTGCGGAAAAGGAGAGACATCAGGTTTTCATTGAACCGGAGGGTCTCCATACAAATGAAATGTATGTGGCAGGAATGTCCTCTTCTCTTCCCGAAGATGTACAGCTGGCCATGTATAGAACGGTTCCCGGTCTGGAGAAATGCAGGATTGTGCGTAATGCTTATGCTATAGAATATGACTGCATTCATGCGGGACAGCTTTATCCTACTTTGGAATTCAGGAAAATAAAGAGACTTTTCAGTGCGGGACAGTTTAATGGAAGCAGTGGCTATGAGGAAGCGGCCTGTCAGGGTCTGGTGGCAGGAATCAATGCGGCCATGTCAATATTGGGAAGGGAACCTCTGATAATTGACAGATCGGAAGGTTATATCGGTGTGTTGATTGATGATCTTGTGACAAAAAATAATAGAGAGCCCTATAGAATGATGACTTCCCGGGCGGAATACAGACTGCTGTTGCGTCAGGATAACGCTGATCTTCGGCTCAGAAAGAAAGGATATGAAGCAGGATTGATATCCCAGGAGGAGTATGGGAATTTACTGGAAAAAGAAAAGCTGATTGAGAGTGAAATTGAAAGGCTGAAAAATACTTCAGTAGGTGCAAATAAAGAAGTACAGCATTTTCTGGAATTACATGCCAGTTCTTGTTTAAAGACTGCAGCCAGTCTTGCAGAATTGTTATGCCGCCCGGAGCTTTCCTATGAGATTTTAGGAGAAATTGACAGTGATAGAAAGACATTACCTGCAGAAGTAATAGAACAGGTGGAAATTGAAATCAAGTATGAAGGATATATTGTCAGACAGAAACGTCAGGTAGAACAGTACAGGAAGATGGAGAAAAAGAAGATCCCTGAGAATATTGATTATGACCAGGTCTCTTCCCTTCGCATAGAAGCAAGACAGAATCTGAAACTGTTTCGTCCTGTATCTATCGGACAGGCGTCCAGAATATCAGGAGTTTCACCGGCGGATGTCTCTGTATTGTTGGTGTATCTGGAAAAATATGGCAGATAGAGAAAATCCACAAAGAAGTATGAGAGGATTATCATGAATAAACTGAAAACGAAAAATCAGGATAAAACAGAATTATTTGAAAGAACACCCGTTCCTGTTGCGGTCAGGAGGATGGTAATTCCAACAATTATAAGTTCTTTGATCATGATTATATATAATCTGGCTGATACATATTTTGTAGGTATGCTGAATGATCCAATACAGAATGCCGCAGTCACGCTGGTGGCACCGCTTATGCTGGCTTTCAATGCGATAAATAATCTCTTTGGAGTAGGGACAAGCAGTATGATGAGCCGGGCTTTGGGACGACATGATGAACAGACAGTGAGACGTTCTTCTGCCGTAGGGTTTTATAGTACAATATGTGCGGCGGCATTGTTTTCGCTGGGCAGCATACTATTTCGGACTCATTTGCTGCATATGTTGGGAACAGAAGAAAATACAATTGCAGCGACGGCAGATTATATGAAATGGACTGTCTGCTGGGGGGCAGTTCCTGCAATTTTGAATGTGGTTATGGCATATATGGTGCGTTCGGAAGGAGCTACTCTTCATGCCAGCATTGGTACCATCAGTGGTTGTGTGTTGAATATGATTCTGGATCCGCTTTTCATTCTTCCATGGGGGCTGAATATGGGTGCGGAAGGAGCAGGACTTGCAACTTTTCTGGGAAATATGGCAGCCTGTTTGTATTTCTTTGGTTTATTATTTGTGAGAAGAAATCGTACATATGTGTCTGTCTCTCTGAAATTTTTTACCTTTGACAGAAAAATTATTCTGGGTATCTGTGCAGTTGGTATACCGGCCAGCATTCAGAATCTGTTGAATGTGACAAGTATGACTTTGTTGAATAATTTTTCCGCTTCATTTGGTTCCGATGTGGTGGCTTCTATGGGAATTGCACAGAAAATAAATATGGTGCCCATGAATTTATTTTTTGGTCTGTCACAGGGGATTTTGCCTTTGATTGGATATAATTATGCCAATGGGAATCACCGACGTATGAAGGATACTGTTTATTATGCCATGAAGCTTTCTCTGTGTCTTGTAGTTACTGTTTCGGCAGGTTATTTTGTTTTTGCAGGTTCTTTGGTTCGATTGTTTATGAACAATGATATTATTGTTTCTTATGGAACTCATTTTCTGCGAGCCATGTGTCTGCAGCTTCCGTTTATGTGTGTGGATTTTTTAGCTGTGGGAGTATTCCAGTCTACAGGTATGGGAGAGAAGGCTTTGATTTTTGCTATTTTGAGAAAAGTAGTATTTGAGATTCCAGCGCTCTTTATTTTGAATAAGCTGTTTCCTCTTTATGGACTGCCTTATGCGCAGGTAACTTCTGAAGTGCTTTTGGCTCTGATAGCGGTAATTGTTCTGATTAGGTTATTTAAATCTGTTGATGCATCTAATGGTTGAAAATGATAGCTTTCCGAAGGCAGGGGTACTGTAGGATGAAAGAAAATAGAATCCAACGGCAGAGTTTATTGTAAAAAATATAATATAGAATCATATGAAACGGAGATTTAATATGAATCAATATAATAATGATATTTTGATAAGAGATATGAATTCCCTGGGTGTTGCTTTGTCTGAGAAGCAATTGGAACAGCTAATGAAATATTATGAAATGTTGCTTGAATGGAATCAAAAAATAAATCTGACTGCCATTACGGAATTTAAAGATGTAATGAAAAAACATTTTGTAGACAGCGTTTCTCTGATAAAAGCATATGATGTCAGTCAATCTGTCTCTGTGATTGATGTGGGAACAGGAGCAGGATTTCCTGGACTTGTATTAAAAATAGTCTTTCCAAATCTGAATGTTGTGTTATTGGATTCTCTGAATAAACGAATTCGGTTTCTGAATGCAGTGATCAATGAGTTGGAATTGAAGAATGTGGAAGCAGTGCATGGAAGAGCGGAAGATTTTGCAAGGCCTGGAAAATGGCGAGAGAATTTTGATTTATGTGTGTCCAGGGCTGTTGCGAATTTTTCAACTCTGTCAGAATATTGTCTTCCTTTTGTGAAACAGAAGGGTTGCTTTATAGCATATAAATCTGAAAAATCATATGATGAGATAAAGCAGGCAGAACAGGCAATTTCCCTTTTGGGAGGAAAGTCTGCAAAAAAGGTTGAGTTTATGCTGCCGGATTCGGATATTTACAGAGTTTTATATGTGATAGAGAAGGAAAGAAGGACACCTGAAAGGTATCCCAGAAAAGCAGGATTACCTGGGAAGGAACCCTTATATTAAATAAAATGAGTTGTCAGTCTTCAACAGTATGGAGTATAATATATGAGGGGATTTCATGTGATTGAGAAGGATGGTGAAAACAGATGGAAGAGAATATCAGTAAAAATAACGTAAGAGGAATCAAAATACGTACGATTAATTTATGTATGATTTTGATTTCTTTTATTTTGTACATATTGCTTATTTTGGCAACAGTGAGTGCTTCCTATAGATATAAGCAGATGACATCTGCCATGGAAGATTATATTGCCTGTGAAAAAAATGTAGATATGATAGAAGAAGGGTCAGATTATCTTACGGAACAGGTTCGCCTATATACAGTGACAATGGATAAAAAGTATGTGGATGAATACTTTAAGGAAGTTTATACGGTTAAGAGAAGAGATTCGGCTCTGGAGGAAATGAAAGCACTTCATCTTGGAGAAAAAGGGACAGAATATCTTCAGAGTGCGCTTGATAATTCTAACGAACTTATGGAAGAAGAAATTTATGCCATGAAATTGATTTCCTTGGCACAGGAGTCTGATATGTCACTTTTTCCGGATGTGGTCAGAAATATGGAAATTAAGGAAGAAGACAGAAAATTAAGTTATGATGAAATGATAGAAAAAGCACGGGATATAGTTTTTAATCAAGATTATCAGAATAAAAAAAGTATGATAATGGATGATATTATGGTATTTTTGAATAAGAATATAGATGATACCATAGAGAAACAAGAAGACAGTGTACAGAATTTGAAACAGACTATGATAAGACAGCAGATATTAATCAGTATATTGTTTGTTGAAAATATTTTGATGTTTTTCCTGATAACAATATTGATTATAAAGCCGTTGAAAATTTATATCGAAAATATAGAAGATAAGGAAAGACTGGACATATCGGGGTCTTATGAGTTTAAATATCTGGCATTGACCTATAATAATATTTATGAGCTGAATGCCGCAAATGAAGCAATGCTTAATTATCGTGCAGAGCATGATCCTCTTACGGGAATTATTAATAGAGGTGGTTTCGAGAATCTCAGGCAGCGATTGAATTTAAAAAAGATTCCCATAGCTTTTCTTATTATTGATGTGGATAAATTCAAATTGATTAATGATGGATATGGACATGAGGTCGGTGATCTTGTTTTGAAAAAGGTAGCTAAAATTTTGGAAAATAGTTTTCGAACTTCGGATTATACTGCCCGAATTGGAGGAGATGAATTTGCAGTTATTTTGACAGAAGTATTTTCGAATATGGAACGGGTTATCATGAAAAAAATAAGTGATATCAATGAGGAACTGCTTCATCCGGCGGATGGTCTGCCAAAAGTTTCTCTCAGTGTCGGTGGTGCTTTTTCTCCTTCAGGTTTCAGTGATGATCTTTATAAAAATGCTGATTCCGCTCTTTATAGGACAAAGGAAAACGGACGTTGTGGATGTAGCTTTTATAAAGGTGATTGAATTGTATGATTTTTTGATATACTTCAGAATTATAAAGATATTATGATTTTGGTAAAGTAGGAGATACTATGAGATTCGAGGATTATGATATGTTGAGTTCCATATTGAATGAATTTTGTCGGGAAAAGTCAGATTTAGAAGTTCAGATAGAACATAATCTGAAATGTATGAAAATGGCAGATGTTTATATGGATTCTTATGTGGATTCTTTATCTGATGATTTTAAAATTTTTTCACCGAGAAGAACAGATACGGAAGAGAAGAGGAGAATAGATAATGTCTCTAAGGAAAAGGCAGCTTATGAGGAAATTAATAAAAAGCTGTTGGAAAGAAAAGATATTCTGATAGATTATGTAGAGAAGTTGGAAAATCTATTGAAGTATGAGAGAGTAGATGATACAGAAAAGAATGAGTATGTAGAAAATATGTGGAGTGATACAATATTAAATCTGGATACTCTTGTTCAGAGGATGGAAGTATGCTGTAGTTATATCGAAAAAAAACCGGTTCAGGCAAAGCAGGATTTCATTGTTATTGGAAGATATTTAAAAGAAATTACTTATAAGTTGAGAGATTATATGAAGGGAAAGATTTAATCGCAGAATATTATAAAGATAATGTAAATGAGGTGGAATGTGGGGAAAAGAGTAATGTTGGCTGATGATCATGTTTTGGTGAGACAGGGAATCAGACAGTTACTTGAAGTAGAAAAGGATTTTGTCATAGTCGACGAAGCAGAAAACGGAAGAGAATGTATTGAGAAGTTAATAAATTATCAGAAACAAAATCAAATGCCTGATCTTTTATTGTTGGATATTTATATGCCGGAGAAGAATGGGATTGAGGTTCTTCAGGATATAAAAAATAATGGAATGAACTTAAAGGTTCTAATTGTGACTGGTTTGATGGATGAAGATTTTCTGATAAAAGCATTTCAGTCAGGAGCGGATGGATACCTTCTGAAAAACTGTGATTTTTCACAATTGATTAGGGCAATTCATATTATTTTTCAGGGAGAAAAATATATACAGCCCGATATAGTAAATGTAGTAAGTATTTGGGGTATGACAGGATTAAAGCAGGATAAGGTAATGACTAAAGCTGCTTTATTAACAGAGCGTGAAAAGGAAATTTTGATGTATGTAGCCAGAGGAATGCCAAATAAGGAAATTGCATCTTCTTTGAATATTACTGAGAGAACAGTCAAAAATCATTTATTTCATATTTTCAGTAAGATCGATGTATATGACAGGACTCAGGCAGCAATTTTTGCTATAAAAAGTGGTATAATTCTGATTTAATATTGTTTCGTTGAAATCTGTAAAAAGGAGATATTTGGATATGGTACCTGTGAAGCTGGAAGATGAATTATGGGATGTTTATACAAAGGATAGAGTGAAAACGGGTAAAACGCACAGACGTGGAGATAAGATGGAAAAGGGAGAATATCATCTAGTGGTACATGTCTGTATCTTTAACAGTAAAAATCAGCTTTTGATTCAACAAAGACAGCCTTTTAAAAAGGGATGGCCTAATATGTGGGACATATCGGTGGGAGGTTCTGCGGTGGCTGGTGATGACAGTGGACAGGCGGCGGAAAGAGAAGTACTGGAGGAACTTGGGTTGAGGTTGGATTTATCAGATAAACGTCCGAGTTTTACAATGAATTTTTCAGACGGTTTCGATGATTATTACATTGTAAAGCAGGATGTTGATATCAGAAATCTTCATTTACAGAATGAAGAGGTGAAACAGGTAAAGTGGGTAGACAGAGAAGAAGCTTTGTGTATGCAGAATGCAGGAATTATGGTTCCTTATTGGTTTCTGGATAAATTGTTTGATTTAGGGGATGTCCATGTATTTGATGCTCATGGCAATAGGGAACATAGCTTAACAGTAGGGTTTGCATCATTTAAAAATGTGGAGTCCTGGATGAGTTTGGTGGAAATTGTAAGGGATAACTTTCCAGGACTTGAAACGAATAACGGAATGGAAAAATATCTTCAGACTTTATTAAAGAATATAAAGGAAGAAAGAGCTGTCTGTGCTTTAGATGGAAATATGGTGATAGGTATTTTGTTGTTTTCTATAAATCATAATTTGATTAGTTGTCTTGCAGTTCATCCGGAATACAGAAGACAGAATATAGCTTCTCGTATGGTGGATTTGATGCTGACTAAGATGGATTCCAATAGAGATATTTCAGTGGAGACATTTAGGGAAGGTGATGAAAAAGGGGGTGCTTCCAGGTTGTTTTATTCTTCAATGGGTTTTGTGCCTGGAGAATTAACATTTTCTTTAAATTATCCGACACAAAAATTTATATTGAAGTCTAAATAACTTTTGTAAAAATAAATCATATTTCTTTTATTGTTTTATTTTACTGGATGGAGTTATGGTGAGGTGGAATGGGTGTGTATGGTATTGTGAAAAGATTTTTTGACATGTTATTATGTAGTATGAGTGAGAATTCTTATTTATGTATTTGAATTTTTTTATGTTTATTGTTAGCAAGACAGCAACTGATTTCATTTAATTGATATTTTGATTATCTTTGAATATATATTTTTTGATTTTTGATTTATATATGTGTTATGAAATAATGTATATAGTATGTAAAAATGGGATTATGAATCTGAGATGAAGGTAAATGAAGCTGAATCATGTTTAAATAGCTCAAAATGTTTCACGTGAAACATTTTGAGCTATTATTGTTTTGAACACAATATAATGTTTCACGTGAAACATGTAGCCCAATATATTGTACGGGTTCATGTGAAACATATAAATTACCGTGAAACGTCAGATAACTTGTATTTTATATAAGAATTATAAACAAATTAAAGCGTAATTACACATTCGTTATCATTTTTTAATAAGGTCGGACAGACAATATTGCTTTAGTTGTCTTCGCACTAAAGTATTTAAACTGTTACACAGATATGAATATGTCATACAATAGAATACAGAGAAATTATTCTATTTTCGAGAAACGCAAAGAAATTATAGATACCTTTGCAAGATTGTATAGAAATGTGTTACATGGATAAATTGCAATTACTAATTTCGCAGTAAGGGTATCTAAAATAATACTTAATAGATACAAAAATTCAACTTTTATATAGCTATCTCTCACAATAAGTGCTATAATAAAAAATGCGACTTACCTGAGACTAAAATAAATCAGAAAATAAATAAAACGCTAAACATATGAAAGGAGTATACGATGGCAAAGACCATAGCAATTGCAAACCAGAAAGGCGGAGTAGGTAAAACTACCACATCTATTAATTTATCTGCTTGTCTGGCAGAAAAAGGCAAGAAAGTTCTGGTAATCGATACAGATCCACAGGGTAATACTACCAGTGGTTTTGGAATAGATAAAAATAATCTTGAAAATACAATATATGATTTAATTCTCGGGGAATGCTCTATCAGTGACTGTATTATAAAAAATATCATTTCAAACATTTCTATTGTACCTTCTAATGTAAACTTGGCAGCGGCAGAAATAGAATTAATCGGAATAGACAGAAAAGAATACATATTAAAAAAAGAAGTAGACTACATAAAAGAAGAGTATGACTTTATTATCATTGACTGTCCACCTTCTTTGAATATGCTTACGATTAATGCTATGACTACAGCAGACAGCGTATTGGTACCTATTCAATGTGAATATTATGCTTTGGAAGGACTAAGTCAGTTAATTCATACAATTAATCTGGTAAAGGAAAGATTAAATCCTGATTTAGATATGGAAGGCGCTGTATTTACAATGTATGATTCCCGTACAAATCTTTCTATGCAGGTAGTGGAAAATGTAAAGCAGAATCTGAGTCAGAAAATTTATAATACACTGATACCTAGAAATATCAGATTGGCAGAAGCACCAAGTCATGGTATGCCTATAAACTTATATGATGCAAAATCAGCAGGTGCGGAAGCTTATATGCAATTAGCTGAAGAGATTATCAGCAATATATAATTTCTTATTTGAGTAGCTCAGAAAAAATATCCAGTTATATAAAATAATCAAATAACTAAAGGATAATTCGTAATGAAAAAAACAGATACAGTTGTTGAACTCATCAAACAGGAAATTGAAAATAAAAAAATATTGGAAATAGCTTGCGGGAGTGGGGACTTTTCTCTTTCTGCTGTCCAATATGCAGAAGAAATTTATTGTATTGATATTGATGAAAATCGTCTGAATGAGAAGATTCATAATATAGAAAAGATAGAATTTAAAAAAATGGATGCGGCTGAAATGAGTTTTAGTGATGAGTCTTTTGATATTGTCGTTATTTATAATGGACTATATCACATTCAAAATCAATACGATAAAATTATTTCAGAATGTAAACGGGTATTGAAAAAAGAGGGATGCATGTTTATAATTGGAACATGGAAGCTGGATATTACTTTAATGACAGAAATGTTTCAAACAAAAGTAAAAAATTTAAAAGATAATTATATTGTCAATATTAAGGCAGAAGATTTATAATTATATTGTCGTGGTGATTTGAAAGTTATAAAATAGAAGTTTTAAATATTGAGCTATTAAAATCGATTGGTTGATAAAGGGCTTGATGATAGATGAGCAGGGAGGGATAAGATAATATGGCTGGAAAATCAGCAAGAGGACTGGGTAAAGGACTTGACTCTCTGATACCAGATGCAGTGGGAGAGGCAAAGAAGAAAAAAGAAGCTGCCGCGATGAGTGAAATGGAAAGTATAGATAGCAAGGGTACTCAGGAAACAATTATAAAAATCACTATGGTAGAACCCAACAGAAAACAACCGCGTAAGAATTTTGATGAAGATGCATTGCAGGAGTTGTCAGATTCGATTAAGCAGGTTGGATTAATACAGCCGATTTTGGTGCAAGACAAAAAGGATCATTATGAAATTATCGCCGGTGAACGGAGGTGGCGTGCAGCAAAATTAGCTGGATTGAAAGAAATTCCTGTAATTATTCGAAATTATTCTGAGCAGGAGATTATGGAGATTTCCCTGATTGAAAATATTCAGAGGGAAGATTTGAATCCAATTGAAGAAGCACAGGCCTATAAACGGTTGCTGACAGAATTTAATTTAAAACAGGATGAAGTGGCAGAAAGAGTATCAAAGAGCCGTGCTGCAGTTACCAATTCTATTCGTCTGCTGAAGCTGGATGAGAGAGTACAGCAAATGGTTATTGATGATATGATCAGTACCGGCCACGCGCGTGCGCTTTTGGCAGTGGAAGACCCAGAAGAACAATACACACTTGCACAGCAAATTTTTGATGGAAGATTAAGTGTGCGGGATGTAGAAAAATTAGTGAAAAATCTGCACAAACCAGAAAAAGCAAAAAAGAAATCCGGTGACAAAACCATGCAGGTCATTTATCAGGATATAGAGGACAAGCTGAAACAGAAATTGAGTACTAAGGTGACAGTTACCTCCAAAGGAGAGGGAAGCGGAAAAATTGAAATAGAGTTCTATAATCATGAGGATTTGGACAGACTGTTGGATATGATTGGAGAAAAGTAATTTATTTAAGTACAAAAGGAGATATATGATACAGGGAAACAGTAATTTTTTAAATCGGCTGGGACTGGAATCTTTTGATTTGGGATATATGGCCGTTGGAATACTTGTTCTTGCAGTTTTAATTCTGATACTGATAATTATATTGATCATTCAGATTGTCAAGGTAAATAAATTGAAGAAAAGACTAGATAAATTTCTTGCAGGTAAAGAAGGGGCCAGCCTGGAACAGGATATCATTGCCTTGTTCGAAGACAATAAGTTTTTGAAAAACAGTACTGATAAAAATAAAAAAGACATATCTATTCTGTTTAAAAGAATGGAATCGACGTATCAGAAAATGGGCCTGGTAAAATATGATGCATTTAATCAGATGGGTGGACAACTGAGTTACAGCCTGGCTTTACTGGATGAAAATGATAATGGTTTCATCATTAATTCTGTTCACAGTGTGGAAGGATGTTATTCCTATTCAAAAGAAATCAGAAATGGTGATAACCAGATAACTTTGAGCGCTGAGGAAGAAGAAGCATTGGCTATTGCTAAAAAGAGTATAAAACAGGCAGAAAAAAGAAAGGAATAGAATATATTATGATTGATATTAAATTTTTGAGAGAAAATCCCGATATTGTAAAAGAAAATATTAGAAAAAAGTTTCAGGATGAGAAAATTGCCCTGGTGGACGAAGTGATTGCTTTGGATGCGGAGAGCAGAAAGGCAAAGCAGGAGGGTGATAGTCTGCGCGCTTCCCGGAATAAAATTTCGAAGGAAATTGGTGCCCTAATGGCACAGGGAAAAAAAGAAGAAGCAGAACAAAAAAAGGCAGAAGTTGCCGCTAATGCCAGGAGACTGGCTGAGCTGGAAAAGCTGGAACCTGATCTTCAGGAAAAAATAGCGAAAATTATGATGGTTATTCCCAATATTATTGATGCATCGGTTCCAATTGGTAAAGATGACAGCGAAAATGTGGAAATCCAGAAGTATGGAGAACCTACGGTTCCTGATTTTGAGGTTCCTTATCATGCGGATATCCTGAGCAGCATCAGTGGTCTGGACAAGGATGCGGCTGGCCGCACCAGCGGAAACGGGTTTTATTATCTTATGGGTGATGCGGCCAGGATTCATTCTGCAATGATAAGCTATGCCAGGGACTTTATGATTGACAAAGGATTTACTTACTGTATTCCGCCTTTCATGATTCGCAGCAGTGTAGTGAATGGTGTTATGAGCTTTGCAGAAATGGAAGCAATGATGTACAAAATAGAAGGAGAAGATTTGTACCTTATCGGAACATCGGAGCATTCCATGATTGGTAAATTTAAAGGAGAAATTGTAAAAGAAAGCAGTCTGCCTGTAACCATGACATCCTATTCGCCCTGTTTCAGAAAGGAAGTGGGTTCTCACGGAATCGAAGAGAGAGGTGTGTATCGCGTACACCAGTTCGAAAAACAGGAAATGGTAGTACTCTGTAAACCAGAAGATTCTATGAACTGGTATAACAAAATGTGGTCTTATACGGTAGAATTCTTCAGGAATCTTGATGTTCCGGTTCGTACATTGGAATGCTGCAGCGGTGACCTGGCTGATTTAAAAGTGAAATCCTGTGATATCGAAGCCTGGAGTCCCAGACAACAGAAATATTTTGAAGTGGGTTCCTGCTCCACATTGGGAGATGCCCAGGCGAGACGTCTCGGAATCCGTACCAAAGGAGAAAATGGGACATACTACGTGCATACCCTAAATAATACGGTATTGGCGACTCCCAGAGGATTAATTGCTTTTCTGGAAAATAATGTAAATGCAGATGGAAGCATTAAGATACCAAAAGCACTGCGTCCCTATATGGGTGGAAAGGAAAAAATTATGCCAAATGTAAAATAAGGGAATATGCAGAGAGAAATGCGGATTAAGAGCAATAATTGATTCAATGGTAGAAGCTAAAATATTATTTGAGAAAAATAATAATAAAAAATCAGAATAAAGAAGGTGAAATATTTGCATAAATATATGCGTGCTATCGGATTCAGCACATTGGAAAGTCGTAAAAAACTTCAGGAACTTTTGACAGACGCGGTGATACATGCCGACAGGCGAAGTGTTGCCAGAAATCACAAGAATATATTAGTAGGCGAATTTTGCAAAGATTTTGCCAAAGGCGTTGGTATTGCTGTCTGTGGTGAACTGGACGAAGAAGATGGGTTTATCTATGAATATTATTACCCTTATCTGGAGGGTAGCGGTATCACTTCTTATGAAGATGTATCAGTAGAGAGACATGCGGACAAGGAATCCTATGCCGGCGTATGCGATGATATAAAGGTTGGTATTTCATTGATCTTTTACCTGAAAGATAAGATTCCTTATATAAGAGCGGAAGCGACTAACAGGCTACCTGTCCGCGGTACAACGCTTACTTTGTCTGCTTTATCAACAGGTGGTACCGTGTTGCTTCCTATTCAGAAAGACGCAGAACAGAAGCAGCGCGTCAAAAATAATTCTGTTGCAAGATGTAATCTTATGGCAGCGGCCAGAAAAGGGGATGAGGAAGCCATTGAGACGTTGACTCTGGAAGATATGGATATGTACACCGTTATATCCAAACGGATTCAGAAAGAAGATGTATTCAGCCTGGTGGATACTTATTTTATGCCTTATGGTGTGGAATGTGATCAGTATTCTATTTTAGGTGAAATTACGGCAATGCGCTTGGTTACAAATGAAATATCAGGAGAAAAAATTTATATTTTAACAATTTGCTGTAATGAGTTGACATTTGATGTATCTGTTAATATAATAGATATATATGGAGAGCCTCAGGTGGGTAGAAGATTTAAAGGTATCATTTGGCTTCAGGGAAGTATTAATTTTCCGGAAGAGTCCGCGTAGAATTTTATGTTGAATAACCTGCTTTATGCAGGTTATCATACAAGTTATTGTAGTTCAGCTGGATAGAGCGACTGCCTTCTAAGTATAGGTGTTCGATTGCCGGAGCAACGTAAAATTAACTTTTTTTAGCTGAATGACTTGCTTATTAGCAGGTTTTTCATATATAAGTCCTCGTAGCTCAGTTGGATAGAGCGATCGCCTCCTAATATCCCGGTCATCAAAGTCCGTGGAGGTAAAAAAGCTCTTTTCATAAACTTCATATCGTTCGAGTCCTCGTAGCTCAGCTGGATAGAGCACACGCCTCCTAAGAGAACCTACAACGGAAACTTTTTGGAGGACATGAGGTAGTAAGTCACACACAATTTTATACACGTTTCCGTAGCTCAGATGGATAGAGCGACCGCCTCCTAAGTGGTAGGTGTTCGTTTGCCA
>CAJUQT010000011.1 GCA_910588225.1 uncultured Acetatifactor sp.
CGGCAATGATTCAGAATTGCAGACAGAAAAGAAACAGAAGGAACTGCAGAAAGAGGAATGACTATGAAAATAAGAACAAGATATGCCCCCAGCCCCACCGGAAGAATGCATGTGGGAAATCTGCGCTCTGCGTTGTATGAATTCTTGATTGCGAAGCATGAGGGCGGTGATTTTATGCTACGAATCGAGGATACTGATCAGGAACGCTATGTGGAGGGCGCCACGGAAATTATTTACCGCACCCTGGAGAAGACGGGCCTGATTCATGACGAGGGACCGGATAAAGACGGCGGGTACGGTCCTTATGTACAGAGTGAGCGGATCAAGACCGGGATTTATATGAAATATGCCCGGGAACTGATTGAAAAGGGAGAAGCATATTACTGCTTCTGCAACAAAGAGCGTCTTGCATCTCTGAAAACAGAGGTGGTGGAGGGAAAAGAGATCTCCATCTATGACAAGCATTGTCTCTCTCTCTCCAAAGAGGAAGTGGAGGCAAATCTGGCCGAGGGAAAGCCCTTTGTCATCCGGCAGAACAATCCGGCGGAAGGCTCCACCACATTCCATGACGAATTATATGGAGATATCACTGTGGAAAATGCGGAGCTGGACGACATGATTCTCATCAAATCGGACGGGTTTCCAACCTATAATTTTGCCAATGTGGTGGATGACCACACCATGAATATCACCCATGTGGTCCGCGGGAACGAATATCTGTCTTCCTCGCCCAAATATGCTCGCCTTTATGACGCCTTTGGCTGGGACGCACCCAAATACGTCCATCTGCCTCTGGTGACTGATGAAAATCATAAAAAGCTTGCCAAAAGAGGTGGCAGCGAATCCTTTGAAGGTCTGCTGGAGCAGGGCTTTCTCACAGAGGCCATCGTGAATTTCATAGCCCTGCTGGGCTGGAGTCCGGAAGCCAACAGAGAGATTTTCTCATTGGATGAACTGATTAAAGAATTTGATTATCGCAGAATCAGCAAATCTCCGGCGGTATTTGATATGGTAAAGCTGCGCTGGATGAACGGTGAGTATATTAAGGCCATGGATTTTGACACTTTCTATGAAATGGCGGAACCTTATCTGAAAAAAGCGCTGAGCAGGGATTTGGATCTGCACAAAATTGCCGCAATGGTAAAGACCCGCATCGAAGTTTTTCCGGATATTACAGAGATGGTGGATTTCTTTGAGGCATTGCCGGAATATGATATCTCCATGTATGCACATAAGAAAATGAAGACCACAGCCGCTTCCGCTCTGGAGGTATTGCAGGAAGTGCTGCCTTTGCTGGAGGAACAGGCAGACTATGGCAATGACGCGCTCTATGAGACACTGGCGAAGTATGTGGCGGAGAAAGGCTGTAAAAACGGTTATGTGATGTGGCCTGTTCGGACAGCGGTATCCGGTAAACAGACTACGCCTGCGGGAGCCACCGAGATTATGGAAGTGCTGGGAAAGGAAGAGTCTCTGGACAGAATCCGCAGAGGAATTGAGCTGTTGCAGAAAGCATAAAATTTTTTCATCAACAGGTTGACAGCGTATCGGAAATGAATTATCCTATCACTATCAAGGCAAATCTGTGAAAGTTGTATTTCTCATATTCGGGCAGTTTCTGCCGAAATTTTTCACACACATCGGCAGAGACGGCCTCGAAAGCACCATTCCGCGTCTTCTGCCTGACAACTTCAGAAAGAGAGGATACGAAATGGACTTAACAAACGCCAATGAGGCACAGAAAGCCGCAATTATGCACTTATGCGGCCCATGTCTTGTGCTTGCCGGACCGGGAAGCGGCAAGACCTACACCATTACAAACAGAATTCTATATCTCCTGGAACAGGGAATTCCGCCGGAATCTATCCTGGTGATTACTTTTATGAAGGAAGCCGCCCTGTCCATGCAGAACCGCTTTCAGGAAATGGCTGCCGCCACATATCCCGTTAATTTCGGAACTTTTCACTCCATATTTTATCATATCCTGAGAGAATCCAACACACTTAAATCAAATCAGCTTCTTGGACAATCTGAAAAAAATGCGCTTTTACTTCCCATATTGAAGAAATATGAAAAGTACCAGGAAGATGGAACCGCCGAAGTTTCTTCAAAAAATACAGACAGCCTGAACGATGACGCGGTCAAATTTTTGTCTGCCATAGGCTATTATAAAAATACGATGGACTTATCCGCTGCCGGAGAAAAGGTACCTGCAAAATGGCAGCCATATTTCGAAGAGATCTGCAGAGATTATGGAACTGCTGTAAAAAAGACAGGACGGCTTGACTTTGATGATATGCTTTATGAATGTAAAATGCTGTTACAGGATAACAAATCAGCGAGGACATACTGGCAAAGCCGTTTCCGTCATATACTAATTGATGAATTTCAGGACATCAATCCTGTCCAGTACGAGGCGGTAAAGCTGTTGGCTGCGGAGCCATATAACCTTTTTGCAGTGGGGGACGATGACCAGGCCATTTATGGCTTCAGAGGTTCCCGTCCGGAATGCCTGAGGCGGTTTTCGGAAGAGTATCATGCAAAGCGATTTCTGCTGGCCGTTAATTACAGAAGCAGACATGAGATTGTTCAGGCATCCCTGACTGTCATCGGAGAGAATAAGGACAGATTTGTAAAGCAGCTGCAGGCCGCCGGATCACAGAACTGTAAAAAAGCGGTCGCACAGGAAAGCCGGGAAGAAATGGAAGAACCGCCCGGAACAGGAGGGGACATTCTTCGGGAGCGTGGTCCGGTGTCTCTCCATGCATTTGCCGAGAGAGACGATCAGTGCGGCTATATGATACAGTTGCTGTCCCAATGGCTGCAGACAGGGGAAAGCTGTGCCGTGCTTTTCCGTACGAATGCCTATATGCAGAGCTTTGCAGCCAGACTGAAATCGGCGGATCTACCCTATGAAATGAAGGAACGTACTGTCAGCATTTATGAGCATTTTATCGTTTTGGACATTATGGCTTATTTACAGATAGGGAAGAGACAGGGGAATCGGGAGCAGATGCTGCGTATTATGAATAAACCGTCCCGTTTTATCAGCAGGGAAGCTCTGAGGGACGGCGGAGTGAATTTTGAAAGAATGCAGGCCTATTATGACAATGCGCCCCTATCGGAAGCAAAGAAATATGCCATGAAGGCAGAGCTGCAGCGCTTAGAATGCCAATTTCGGAGTATCAGGAATTTCTCTCTGCGTCCGGCAGTCAGCTATATTCTGAAAGCAATGGGATATGAGAGGTATCTGAAGGCACTTTCCGGAGCAGACAGCGATAAATGGGAGGAGTGGCAGGAATTACTGGACTGGCTGAAAGAAGATGCGGCGGCATATGGAAGTCTCGAAGAGTGGCAGTCTTTTCAGAGGGAATATACGAAATCCCTGGAGCAAAATCAGGAGAAAGCGGCTTCCGGGCAGAAATATCCCCCCGGGAAAGAAAGAGCAAAAAAAATTCAGCCGTGCAGAGAGAAAAATCCGGTGCAGCTTTTGACCATACATGGAGCAAAGGGACTGGAATTTGACAGAGTGTGGATTCCGGATTGCAATGAGAAGGTTTTCCCTCATGGATCCATGCCGGACGAAAAAACGGTGGAAGAGGAGAGGCGCATTTTCTATGTGGCCATGACAAGGGCAAAAAAATGCCTGGAGCTTCTGTACCTGACCGGTACAAAGGAACACCCCAGGCAGCCTTCCAGATTTCTGAATCCGCTTTTGCCTCACTCATCTATCAGCTCGTCAAATTCACAACTGTCAAGATACTCGTCAAAAGCCTCAGACACTTTTTCATACTCCTCGTCATCTGCGATATAATCCAGCACCGGTTCTTCGTTAGGATCATCCGGATTTTCACTGTAGCTGTAGAACCATACTTCACCCTCTTCGTTTTCCCCGTTTTCGTCCAGGGGGAGCAGTACGATGTAGTCTTTGGATTCCACAGTCAGAATGGTGATTACAGCGCAATTTACTACTGTACCGTCATCCAGTTCCAGCTCTACTGTCATTTCCTCGTCTTCATAATCGTTTTTCTTTTCCATAAGAAAACCTCCTGTATGTTTGAATAAATTCATTATACCTTTTTTCCGATGATTGCGCAAGAGAATGTGACAGCTTAGACAGGGCACTGAACTGTTACGCAACAGGAGTATAGCCGGCTGTGAAAAAAGATAGCATTTTTATCAGAAAGATAGTATAATAAATCTCTGATAATGAGATTTGCAATATAACTGTGACAGGAATCGGTTGCAAAAACAGATATAAAGAAAGGTTAAATAAGAATGGACGACAGCAGAATCATAAAAACAGAGTATTCTGAGGAGATGCAGAAGTCATTTATTGACTACGCAATGAGTGTTATCATTGCCCGGGCGCTGCCGGATGTGAGAGACGGACTGAAGCCGGTACAGCGCCGTACCCTGTACGACATGTATGAGCTGGGTATCCGCTATGACAGGCCCTACAGAAAAAGCGCCCGTATTGTAGGGGATACCATGGGTAAATATCATCCCCACGGCGACAGCTCCATTTATGATGCGCTGGTGGTTATGACACAGGATTTCAAGAGAGGGCTTCCTCTGGTGGATGGTCACGGCAATTTCGGCAATATAGAAGGTGACGGCGCTGCCGCCATGCGATATACGGAGGCCAGACTGCAGCGGGTGACCCAGGAAGCCTTCCTGGGCGATCTGGATAAGGATGTGGTGGATTTTGTGCCCAATTTTGATGAGACGGAAAAAGAACCTTCTGTCCTGCCGGTGAAAATTCCAAACTTTCTCGTAAACGGTTCCGAAGGAATCGCAGTGGGAATGGCCACAAGCACACCTCCGCATAACCTGGGCGAGGTCATTGACGCCATGAAGGCATGTATGCAGAATGAGTCCATAACCACCGGCGAACTGATGCGCTATATCAAAGGGCCTGATTTTCCCACCGGCGGCATTGTCACCAATAAAGATGATCTGCTGCATATA
The DNA here is from genome assembly GCA_910588225.1 of uncultured Acetatifactor sp. Classification (GTDB taxonomy): domain Bacteria; phylum Bacillota; class Clostridia; order Lachnospirales; family Lachnospiraceae; genus Acetatifactor. The sequence goes on from CAJUQT010000011.1 coordinate 4,972, forward strand.
TATGAGACCGGCACCGGCAAGATCAAAGTGCGGGGAAAGGTAGAGTTTGAGAAGCAAAAGAGCGGTAAAATCAATGTGGTAATCACGGAAATTCCGTATCCCATGATCGGTATGAATATCGCAAAATTTCTGTCCGATGTGGCGGCGCTGGTGGAAACAAAAAAAACAGTGGATGTGACAGATATTTCGAATCAGTCCTCCAAGGAAGGCATCCGTATCGTCATTGAGCTTCGAAAGGATGCCGACGCAGAGAATTTTGTAAATCTGCTCTATAAAAAGACCAGACTGGAGGATACGTTCGGGGTCAATATGCTTGCCATCTGCGACGGCAGGCCGGAAATTATGGGGCTGAAGGAAATCCTGAAAGCCAATGTAGATTTTCAGTTTCAGATTGCCACCAGAAAATATAATAATCTCCTGGCAAAGGAGCTGGACAGAAAGGAAGTTCAGGAGGGGCTGATCAAGGCCTGTAATGTCATTGACCTGATCATAGAGATTCTGCGGGGTTCCCGGGATAGAAATATGGCGAAAGCCTGTCTGGTGGAAGGCAAGACCACAGGCATAAAATTTAAGTCCAGAGAATCCAAAATCATGGCGGAGCAGCTGTCTTTTACGGAGAAGCAGGCCAATGCCATACTGGAGATGCGGCTCTATAAACTGATCGGTCTGGAAATCGAAGCTCTGATGAAAGAACATGACGAAACCATGGCAAACATCTATCGCTATGAAGATATTCTGGAGCGCAGAGACTCCATGGCACAGGTCATTGTCAACGAGCTGGACAGTTACAAAAAAGCTTATGCCCGCAAGAGAAGAACTGTCATTGAAAACGCCCAGGAAGCTGTCTATAAGGAAAAAGAAATAGAGGAGACGGAAGTAGTCTTTCTAATGGATCGTTTTGGATATGCCAAAACGGTGGATCTGTCTGTCTATGAGCGTAATAAAGAGGCTGCAGATACGGAAAGCCGCTTTGTTTTTTCCTGTAAAAATACAGGCAAAATCTGTCTCTTCACTTCTTCCGGACAGCTGCATACCATTAAGGTCATGGACATTCCCTACGGAAGATTTCGTGACAAGGGAGTGCCGATTGACAATATCAGCAACTACAATTCCGAGAAAGAAGAGCTTATCTGCATCACCAGCCAGACAGAGCTGAATCTGCGGCAGGTGGTCTTTGTGACGGCCCAGTCTATGGTAAAGCTGGTGAATGGAGGAGAGTTTGATGTCTCCAAGCGCACAGTGGCAGCCACAAAGCTGTGCGAGGACGACAGAGTGGTCAGTGTGATGCCCATTCTGGAACAGAACTTCATTGTACTGCAGACGAAAGAAGGGTATTTCCTGAAATTTCCGCTGGAAGAAATACCCGAGAAGAAGAAGGCTGCTCTGGGAGCCCGGGGGATGAAGCTTGGTGCCAGAGATGCGGTGGAACAGGCGTATTATATTCAGAATACCACAGAGACTGTTATCCAATATAAAGGGAAGCAGATTTCGCTCAATAAGCTGAAAACTGCAAAACGCGACGGAAAAGGAACAAAGATTAAAGTATAGATCTGAAATGAGGTGAATATATGAGAGTAATCGCCGGGACGGCAAGAAGTCTTCCTCTGAAAGCGCCTCAGGGGCTGGAGGTAAGGCCGACTACAGATAAAATAAAGGAAACTCTGTTTAATATGCTTCAATGGGATATACCGGGCAGTGTGTTTATGGATTTATTCAGCGGCAGCGGCGCAATGGGGATTGAAGCATTGAGCCGGGGAGCCAAAAAAGCATACTTTGTGGACAAGTCTCCCAGAGCAGTTGCCTGTATTCAGCAAAATCTTTCGTTTACGAAAACGTCGGATCGTGCTATAGTAATAAAACAGGATGTCTGCATTGCCTTGGAGAGCATTGGTAAAAAAGCGGGCGTGGAGAAGATGGATTTCATTTTTATTGACCCGCCCTATGACTGCGGATTGGAAAAAGAAGTACTCAATGTCCTGAATGGTGTCACTTTTGCCGCAGAGAATACGGTTATCATTGTAGAAGCGTCTCTAAGGACGGATTTTTCCTATGTTTCGGATCTTGGTTTTTCTGTCATCAGGGAAAAAATATATAAAACCAACAAACATTTATTTCTGAAGAAAGGAAATTTATTATGAAACGTGCCGTTTATCCAGGAAGCTTCGATCCTGTCACTTTCGGACATCTCGATGTCATCAGACGTGCTTCCGAAATGTTTGACGTACTGGTAGTGAGTGTTTTGAATAATAAAGTAAAGAGCCCGTTGTTTTCTGTGGAGGAACGTGTTAAGATATTGAAGGAAGCAACAAAAGAAATTCCCAATGTACAGGTGGACAGTTTTTCCGGCCTTTTGATTAATTATGCGGCTGATCATAACATGCACGTGGCTGTCAGAGGGCTGCGGGCAATCACGGACTTTGAATATGAACTGCAGATTGCCCAGACCAACAGAAAGCTGTCCAAAGGCGCGCTGGATACAGTGTTTCTCACTACAAGTCTGGAATATGCCTACTTAAGTTCTTCCAGTGTAAAGGAAATTGCAAGCTTCGGCGGAGACATCAGTGAATGTGTGCCTGAATTCGTAGCAAAGCTGATGAAGGAAAAGTACAGGGCATCTGTATTATAAGAAGGTAACTGAATAAGGCGATTCATTTCGGAATAGGAGCGGCATTTATGAGCAGTAGAATTGAACAATTGATAGACGAATTAGAGGAATATATTGAAAGTTGTAAGCCTAAATTCATGTCCAGCTCGGAGATTATCGTAAATAAGGAAGAGATTGACGAACTGCTGCGTGAACTGCGCATGAAGACTCCCGATGAAATCAGAAGATACCAGAAGATTATCAGCAATAAAGAGGCAATTCTGAATGATGCCCGGGCCAAGGCACAGGCCCTGATTGACGAGGCTACAGTACATACCAATGAGCTGATCAGTGAACACGAAATCATGCAGCAGGCTTATGCGCAGGCAAATGGAATTGTGGCCACTGCCGCAAGGCAGGCGCAGGAGATTCTGGACAAGGCTACTATGGAGGCAAACGAGCTGCGCATGCAGGCCTCCCAATATACGGAGGAACGGCTTGGGGAGCTGGAATCTATTGTCCTGTCTGCCATTCAGTCTTCCAGTACAAATTATGATAAGCTGCTGGGCTCTCTTGGACAATTTCGTGATTTAATTCAATCCAATATCAGAGCGTTTCACCCTGTGGAGGATAGTCTGGATGGAATTTCCATGGACAAGCATTCCGATAATGACAGTCTGGATGTTTTGTAATCTGTATTTCATATACCACAGATAAGAACCGGTTTTCATATGGGAGCTGGTTCTTTCCTATATCTTAGTCATCGTAAGCAGAATCCGGCTTTGCCTTTTGGGAAAGGATAATTTATGTATCGTTTTTTTATCACAGTGATAACCGTGGTTGTGACAGGGTTACTGATTTCCGTCCAGGCATGCGCAGCGCCGAGGCTGCAGGATACAGGCGGGAAAGTGATTATAGTAATAGACCCCGGACACGGAGGTAAAAACCAGGGGACTATAGAGAATAATCATGAAGAAAAGCAGATGACTCTGACCACCGCACTTGCCATGTATGAGGAACTGTCTCTTTACGATAATGTGGAGATATATATGACCCGCACGGAAGATGTGGATTTGTCCCTGAAAGAAAGAGCGGAGTTTGCATTATCAGTAGATGCGGATTTTCTGTTCAGCATCCACTACAATGCCTCGCTGAATCATGAATTGTTCGGTTCGGAAGTATGGGTTCCTTTGGAAGCGCCTTATAATACATACGGATACCAGTTCGGCCATGAATTTCTGTCGGCTATGAAGGAAAAGGGGCTGTTTGTGAGAGGCATTAAGACACGTCTGGGAGAAGATGGTCTGGACTATTATGGTATCATCAGAGAATCCGTGGAGCGGGAAATCCCGGCAGTGATTATGGAACATTGTCACGTGGACGAACCCCGGGATGCCTCCTTTTGTGACAGCGAGGAAAAGCTTCGAGAGTTCGGCCGGGCGGATGCGGAGGCTGTGGCAAAGTATTTCGGTCTGAAAAGCAGTGCGCTGAATGTGGATTATTCCGATTATCAGCTGACAGAGGCAGATGCCGCGTTTTCCAGGACAAAGGTAGACAGTACCGAACCGGATCTCTGTCTGCTGGATTTTCTGGAGGCTGACTATGAAAATGGGACCTTGAGCCTGGCGGTTTCGGCTGCCGATTACGATTCGCCCCTGTTGTATTACAGCTGCAGCACAGACGGCGGGAAGACTTACAGTGCCAGAGAATGCTGGCCGGAGTGTGATACTCTGACAGGGGATTATCCGGATACCTTTACTTTGAATCTGGACATACAGCCGGGGACGGCGCCGAAAGTAATTGTTCGTGCCTATAACCAGTATGATTTATACACCGAGAGCAACTGTTACATCAGCCCCCAGGTATTTCCGTCTCAGCAGGAGGAAGCTTCGGCTGACCAGAATCCTGACAGCGGGGACGGAGAATCTGTTGAAGTTGTACCTGTGGGTGCGGATATAAATGTACAAAATACCGGAGAGGATGCGGACCGGGATGTGAGTTTTCTCGTTTTTCTGGAAATCTGCCTTGTCTTTGCAGCGCTTCTTCTCGTTCTTGTCATTGTTTCTCAGTGTATTGTGCGTCGAAACCGTAAAAAGAAAAGACTTCAGCGAAGGAAAGAGGCGGGGGATACAAGAAACCAGAAAAGGTAATAAATGCCGCCCAGCATTGTCAGGAACAGTTTGTGTCTGACAAAGGATCCAATGGATAAATCCGAATTGCCGATACAGTTATAGGTCTGAGCGATACAGGAAAAGCCGCCGAAAATCAGCACCAGCAGACTGTACAGCGGTGCGGATGTCCCCAGCAGCTTCAGGCCTCCTGTAATCTCCAGCAGCGGAGACAAAAAAGGCAGCGGATGTCCCAAAAAGATATGAGGAAGCAGGTTCATCAGGTTAAACAGAATCATATATCCTCCCAGAGAAAGTATACTCTGAACGGAAGCATGAATGGAATTGTCTGTCTCCTCCAGAAGCTGTTCGGCAAAGGAACGCTTTGCGGGTGCGGCTTCACAGAGAATAAGCTCGGGAACTTCCGGGTGAAAATGCTTTCCGACGAGGGTGATTTCCGATTCCCGAAAGGCGGGTAAATCTTGAAATAAAGTGTAACGCAGGATAAAGCCATATAGCAGAGGAATCCCATACATACCAAGCAAATAGGGAAGCACCAGTTTTCTGCCCAGAAGAGGCAGCACAAAGCTGCAAAAGTAGACAGGTCCGATATTATTGCAGAATGCAAGAAGATATTCGGCTTCTCTTTTGGAGATCATAGTACGTATGTATAAATCATCCACGACTCTTGCACCCATGGGAAATCCGCAGAGAAATCCCATTAACATGGCATAGCATACGTTTTTGCGAACCCTGAATATGGGCCTGACAACAGGGTAAATCACCATGGCCGCTTTGTCCGTCAACTTCATCCGCACCATAATGCCGGACAAAATCATAAAAGGCAGCAGAGACGGGATCATTTTCTGAAACCACAGCTCCAGTCCCATGACCGCATAAATGAGACTGATTTGAGAATGTGTCAGAATACAGCCCAGCAATATCAAAAATGCAACTGTCAATAATTTCATGAAAACCACTCCTTCTCTACAATGTATGTGGGCAATCCACGGATCATGCAAAAGGAATGCCGTGCCCGGAAAGGCGGTAATATGCGTCTTGATAAATTTCTGTGTGAAATGAATATAGGAACCAGAGGACAGGTAAAAGCATTTGTCCGTCAGGGAATGGTGACGGTAAACGGAAAACTTGTAAAGTCTCCCGATGATAAAATCGACGAGAACGCAGATCAGATCGTTTTTAAAAGACAGTTACTCCAATACCGGAAGTATGTTTATTATATGTTAAACAAGCCCGAAGGGGTCGTGTCTGCCACCAATGACAACACGGCGGATACGGTTGTCTCGCTGCTGGAGGAGGACAGGAGGAAGGACATTTTTCCTGTGGGAAGACTGGATAAGGATTCCACCGGTCTGCTTCTGCTTACCAATGACGGAGAACTGGCGCATTTACTGCTGTCTCCGAAGAGACATGTGGATAAGACGTATCAGGTGACAGTGGAGCATTCTCTCACCCGGGAGGAGGTGAGCAGACTGGAGCAGGGAGTGGATATCGGTGAAGAACACCTGACCCTTCCCGCCCGGGTGTCTGTAGAAACGAGCAGCATGATAGTTATCACAGTCCATGAAGGAAAGTTCCATCAGATTAAGCGTATGCTTCAGGCAGTGGATAATCGTGTGCTGGCGCTGAAGCGGACTGCATTCGGCTGTCTGCGGCTGGATGAAACTTTGAAGCCTGGAGAATACAGAATGCTTACGGAATCAGAAATACAAGAACTGAAAAGTACGGGAGGCTGCAAATGAAACATAAAATGCTGTGGGATATAGATGCTGTTATTTTTGACATGGATGGATCTCTGGTAGATTCCATGTGGCTCTGGAAATCCATTGATATCGAGTACCTGGGGCGCTATGGTATCCCTTTGCCGGAGGATCTGCAATCCCGGATAGAAGGAATGAGCTTCAGTGAAACAGCTGTCTATTTCAAGGAACATTTTGACATACCGGATTCTCTGGAGGAGATCAAAGCTTCCTGGAACCGGATGGCATGGGATAAATATATGAACGAAGTGCCGCTGAAGCCGGGCATTCTGGAATTTTTAAACGGCTGCAGGGAAAACGGTATCAAGCTGGGGATTGCCACAAGCAATTCCAGGGAGCTGGTGGAAAACGTTGCGGAGGTTCACAATTTGAGAACATACTTTACCAGTATTGTCACCGGCTGTGACGTGGCCAGGGGAAAGCCGTCGCCGGATATCTACCTGGAAGTCGCCAGGCAGCTGGAAGTGGTGCCGGCAAGGTGTCTGGTATTTGAAGACATTGTGCCGGGGATTCTTGCAGGAAAGCGCGCCGGTATGCGTGTCTGTGCGGTGGAAGACGCCTATTCCCTGCAAAGCAGAAAAGAGAAGAAAGAGCTGGCCGATTATTACATAGACAATTTCAGCGAACTTTTCACACTGAATTCCGTATAATCCGGCCGCCAAAAGGTGATAGTCTATTGAAACCACAGAGGACAGGGTTTTCGGAGAACTTATGGTGGAAACGACAGCCATAAATTTCAGAAAGCAGGAGCGTATGACTATGAACATTGTCATCATAACAGGTGCCTCATCAGGTATCGGCAGGGAATTTGCGCTGCAGATGGATTCCTTTTTCGACAATATAGATGAGTTCTGGCTGATTGCCAGAAGACGTGACAGAATGGAAGAGATGGCGGAATCCATGACACACAGAACGAGAATTTTTGCTTTGGATGTCACGAAAGAGCTGAACTCTCTGAAACAGGCGCTGCTGCGGCACAGAGCAGTAGTCAGAATGCTGATTAACTGTGCGGGATATGGCATTATGGGAAGCTTTTCGGAGCAGGATGCGGATATGGAGCTTGGAATGATTCGGCTGAACTGTGAGGCACTCACCGCAATTACCCATTGCGTGCTTCCTTACATGCGGCGCAACAGCCGTATCATTCAGATGGCTTCCAGCGCCGCATTTTTGCCGCAGCCTGATTTTGCGGTATATGCGGCTACAAAGTCTTATGTACTGAGCTTTTCCAGGGCATTGAGGGAAGAAGTAAAGCCGGCGGGTATTTATGTCACCTGCGTATGCCCGGGGCCGGTGGATACACCTTTTTTCGAGCTGGCGGAAGCCACTGGCTCCACACTTTCCATAAAGAAATATACCATGGTGACACCGGAGAGGGTAGTGCGGCTTGCTTTGAAGGATTCTTATAACAGACGTTCCATGTCCGTCTGCGGTCTGCCCATAAAAGCTCTTCTGGTGCTCTCCAAAACGATGCCTCATAAGGTGCTTCTGGATCTTACGAATCAGATGAAAAAGAAAGGACTGTAAAAATGCAGCTGAAGCGATTGTTTTCCACCGGCAGTGTAAAAGGGACGAAGGACTATCTGCGTACCCAGAAAAAATATGAAGTTATCCGTACTTTTATTTATTTTGCCATTTCCATTTCTCTCTTTGCGGCAGGCTATGTTCAAACGGGAAGAAGGGCGAACCTGCTGAGTATTGTGGCCGTTCTGGGATGTCTTCCCGCCAGCAAAAGCGCGGTGGGTGCGGTGATGTTTCTGCGGTTTCAAAGCTGCGGAGCACAGGCAGCCGCCGAAATCGAGGCGCATAGCCAGGGACTGCGCTGCCTGTATGATATGGTTTTCACCTCGTACAGGAAAAATTTCGTGGTCAGCCATCTGGCAGTCTGCGGCAATACAGTCTGCGGTTATACGGAAAAACCGGATTTTGCGGAAAGCCAGTTCCATAAGCATATCAGCGAAATCCTGAAACTGGACGGTCATAAAAACGTCACAGTAAAAATATTTACGAATCTGACCCGCTATACGGAACGGCTGGAGCAGATGAAGGAACTGACATCCGAGGAGAATGAAACAGAGGCAGTGATTGCCACGCTGAAAAATGTCGCCCTCTGACAGGATGCCATTAAAATAGAAATTGAGGAGAAATACCGATGCACTCCTGTAAAGTAGCGAAAAATCAGGCCGGACAGCGGCTGGACAAATTTCTGCATAAGCTTTTGCCTGCGGCCGGCAGCGGCTTTCTGTATAAAATGCTCCGGAAAAAGAACATTACCCTCAACGGGAAAAGAGCACAGGGCAATGAAGTTCTGGTATTAAATGATGAGGTTACACTTTTTTTCTCCGATGAAACCTTTGCAAAATTTTCAGGTCAACTCCCGGCTTCAGGTCAGACTTCGGAGACAGAACCCACTCTTCAAAAGGGCAGAGTATCCTCACAGGTCAGGGAATATGAGAATGCTTTTGCCGGACTTCAGGGAATTACCATACTGTACGAAGATGATGATTATCTGATTGTGAATAAGCCCTGCGGTATTCTGACTCAGAAGGCCGTTTCGACAGATGTCAGTCTCAATGAATGGCTGACCGGGTACCTGTTACAGAAGAATCCTGCGTTTGGAGAGGAATTGTCTGCCTTTCATCCCTCTGTCTGCAACCGTCTGGACAGAAATACCAGCGGAATCGTACTGTGTGGAAAGAGTCTGCCGGGACTGCAATATCTGAGCAGTATCATCCGGGAGAGAAGAATCCGTAAATTCTATCGCACCATCTGCGTGGGAGCCCTGAAGAAGGCTGTGACCATGCAGGGATACCTGGTTAAAAAAAGCGCCGAAAACCGTGTGACAGTGTCACGTACACCCCCTTCAGCTGCTTCTGGTGAAAAAGCGTCTCCCATCCATACGGTGTGCTCGCCGATTCTTGTGACAGATGCGTTTACGCTGCTGGAAGTTGAGCTGGTTACCGGGAAAAGCCATCAGATACGCGCTCACCTGGCGGAAATCGGTCATCCCCTGGCAGGAGATTATAAATACGGAAAAGTAGCTGTAAATAGGCTGTTGAAGGAGAAGTACGGTCTGGAACATCATCTGCTTCATGCCTGCAGAGTCACTTTTCCGGAAAATTTGTCAGAACCAGGTAACTTTTTAAGCGGAAAAAATATCTGTGCGCCCTGTCCGGCATTATTCACAGAATTGGAAGACAAACTGTTTGGAAGGTGAGATATGGCTACATGGAATTCCAGAGGCCTGCGCGGGTCCACACTGGAGGATATGATTAACAGAACGAATGAAAAGTATTCCGATGCCGGTCTTGCACTGATTCAGAAGGTGCCCACGCCCATTACACCTATCAAAATAGACAGAGAGCATCGTCAGATCACGCTGGCCTACTTTGAACAGAAGAGCACGGTAGACTATATCGGTGCGGTGCAGGGGCTTCCCGTATGTTTCGATGCAAAAGAATGTGCCGCGGACACCTTTGCCCTGCAGAATATTCATGAACACCAGGTGATTTTCATGGAAAAATTCGAAAAGCAGGGGGGAATCGCTTTTTTTCTGATTTATTATACCCATAAGGATATTCTGTACTATCTGCCCCTGCAGATGCTGCTTTTTTTCTGGAACCGTGCAAAAGAAGGGGGACGAAAAAGTTTTCGATATGAAGAGCTGAATCCGGAATATATTCTGCCAAAGAAGCATGGTATTCTGGTTCCCTATCTGGATGTACTGCAAAAGGATTTGGAGGACAGGGCTTGACAGTAAATTTTTTTTTCGCTATACTACAAACAATTTGATTCACTGTTGTGGCAGCGCGTTACTTTGATAAAGTCCCCCCGGAGCCGCCGTATTCATAGCAGTTCGGACAGGTCAAAGAATTTCTGTGCAGATGAGAAAGGCGCAGACAGCAGAGAAAGGCAGACAATTACATGAGTCAGAAACTGTTACATACGCCGGAGGGTGTCCGCGACATCTATGGCAGAGAATATGCCAGAAAGCTATCTGTGGAAAACAGTCTGAAAGAAAGCATTCGCCTTTATGGTTATGAGGAGATTCAGACCCCCACATTTGAATTTTTTGATGTGTTTTCCAGAGAAATCGGCACGACGCCAAGCAAGGAGCTTTATAAATTCTTCGACAAAGAGGGCAATACACTGGTGCTTCGTCCTGATTTCACCCCTTCCATAGCCCGGTGTGCCGCGAAATATTTCTGCGAGGAACAGATTCCTTTACGTTTCAGCTATATGGGAAATACTTTTACAAATACATCCAATCTTCAGGGAAAGCTGAAGGAAGTAACCCAGCTGGGCGCAGAGCTCATCAATGAACCCTCTGTGGAAGCGGACGCGGAGATTCTCAGTCTGGTGATAGAGGCGCTGCTGAACACAGGCTTAAAACAATTTCAGGTTGCCATCGGAGATGTGGAATATTTTAAAGGACTTTGCGAGGAAGCCGGACTGGATGAGGAGACAGAGCTGGATTTGAGAGCGCTGATCTCCGGGAAGAATTATTTTGCCGCCCAGGAGCTTTTACAGGAGCGCAATGTGGAAGAGCCATACAGAAGCAGACTGCTGAAAGTGGCGGATCTGTTCGGCGATCTGGGCTCTCTCTCCGGCGCCGGCGCCATGGCCTGCAATCCCCGTTCTCTTTCCGCCATCCACAGGCTGGAAGAGCTACATTCCCTTTTAAAGCTGTATGGGGTAGCCGGATATGTTTCTTTTGATTTGGGAATGTTAAGCAAATACAGATATTATACGGGAATGATTTTTAAGGCTTATACTTACGGTGTGGGAGAAGCCATTGTGAAAGGCGGCAGATATGACAAACTGCTGCAGCAATTCGGAAAGCAGGCTCCGGCCGTGGGGTTTGTCATGGTGGTTGACAGTATTCTGGAGGCGCTTTCCGGCCAGAATATCAAGATTGCGGTCACCGAACCACCCCAAAAGCTTTTTTACCGCCCCGAGAATTATAAGGAAAAGCTGGCCCGGGCACAGGAACTTCGAAGTCGGGGAATATCGGCGGCACTGATTCCGACAGAATCTGGAGGTGTATCCAATGAGTGACAACAGATATCTGACTTTTGCCCTGACCAAAGGACGGCTTGCAAGTCAAACGCTGGCTTTGTTCGAAGAAGCGGGCATCTTCTGTGAGGAAATGAAGGACAAAACATCCCGGAAGCTGATTTTTGTAAACGAGGAACAGAAGCTGAAATTTTTCCTGGCAAAAGGCCCGGATGTGCCCACTTATGTGGAATACGGCGCCGCTGACATCGGCATTGTGGGCAGAGATACCATTCTGGAGGAAAACCGTAATGTATATGAAGTGCTGGATCTGGGATTCGGCAAATGCCGTATGTGCGTGTGCGGCCCGGCTTGTGCAGGAGATCTTCTGCTGCATCATGAGCGTATCCGGGTATCCAGCAAGTATCCGAATATTGCCAAAGACTACTTTTACAATAAAAAGCATCAGACCGTGGACATCATCAAGCTGAACGGCTCGGTGGAGCTGGGACCGCTGGCAGGATTGTCGGAAGTGATCGTGGATATAGTGGAAACCGGTTCCACACTGCGGGAAAATGGTCTGGAAGTATTGGAGGAAATCTGTACTCTGTCCGCGCGGATGATTGTAAATCCGGTGAGTATGCAGATGGACAGGGCGAGAATTCAGGCGCTGGTGACAGGACTTCGGCGTAAGCTGGAAAACAGGACCAGGCAGGCCTGACAGCAGAACATCTGAAGTCATTACGCAATTGCGATAGCGGAGATGCACGTGGACACAGGCATAAAAAGAAAAGAGGCACAGAATGAGAATTATAAAGTTAACTCCCGAAACCAGAACCAATCTGCTCAATGATTTGCTGAAAAGAAGTCCGAATCACTATTCCGAATATGAGAAAACAGTAAATGAGATACTGGAAACTGTCCGGAAGAACGGAGACCAGGCATTATTCGCTTATACAGAGAAATTTGACGGCTTTGTCTTGAATGCCGACAACATTCTGGTGACGGGGGAGGAAATTCAGAAAGCCTGCGACAGTCTGGACGGGAATCTCCTTCAGGTTATCCGGCGTTCCGCCGAGAACATCCGTGCCTTTCATCAGAAACAGCTTCGTTGCGGCTGGTTTGACACCAGAGAGGACGGCAGTCTCCTGGGAATGAAATTTACGCCTGTGGCAAGAGCCGGGGTTTATGTTCCGGGCGGGAAGGCTGCGTATCCTTCCAGTGTACTGATGAATGTGATTCCGGCCAGGGTGGCCGGCGTAAAAGAGATTATCATGACGACCCCTCCCGGAACAGACGGTAACATAAACCCGGGCACCCTGGCGGCGGCACATATTGCCGGTGTGGATAAAATCTATAAGGCCGGAGGTGCTCAGGCGGTGGCCGCCATGGCTTTCGGAACGGAGTCCATTCCCAAAGTGGACAAGCTTACAGGGCCAGGCAACATTTTCGTGGCTCTGGCGAAAAAAGCCGTATACGGTTACGTGGGCATCGATTCTGTTGCCGGTCCCAGTGAGATTCTGGTACTGGCGGACGAGACGGCCAACCCCAGATATGTGGCGGCAGACCTTCTGTCTCAGGCAGAACATGACGAACTGGCCAGCGCCATTTTAATCACCACCTCAAAGGTACTGGCAGAGCGGGTTTCCGCAGAGGTTGAGGATTTTGCGCGAAACTTGTCCAGAAGTGAAATCATCCGGAAGTCTCTGGATAATTATGGTTATATCCTGGTGGCGGAAACTATGGAGGATGCCATAGACGCAGCCAATGAGATTGCGTCGGAGCATCTGGAGATTCTGACTGCAAATCCCTATGAAGTGATGGCAAAGATCCGGAATGCCGGAGCCATCTTCCTGGGAGAATACTCCTCGGAGCCTCTGGGCGATTATTTCGCGGGACCCAATCATATCCTTCCTACCAACGGCACCGCAAAATTTTTCTCTCCGCTGAATGTGGAGGATTTTATGAAGAAGACCAGTATTATTTCCTATTCCGCACAGGCGCTGGAAAAAGTGCATAAGGAAATTGAACTTTTCGCCGAGAGCGAAGGGCTTACCGCCCATGCCAACAGTATAAGAGTAAGATTTGAATAAGGAGAGCAAAATGAGAAGGGCATCTGTCAACAGGACCACAAAGGAAACAGATATTTCCATCACATTGAATCTGGATGGAACAGGGATATCGGAAATCTCCACAGGCATCGGTTTTTTTGATCATATGCTTGAAGGATTTTCCAGACATGGTTTCTTTGATTTGAGCTGTCAGGTAAAAGGAGATCTGCATGTGGACGGCCATCACACGGTGGAAGACACCGGTATTGTCCTGGGACAGGTCCTGGCAAAGGCTCTTGGTGATAAGAAAGGAATCCGCAGATACGGCTTTTTTTTACTGCCAATGGACGATGCGCTGGCGCTTTGCGCCGTGGACCTGAGCGGACGCCCCTTTTTACAGTTTGACTGCAACTTCCCGGCGGAGCGGGTGGGCGGACTGGATACGGAGCTTGTGAGAGAATTTTTCTATGCGGTATCTTACAGTGCCGGTATGAATCTGCATATTCGAATGCTGAGCGGATGCAATGCTCATCATATGACGGAAGCCATATTCAAAGCATTTGCGAAAGCGCTGGACCAGGCAGCGGAAACGGACGCACGCATCAAAGATGTGCTCAGCACAAAGGGGAAGCTGTAAGCAGGAATATGACCCGGAGCTTCTGAAGAGTAACTGGAAACAAACAAAACAGTTCAGGTAAAGTATGGAACCACAACAGAGAAAGAAGTGTGTATGCACGGAGGATTACAATGATTGTCAAAAAGTTTGTACCTTGTATTTATCTTCATAATGGTCATGCGGTAAGGCGGCTGAATGACCTTTCCGTTGTAGAGACGGATCCCCTGCGTCTGGTACGCTTCTATAATGAAAACAACGCGGACGGACTGATTGTATTTGATATGTCCGATACCGACGAATCTCATGAGGAAGCGCTGGATGTGATAAAGGAAATCTGCGGGGCGGCGGAAATGGATGTAATTGGAGCAGGCAATATCAAGCGAATGGAGGATGTCAAGAAGCTGTTATATGCGGGCTGCAGAAAAGCGATTCTGGATTACAGCCAGGAGAGCAATGTGGCTGTCACAGAGGAAGTGTCCCTGAAATTCGGAAGAGATAAAATCCTTGCTTCCTATGGAACTGTAGAGGAGATTTCCGGACGGAAAGAATTGCTGGAGAAATACGTATCCGCGCTTCTCCTGCTGAATCCGCATCAGATCAGAGAGACGGAGAATATAACAGAGCTGCCTTTTTTCGTAGAGATAAATCAGATTGCGCTGAACAAACTGATGGAAATCTTCGCCTACAAAAATGTCTGCGGCGTAACAGGCAACACCATCAATGACAATTATCGTGAAATTCCGGTCCTCAAAACTCTGTGTAAGGAAAATAATATTCTGGTGGAAACCTTTGAAGCGGCCTTTCAATGGGCAGATTTCCGGAAAAACAGCGACGGACTTGTACCTGTAATTGTACAGGATTATCGTACCAGAGAAGTGCTGATGATGGCTTATATGAATGAAGAGGCTTATCAGGAAACCATCCGTTCAGGGCGGATGCATTATTACAGCAGAAGCCGCCGAACACTCTGGCTGAAGGGAGAAACCAGCGGTCATTTCCAGTACGTGAAAAGTCTGGCAGCCGACTGTGATAAGGATACCATTCTGGCAAAAGTCTCGCAGGTGGGCGCTGCCTGCCACACAGGGGCAAGGAGCTGTTTCTTCAACGAAATTACCAGAAAAGAATATGAGGAAACCACGAACCCTTTACAGATTTTGGGAGAGGTTCTGGACATTATCAGAGACAGGAAAATTCATCCAAAAGAGGGGTCTTATACCAATTATCTTTTTGAGAAGGGACTGGACAAGATTCTGAAGAAGCTGGGGGAAGAGGCGACGGAGATTGTGATTGCCGCCAAAAATCCCAATGCAAATGAAGTAAAATACGAAATGAGCGATTTCCTGTACCATATGATGGTTTTGATGGCGGAAAAGGATATCAGCTGGGAAGAACTTGCTGCAGAGCTGGCCAATCGGTGATCCTGCCGAGTCTGGTCGGCTCTTTTTATAAATATTATATAAATTTCCTTAAAATTTTCAGGAGTTTCTAAAGAAAATCTTTCAAAAAACTAAAAAACTATTGAATGCGCCATACAGTTATGATAGGATAAGTATAGCAAGTAATAATTTTACTGGTTGGTGAATATCTTGAAAAAACTGAAAGAAGCAGTCATACTTCTGACCGGGCTGGGACTTGTCCTTTTATTTACGAATATAAGCGGAATCGGCTGTCCGATTAAATGGCTGACAGGAATCAGCTGCGCTGGATGCGGAATGACAAGGGCTCTTTTTTGTGCAGTTCAGTTTCAGTTCGGTAAAGCACTCCATTATCATCCATTATTCTGGATGCTGCCTTTCCTGGTACTGCTGTATCTGTTCTGGGAAAAAATCCCGGAAAACCCTCGAAAAGGCATATTATGGACAGTGATATTCTTATTTGCGGCGGTTTATTGTGTCCGGATATTACTGCCGGGCGATTACATAGTTACCGCAGATATAAAATCAGGTATCTTTGTCCGACTGTGGAATATTTTCACAGGACAGTCCCCGGGAGCAGCACGCCTCTGAAATCCTGCGGGATTAAAATCATCAGAGGTTTGAAAAGCACACAGCGGCTTAGCTGTACTTTTCAAACACTATGGAACAAAAATCAGGAGGAAAGAAATGAAGGTTAGAGAAGATCGATCTTTAGGAATGTACATTATTCTGTCACTGATCACATGTGGAATTTACGGCTATTATTTCCTGTATACCATGGCGCAGGATGCCAATACTGTCTGTGCCGGAGACGGGAAACAGACTTCAGGGCTGGTTGTATTTATCCTGCTGTCACTTTGCACCTGCGGAATTTATGCCTGGTTCTGGTATTATGGACTGGGGAACAGGCTGGCGGAAAATGCGCCCCGTTACGGACTTACCTTTACGGAAAACGGTACCACTGTATTGATGTGGCTGATTTTTGGTTCGTTCCTGTGCGGAATTGGTCAGTTTGTGGCAATGCACATTCTGATCAAAAATATGAACCAGCTGGCTCATGCTTACAATACGCAGCATTGACCATAATTTGTGTTTTGCCAATCATTAAATTATTCCAGGATAAAGCTTGCTGATGTACAGAAAACAGGCCGAAAGTAACACAGACTTTTGGCCTGTTTTTAGCTTGCACTGTTTTATTAACCATGTTATGATATCTTCATTACAAGAATGGTTGAAAGGCGGGATAAAAATGGACTTATATCCGTATCTGAAAAGTATGGCTGAGACAGACAGGAGTGCAGTGGTTATCTGTAATCTGGAGCATGAAATTATCTACATGAATCCTGTGGCGGTAAAGCGCTATGAAAAATGGGGTGGAGCAGAATTGCTTGGAAAGAATCTTCTTGACTGCCACGGTCAGACTTCCGGAGAAATGATTCGGAAGGTAGTTGACTGGTTTGGTCGGAATCAGGAGAACAATATCATCTATACTTCCTACAATCCTAAGGAAAACAAAGATGTCTACATGGTAGCGCTGCGGGATGAAGACAGGAAGCTGATAGGATATTATGAAAAGCATGAGTACCGCAGCAGGGAGACGGAAGCCTTTTATGACTTTGGCACGCCCTGAGGGAAACGCGCCTTCTTCTGGACATCCTAAATGGTATATGGTTACTGTCGCAAAATATAATAACGTCAAAAAGCTGTCGGTAAACGGCAGCTTTTTTCAGGTACAACTCTATTTATCATCTTACCAGAAAATGAAAGAAAAGTCTAGTATTTTTTTGGTTTTTTTATATACTGAAATTACTGTAACATGACAGCTCAGACAGGGCACTGAACTGTTACACTATAACATTACAGCTTAGACAGGCACTGAACTACACTCAAGTAATGCATACGGAAAGGAAGGTGAACCACAATGAATCAGACAGACAGGATACAAGGTACTTCCCGTCAGGCCGAAGAGGCCTTTCTGGAACGAACCCTTTCCATTATCCGCAGTAACCTGGAAAATTATGGTGAACAGGTACGGAAAATGAAGGGTGAAATCGATGAGATGCTGGACCATTTTCATGACGATAATCCAGAGCTGATTAACCTTTTGGAGAACAGCCTCACGCTGCATGATCATCTGAAGCGGGTGGTGGAACGGAACGAAAAGGCACAGAACAAACCTTATTTCGGACGAATTGATTTCCATGACGAAACTCTGCAGAAGGAAGAATCTCTCTATATCGGCAAGGGCGGCATATCCATAGACACCACACATCAGGCGGTGGTGGACTGGCGAGCTCCTGTGGCAAATGCTTACTATGAAAACGGATTGGGCCGGTGCAGCTATACCGCACCGGGAAACAGGCAGATAGCCATAGACCTGAAGTTGAAGCGAACCTATGAAATCGAAAAAGGAAAGCTTCTGGATTACTTTGACAGCGAAGTGGTGGCAAATGACGAGCTTCTGACCAAATACCTGGCAAAGAACAAACAGGCTGTATTGAATGAGATTGTGGCCACCATCCAGAAAGAACAGAATGAAATCATCCGCAAATCACCCTACCACAATATCATTGTTCAGGGTGTGGCCGGATCTGGTAAAACCACCGTTGCCATGCATCGAATCTCCTTTATCCTCTACAATTATCCGGAGCGATTTAAGCCGGATGACTTTTACATTGTGGGCAGCAACCGGATTCTTCTGAATTACATTACGGGAGTCCTTCCGGACCTGGACGTGTACGGCGTGCGGCAGATGACTATGGAGCAGCTTTTTGTACGCCTTCTGTATGAGGACTGGGATGAAAAGAAATACTGCATCAAAAAGAGCACACAAAACAGTAATCAGGGCAGTATCAGAGGAACTTCCCGCTGGTTTGGAGATCTGAAGGACTATTGTGATGCGCTGGAATGGCAGAGCATCCTGAAAGAATCCATTTATCTGAATCCCAGACAGTTTGTGGAAGGTCTCAGAAACGGAAAAGCAGGTGTCTATGATGAGACAAACGGTTCGAAGGCGGATCCCCTCGTACTTCTTGCAGATGGGAAAGGGGTGGAACGCTATATCCGGCAGAATCCCAAAATATCTATGCAGAATAAGATCAATATGCTGAACGAACGGCTGATTATCAAGATAAAGGAAGAATTTCTCGGCAAGGGCGTCAAATACACAGAACCGGAAAAAAAGGCCATTCTGAGGGCATATCGCGGCAGGTATGGCGGCAGAGAATGGAAAGGTTCCATATACGAACTGTATCGCGACTTTCTGAGACGGCAGAATGAAAAGGGAATGCAGGCTGATATTCCGGATAATGCCTTTGATGTATATGATTTGGCTGCACTTGCTTATATTTACAAGCGAATCAAAGAGACAGAAGTCATCAGTGAAGCACATCATGTTGTCATTGACGAAGCGCAGGATTTCGGAATGATGGCTTACCTGGTTCTGCATTTCTGCATTGAGGCATGTACTTACACCGTCATGGGAGATGTGTCTCAGAATATCCATTTCGGTTTTGGCCTTAACGACTGGGAAGAACTGCGGCGTCTTCTCCTTCCTGATCAAATGGATAGTTTCGGGATTCTGAAGAAAAGTTATCGAAATACAATCGAGATTTCGGATTTTGCCACCAGTATCCTGCACCACGGACGGTTTTCAAGCTATCCTGTAGAACCTATTATCCGCCATGGAGACCCTGTTCGAATTTTGCGTTCCAGTAAAAAGGATCTGTTCGGAACAGCTGCAGACATCTGCAGAAGCTGGAAGGAAAAAGGATTTGACACCATAGCGGTTGTCTGCCGAAATCAGTCCGGTGTGGACAAGGCGGCAGAAGAAATGGGAAAATACATTGAAATCATGGGAAATGACCTGGAGACAGCCGTATTCGGAAGCGGTGTCATGGTTCTGACAGTAGAATATACAAAAGGACTGGAGTTTGATGCCGTACTTATTCTGGATCCTACAAGAGAGGACTACCCGGTGGACGACGGTCATGCAAAACTGCTCTATGTGGCGGCAACCCGTGCGCTTCACGAGCTGTGTGTTCTCCATACAAAAGAGCTGACGGGCCTGATTACCGATCCGATTCCGGAGAAGAGAACACTTACAGATACCCGGCCGGCTAAGCCTGCCGATCCCGGAGGAACGCAGTCTGCATTGACCGCCGGCGTTACCGGTACAAAAACGATTAAGGTTGAAAAGCCTATTCGGAAGCCAGAAGCGCTTCAGTCCTCCAGAATACCTCAAAAGAAAATCGCACTGTCACAGAAGCCAAAACCTTCGGGTGCCACAGAAAAAAACAGCCAAACGCTTACGGGATTATACAGCGGCAGGCCCGTTCCAGACGCCAAAACGGCAGAGAAAAGTGAAACAAAGCCGCTTTCGCAGCAGCGCTCCATTGAAAAGAACCGAAAAAGCTGCCCGACTTTTGGGGAAATTCCTCCCACAGAAAAGCTTCGGCCCCAGGGACATTCCAGAATTGATCTCGCAGTCCGCTGGATATCAAAACAATCGGACGGCCTCTATTTCCAGAGTCGATATGGCACACTGCGTCTTTCTCCTGTGGGAAGCGCCATTGTACGCGTAACCTTTGCCAAAAACGCACAGCCTGCCGGGGAAGTGCATCCACTGATTGCAGTGGACCGGAGGGAGAAATTCTGGATGTATAAAGATGCGGGAAATACCGTGGAGCTTACCACGGATGAGCTTCTCCTTCGCGTGGATAAAGGGACCGGATCCATCTGTTACCTGACCCGGGACAAAAAAGTTTTACTGACCGAACGCACAAGAGAATGCCGCCAGCTGGAAAGTACCGCCGGCGGGAAACTGAAAGCATGGCAGTTCCTGGAATTATCTAAAAAAGAACAGCTTTACGGATTTGGCTCCGAAGCAGAAGCGGGAATCAGCCTTAAAAGTACGGCCCGCTATCTTTCCTGCGAAAAGAGGCTTCCTTTTCTGCTCTCCGACAGGGGTTACGGAATTGTCATCGCCGCAGACGGTCCGATATTCAGCTGTGACATACCGGCATACGGTTCCTATTTTCATATAGAGAGCACCAGACAGCTGGATTTCTATTTCATTGCAGGGAAAAAGCAGGATACCATTCTTAATGCCTGTGCGTATCTGTGCGGAAAGCTCTGAGTTCAGCGTGTGGTGGAGATGGTTTCCACCCAGGCCTCTATGGCGTCTTCATAGTCGGCCGAAATCGCCTGGAATATTTTTTCCGAGGTGATTCCGGCCACACTCATGTGATTGGTATCCATCACAATCACTGCCGCCGCCAGAAACAGGGCAAGCAGAAATCGCAGTTTAAAGAAGGTAAAGCCTTCCTCTCCGGGCTGCAGCGGTTCATTATAAGGATCGCCATAAGCGGAGGAGCAGCCCTGCTTTTCCGGAAGAATACTGCTTCTGCCATATAGCAGCCTCTCCCTGTTAGACATATCGTACTGATCTTCATGATATCTGGAACGCACCTGCTGCACCAGCTGCAGCTTTTGTTCTGTGGTCACATTGCTCATTTTGAAATACCTCAAAGACTTTTTGGGAAGCTTATTTAAAAATATGGTATTTGTGACCATATTATGATAAAATAAACGAGATGGGGAAGAAATATCCTGAGAGAAATCAGGTCCATAGGAACTAATGACGAGAAAGAGAGAGGTAATTTGATATGGAAAGCAACGGAAAGCAATTTGGAGAAAAACTTTTTTCCAACATCGCGAAGGTGATTGTGGGAAAGGAGCAGACTGTCCGCCTTCTGCTGACGGCACTGCTGGCGGATGGTCATGTTCTGCTTGAGGACGTACCTGGAACGGGGAAGACAAAGCTGGCAAAGACACTGGCAAAAAGCGTCAGCGCCGATTTTGCCAGAATTCAGTTTACACCGGATCTGCTTCCCAGCGACATCACGGGCTTAAATATATATGACAGACAGAAAAACGAATTCGTGCTGCGAAGAGGTCCTGTTTTTACCAATATTCTTCTGGCAGATGAGATTAACAGGGCCACACCCAGAACACAGGCCGGCTTATTGGAATGTATGGAGGAGCGTCAGGTGACCATTGACGGCGAAAGCTATACGCCGGGATCCCCGTTTTTTGTAATCGCCACCCAGAATCCAGTGGAAACCACAGGAACCTTTCCACTGCCGGAAGCCCAGATGGATCGTTTCATGATGCGCCTGTCCATGGGACTGCCGGACAGAGAGGAAGAATTGGCCATTCTTGAAAAGTACATGGAAAAGGAACCGCTGAGGGAGCTGGAAAGCGTGTTGACACTGGAGGAGCTTGCCCGGGCAAAGGAAGAGATAAACAGGGTCTTTGTACATAAATGTGTACGTGAGTACATGGTGGACATCGTGGAAGCTACCAGAAATGGAGAGGAGAGCGTTCTGGGGGTCAGCCCCAGAGGCAATCTGGCTCTGCTTCGATGTGCGAAAGCATATGCCTGGCTGGAGGGCAGAGATTTCTGTACCCCGGATGATATCAAGGCCCTGGCAGTGCCTGTGCTGGCACATCGTATTGTATTGGGTTATGGCTCAGGCAGCATGGACGGAACCGTAAAATTTATTGATAAAATTATCGCATCCACTCCCGTGCCCACTGAGGAATTTGAGAGATGACAAGAATAATCGGAATCGGCATAATCGGATTTCTGCTCCTGTTTCTTCAGAAATATTTCTATGAAAGATTCTGGCAGAAGCATTTGAATGTACGCATTCATTTTGGAGCAGACCATATTTTTGAAGGAGAGCAGGGTGAGCTGAAGGAAGTCATCGAGAACAGAAAAAGGCTTCCTCTTTCCATGCTGAAAGTAAAATTCAAGACCGATCGACATTTGGCGTTCGGCAATGAAAAAGGCTCCCGTACCACGGACCAGTATTATCGAAATGATGTGTTTCGAATCGGGGGCGGTGAGAGAGTGACCCGCACGTTGAAATTTAAAGGCGGAAGGAGGGGGTATTATACCATAGATGAAATCAGTCTGGTTGCCTCCGACCTGTTTCTTCTGAATCAGATGGTTGCGGAACAGCCCGTGCGGACAGAGCTGTATGTATATCCCAGACCTTTTGACAGCAGCCGACTGCGTCAGTCTCTGATTCAGCTGAACGGAGAAGTTCTCTCCAGGCGTCATTTATTGGAAGATCCTTTCGAATACCGCGGAATCCGGGAATATCAGCCCTATGACGACATGCGCAGCATTAACTGGAAAGCAACAGCCAAAACAGGCGATTTCAAGGTAAATCAGAGGAACTATACCTCTCTGAAAAGTGTACGGATTTTTTTCAATATTCAGGATGATCACATTCTGAAAAGGGAGTCTTCTGTGGAACTGTCGCTGCGGGTTGTGGCTTCCCTGTGCCAGCTTTTCCTGCGGCAGGGCATTCAGGTTTCCTGCCATGGAAACGGTGTGGATATTGTGACCCACAGTCCTCTTTCTGTGAAGGCAAAGGCGGGAGAAGGGCAGATGGATACCATCTACCGCGCCCTTGCCAGAATCGATGTGGGATATCCCACGGTAAATTTCACAGAATATTTTGAAGAGCTTCTGTTCCAGAAGGCCCAGGGAACTTTTACCTATTTTGTGGCGCCCAATCAATATGACGACTTCGTGGAACTTTTGACCAGATACCAGGATAAGGGCAATCCTTTTGTATGGTTTTATCCTGTGGCAGATGAAAGTAAGCCGGAGGTGCCTGCGGCACTGGAAAGCTGTGTGGAGGTACTCTATGAACATTAAGAAAATCCGCATTCTGAATGAGCTGCTGACAGAACAGATGAATCACTGGATGCTTTATCCGTTGATGCTGATGGTCATGGGAATTTCCAGGAAAATGCAGGGAGTGGGAGAGCCCGGACTGCTGATCTGGCTTCTCTGCGGTCTGCTTCCGCCGGTGTTTTTGCTGATCCGATGCAGTATAAAGCATCTCATTCTTTTTGTGCTTTTGCATCTGGCGGCGGCAAGCGTCGTAATCGCTGTTGTTTTGATAATAACGCCAATGCTGTTACTTGAAAAAATTGTCTGTATCATCTGTGTCCTGGGGTATACACTGTACTCTCTGATTCAGCGATTGAAGAATAATACTCTGTATACCGGCGCCATGCAGCTGCCCTTTGCTGTGGCAGTTTCCGCGCTTTCCGCGCTGCTGCAGCATTACCAGGGGACAAAAGACTGGGAACAGTATTATCTGTTTCCTTTAATCGCAGAAATTGCGTTATATTTTATCGTCTATTACATAGAGCATTACCTGGATTTCCTTGCCATGAATAACAGCAGCGCCGGGTTTCTGCCGGCCAGAGAAATGTTTCATTCCGGTATGGGACTTGTATTGCTTTATACCACGCTGGGGGCAGTGATACTGCTTTTAGGCTCTCAGTTTGAGTGGGTATCCGGAATTCTACAGCCTATAAAAGCACTCTTTCTGCGTTTCCTGCGGTTTCTGTTCTCTCTGGGAGGAAGCGATGAACAGCCGATGGAAATACCGGCGGAAGGACCTGCAAATACCGGTATGGGAGCCATGCCGCTTCCCCAAGGAGGAGAATCACACTGGATCTGGAAAGTGCTGGAATTTATTGTGCTGGCCGCTTTCTTTTTGGGATCCCTGTGTGTTGTCCTGTACCTCATCCGAAAGTTTATTCAGGTGGTCAGAAAATATATGCATCTTCGCTTTTCCGAACGGACCACACAGACAGAAGAGGACACCTTTGATTTCAGAGAAAAATGTGAATTGGAGAGATCCGCTGACAAACACAGAAAAAGCCTGTTCAGTGCGCTTTCTCCAAAGGAGAGAATTCGAAAGCTCTACAAAAAGAAAGTTCTGCAGTCAGAGGAAGGAAAGGCACAGGAGGATCGAAGCCTTCTTGGACTATATACCGCCAAAGAATGGGAAAAAAAGCTGGAAACGGAAGGTATGGCTGAAATTTATGAGCTGGCCCGCTATTCCGGGCGTGAAATGACGGGAGCGGAGGTAAAGAAAATGAAAGAGGCATGCAGACAATAAAAGAAGAAGCATGGAAAATAATATGGGAGAATATTTTTTATGTATGAGAGAAAACTGGCATTAAACGACGATATCCTGATGAGCGTTGAGAAACCGGCCCGTTATATCGGCGGGGAAGTAAACGCTGTCATGAAAGACCGTTCCAAGGTGAACATTCGCTTTGCATTCTGCTTTCCGGATGTATATGAAATCGGTATGTCACATCTGGGAATGCAGATTCTCTATGAAATGTTCAATTCCATGGAGGATGTATGGTGTGAGAGAGTCTTTTCCCCATGGACAGATCTGGATGCCGTCATGCGCAGAGAGCATATCCCTCTATTTGCACTGGAATCTCAGGATCCTGTAAAGACATTTGATTTTCTGGGTATTACCATTCAATATGAAATGTGCTATACGAACATTCTGCAGATCCTGGATCTGGCGCAGATTCCCTTCAACGCCGCAGAAAGAGGGGAGGACTGTCCCATTGTGATCGGAGGCGGTCCCTGTACCTACAATCCGGAACCTCTGGCCGATTTCTTTGATTTGTTTTACATTGGAGAGGGAGAGACCAGGTATCATGAATTGTTTGCGCTTTACAGGGAATGCCGTGGAAATCACTTGGGCAGAACAGAGTTCCTTCGCCGCGCCGCCAGACTTCCCGGGATTTATGTCCCCGGGTTTTACGAAGTCTCTTATCATGAGGATGGCACCATAGAACGCTTTTTCCCGGTGGAAGAAGGAATTCCGTCCGTGATTCAAAAAGAGCTGGTAAAGGATATGGCGGATACTTTTTATCCCACGAAACCGGTCGTACCCTTCATCAAGGTGACCCAGGACAGGGCCACGCTGGAAATTCAGCGAGGCTGTATCCGTGGCTGCCGTTTCTGCCAGGCCGGTCAGCTTTACCGTCCGGTCAGAGAACGGCCGTTGGAGTTACTGAAAAAATATGCCCTGGAAATACTGAAAAATACCGGCCACGAAGAGATTTCTCTAAGCTCACTCAGCTCCAGTGATTATTCTGAACTGCCGGAACTGGTAGATTTTCTTCTGGAAGAGTGCAGCAGGAGACATATCAACATATCTCTGCCTTCCCTGCGGATTGACGCTTTTTCTCTGGATGTCATGAGCAAAGTGCAGGATGTAAAAAAATCCAGCCTGACCTTTGCTCCCGAGGCAGGAAGTCAAAGACTGCGGAATGTGATCAACAAAGGCCTGACAGAAGAATCCATTTTAAAGGGTGCGGCGCTTGCCTTCCAGGGCGGCTGGACCAGGGTAAAGCTTTATTTCATGCTGGGCCTTCCCACGGAAACGCCGGAAGATATCAGAGGAATTGCCGATCTTTCCAATAAAATCGCGGCACTTTATTTTGATACCATTCCCAAAGAGAAGCGTGGTGGAAATCGGGTACAGATTGTGGCAAGCACATCCTTTTTTGTGCCGAAGCCCTTTACCCCTTTTCAGTGGGCATCTCAGTGTACCAAAGAGGAATTTCTGGACAAGGCGTATCTGACACGAAAAGCCGTCTCAGAACAGCTGAATCAGAAAAGCATCAAATACAACTGGCATGAAGCGGATGCCAGTGTTATGGAAGGAGTCCTGGCCAGAGGAGACAGGAGGCTCTGTCAGGTCATTCGAAAAGTATATGAAAAAGGATCCTTCTATGATGCCTGGGGAGAGTATTATCACAATGACAGATGGCTGGAAGCCATAGAAGAGTGCGGCTTATCCGTTGCTTTTTACACACATAGACAACGATCTCTGGACGAAATCCTCCCCTGGGATTTTATCGACTGCGGCGTCACAAAGGCATTTCTTATACGGGAGTGGGAGAAAGCACAACGGGAAGAAATCTCGGAGAACTGCAATCAGAAATGTCAGGGCTGCGGTGTGGCGCGTTTTGACTGTGGCATCTGTTTTTCCTGAAGGGAAAACTGAATGTGTAAATTTCTGTACGAAATATTAGACATTGAAGCAGAACAATCTCCGGATAGAAAGTAGAATACGGAATCGAAAAAGTATTAAGGAATTTAATTCTACCGGATGGCAGTGAAAATATGACACACCGTTCAGGATATATGAAAAAGAGGCTGCGGAATATACCGGGCCTCTTTTTCGCATCATTATTCATGACAGCAGAATCCTTGCAGGGCACAGATTCTATTGTCAGCTTACTGTCAATTAGTTGGCAGCCTTCACAGAAGTAATATGAGGGTTAACGCCGTTGTACCAGTACAGGAATCCTTCCATGTCAATCTTATCACCGACCTTCAGCCCCTTTACCGCAGCATAGACATCGGTAGTGTTGTCGCAGAGATAGGATTCCACAACGAAGCTATAAGTTGCACCGTTAACGGATACATTGAAATACAGATCATCGCCGTCCTGACCGGAACCATCCCAGTTATACAGGAATGCGGCCTCATTTCCGCTCTCATCCTTTACAACATTTCCTTCCGGATCCTTTGCAGCTTCAACAGTCATTCCTTTAAAGGAAACAAACCTATTCTGATAGTTGATCAGATCGTCCTGTCCCAAAAGCGCGGTGACATCTTCTGCTTCAGCTATGTAGCTTCCCTCGACGATTTCAAAGGTTCCATCCATGATTTCAACTTCGCCGGACCATTCTGCTTTATAACCGGTTACCTTGATTTTGGTTCCGGGAACCAGCTTTGCGTAATCCTCTTCCGAACATGCCATTTCATACAGGAAGTAACCGCCGTCTTTATCCTGTGCATAGACAGTACAGCATCCCTGTCCATCCTTCTCCCACCAGGACTGCTTTGCCTGCACATAGGCCTCAACAACCACCTCTGTGTCCAGAGCGGCGGCAGCATACTCTTCATAGGTCATCACGCCTTCAGATTTTACATCTTCGCCGGCTTCGGACGCCTCAGAAGTCGAGTCCGGTGTTTCGGCAGTGCTTTCGGCACTGCTTTCTGTTGATGCGTTGGATGCATCACTGCTTTCCGTACTTGCACTTGAACTGTCACTGGAACCGGATGCCTGTCCGTCATTGCTGCCGCAGCCGGCACAGCCGAATACAAGGGCCAGTGACAAAAACAACGCTGTCATTTTTTTCATTTTTCATTTTCCTCCTCTTGAGACTGCCTCAGTGGCAGCGTTTCGTCTTCATTATACCTTTTCCGAACTTTCTCCTGTATTAAAAAAGCGGATACATTCGAAAAATCTATCTGAAAACGTTGAAAATAATTATACACGATATCTGCAATAAAACAATAGTATTAATTACTTATTTGTCCGTGAAATTTATGCCATATTTTTATTTTTTGCACATATTTCATGCCTTTTAGGAAGATTTTTTTGCAGTTTTTTTCCTTTTTCGCCTCAGGATACGGGAACTGGCATAAATCAGAATAAGAATCCAGGTTCCGCCGAGGGCTGTCAGAAGGAGAATTGCTGTCTGTGGAAGCGGCCCCGGATCACTTTTCCCATAGGCAACAGAGGTGCCGTTTTCTCCGATCTGATCCAGACGATATCGGGAAGTGATATCATTGTAAAGTGTGTCAAAATAAGCTTCATCAATCTCCTGCCCCCGGCGGACAGATTTTACAGTGTGCTCAATGAGCATCCCGGCGGCATCCCGCAGGGATGCCGAACCATTGAACACCGGCGTGACAAAAGTATGGTCGGTGTTGTACAGCAGTAATTTCGCCGCCTTGATTTTAACGTTATAATGCTCGGTATTGTCCTTGCCGCAGTCGGAGAGATAAGCCTGATATTCCGCAGTACTTTGGGCCTTTGAGGTCACAGGCACATAACCTTCCGTCTTCGAATAGGCAATCTGAACCTTGTCGCTGAGAAGATACTGAACAAAGAGCCAGGAAGCCAGTACCTCCTGGGAATCTTTTTTATTGAAGATGCAGACGGAAGGTCCCTGAGAAATCATCTGCGGATGTTTTGGATCAAACTGCGGTATTGTCATAACCTCTGTCTCAAATTCTACCAGCTGATCCGCACTGATATCCAGAAGAGGAGCATTGGTTCCCATCCACGTGGCGCCTGCCGTGGAATCCACGGCAAAAATACATTGGCCGGCATTCAGGAAATTAGCCGGATAACTGGAGACCTTGAATGTGGAGAAAGCGCCGCTTTTGACATGTTCCGCTATAGTACGAAGCAAGCTCTCCGTCGTGTCATGAAAGAGCAGAATTTCTCCCTCTGGGGTGGAATAATCGGCATTCATCTGTCTGAGCATCTGAATCATCATGTTGTCGGTAGATTTATAGATAAATGGAATCATTACTTTCTGGCCGTTCACAATATAGTTCTCTTCCGCATCCTTTGCTGTGGCAGCTTCCGCCACCTCCCAGACAAAATCCCAGGTGAGAACCTCCGGCAGGGAATACCCAAGTGCTTCCACATATGTTTTGTTGATGTAACAGGCCTCCGTGGAACGCATATAGGGAACGGCATAATAATGTCCCTCAAAAGAACATTCCTCCAGAAACTGCGGAATAATCTCTTCTACGACAGGGGCGTCAAACAGAATTTCGCTTCCTCCCAGGCCATATTTCTCATGCTGAAACAATTCATCCAACGGAACCACAAGATTTGTTCCGGTCAAATAGGTGGCAATGTGATCCGGATAGGTAATGCAGACATTGGGTGTGGTATCAGTGGAAATATTTGTGATGACATCGTTATATATTTTGCCGTAATCCGTATACAGGCGCAGATTTACCCTGATATTGGGATATAGTTCCTGGAAATCGGCAATAGCCTGTTCATAAATGGTGGTCTGTGTCTTGTTGGTATCATTCTTTGCCCAGAAAGTGATTTCATGCTGTACCGAAGCGTCAAAGGCTTCCGGAATGGTAAAGACCTCCAGTCCCTGCCGTGACCCATGGCACCCGGTAAGCAGCAGGACAGCGCCCAACACAGATGACAGCAGAAGAGTATACCTTGCTGCTTTTTTCTTCCATATCTGTCTCATCCCTTCATTCCTCCTCTCGACACTCCGGCCATTATTCTTTTGCGGAATATCAGAAACAATATGATCAGAGGTGTGGAAATCACCACAACCGCGGCCATCATTGCCGGTATATTTTCCCGTCCGAATCCGTTCTCACGTATCTCCTGAATGCCATTGGAGACCAGATAATAGTCCTCGTTGTCTGTTATCAGCCGGGGCCACACATAGGAGTTCCAGCACTCGATCACCTTCAGAATCGTTATGGTAATCAGAGTGGGCTTTGATATGGGAACCATGACTTTCAGAAGATACTTCAGATCGGATGTGCCGTCAACCTTAGCCGCATAATAAAGGCTGTCCGGTATCTGCTCGAAGTTCTCCTTCAGCAGATAAATATAGAAGACAGACGTCACTGATGGCAGTATCAATCCTGAAAAAGTATTGCGCATATTTAAGTTTGTGACTGTCACAAAATTCGTGATAATCACCAGTTCATTCGGAATCATCATCAGAGAGAGAAACAGGACAAATACAATATTTTTCCCTCTGAATTCCAGCCTTGCAAAGGCAAAGGCAGCAAGTGTGATGACAATCAGCATAAGTGCTGTGGTCGCCAGGGTAAAGATTGTGGTATTCATCAGATATCTGCCCAGCGGCACGGTTCCAAAGGCATCCGCGTAATTCTGTATCGTGGGAGACAGGGTGAAAAATTTCGGAGTATATTCCGAGTTATAGGCTCCGTAACTTTTTAGGGAAGTGAGAACCATCCAGTAAAAGGGAAACAGAACCACTATGGCCCACAGGCTTAAAAGCAGATAGGTAATGGTGCTTACCATTCGTTTGCGGACTGCCGCTTTCTTTTCGATTTTACTGTAATCCGTCTTATTTTTCATGAGAGTTTCCATGAGCGTTATGCCTTTCCGTAACCTGCGTATTTTCAGGTGTTTACACATACCTGTGCAGGTACAATGATTTACAGTGGATTTTCGCAGGTTAATAGTGTACTTTTTTCCTGCTGACCAGCAAATTAATACAGGTGATCGTGAGTACGATGGTAAACAGGAGAATTGCCGCCGCGGAGGCATAGGAAGGGTAACCGCCGCTGTCACCATACAGCATATCATATACATATCCTACAATGGTGTTCATCCCGGCCGCGTTTAAATCGGTGCCGAAGAGGGCAACCGCGTCGCTGTAAGCCTTAAATGCGCCGATAAATCCGGTAATAATCAGATAAAATATCATAGGTGAAATCATCGGAAGCGTAATTCTGAGAAATGTTCGAAGCTTTGACGTACCATCCACTCTGGCCGCATTGTAATATTCCTGATTGACAGAGGATAACGCACCGGTCAGAATCAGTATTTTAAACGGCATAACCACCCAGATGGTATAAAAGCAGAGTACAAACATTTTCGCCCAGTAAGGACCGGCAATAAAATCTACGGAAGCGCCCCCGAACCAGTTGATCAGCAGATTAATCAGACCATCGGAATATGCGGTCTTCTTGAACAGAATCATAAAAACCAGACCAATAGCCAGCGTATTTGTCACATAGGGAAGGAAATAGACCGTCTGGAGGAAATTCCGAAACGGCGTTATGGAATGCAGACCCACGGAAATCAGCAGTGCAATTCCTGTAGACAGCGGTACCGTAATCAGCACCAGAACAAACGTGTTTTTTACCGCCTGCAGAAAATAGGGATCATGCAGCACATAAGAATAATTATAGAACCCCGTACCAAAATAAGTCTGTGATGCAGAATTATATCCCTCCTCAAAGGAATAGATAAAAACATCCACCAGTGGATATATCATAAAAATGCCCAGAAACAAAATCGCGGGAAGAAGATACAGCCAGGCCTTCAGACTGCCGAACTTTTTCCACATCGTTGTCCCTGATACCGAGCCTTCTTTGTCCTTTTTCATAGCGAGCCTCCCGTTGAAACCTCAAAACAAATCCTTTCTTCCGTTTCCCGATGAAAAACAAATACTTTGCGGGGAATCAAATCAAACCTGACAGTACTGTTCTCAAAATCAATCTGCTGTTCCGTGCTAATGATGGCTCTGACCTGAGGATTCTGAGAAAATTTATTCCCGGAAACAACGCTGATGTCACGGCCCATCACTTCCACACCGCGCAGCTCGCAGCCCAAAGCACCGTTCTCACACAGACGAAAGCCCTCTGGTCTGACGGCGGCACAGACATCTGACGGCGAATCCTTCGAAAAACCGTTCAGCACTGCTTCTTCACCGATATACAGCCTGCCGTCCCTGATTTTTCCGTCAAATACATTGACAGGAGGTGTTCCCAGAAATCTGGCTACAAACAGATTAGCCGGATTGTCATAGACCTCCTGAGGTCTGCCAATCTGCTGGACAATTCCCTCTTTCATGACAATTATCATATCTGAAATGCTCATTGCCTCTTCCTGGTCATGGGTCACAAAGATTGTGGTGATACCGGTTTCTCTCTGAATTCTCCTGATTTCCTCTCTTGTCTGAAGGCGCAGACGGGCGTCCAGATTGGAGAGCGGTTCATCAAGCAGAAGTACTTTCGGCCTTTTTACCAGCGCCCTTGCAATGGCCACGCGCTGCTGCTGGCCTCCGGAGAGTTCTCCCGGCTTGCGGTCCAGAAGTTCCTCAATCTGTACCAGCCCCGCAGCTTCTCTTGCCTTTTCTGCCATTTCAGCTTTGGAAAGCCGGTCTCTGCCCTTCAGATTCTGCAGAGGAAACAGGATATTCTGCATCACGGTCAGATGAGGATAGAGCGCATAGTTCTGAAATACCAGACCAATTCCTCTGTGCTCCGGCGGCAGGTCGGTGACATCGTCCTCTCCGAAAAAAATTCTTCCGGAAGTGGGCTTCAACAGGCCGCTGATCAGATTCAAAGTAGTGCTTTTTCCGCATCCAGACGGCCCCAGCAGGCCAATCAGCTTGCCGTCCGGAATGCTAAAGCTGAAATTGTTGACGGCAATTACCTCTTTCTTTTTCTTTCTGTCACGGCCCGGGAACTTTTTTGTCAGATTCTGTAATATAACTTCCATAATTTCCCTCCTGATTCTATTCAACCGGTCTGCCGTTTTCTTTTCTCCGCAGGCTGGCCAAACTGTTATTATTATACAGAAAAATGGGAAAAATGTCCAGAGTCTGCAGCGCTGCTTCGGAACTCACAGCTGCAGTTTTATACAATTATTGTTTCGGTTGATTTCCATGGCGGAATAATGATATAATAGAATCCTGAAAAGGATTCTATTATCTAGGTGCTATAATAGAATCCTGAAAAGGATTCCTCTAAAGGAGAACAGCATGAGACTGCGTATTAAATTTCGTAAATTCGGTTCCATTCGTTATATCGGACATCTGGATGTAATGCGTTTTTTTCAGAAGGCCATTCGCAGGGCAGAGATTGATGTGGCATATACAAACGGTTTCAGCCCTCATCAGATCATGGCTTTTGCCGCTCCTCTGGGAGTCGGTATTAACAGCAATGGAGAATATATGGATATAGAAGTACATTCCATCACTTCCTGCCAGGATATAATGGAAAAGCTGAATCAGGTCAGTGTCCACGGAATTGAGATTACTTCCGTCAAAGTATTGCCGGAGACGGCTGGGAACGCCATGGCAAGCGTGGCGGCTGCGGCTTATACCGTACAATTCCGAAAAGATCAGATGCCTTTGACTGACTTTTCCAAAATCTTACCTGAGTTTCTGGTAAAAGAGCATATATGGACTGCCAAAAAGACCAAAAACGGCACCCGGGAGATAGATTTGAAAAATGGTATTTTTCAGCTTACATATGCGGATGGTGTTTTCAGCATGCTTGTGGATGCTTCCAGCAGCGGAAATATCAAGCCGAAACAGGTGATGGAAGCTCTTCTTGCGGAAACCGGTGAAAGCCTTCAGGAAAATTCCCTTATCATTACCAGAGAGGATGTATACACAAAGGCAGGGAATGAAAGCGGAGAGAAGCTGCTGTCTCTTAATGAGATAGGATTTGTCGAAGGTGAACTGTCATGAGCAGGAAAATAGAAGCGAAGCCTTCCGTGACGCTTACCGACGAAGAAGCAGCATTGCGGAAGACGGAGAGAGGAAAACTGTTATTTACTTCTTATCAGGGCAGGAACTGTGCTCTGTTTCTTGAAAATGACCGGCTTGTGGAAGCTTCCTTTTTTTCAGGTGATGCAGACAAAATCGGAGCAATCTACATTGGAAGGATCAAAAGTCTGGCGAAGAATATGGATGCCTGTTTTGTGGAGATTGCAGGAGGAGAAATTTGTTTTCTTCCCCTGCAAAATGCTACGGCACCTTATCTGGTAAACCGTCGATTTGATGGTCGGATTCTGGAAGGAGACGAGCTTCTTGTACAGGTGGTACGTGAAGCCCAGAAGACAAAACGTGCTTCTGTAACGGCACATATTTCTCTGTCCAACGAATATTTTGTTCTCTCAACAGGAACCACGAAAGTGGGATATTCATTAAAGCTAAATGATGAACAAAAAAATGCTTTGAAAAGAACTTTTACAGAAATGGCAATTATACAGGGCGATAGTCTCATACAGGACTGTAATGTCCTGTTATCCATAGCGGAAGAAGAAAAAATGAAGGCAGAAGGACTTCGGCCGGAAATGATTTCCCTTCCTTCCACAGGGCTGATTATGCGGACCAAAACAGGAGAAGCGGAGAGTGCGGAAGAGCTGCTGCGGCTTTTCTTCTCCCTTTCCGCACAGTTTATCCGATTGTTATATGGTGCCATGTACAGAAACTGTTTTACCTGCATGCGGGCAGCAGAGAGCAGGTTCAAAAGTATAATAGATCAGTTCTGCTCTAAAGGTGAATCTTCATCCTGCATCTCAAAGCTGCCTGTAGAAATTATCACAGACCGGAAGGAAATGTATGACGAACTGAAAACATGTGAAAGTGAACGTGGAGACAAATTGAATATCCGTTTATATCAGGATACTTTGTTGTCGCTTTCCAGTCTGTATTCTCTG
Organism: uncultured Acetatifactor sp.; assembly: GCA_910588225.1. Taxonomy (GTDB): domain Bacteria; phylum Bacillota; class Clostridia; order Lachnospirales; family Lachnospiraceae; genus Acetatifactor. The sequence goes on from CAJUQT010000011.1 coordinate 39,433, forward strand.
GAAAAAAAGCTTGAAAATGCGTTTTCCAGTCATGTATGGCTGAAGTCAGGGGGCTTTCTTGTGATAGAGCCCACGGAGGCTTTGACGGTAATTGACGTTAATTCCGGTAAATATGAAGCCGGCAGGAATGCCAATGAGACATACCGCAAAATTAATCTGGAGGCAGGAGAAGAGGTAGCCCGTCAGCTTCGTCTGCGCAATCTCTCAGGAATCATCATTGTAGACTTCATCAACATGCGTTCCGGTCAATACAGGCAGGAACTTCTGCACTACATGAGAGAATTGACGGCAAAGGATAGGATATCCACAAGGATTATAGATATAACGCCTTTGGGACTGATGGAAATCACACGTAAGAAAATTAACAAACCACTGCGGGAACAATTTAAGGTTTGTCCGAGAAAGGAAGATCCTGATGGAATTAATAAAATTTGAAAAGGTAAGGGATGGTAAATACTTAAAAAATTATGAGCTTACATACAGAAATAAAGCCGGTAAAGAAAAGAAATATGAGATGGTAAGCCGCAGGGAACTGGCCGATATCGCAGATATCGGCGGAAAGCCCAGCGGTGTATCCATTGTCGCCACATGCGGCGACAGACTGCTGTTGCTTCATGAATTCAGAATGGGGGTCAACCGAGCCGTCTACAATCTATGTGCGGGAATGATTGAGCCTGACGAAAGCATTGAAGAATGTATAGCAAGAGAACTTTACGAAGAAACCGGGCTCAGAATCAAGGAAATCAAGAAGATTCTTCCGCCTTCCTTTGCAGCCGTGGCCATTTCAGATACTACAACTTACATTGCTTTTGCGGAGGTTGAGGGCAGCTTTGAGGACCATACTTCAGAGAACGAACAAATTGACGCCAGATTTTATACCAGGCAGGAAGTAAAAAAGCTTCTGGAGACAGAGCCATTCAGTTCCAGGGCGCAAATAGCGGCATACAGCTTTGCGGGAGAGGATTGATCTAACTATTCGCAAAAGACAAGTTTAACGAATAGTTTATAAGTGATTTTAGAATATCCACTATTAATTCTTTTGCAGGTATCTTGCAATCAAAATTTGCATATGCTATAATGCCTGTAGGCACAAAATGATGATAGTATCCATGGGATACACAACAGAACGAACCCCTGAAAGTACTCGCAATACTTTCAGGGGTTCTTCTTCTTTTTCGGAGAAGTCAACCGTTCGGGCCCGGTCACCGCTTACTCATCTCCATCGAGCCACTTGCACAGGTAGTAGGCTGCTACACTGGCCAATAAGGAAATGATGAATGATGATAGTATTTCCATGGTATACACCCCCTTCCTGTCACCAGTATTAGGGGCGGTAACAGAAAGATTATATCATATCTGCTCTAATTGGAGCAATATATTCTTATTTTTGCTGTTTTTCGATGGATTTTGCGGAGCTGCTCTCTGCCCGGCCTGTGGTAAAGCTGGTGTTTTGGCACAGGGGGTCACTACGACTATACCCCCTGTGTTCAGCGTTCAGGTTACCCTCACAAACTTTGCCCTTTGCCCTTTGTCCTTTTTACTATGGCTTTCTGTAATCCCGGGGAACAGGATTTCTTGGGTTTCGAAGTCGGCCCTTTGAAAACAGGCCCCCGGTTCGCCGGGCCTGTTTTCTCGACGCGCGAAACCCTTAGAAATCCATTTTTCGCTTCAAATAAAAGATTTCATTTGTCCTTAAGCCTTTATTTATGCGGCCTTGTGGAATAATTTTCCCTGGGAAAGATAATGAGATGCCTGAAAAGCCTTTATTTATGCGGCTTTGCGGTGGGCCCCAGGAACAATTTTCCCTGGTAGAAATATAAGGTGTCTGCAATCCCTTTATTTATGCGGCTTTCCGGATTCTTCCAGGAAAAGTATATAAAATAAAACCGCCCCGGTGGCTCTGGTGCGGTTTATAATTTTATATTTTTAATTTACATTCGAATTTTAGTTTTTGATACATTGGTCGTTCTTAGTTTCATATCTTGAATTTATAAAACTTTTTATAAATGCTCGATTTCTTTGGTTACTTAAAGTATATACTAATCTGATTTCATTTTCGTTTATCCATTTTTCTAATTCATCATATTCTATGAAATCATTTTCTTCACATATATCTACTATTCTAGCAAGTGCTTCACATCTTTTAAGTTCTTCATATCTTTTATTTTTAGTTTTCATGTTTTGTATTTACTCCGGTTCCTAGTATCCAATCTGCACTTACTTCGTAAAAGTCTATTAAAGTGCATAAGTTTTCTATACTTGGTTCTCTGTCTCCTCTTTCTATTCTTGATAGTATTGGTTGGGTTATGCCTGTTAAATCTTCTACTTGTTTTTGAGTATAACCGGCTCTTTCTCTTGCTTTTTTAAGTTTTTTTGAATAATAATCTTTATACATACTGACTCCTTTTTTTAATTGTATATTTTTATCAATTTCATATATGTCATATTGACATATTTTTGTTGTTTTTGCCATATGTCAAAATGGCATATTTTGTGCTAAAATATCCTTATAGGGGTTCCTATATCACGAGGCGTCCCGGGAGCGCCATGGTGCATAAAAAGCTCTTCCTGGATTTTGGGCGGAGTATCACACATGCTTTCTTTAGTATACGAAGAGAGGTTGCTCATGTGTGCTACTCTCCCACCCCCAGTAAAAAGTATAGGAGGCAATACATGATTATACAAACCAGTGTCGGTGAGTTTGGAAATTTCAAAGATATTCGTACTCACATGATTGTAGAGAATCTTCAGACAATTGAAATCTATTCTGTGGTTTACTGGGGAATTCCGGTATTGTCGAAGGGTTATTATACTCTTCCGCAGATTGACTTTATTATTAATGCGCAGTGAGGTGCTTATGAATCCCTGTAAAGAAATCTGTTCTGGTTGTTTTTATTGGAATGAATTTTTTAATGAGTGTATGGACCCTATGGGCAATCTGGGTATCTGCAATACTCTTCTGCAGGCAGCTCATCCAGATGACAATGTTCCTGCTGGTTGTGTGGAACCGCCTGAGGACTGTAGCCTTTTTGGGTTTCATAATTAAATTAATATTTTAAAATCCCATTGGAAAGAGAGGTAAAAGGAATGAATTTAGTGGGTAAACAGATGGTGGACTTTAAGAATGATAAGGGTGAACAGATAAAAGGTATTAAGTTACATTTTATTTGTCCTGATGACCGTGTTTCCGGTCAGGCGGCAATGACTCAGTTTTTTAATGCCGGCCATGCGTTGTATGATTTAGCGGCCACGATGCCGTTAGGTGAGTTTGAGTTTGCTTATGGCCCCCGGGGCCGGGTAGTTGACATTAAGCTTGTGGAGGCTCCGGCGTCTGAGAAGTCCGGCACCAGTAAGCAGTAATTATTTTTAAGTGAGGTATCAGTCATGATCAGAGAAATGAGAATGAAATTTTTTAAATCCCCTTTGAAACTTCTTTTTTCTTTGATTGTGGCTGTTTCTCTTTTTCTGGGTGATTTTGTGCAGCTTGAAAGTTATGCTGCTGAAGAGGATTTATATGTTTATTTTATTGAGACTGGGTTCACTTATTCGGATTATGCTTTTAAACATTTTAGTTCTGCGCCATCTTTTTCTTCAAAATATGGTGTTTATGATTTATATTCTGAAGATGGTGAGTATATAGGCCAGAAAGATATTTATGTATGGGTATCTAACATTAAGGATGAGACTGGGAATCCGTATCATTTTACAGATCGCCCTTTTGTTTTAACCAGTGATAATAAAGAGCCGTCTGCGGCTACTCGTCAGGCTTCTTTTTATAATATGAATTACTCTTTTTCTAAGGACCTGCAGAATGTGAATCCTTTTGAGTTTAATTTTTATCCAACTTCTACAGGTATGTCTTATTCTACGCCTATTTCCTGGGATTATTCAAATATTACATTGACTGTTTCTTCTTCTGGTAGGGATATTTCTGATTCTCCTTTTGTTTATGTTGAATACAAATTATCTGCTGATAATTGGCCTATTATGGATCCAGGTTCTTATATGCTTTTCTTTTATAGCCAGCTTTATGATTCTATGAATATTCCTTCTGTTTTGTTGGATACATTACATTCTGTTCCTATAAATATTGTTTCTTTTAATGCTTTGCAAAATTGTACTGCATTTTCTCGTTCTTCTCGTCCTGGAACATTTTATTATTATTTTGATTATTTGGGTTGGTCTAATCCGGGTGATTTATCTTTTATGGTTGCTTATTATATTGATCAATCTATTCCAGCCTTTAATTTTGTTTCCACTGCAAATGATTATTGTCGTTTGTTTCGGGCTGATTCTCTTACTGCAATTAGTGTTTTGAACAATACTTCTCAGGCTCAGATAAACGCCGGTAATAAAAATGCAGATGATATCATGCATTCCTATGATAACACTGCCGGTGATGCCGCGAATGGTGAGCTGTCTTCTATACTTTCCGGCATGGAAGACGCAGAGAATAAAACCTGGCTTGCGTCTCAGGAATCTATAGGTTCCTATGTGTTTACTGACATTCTTAATTTTTCCGCAGGTCTTATGTCCGGCCTCTCCCTGATTTTTTCATTTGCCAACAGCTTTTTCCTTGCCAGCGGAGATTTATCAGTCATTGTGTCAGTGCTTTACTGTATGGCGTTTCTTGCAATTATTTTAGGTTTATGGAGATTTTTCAGGGGGTCATAGCGTATGTTTGAGTTTTTTGACAGTATCATCAACCTGATTCAGGTGATTGTAAAGTTTGTCGGGGCCTTCGTGGAAAAGTTTATTTACATGTTTACGCTCATCGGCTCCGGCGCCGTTGCGGTGGTTCAGGTCTATGTTTTCCTGCCTGATATCGTAAAGGCTGTTGCCGCTGCTATTGTGGCCTATGCTGTTATTGTTAATTTGCTGAATAGAGGAGGATAATCATGCTTGCATTTTTTAATGAGATCCTTCAGTGTTACAAGCTTCTGGTTGATTTTCTGTTTGCTTACAAGTTAGCCGGGGTGCCTGTTGGTTATATCATAACAGCCTGCTTTATTTTCTGTATTGTAGTTCGGTATATTTTGGGAGGTATTAAGTGATGGATGAATCTATGGAAATGGTTCCCAGCGAAAATATTCCTGCTGAAGAATCTGAAAGTGAGGTTTCTGGAAATGAATTATTACAGCCGGAGGCAGAACCGCCGCAGGAAACACATTATCCTGTTTTTTCCCTTTCGCCTGACGGTGAGATTATTTCGGATACTCCGGAAACTGCTGAGGATGAGTCTTCGGCTCCCGGCGCGGATGAGCTGCCGTCTGCTATACAGCCGACACCTTCCCCTTATGCTGTACAGGTTAATGAGGGTGATTATCTCGTGATACCCGGCAGTAATGGGAATCCTACTGTCATTATGCAGCAGCCGCAACAGGAGCCGGAAGAGGATCCGCTGGATGCTTACGCTGAACAGATTGATTCCATACAGTCTGACATTGCCTATCTTGCATCTGTCCAGGCATCCAACTATGGATACCTGGGTTCGCAGGCTCTGGATACTTTTGACAGGGTTGTCCAGCAGAACTCCTACCGTTATTATTGTGCTTTCCGGGATGGTTCTGACACTTATAATGGTGTGCTTTATTTATCTGACCACATTTCCCGGTCCGGCAGTACCGTAACCATGGAAGATGCGCTGCAGGTGAGAGTTTACCGTACATACAGCGGAAATACCTACTATTACTACTACTCTTCTGCCGGTGCCGGTGATGTGGCTGTGAATTTATCCGGAAATCTGATGTACTATACCAATACTGCAGATAATTACCCGACTCTGGGCGGTATCTCTGTACCTTACCGCTATCCCTCCTGGGTGATGCTGGTATTGTTTGTGGGCCTTCTGGCCGCATTTTTCGCATGGAGGAAACGATCATGATACAGACATTAAGCGATTTAATCGGCCTTGACCTTTCGGCCTGTAATCAGGATTTAGTATTAATTATAGCGGCCATGTTTTTGTTGCTGGTGATTTCTTTTCTGTATGATATCGGTATCATGCTTTTCGGATACATAGGAGGAAAACGCCGATGATTGAGGTGATGCAGACTTTAATCTCCTGGCTGACTATGTTGTTAAATATGTTTTTGGCGGATGGTGGATATATTGGCCTGGCTGTTGTTTGCTTCCCCATACTTGCTCTGCTGGTAAAGGCGGTCCGCTCTCTGGCATCGAAAAAGAACTGACTGGTATGCCTTAAGGCTTATCATACAATTATTTTAAAGAAGGAGGTAACTTTTTATGCTGTTTATGAATGTTGCTGCAAAGTATTATCCGTATGTTATCGCTTCCGGCGGTAGCACCTCTGGAAATACTTCCATGAGTAATGTGCTTTCCATGGCCTCTGAGCTCATGTCATGGGTTATTACTCAAATGGCTGCGATTCTCACTTTTATTACCGGCAATACGCTGATTCTCGTATTTTTTATTATGACCATCTGCGGTTTTGCTGTGGGATTTCTTATGAGAATCTGGCGTTCTGTGGGATAAGACCCAAAAGCCCTGCGGAAAGCGCAGGCTTCCGCAGGGCTTACATGGAGGATACACTGGCATGAATTTATATGATTTCACTGTGAAATTACTCAGTTTGTTTTTGATTCCCTTTCAGGCTGCATTTATGGAATCTGTTTTCGGTTCTGTATTTTTATTTTTGATTGTTGCTTCTCCAGTGCTTCTTTTTCTTAAGCTCTGGCGTTATTTAAGATAATTTTGGAGGTTACATATGTATGTACTGCTCTTCGCTTTCTGGTTTTTGATGATATTTTGTATGTACTTCAGCTTTAAGTACCGCAATCCTTATAGATTAATTATGGTGTTCGGAAAAAAGGGTTCCGGTAAGACCACATTTCTGACGAAGACCGCAGTAAATGCCATGCGTAAAGGTAAGGCTGTCTACTCCACTGTGGAAGTACCCGGCGCGGTTCTGTTTGATGTTCAGAACATAGGTCTGTACACGTTTCCTCCTGAATCGGTGGTTTTGATAGATGAGGTTGGAATGATCTGGGATAACCGCAACTATAAGAATTTCAGGACTGATGTCCGTGATTATTTCAAGCTCCAGCGCCAGTACCGCAACACGGTTTATCTTTTCAGTCAGACTTTTGATGTTGATGTGAAGCTTCGGAATCTTACCGATGCCATGTACCTGTGCAAGTGCCATATGGGATTTTTGAGCATTGCTCGGAAAATTAAAAGGGACATTGTAATTGTCAGCCCTCAGGGTGACAGTGAGGCCCGGATTGCTGATAACCTTGAATTCGAACCTTTTATTTTTGCCCTCTTTGGTGCAAAGTCTGTGATTTTTACTTTCATTCCTAACTGGGCTAAATATTTTAAAAGCTTTAATCCAAAACCACTGCCGCTTATGGAAGGCTCCCTTTGTCCGTCGCTTTTGAAATCTGAGCGTTCCCGGAAATGGTTTTCCTGGCGGATGCCGTTCTTTATGTTTTTACAGGACCTTTTTGATTTTGATAACATAGATCCGCTGCTGTGGTGGTATCTTTCATCTATAAATTAGCTTTCAGGGGGTGTTTTTATGGCTTCTCGTGATAAATCCGGCCGCTCTTACGGTACCGGCCGTACCCGTAACTATGCAACTGTTGTTTACCAGGAATCCGCACCTGCCGACTGGCAGGCTGTTCTTGAAGAATGTTTCATTTCTGCTTTTATATCTCCCTATCATGACAAGGATAAGAATCCGGATGGAGAAGACAAAAAGCCTCATTGGCATGTGATGATCATGTTTGATACGGTCAAAACCAAAGAGCAGGCGAAAGAAATCTTTGATAAAATCGGTGGAGTTGGTTGTGAAGTCGTTAACTCTATGCGTGGTTATGCCCGGTATTTGTGTCATCTGGATAATCCTGATAAGTATCAGTATGACAGGAAGGATGTTATCTGTCTTTCTGGTTCTGATTATGAAAATGTAATTGGTCTTCCATCTGATAAATATACTGCTCTTGCTGATATGGTGGATTTTATTGTTGACGGTAATATTTATAGTTATGCTGTTTTTTTGTTTTGGTGTCGTCTAAATCGTCCTGACTGGTTTAAGGTGCTTTGTGATAGTAGCTCTGCTTTTATAGAGCGTTTTATACGGAGTAGGTATTATGACCGTAAAGAGTCTATATCCGGTGCTATTGGTTTAATGCAGGAGGATAATTTTGTTAATTATGCTCCTCTCTTCCGCCTTCTTGGCGAGCGTAAATTAAAGAGATCTGATTTGCTTGATGTTATATCTCGTAAAACATTTAATAAATTGACTAAAGGTTATCCCGTTGACCTCAAGACCATTAATAAAATATGTGATTTTTTACAGTGTCAGCCTGGTGATGTGATGGAGTTTGATAAAAAGATGGAGTCAGCTCCGGAGGAACCAGCAGATCCGGTCGGGCATTCGGTGGATGATTCTGTAGAACCTGCAGGTACAACGTTAATGGAAGGCGATGTTGAAGCCGAAGCTGTATTTGTGGAGCCGCCTGTTCTTCCAAAGGCAGAACGTCAGGTTCCGGCCGTAAAAGGCAACCGGTATTCCCGCCGGTATTATAAAAAGGTAAAAGGTCTCGGCGGTGGTGGCAGTGTGCAGCTTTCCCCTCCCTGATTTTCTTTACGTGAGCCCTTTTCTCTTGACTTAAACTAATCCGTCGATATCCGTCATTTGGGTAACGAGCCCATGTTGGCGCCCACAGCGCCGGGCGAGTTCTTCAAATTTGACTGGCACCGACCCTATTCAAGCGCTTTTGTCCTTTGTATGTAAAGATTGGAGGTTTTTATGCCTAATACAGTAGCTTTTGCCATGCGGAACATGATTTCTCTGTCTTATGATTTTATTTGTTTGCGCTGTTGTTATGAGGATGGTATTTTTGCTGTTATGCACAATCCCAGTTATTCAGATGCAATGTCCGCTTATGGGGACTATCCACTTGTACGCTCTTTTATTTCTTATAAGGTGCTTTATATTGATGTGTTTCCTATTTAAAATAAAACTATTCGTTAAACTGATTGTTTCACAAATAGTTTCTATGCGGGCGGACTCCAGACAGCGGTAAATAATGTCGTCCGCCCAGAAACTACCGCTCCTGCTCCTCTCACGCTTTCGTGAAACATGACAAGTTTAACGAATAGTTTATAAGTGATTTTAGAATATCCACTATTAATTCTTTTGCAGGTATCTTGCAATCAAAATTTGCATATGCTATAATGCCTGTAGGCACAAAATGATGATAGTATCCATGGGATACACAACAGAACGAACCCCTGAAAGTACTCGCAATACTTTCAGGGGTTCTTCTTCTTTTTCGGAGAAGTCAACCGTTCGGGCCCGGTCACCGCTTACTCATCTCCATCGAGCCACTTGCACAGGTAGTAGGCTGCTACACTGGCCAATAAGGAAATGATGAATGATGATAGTATTTCCATGGTATACACCCCCTTCCTGTCACCAGTATTAGGGGCGGTAACAGAAAGATTATATCATATCTGCTCTAATTGGAGCAATATATTCTTATTTTTGCTGTTTTTCGATGGATTTTGCGGAGCTGCTCTCTGCCCGGCCTGTGGTAAAGCTGGTGTTTTGGCACAGGGGGTCACTACGACTATACCCCCTGTGTTCAGCGTTCAGGTTACCCTCACAAACTTTGCCCTTTGCCCTTTGTCCTTTTTACTATGGCTTTCTGTAATCCCGGGGAACAGGATTTCTTGGGTTTCGAAGTCGGCCCTTTGAAAACAGGCCCCCGGTTCGCCGGGCCTGTTTTCTCGACGCGCGAAACCCTTAGAAATCCATTTTTCGCTTCAAATAAAAGATTTCATTTGTCCTTAAGCCTTTATTTATGCGGCCTTGTGGAATAATTTTCCCTGGGAAAGATAATGAGATGCCTGAAAAGCCTTTATTTATGCGGCTTTGCGGTGGGCCCCAGGAACAATTTTCCCTGGTAGAAATATAAGGTGTCTGCAATCCCTTTATTTATGCGGCTTTCCGGATTCTTCCAGGAAAAGTATATAAAATAAAACCGCCCCGGTGGCTCTGGTGCGGTTTATAATTTTATATTTTTAATTTACATTCGAATTTTAGTTTTTGATACATTGGTCGTTCTTAGTTTCATATCTTGAATTTATAAAACTTTTTATAAATGCTCGATTTCTTTGGTTACTTAAAGTATATACTAATCTGATTTCATTTTCGTTTATCCATTTTTCTAATTCATCATATTCTATGAAATCATTTTCTTCACATATATCTACTATTCTAGCAAGTGCTTCACATCTTTTAAGTTCTTCATATCTTTTATTTTTAGTTTTCATGTTTTGTATTTACTCCGGTTCCTAGTATCCAATCTGCACTTACTTCGTAAAAGTCTATTAAAGTGCATAAGTTTTCTATACTTGGTTCTCTGTCTCCTCTTTCTATTCTTGATAGTATTGGTTGGGTTATGCCTGTTAAATCTTCTACTTGTTTTTGAGTATAACCGGCTCTTTCTCTTGCTTTTTTAAGTTTTTTTGAATAATAATCTTTATACATACTGACTCCTTTTTTTAATTGTATATTTTTATCAATTTCATATATGTCATATTGACATATTTTTGTTGTTTTTGCCATATGTCAAAATGGCATATTTTGTGCTAAAATATCCTTATAGGGGTTCCTATATCACGAGGCGTCCCGGGAGCGCCATGGTGCATAAAAAGCTCTTCCTGGATTTTGGGCGGAGTATCACACATGCTTTCTTTAGTATACGAAGAGAGGTTGCTCATGTGTGCTACTCTCCCACCCCCAGTAAAAAGTATAGGAGGCAATACATGATTATACAAACCAGTGTCGGTGAGTTTGGAAATTTCAAAGATATTCGTACTCACATGATTGTAGAGAATCTTCAGACAATTGAAATCTATTCTGTGGTTTACTGGGGAATTCCGGTATTGTCGAAGGGTTATTATACTCTTCCGCAGATTGACTTTATTATTAATGCGCAGTGAGGTGCTTATGAATCCCTGTAAAGAAATCTGTTCTGGTTGTTTTTATTGGAATGAATTTTTTAATGAGTGTATGGACCCTATGGGCAATCTGGGTATCTGCAATACTCTTCTGCAGGCAGCTCATCCAGATGACAATGTTCCTGCTGGTTGTGTGGAACCGCCTGAGGACTGTAGCCTTTTTGGGTTTCATAATTAAATTAATATTTTAAAATCCCATTGGAAAGAGAGGTAAAAGGAATGAATTTAGTGGGTAAACAGATGGTGGACTTTAAGAATGATAAGGGTGAACAGATAAAAGGTATTAAGTTACATTTTATTTGTCCTGATGACCGTGTTTCCGGTCAGGCGGCAATGACTCAGTTTTTTAATGCCGGCCATGCGTTGTATGATTTAGCGGCCACGATGCCGTTAGGTGAGTTTGAGTTTGCTTATGGCCCCCGGGGCCGGGTAGTTGACATTAAGCTTGTGGAGGCTCCGGCGTCTGAGAAGTCCGGCACCAGTAAGCAGTAATTATTTTTAAGTGAGGTATCAGTCATGATCAGAGAAATGAGAATGAAATTTTTTAAATCCCCTTTGAAACTTCTTTTTTCTTTGATTGTGGCTGTTTCTCTTTTTCTGGGTGATTTTGTGCAGCTTGAAAGTTATGCTGCTGAAGAGGATTTATATGTTTATTTTATTGAGACTGGGTTCACTTATTCGGATTATGCTTTTAAACATTTTAGTTCTGCGCCATCTTTTTCTTCAAAATATGGTGTTTATGATTTATATTCTGAAGATGGTGAGTATATAGGCCAGAAAGATATTTATGTATGGGTATCTAACATTAAGGATGAGACTGGGAATCCGTATCATTTTACAGATCGCCCTTTTGTTTTAACCAGTGATAATAAAGAGCCGTCTGCGGCTACTCGTCAGGCTTCTTTTTATAATATGAATTACTCTTTTTCTAAGGACCTGCAGAATGTGAATCCTTTTGAGTTTAATTTTTATCCAACTTCTACAGGTATGTCTTATTCTACGCCTATTTCCTGGGATTATTCAAATATTACATTGACTGTTTCTTCTTCTGGTAGGGATATTTCTGATTCTCCTTTTGTTTATGTTGAATACAAATTATCTGCTGATAATTGGCCTATTATGGATCCAGGTTCTTATATGCTTTTCTTTTATAGCCAGCTTTATGATTCTATGAATATTCCTTCTGTTTTGTTGGATACATTACATTCTGTTCCTATAAATATTGTTTCTTTTAATGCTTTGCAAAATTGTACTGCATTTTCTCGTTCTTCTCGTCCTGGAACATTTTATTATTATTTTGATTATTTGGGTTGGTCTAATCCGGGTGATTTATCTTTTATGGTTGCTTATTATATTGATCAATCTATTCCAGCCTTTAATTTTGTTTCCACTGCAAATGATTATTGTCGTTTGTTTCGGGCTGATTCTCTTACTGCAATTAGTGTTTTGAACAATACTTCTCAGGCTCAGATAAACGCCGGTAATAAAAATGCAGATGATATCATGCATTCCTATGATAACACTGCCGGTGATGCCGCGAATGGTGAGCTGTCTTCTATACTTTCCGGCATGGAAGACGCAGAGAATAAAACCTGGCTTGCGTCTCAGGAATCTATAGGTTCCTATGTGTTTACTGACATTCTTAATTTTTCCGCAGGTCTTATGTCCGGCCTCTCCCTGATTTTTTCATTTGCCAACAGCTTTTTCCTTGCCAGCGGAGATTTATCAGTCATTGTGTCAGTGCTTTACTGTATGGCGTTTCTTGCAATTATTTTAGGTTTATGGAGATTTTTCAGGGGGTCATAGCGTATGTTTGAGTTTTTTGACAGTATCATCAACCTGATTCAGGTGATTGTAAAGTTTGTCGGGGCCTTCGTGGAAAAGTTTATTTACATGTTTACGCTCATCGGCTCCGGCGCCGTTGCGGTGGTTCAGGTCTATGTTTTCCTGCCTGATATCGTAAAGGCTGTTGCCGCTGCTATTGTGGCCTATGCTGTTATTGTTAATTTGCTGAATAGAGGAGGATAATCATGCTTGCATTTTTTAATGAGATCCTTCAGTGTTACAAGCTTCTGGTTGATTTTCTGTTTGCTTACAAGTTAGCCGGGGTGCCTGTTGGTTATATCATAACAGCCTGCTTTATTTTCTGTATTGTAGTTCGGTATATTTTGGGAGGTATTAAGTGATGGATGAATCTATGGAAATGGTTCCCAGCGAAAATATTCCTGCTGAAGAATCTGAAAGTGAGGTTTCTGGAAATGAATTATTACAGCCGGAGGCAGAACCGCCGCAGGAAACACATTATCCTGTTTTTTCCCTTTCGCCTGACGGTGAGATTATTTCGGATACTCCGGAAACTGCTGAGGATGAGTCTTCGGCTCCCGGCGCGGATGAGCTGCCGTCTGCTATACAGCCGACACCTTCCCCTTATGCTGTACAGGTTAATGAGGGTGATTATCTCGTGATACCCGGCAGTAATGGGAATCCTACTGTCATTATGCAGCAGCCGCAACAGGAGCCGGAAGAGGATCCGCTGGATGCTTACGCTGAACAGATTGATTCCATACAGTCTGACATTGCCTATCTTGCATCTGTCCAGGCATCCAACTATGGATACCTGGGTTCGCAGGCTCTGGATACTTTTGACAGGGTTGTCCAGCAGAACTCCTACCGTTATTATTGTGCTTTCCGGGATGGTTCTGACACTTATAATGGTGTGCTTTATTTATCTGACCACATTTCCCGGTCCGGCAGTACCGTAACCATGGAAGATGCGCTGCAGGTGAGAGTTTACCGTACATACAGCGGAAATACCTACTATTACTACTACTCTTCTGCCGGTGCCGGTGATGTGGCTGTGAATTTATCCGGAAATCTGATGTACTATACCAATACTGCAGATAATTACCCGACTCTGGGCGGTATCTCTGTACCTTACCGCTATCCCTCCTGGGTGATGCTGGTATTGTTTGTGGGCCTTCTGGCCGCATTTTTCGCATGGAGGAAACGATCATGATACAGACATTAAGCGATTTAATCGGCCTTGACCTTTCGGCCTGTAATCAGGATTTAGTATTAATTATAGCGGCCATGTTTTTGTTGCTGGTGATTTCTTTTCTGTATGATATCGGTATCATGCTTTTCGGATACATAGGAGGAAAACGCCGATGATTGAGGTGATGCAGACTTTAATCTCCTGGCTGACTATGTTGTTAAATATGTTTTTGGCGGATGGTGGATATATTGGCCTGGCTGTTGTTTGCTTCCCCATACTTGCTCTGCTGGTAAAGGCGGTCCGCTCTCTGGCATCGAAAAAGAACTGACTGGTATGCCTTAAGGCTTATCATACAATTATTTTAAAGAAGGAGGTAACTTTTTATGCTGTTTATGAATGTTGCTGCAAAGTATTATCCGTATGTTATCGCTTCCGGCGGTAGCACCTCTGGAAATACTTCCATGAGTAATGTGCTTTCCATGGCCTCTGAGCTCATGTCATGGGTTATTACTCAAATGGCTGCGATTCTCACTTTTATTACCGGCAATACGCTGATTCTCGTATTTTTTATTATGACCATCTGCGGTTTTGCTGTGGGATTTCTTATGAGAATCTGGCGTTCTGTGGGATAAGACCCAAAAGCCCTGCGGAAAGCGCAGGCTTCCGCAGGGCTTACATGGAGGATACACTGGCATGAATTTATATGATTTCACTGTGAAATTACTCAGTTTGTTTTTGATTCCCTTTCAGGCTGCATTTATGGAATCTGTTTTCGGTTCTGTATTTTTATTTTTGATTGTTGCTTCTCCAGTGCTTCTTTTTCTTAAGCTCTGGCGTTATTTAAGATAATTTTGGAGGTTACATATGTATGTACTGCTCTTCGCTTTCTGGTTTTTGATGATATTTTGTATGTACTTCAGCTTTAAGTACCGCAATCCTTATAGATTAATTATGGTGTTCGGAAAAAAGGGTTCCGGTAAGACCACATTTCTGACGAAGACCGCAGTAAATGCCATGCGTAAAGGTAAGGCTGTCTACTCCACTGTGGAAGTACCCGGCGCGGTTCTGTTTGATGTTCAGAACATAGGTCTGTACACGTTTCCTCCTGAATCGGTGGTTTTGATAGATGAGGTTGGAATGATCTGGGATAACCGCAACTATAAGAATTTCAGGACTGATGTCCGTGATTATTTCAAGCTCCAGCGCCAGTACCGCAACACGGTTTATCTTTTCAGTCAGACTTTTGATGTTGATGTGAAGCTTCGGAATCTTACCGATGCCATGTACCTGTGCAAGTGCCATATGGGATTTTTGAGCATTGCTCGGAAAATTAAAAGGGACATTGTAATTGTCAGCCCTCAGGGTGACAGTGAGGCCCGGATTGCTGATAACCTTGAATTCGAACCTTTTATTTTTGCCCTCTTTGGTGCAAAGTCTGTGATTTTTACTTTCATTCCTAACTGGGCTAAATATTTTAAAAGCTTTAATCCAAAACCACTGCCGCTTATGGAAGGCTCCCTTTGTCCGTCGCTTTTGAAATCTGAGCGTTCCCGGAAATGGTTTTCCTGGCGGATGCCGTTCTTTATGTTTTTACAGGACCTTTTTGATTTTGATAACATAGATCCGCTGCTGTGGTGGTATCTTTCATCTATAAATTAGCTTTCAGGGGGTGTTTTTATGGCTTCTCGTGATAAATCCGGCCGCTCTTACGGTACCGGCCGTACCCGTAACTATGCAACTGTTGTTTACCAGGAATCCGCACCTGCCGACTGGCAGGCTGTTCTTGAAGAATGTTTCATTTCTGCTTTTATATCTCCCTATCATGACAAGGATAAGAATCCGGATGGAGAAGACAAAAAGCCTCATTGGCATGTGATGATCATGTTTGATACGGTCAAAACCAAAGAGCAGGCGAAAGAAATCTTTGATAAAATCGGTGGAGTTGGTTGTGAAGTCGTTAACTCTATGCGTGGTTATGCCCGGTATTTGTGTCATCTGGATAATCCTGATAAGTATCAGTATGACAGGAAGGATGTTATCTGTCTTTCTGGTTCTGATTATGAAAATGTAATTGGTCTTCCATCTGATAAATATACTGCTCTTGCTGATATGGTGGATTTTATTGTTGACGGTAATATTTATAGTTATGCTGTTTTTTTGTTTTGGTGTCGTCTAAATCGTCCTGACTGGTTTAAGGTGCTTTGTGATAGTAGCTCTGCTTTTATAGAGCGTTTTATACGGAGTAGGTATTATGACCGTAAAGAGTCTATATCCGGTGCTATTGGTTTAATGCAGGAGGATAATTTTGTTAATTATGCTCCTCTCTTCCGCCTTCTTGGCGAGCGTAAATTAAAGAGATCTGATTTGCTTGATGTTATATCTCGTAAAACATTTAATAAATTGACTAAAGGTTATCCCGTTGACCTCAAGACCATTAATAAAATATGTGATTTTTTACAGTGTCAGCCTGGTGATGTGATGGAGTTTGATAAAAAGATGGAGTCAGCTCCGGAGGAACCAGCAGATCCGGTCGGGCATTCGGTGGATGATTCTGTAGAACCTGCAGGTACAACGTTAATGGAAGGCGATGTTGAAGCCGAAGCTGTATTTGTGGAGCCGCCTGTTCTTCCAAAGGCAGAACGTCAGGTTCCGGCCGTAAAAGGCAACCGGTATTCCCGCCGGTATTATAAAAAGGTAAAAGGTCTCGGCGGTGGTGGCAGTGTGCAGCTTTCCCCTCCCTGATTTTCTTTACGTGAGCCCTTTTCTCTTGACTTAAACTAATCCGTCGATATCCGTCATTTGGGTAACGAGCCCATGTTGGCGCCCACAGCGCCGGGCGAGTTCTTCAAATTTGACTGGCACCGACCCTATTCAAGCGCTTTTGTCCTTTGTATGTAAAGATTGGAGGTTTTTATGCCTAATACAGTAGCTTTTGCCATGCGGAACATGATTTCTCTGTCTTATGATTTTATTTGTTTGCGCTGTTGTTATGAGGATGGTATTTTTGCTGTTATGCACAATCCCAGTTATTCAGATGCAATGTCCGCTTATGGGGACTATCCACTTGTACGCTCTTTTATTTCTTATAAGGTGCTTTATATTGATGTGTTTCCTATTTAAAATAAAACTATTCGTTAAACTGATTGTTTCACAAATAGTTTCTATGCGGGCGGACTCCAGACAGCGGTAAATAATGTCGTCCGCCCAGAAACTACCGCTCCTGCTCCTCTCACGCTTTCGTGAAACATGACAAGTTTAACGAATAGTTAAACTTGTCTTTCAATTAATTCGATTTTGTCGCTTGTTCTTCTGTATCAACATTTGTATCAACATTTTCACAGGATTCATCCATGTCCCAGGGTATTTTTCCTTCCTTTTCTCCCCGGTATCCCTGTATACTCACATTCCGAAATCTAACATTGCGGGCATTGCGCATGTAAATCCGTTCCTTGCTCATGGGTTCCAGATCCTCCATCATTCCCGGATATCCGGGCTCTGCGTCGCGGCACATGCGGATACTGCAGTCCGTCATGCTGACATTTTCCACCGGCATTTCCGGCAGTCCGTAGAAAAATCCTGCCGCCGACCGCGCGTCGGTCACCATACAGTTCTGTATCTGAATATTACGAATCACCGGGGTTCCTTCCGTGACTTTATGGGCGAATTTGTCCTTGTAGGTTCCTCCGTTCATGCCGCAGCGATAAAACATGTTGAACACAAAGGGACACAGTACCCTGTCCATTATTATATTGGAGATCAGGATACTTTCCATTGAACCGCCTCTGCCTCGTCTGGTCTTCACCCGGATCCCTCTGTCCGTATCCTGAAATACACAGTTCGTAATGACCACATTGCGAACGCCGCCGCTCATTTCGCTTCCGATTACCACCCCTCCGTGGCCGTGGATCATATTGCAGTTTGTAATTGTGATGTTCTCGCAGGGACGTCTGTCCGGTGTCTCCTCCGTTCCTGATTTCAAGGTAATGCAGTCGTCCCCCACGTCCACAAGGCAGTCCGCAATACGCACATTGCTGCAGCCATCTGGATTAATGCCGTCCGTGTTGGGAGAATTTTGGGGATTCCGAATGGTGACGCCCCTGATCTCCACATCATCACAATATAGCGGATGCAGGGTCCACACAGGAGAGCAGGTCATCTTTACGTCAAGCACCTTCACCCTGCGGCAATGCTCAAAGCACACAAGGTAAGGCCGTCCCGCAGGCAGTTTCCCCTGGTTTTTCCACCAGTATTCTCCCTGACCATTCAGGACTCCCTGACCGCATAGCGTCACGTTTTCTGCATTCTTTGCATAGATGCAGGGCATGTATAAGTCGGTGCGCTTCCCCTCATATTCTGTGCCAATCACTCGATATCCCCCACAGTCCTGCTTAAAAAGAAGCTCTGCTCCGGCCTCCAGATGCAGTGTGACATTGCTTTTCAGCTCTATGGAATAAGTTTCATACTTTCCGGGTGTCACTGCAAGGGTTCCTCCCCCTTCCCGCTCCAAATGTGCCATTGCCTGCTCAAAGGCTCCCGTCCAGCCTCTTTCCTCATTGTAGTATTCCTCAAATTCTCTGATCTTTACCATCCTGCACCTCCTGTCCCCTGCTTGCCAAGGATTCTGATCTTTATCATTCTGCTGTCTTCCTGTCCCCAAAGGATTCCCTCATTCGCGGGATATCGTACCTGATTATAATTCCCCTTCCCCCTCTTCTTTCCCCAAAAGACTCCCTGTCTCTATTATTCGCTTCCCCTTTGTCTTAAACACTTCCTTCTTCCCGCTTACGAAGAAGGCTCTCACGCAAAAGACTCCCAATACCGGAATTTCAGGGCGCTGCTCATCACCTGCGCCGTAATCCAGGATGGATTCCACACCTGCATGCCTCCTCTATAGTGCTCTAAGTACTTCAGAACAGCAGGATATCGTACCTGAAAATAGTTTGTCTGGTAATACTGCTCTCCCTGTTCCCCAATTACGGTATATCCCCATTCCCCTTCCCGGGTGGCAATCCCCTGTGTCATGGCGCCACTGACGACCCGGGCCATCTGCGTCAGACGATCGTCCTTTGTCAGCTTCCCGAACCGATACAGCTCGTAGGTGGGAAAGAAGACATCCAAATGATGATTCTGGACGCTTACTCCCGGCCAGCCCGTAGTATGGAAAGCTTTCTCCGCACAGGGTGTTCCCGGTCTGAATCCCGTATTCCAATGATACACAAAGGTCAGTATCCAGTCCGCCGCAAGCTTTCCCCATTCCCGGAAGCATTCCCTTCCAGTCAGTTCATACAGCTTCGCGGCCGTTACAAAAAAGTATAGTCCCGCTTCTTTATCTTCGCACCGGGCGTCCATTGTGGCATGGGCAAACGGAATCTCAAATGTATCCATATGACAGGATGCGTATTTCTCATACTCCTCACAGGCGAAGGCAAGATAGGCTTCCTTCTCACCGAAATACTCTGCCGCCGCGGCAAGGCTCAGCACACAGGACATTCCTCCTGCGTTGATCTCATGGCTTTCCGGCTTTCCCTCCGATGTCCAGGCCAGAGGATACAGTCCCTTATCTGTCCGGCTCTCCTTCCTCATCAGAAAGGCGCAGGCTCTCCGCACTGTCTCTTCCCACTCCCTGGGAATTTCGATTCCATGTGAACGAAGCAGCAGCATCACCTCCAGACTGTCGGCAATACTCTCACCCTGTATCCGCGAGGACAGAGAAGCGTCTTCCTCGTTCCAGACACTTCTGAACTCTCCGGCATCAATCATGTAGTATCCTCTCATCAGCCCGGGAACAGTGACGCTTTCCGCGTTTCTCAGGAAAAAGTCTGTCACCTTCATTCCCCTCTTCAGGCGGAATGTCTCTTTGGTCTCAAGTCCCAGCATACAGTCGCACCAGGCTAACTTTATAGCCTGTCCTGTCCAGCCATACAGGAAATATTCCGGCCTTCCTGATACATTTCCGAAAGAATTGGCTGCGCCAAAAGTCAGGTATCCCGCATACTTTTCCTTTTCCACATACCTGCTGTCCATCACTCTGCATTTATATTCTATCATCTCCTGACAGGAGTGAATCGGTTCCAGCCGGGGCTTCAGGACGCGATACCCAAAATCCGTGAGATTACGGTACCCTCTTCCTTCTTTTTCCTCCACACCCCAGGCTATATAAAAGGTCTTTTTTAAGGATTCCCCGGGCGCCAGAGTACGATACCCCTTCATATAGGACAGAGGCGTGCATCTGCCGCCGTAGAACACATCCTTCATGCCGTTGAACATCAGAACACCGCTTGCCGCTGTGACGCGGATTCCGTTCTCCTCCCTCAGAGCCCCCAGGGACCAGTAGTCTTCGTCCTCCCCAGTTTCCACCCGGGGAAGGGAAAGAAGCGTCAGAAAAGGATATCCTGTCTCTTCCCTCCACTCTACATTTACGGCAGGAATGGGAAGTCTGTGCTCCTCCACAATAAGCCCCTTCCCGGGCTCATTGCCAATATGAGGCACAATCCTTTCCGGATCCGCGGAAGGATTGTCATTATATATCATGTGGGGAATGGTTACCTTCTGCTTCGGCTTCCCACAGATTGTCAGGGAAATCCCTCCTGCAAAACAGGCCAAAGGCTCCTTTCCCATATTCTCAAAACGTACTCTCAGCCTGAGACAGCCGTATCCCTCCGGCACTTTCTCCGGTTTCACCACACGAAGCTCTGCCCTGATCTGCTCCGATGTCATAACCATCGTTTCAGAAATTCCTTCCCAGGACAATACCTTCCATTCCCGCTCCTCCAGCTTCCAGGGTCTCCCAGTATTGTACCAGAGTATTCGGGCCGGTTCCAGCTCACAAATGGTGTTCCCTTTCCATGTCAGAGGAATTCTGACGGTTCTCATTATACTCTTCTCTTCCATTTCTCCTCTGCTCTCCTTTATTCCGCTCCATCCATGTCTGCCGGCATGGCGGGCGTTCTCACTGTCACAAATCATTCTCAGGTATACTTCCTGCCCAGGTCATTTCCCGCATTTTCTGCACGACAGGCTCCTTCTAAGGTGTCTTCCTTATTCCCGCCTGCCCTGTCTGCCGGCAGAGGCAGGCGAAGTCATATTTTCCCTGGCCGCCCGGCAAAACGCGCGGCATAGTCGATGGCATTCAACAGGCTCAGCTCGCCGGCCGTTCCCCTGCCCGCCTGATCATAGGCTGTCCCGTGATCCACGGAGGTACGAATTATGGGAAGTCCCAATGTAATGTTGACTCCCTCCACCGTATCCCATTTCCCCGCTTCCTGATTATACACAAATCCCACCACTTTCAGCGGAATATGTCCCTGATCATGATACATGGCCACCACAATGTCATACATGCCTCCCCTTGCCCTGGAAAAAACCGTATCCGGCGGGACAGGCCCCTCCGCACGGATCCCCTCCCCCATCGCCTGACAGACGGCAGGCACAATCTCATCCAATTCCTCTCTGCCGAAAAGTCCGTTCTCCCCGCAGTGGGGATTCAGCCCTGCCACGCCGATCCTGGGCGTGGGGATTCCCATGTCCCTGCAAGCCTGATCCGCAATCCGGATCACCTCCAGAACACGCTCTTTTTTTACCCGGTCACAGGCTTCTCTTAGAGATACGTGAGTGGACACATGCACCACTCGCAGATTCTGATGAACCAACATCATGGTATAGTGCCTTGTTCCCGTAAGATGGGCATAAATCTCCGTATGCCCTGCAAAATGATGCCCCGCCAGATTCAGGGCCTCCTTGTTCAGAGGATTCGTGACTGTGGCGTCCACCTTTCCTTCCATGGCCAGCCCGATTATTTTCTCCACATATCCAAAGGCAGCGTTCCCGCCCATGGCGCTGACCTTTCCAATCTCCAGATGCTCCGTGTCCACCAGCTTTTCATTCAGCACATCTGCCACTCCGTATCGATACTCTCCCTGCGCCGGCTCCCGTATCTCCCGGAATCCAGGCACAGATATCTCCCCCCCTGAAACGCGTTCCACCGTCTCCGCCGCCTGCTGCAGCACGGACAGATCTCCCACAACAAGAGGGCGGCAGCGCTCATAAACCTCCGGGTGTGCCAGTGCCTTTACCGTGATCTCCGGACCGATTCCCGCCGGATCCCCCATGGTAATTCCTATGATCGGTCTCATCGCATACCTGCCCTTTCATTTTCCTCCAAAACCCGGGAAATTGCCTGAATTCCCTCCTCCGGAAGATGATCGAAGGGCTTTCTGCATTTTCCTACCTCGTATCCTAAAAGTCTCACCGCCGTCTTCACCACTGTGTTGGGATTGCCGTAGCGGAAGCAATTGCGGAAGGAGCGGATTCTGTCCTGACAGCTTCGTGCGTCCTCCAGATTTCCTTCCCTGAATCTACAGTAAATATTTTTCATATTTTCCGGATACACGTTGGCACAGCCCGCGATTCCTCCCGTGCCTCCTGCCAGGAGATTCCACAGAATCAGAGAATCGTTCCCGGAAAGCACTGCGAAATCCTTTCCCCGAGTCCCCTCTATGTATTGCAGCATATTGTCAAAGTTTCCACTGGAATCTTTTACTCCGGCAATATTGTCGAGCTCGGACAGTCTCCGGACCGTGTCGGGGGACAGTCCGTTCCCGGTTCTGGCGGGAATATTATACAATACCACCGGAATTTTCACGGCGGCGGCCACTGCCTTATAATGCTCGAACAGCTCCTCCTGAGACGCCTGGGCGAAGGAAGGCGTAATCACACTGAGCACATCAGCGCCTATATCCTGTGCCCGTTTTGAGAGGCGGACTGTATCCGCCGTGCTGATACAGCCGGTCCCCGCATAAACTGGAACCTTTCCCCCGGTCTCCTCTATGGCAAGCTCCAGGATTCTCTCCTTCTCCCTTTCGCTGAGGATATATCCCTCTCCGTTTGTGCCCGCGGTAAAGATCCCCTGTACTCCCCCCGCAAGCTGCCGTCTGATCTGTCTGCGCAGCTCCTCTTCATGAATCGATTCGTCTTCTCTCATTGGTGTGATCAGCGGCGTGATGACTCCTTTTATCTTTTCCTGATACATATTGTCGCTCCTGTTTTGTTCTACTCTGCATGCAATAGAATTCTTCTGTTGTCATAAACAATCCGTGAAATATCATTTTAGCAGTTTCTGATATACCTCCGCAATCTCCTCTTCCGATAGAGCATGGGGATTCTGATCCAACAGCCTTCTGACCTCCATGGCCTGCTTCGTGAGGAATTCCACATCCTCTTCCACGACGCCGTATTCCGTCAAACTCTCCGGAATTCCCAGCCGTCTGCACAACAACTCCACATATTCCACAAAGCGCTCCGGCTTTTCTTCCCGGTTCCAAGCTGCCTCCGGCAGCATAAGATCTGCAAGCTGTCTATACTGCTCCCTGCAGTAAGGCAGGTTGACCTTCAGCACCTCCGGAAGCAGAATTGCATTGCTGACGCCATGGGGAATATGGAACTTTCCCCCAAGGGGATATGACAGGGCGTGCACAGCCACCGTTCCGGAGGTGGAGAGGCACATACCCGCAATAAATGAACCCAACAGCATGTTTTCCCTTGCTTCCCGATCAAAGCCATCCTCACAGGCCCGTTCTATGTTGGCGACAATCAGTGCCGCCGCATAGCCGGAAAGCATCCGGCTGAAGAGATTGGCTTTTTTCGACAGATAGGACTCTATGGCGTGACAGAACGCGTCCATCCCTGTGGAAGCCGTAAGACGCCGGGGAAGCCCCAGGGTAAGCGTCGGATCCAGCACACAATAGGATGCTGTAAACTGCGGTGATACAAGCCCTACTTTCAGCTCCTGTTCAGGTATCAGAAATATGGCGTTAGGCGTGGCCTCCGCACCCGTTCCCGCGGTGGTGGGGACCATGACTGTGGGCAGAGCCTTCTTCCGGATCAGGGAAGTGTCACAAAATCCGCTCTCCGCAAACGTCTCGTTTGTAAGCGCCGCCGCCACTACTTTTGCCATGTCCATGATGCTGCCCCCGCCTGCGGCAATCAGCAGATCTCCTCCCTTTTCCAGGACGGCGTCATATACACCCCTGATACTGTCCCGGGAAGGCTCAATTGGAAGACCTGTGAGTGTGCCTGCCAGGGAATCCCCCAGCCTCTCCTGCAGTCCTCTGATTTCGCTGTTCTCCTTCAGGGCGTCATCCAACAGAAGAACCGCTCTCTCTGCGCCTTCCCTGACCAGAATGTCCGGTATCTCCAAAAGGCTCCCAAAGCCCGCATACAGCGCTCCCGGAAATACTGCCTGATATCCCTTTTTATTCATCTCCATATGATTTCTGTCCTTCTTTCTGTTCCATTCATATCCGGAAATTGATTTCTGCCTCTGTTTTATAATCATGTTTTAATACTCCGCAGCCTGCAAAAAACATTACTGTCTCTGATACTGTGGCTGTTTAAAGTGACACCCCGGGTCATTTTCACGCAGTGCTGTCAGAAATCAATCCATAATCACTATATTTTCAGAAACGTCCCTTGTTCCAAACCGGTCTCCGTATACAAAATGCCATCCACAAACACCTGCAAGGCTTTCCCCGGCCGATCCGATTTCCAATAAGAAAGAGACAGCTCATGTCCCCGTACCTTCAGCCCCTTCAGGCTCCACCGCTTCAGATGGGTGCTCAGAGGTGCGATCCGTACGCCGTTCTCTTCCACGTTCACCCCCGCCACAAAGCGAATCACGATATCCAGCCAGAAGGAATGATTGTAATCCGCCTCATCGCTGAGCCGCTCTCCTGTGACAGGATTATAGTGCTCCACCAGATACGGCCTGTGGCGGTCACCATCCCGGAAATGCTGTAAGGTGTACTCCCGCAGGACTTCGTCAAAATACTCGTCCAGACGATGATCGTCGGCAAGACTTTCCATCCCAAGGGCCTCCAGTGCAATCCCCGTGGTATAGGGCCAGGAGGGACCGCACCAGATACATCCATCCCTGCCCTTAAAATAATTTCCCTTCCAGCCCCCGGCAGGGGAAAAGACCGGACAGTCCTTTGACACGGAAGAAAATCCCGAGCCAGTATGAAATGCCTCCGTGTCCGTCAGCGGCCAAATGCCCGCCCTGTGTTCCGCACCTGTGATTCCGGCCCAGAAGGGATAGATACCCACGATATTTCGCACCATGGCCTTCTC
Source organism: uncultured Acetatifactor sp. (assembly GCA_910588225.1). Lineage (GTDB taxonomy): Bacteria > Bacillota > Clostridia > Lachnospirales > Lachnospiraceae > Acetatifactor. Next base: position 64,547 of record CAJUQT010000011.1, read on the forward strand.
ATCTGTCTCATAATGTAAATCATAGAAAAATCCTGTAGCCGGATCCCACATTTTCTCCAGAATATCCGATTTCACCTTCTCCGCTTTCTCAGTATAGCACTTCTGTTCCTTCCCCTTAAGCACACCCAGGATAGAGGCATATGCATTCAGATTCAGATAATGATATACGCTTCTGTCAACCCGCTTTAAAGGTGTGAAATACTGCCTGTCCTTCGGATTATCGGGATAGCGTCCCAGTTCGAGATATCCTTTGAAATACCAGTAACTGGGCTGATATTCCTTCCCTGTCAGCGAATGGGTATACTCCGTGAGAAGGCCGTCGGCAGGATTGCCGTATACCTTTTCATGGCCGGCAAGATAACGTTCCATGGCGGGCCGCAGCTCTTCCAGAAGCGCTCTGTCCCCGCTTACCAGATAGTAAAGCCATATGGCATGAATCATATAGTTGGCATAGGATTTCTGTTCTCCTTCCACATAAGCGCTTAAGATCAGGCCGTCCTCATCCTGCGCCGCGAAAGCGGACCGTATGATCTCCCGGGTAAGTCCGTAATCCGGATGCCACTTCAGATCCGTGACCTGCAGAGGTGTGGACAGCGGGATGAGCTTACTGAACTCCCAGCCGGAGGGAGACAGTGGCTCCTTTGTCATGCGGTGATCCCTGCCTTCGTACATAACAGTCTCTCGAAACCGACCTATCCCGGGACGGCACATGCTGTTCTTCAGAATATACCAGCGATATTTCCAACAAACGTTCATCCTCGGGTCGTCGCACACAAACGTCGGCGCATCCCGGTAAAAGCTTTCGTTTTCGGCAATCAACCGTTCCCAGCAGGCCTTCCCGTCCCTTTTCGCTTCCTTCACATAAGACAGTGCTCTCCGTGCAAGTTCCGTCATGTCCTCTTTGGGTCTCCCGGAGGAATCCAATTCTTCACCGGCTAAATTTCCCACCGCACAGGCCACATAAAACTCTGCGGTCTCTCCCGGCTCCAACACAAAGGATTCCCCGGGCAGGCTCCAGAAAACGGCCATTCCCATACGGATACCGAAGCGCAGGACGCCGCTTTCCCGGTACAGTCCGGCACAGACATTCTCCTCCGGCTTCCCGGCCTCCCGGCTCTCTGCCGTTCCGGAATCCTCTCCGTTCCCGACATTTTCTGCACTTCCGGCACCCTCTCTGTTCCCGGTGTTCCCTCTGCTTTCCGATTTCGTCCAGATTTCGTCGTCTGCTCCGATCCTTGTACCCTTCACAAAGCCAGCCGGCTGTGAGCGCAGGACAATCTTCTGCCTATTGGGGGAGAGGTTTTCCCACTGTATCAGGGAAAAGGCCACATCCTGGGCTGTGATTGTCTTGGATTCCCGGATCCGCATTTCCTCATTTTCCCAGACACCTGTATTCTTCACGGGATACCAGGTAATCTCCGGATCCTCCGGAAGGGCCGCCTCTTCCGCTTCCACTGTAAAAAGCTCCGTCACGTTCATCTTGTGGATAAAATCAATACAGCCCTGAAAGCCAGGAACGGGCTTCAGCACATCCACTATCAGGCGGTCCCCGCAGGGACCGAACAAAAGCGCTCCTTCTCTGGTGCGCAGACACCGCTTCTCATAGTACAGCGCTTCCTCCATGTCGCCGTTTCTCTGCTTCTCCATCTGTCCTTCTCCGTTTCCTTTTACATTCCGTTCACTTTTCCAACAGGGAAAAGTCCTCTGTAAACTTACCGTCCATAAATATATGAGAAGACGTCACATTGCCTTCCCGATCATACAGAAATGCTTCCCCCGAAGCATGCCGGTTACGGAAGACTGTCCGTGTCCTCACTCTGTCGCCGCCCGGCCAGAATGTTTCGTACACTTCTATCAAAACGCCGTCTTCCTCCGAACAGTGAAAACGTTTCCATGGCGTACCGTCCGGATGATAACAGGTATTTATCCCTGTCCTTTTACCCAGGGAATATTCCGACTCCATACAAACCCTGCCGTCCGGATACCAGAATGTCTCCGGCCCGTCCAGCAGAAAACGCCCATCGTCAGCTGTTCCGCCATAATAAAGGCATTTCAGGGTGCCGTCCGGGTAATGCTCCCTGTATTCTTTTCTCTCCCTCACCAGTTTCGCGGCGGAAGAACGCATCAGCACTTCGTCTCCAGGATCCTCTGTTTCCTCCGAAAGCAGCCACGCTTCATTAAAGGCCAGATGCAGCAGAGGCTGTACATTACTGCACACCACATGGATCAGGCCGTCCGGGCTCTGTCTCATGACGCTGTAGCCCACAGTGGAAGCACCGCCGAACTCATGGGGCGTTTTCTTACGCTTCTGTGTCCCCCACAGCTGTCTGAAATGCCAGGTCTCCCCATCATCCTCCGACCAGGCCACATAGCTTCCCGTTCTGTCCGCATATGCGGCAGGCTTAAGGTTTTTCTTGGTCTGCCAGTCTCCACACACCACAAGTCTTCCCGACGCAAGCCGCAGGATGCAGGGCCGCTGTCCGGAGTTCATTGCAGGGAAGCAGGTTCTGTATACCTGATAAGAATCCCCCCCGTCCTTCGTCACGGCGGCAGGCATATAACCGTCTATATCCGTATTCTTACCACCCAGGGCCAATAGACTTCCATCCTTTAATTCTACCGCAGTAGTGTGGCGTCCTGCGGTTTTTCCCTTAGGGTTCTCCCAGGTACACATACCGTCCTTCGACCGCCAGAGCACCGACGCAGCCCCCAAATGCTGCACTCCCGTGTCATCTGTCTCCCTGCGGAAATCCGAATCCGAGACTATATAAAAAGTCCCGTCAGAGGTCTCTACGCAACTGTTTACCGGCTGAGAACAGAGATTGTCCACATGATTGGTGAAAAGCGGAAATTTCACCTCGCTCCAGGTCTCCCCGTTATCATGGGATTCTATATATTGGAAAGGATACGCATTTTCCAGCCGGGGCCATCCCCAGAAATGATAAATCGTACCGTCCGCGCTTGTGTAAAACATAGGTGCATGATCGTTGACCCCCACCGGATTTAAGAACAGGTCCGGATACTCCCACTGGTCTGCGCCCACGCGGAACCTGCATCCCACCAGCCCGGACTGCGCGTCGTATTCATGATAGGTGGAATATACGGAATAGAGCAGATCTCCGTTTGGTGCCGCCGTAAAGCCCGGGGAGTGGTGGTGATGGCGGAAGGAAGAGGAAAATCCAGCCGCATTTATCTCTTCCGCCGTACAGTTGTCCGGCGGAACCGGGAACAGAAACCGCTTCCGGTAATAAGGCTTATCCTTCCCGGGACCCATACACCGGTATTCTTCCGTCCTTTGCCTGACTCCCATACTTAAGGCAGGAGAAGAATTCCGGCCGCAGGGTTTCGGCTCCGGACCACAGACTACCCGGAACCCTATGGGATGCCTTCCGAAAGGATTTTTCGTATCCTCTTTCTTATGCCGGTAATCCGGCGGCAGAGCACAGCGATACCAGGGATCCGTGGGATACTGATTGTACCTGTCCGGTCTGTCCAGAAAGCCGCCCCGCACACAGCGCAGCATTCCTTCTGCGGGACCTGCAGGATCCTTTTCCTTTTCTTCCCCGTAGGGGGCATAGAAATCATGACACCATTCACGAATGTGCGGATCGCCCATTCTGTCTATGGAAAGCTCCCCGCTGTGCCTGGCCGCGTACTCCCACTGGGCCTCCGTTGGCAGGAAGTATCTTCGTCCTTCCTTTTCCGACAGCCATCTCACATAGCTTTCCGCCTCATTGTGGCTCACACTCTGCAGATACCCCATCCACTGATCCAGGTCGCTTACGTCTTCTGTTCCCTGACATTCTCTTCGGAACACCTTAAACTGCTCCAATGTCACAGGCTCTCTGGCGATATAATAATCCTCGGTGATCTCCACCTCATGAACCGGCAGAGCGTCCGGATTATCCTTCGGATCACCTCCGCCCATCCGGAATGTTCCCGCCGTTACTTTTACGAGAGCCATGCCCTGGCTGTTGACAAACTCCATTTCCGCATTTCCTCCCCGAGTTATAATTTGTTGTTACTGTTTACAGTCGTTTCCGCGAAGATGTTTTTATGCATTTTTACAATAAAAACTATTCCTTCAAAGATCCAATCATCACGCCCTTTACGAAATATTTCTGGATAAAGGGATAGACGACTAAAATCGGCACTGTGGCTACCATGACTGTGGCATATTTGATAGTAAAGCTCATGGCATAGCTTTGTCCCGATCCGATTCCCACAGTCATGTCGTCCACTTCACTGTTGACTATTATATTACGCAGAATCAGCTGTAAAGGAAAGAGCTTCCTGTCCGCCAGGTAAAGGTTGGCGCTGAACCAGGAGTTCCAGTGTCCCACCGCGTAATACAGCCCGATTACTGCCATGGTGGGCAGGGACAGAGGCAGAATCAGCTTAAACAGGATCACCCAGTCGTTGGCGCCGTCTATCATGGCAGATTCCTCAAGACCGGCCGGGATACCCTGGAATGCCGTACGCATAATAATCATATTAAATGTGGAAATCGCTCCGGGAATGATCAGAGACCAGAGACTATTGTACATCCCCAGCTGTTGTATCAACAGATATTTGGGAATCATTCCACCACTGATAAACATGGTTATCATAATCAGAAGCATGACCGGCTTCTTTAAAAGCGGTCCCCTTCGGGACAGAAAGTAAGCTCCCATACTGGTGAATACCACATTAATCACCGTTCCTGTAATCACGATAAACAGAGTATTTCGATACCCCGTCAGAATATTGGGGTTATTCAGAACGGATCTGTAAGATTCCAGGTTAAGGGAAATGGGATGCAGCAGTACCCCTTTGTAGGTCATGAATTTCACCGGATCGCTCAGAGAGGCGAACAGCACATATAAAAAGGGATACAGAGTGATCACCGCCAGAAAAATCATAAAAGCACCGTTTAAAAAAGAAAATATGTAATCCGAAGGTTTCTTCTTATAAAAATTCATATTGTCGCCCCTTTCTACCACAGGCTTGTCTCGTTCACCTTGCGGCTGATCTTATTCGCCGTTACTATGAGTATGATATTGATAATGGAGTTAAACAGATCCACCGCCGTACTGTAGCTGTAATCATAATCCATCATACCTTTCCTGTATACAAAGGTGGAAATGACATCTGCCGTCTCATAGGTAATGGGGGAATAGAGCAGCAGGATTTTTTCTCCTCCCACACTCATCAGACCGCCGATTTTCAGAATAAGCTGAATCACAATTACGGGCATGATTCCGGGCAGAGTGATATGCCACATCCTCTTAAATCGTCCCGCGCCGTCTACATAAGCCGCCTCGTACTGTTCCTGATCTACGCCGGCCAGCGCGGAAAAGTAGATGATGCTTCCCCAGCCGAAACTGGTCCACACATCGCTGGACAGGTAAATCGGCAGGAAGGCCGAATTACTCATCAGCAGGTCGCTTCTCTGGTGCCCGAAAAATTCCAGAATAATGTTGAACAGACCGTCCTTTGCCGAGAAGGTTACCAGCAGACCACAAATAACCACTGTGGAGATGAAATGCGGCAGATATGTGATGGTCTGGATCGATCTCTGAAAAACCTTGCTGCGCACCTCGTTCAGCAGCAGAGCGAATATGATGGGAAAGGGGAAGGTGACAGCCATTTGCAGTACACTGATCTTCAGCGTATTCTGGATCAGGCGTCCGAAATAAATGCTGTTGAAAAATTTAAGAAAATTTTCAAATCCCACAAAGGGGCTGCCCCATATTCCCTTTGTGATCTTATAGTCCCGGAAAGCAATCTGAATCCCATAGATCGGAATATAATGGAAAACCACATACCACAGCACCACCGGCAGCGCAAAGAACAGATACAGCCATTTGTATCGTATTAAATCCTTCTTAAGCAGCTCAAGGGTTATCTTCCTTTTCTTTTCCTTTTCTTTTTTTCTTCTCCTCATTGATTCCTCCTGAATATAGAGATATTTATATGTTACTGCTTGCAACAGGGCCGTAAATCATAACAATCCTTATATGAACTACGGTTCCTTTCGTGTTGACAAAAGGAACCGTACCCCTTTGATACGATATGGATTACATGTTCATTACTGCCTGTTGTTATACCTTTCGACCGCGGCCCTCTGGATTTCCAATGCCCTGTCAATATTCATCTTCTTGATGTCGGCAACATAGCTGTCCCATTCGTCCAGGCTCTTCTCTCCTGTGATATACTTCAGAGTGCACTCACTCACATAAGTCTTGATATCCGCCATAATCCCGGAGAACTCGGAATTTTCGTCTGAGGTCATCAGGATGCCCGGCATGCCTGTTCCAAATTCGTCCTTCTGCGGTCCCCAGTTCTGCTGGATTTCCTTCTGATAATCTTCCACCAGATTCATCTGCTCATAGAAGCGGATGTCACGGATGCAGGGATAGTTGATGGAACCCACCATCCATCTGCACAGATTTTCTTCTACATTCCACGCGTCGTTAGCAGTCTTCACTTCTTCTCTGATGGTAGGATATCCGTCTATCATGTCATAGCTTTCGCCCTCAATGCCGAAGGTAGCATTCAAGCTTCCGGCATAGGAGTAGGCGTAGTCTAACCAGGCCAGTGCAATCTCAGGATATTCGCAGGCTGTGGATATGGCAGTCATTCTTCCGCCACCACCGCTTCTGCCTCTGCCTACCTGCTGTCCGTCAGGCCCGGTAGGCCATGCGATAGATACATAATTGTAAGATTCATCTGTCTGTTTCAGCAGATCATGGGCAGCAATCACGCCGGAATTCAAAGCGTCGATGGTAAATCCGCCCTGATCCTGCAGAATCAGGTTAAATGCATCCTCATTGATGGCAAAATCAGTGTTGATCAGACCTTCTGTATACAGCTTATTCATGAAAGACACAAAGTCTTTGTAATAATCAGTGATGGGACCGTACACAACTTCCTCCCCTTCCATAATGAAGCTGTTACCGGTACCGAAGCACGCTGCCATGGTATACATGGTCTCGCCAAGACGCTTGTCGCCGCCTGCGATCACATAAGGAATCTCATCGTTGGGATCTCCGTTGCCGTTACAGTCATTTTCCTTGAACGCCACAAGTACGTCATACAGCTCATCAATGGTGGCAGGCACTTCTAAATTCAGCTTATCAAGCCAGTCTTTTCTGATCTGAGGCCCGGAAATATAAGTCTTTTCAAATTTCAGAGTCTCCCAGTTACCCAGCTGACATCCCATGGAGTAAATGGTTCCGTCGTCCAGACGATTTGCCAGGTCCACATCCGGGTTATTCTGCAGCCATGCCCAATAGTTGGGCGCGTGCTCAGGCATCATCTCCGTAAGGTCTAAGATAACACCGTCCTCAATCAAAGCGGCGGGTCCTCCGGCCACGCCTGTCAGCGGCCAGTTGATCAGATCAGGGTATTGTCTGCTGTTGATCATGTTCGCAAAGGCCTCGTCGCTGGTATTATGGTTCCACTCGATATGTACGTTGGTCAGTTCCTCCAATCTCTTTAAGAACTCCACATCCGCATAAGAATCCATAGTCGCCGCCATGGCGTCATTCTGGCGGATGAGATAGGTGAGGGTAATGGGCTCCTCCAGCGGGAAAATATCGCTCAACCCCGCGGTCCTGGGATCAAAATCCTCCGGCACCGCCGGTGTCTCCTCTGTGGTATTGCTCTGAGAAGCTTCCGACACTTCTGATGTCTTCTCCGTGGACTGATCTGACGACCCGGTCTCACCACTTCCCTGCTGTTCCGCCCCCCCGTTCCCACATCCGGTCAAAAGACCTGACAGAAGAGTCGCACACAGTAAAGCTGATACAATCTTTTTCTTCATGTTCTTCCTCCAATCTTCTTAATAAGTTAAATATGATTAATATGATATCCATAGAATATCCCGTTTCAGACAGGGCTTATGCCGGTTCCTCCTTCAGCAGAATGGCTGCCAGATCCGCCAAAAGGCTTTCCTCCCCGAAGCTGCCGGATTTCGACAGCAGACCGGCATGTCTGCCATCCCTGACAAACTCCGAATACACTACCTCCTGCAGAAGCTCTCCTTTGGGAATCAGTTCCTCTACCTTCAGGCTTCGCATCACCCCTGCCAGAGTGTCTCCCCCCGTAACCATTAAAGCCACACTCTCCGTATCCTGCATCAGAGCGCATGTCACCGCGCCGAGACAGTCGGCAATTCGCCTTCTGACTGTCTCCTTTTCCAAGCTGGCCCTTTCCGCATAATCCGTAATGTCATGCTCTCCAAACAGCCTGCCGGCATCCAAAACAATTTTCTGGCTTTTACGGCACTTAGCTTTCCACATTTCCAGAAGCATGCATCCTTCTTCACTCTCCCAGTACCTTTCTCTCAAATGTTCCTCTGAAAGTTCTAATCTCTCGAAGCCCGTCCGCAGCGCAAAATCTGTTTGTCTTTCTGCCATAGGATGGATGCTTCCGATCACTGCTAAAAACTTATCCTTTTTCTCCGGCTTGAGCCCCTCTTCAGGTTCGTACCGGATTGTTCGGCATAGTGCTTCCGCGAATCCCGCACAGCCTGCCATCAGTGTGACTCCTCCATCCTCCCAGCCTGCCACCCGGCCTGCAATCCTGTCCAATTCCTTTTCATCGGAGGCATCATACAGCCGGATTTTCTTCTCGCCGACTTCCGCCATACTCTGTCCGCCGTCTCTCTCCACCGGAATCCGGCTCTGTTCATGTATGATATCCGGGATATAGGAGTATCTCACCGGCTCGTACAGATCCGCTCCAAAAGAGCTCTCCGCCACCGGCACTCCATCCACATAATGAATTCCCTGCCGCGTGATCCTGCCCTTTTTCGGATAGGCCGGCACATAGTGCAGCAATCCTTTGTCCAGCCCGTCCAAAACCCCCTGCAGCTCGTATCCGATGTTTCCCCGCAGACCGGAATCCGTTTTTTTGTAGATATAATTTACGCCATCCCTGCAGGCATCCTTCACGATATCCTTCACCGTCTTATATGCCTTCGGCCCTTCCATGCCTCTGGTCTCCGTGTCTAAAATGAGCACCTGGCCCTCATCGATTTTTCCACTCTGCCATTTTCGCCGGTTTACCATCACCCGGGACGTGATGCCTCTTAAGGCAAACTGCACTCCCGTATCCAGGCCGCCTGTCAGATCATCCGCTATCACCAACAATTTCATTCCATTATCCATTTATCAGCCTTAATGTTCAATATATGAACATTTCCCTTTTTTATATAATGTTTGTTTATATTATGTTTATAATATAAACTATATTTTCCCTTATGAAAAGTCTTTTTTGTGAAATATACGTCCATTTTTTGTACAGTATTCTTGATTTTCCTGATATCTGTGATAAAATATTGAAAAAGAAGCTACAGCAGAAAGGATAAGACTATGCCCCTGCAAAAAACACATATTTTGGGAATCGTACCTTATGAAGCCATGAAGCCCGCTCTGGAATCTCTGGCTGAAAACAGAGAGGATCTGTCTCTGGATGTTTATGTGGGTGACCTGTTGAAAGGCGTTGAGATTGTAAAAAGCCTTCGCATGGAAGATTATGATATCATCATCTCCAGAGGCGGTACTTCCCGGCTTATCGAACAGAATACCACGATACCTGTAGTGGAAATCAATATTTCCGTATATGACATTCTGCACACTATCCGGCTGGCGGATAATTATCGGGGGAAATATGCCATTGTAGGCTTTCCCAGCATTACCACCAGTGCGGGGCTTTTATGTGATCTGCTGCAATATGATATTCCTATCCATACCATACACAGTTCACGGGAAGCCGAAATCCTGCTGACAAGGCTGAAGAAGGAAGACTTTCGACTTGTGCTGTGCGACGTGGTTACCAGCAGTATTGCCAGATCCTTTGAGATAAATGCCATTCTGATCACATCAGGAATGGAAAGTCTCCAGGAAGCCTTAAACTGTGCCGTAAAAACTCACGGAACCTTCCGGCATATGGAAGAAAGGCAGCTTTTTTTGGACAGCCTGCTGCAGCACCCCTCCGTGCAGACTGCAGTCTTCACCCTGGAGGGAGAGCTGTGTTACAGCTCCCCCTCGCTGCCCCTCAATACCGAGCTGCTCTCACTGCTGTCCCAGGAAATTCATGCCGCTGTAGCCGGTGTGGACTACAAATGTTTCAAGCTCTGCGGAGGCATTCTTTATGCTGTGGAAGGCCGTAAATTTCAGGCAGGTGAGAAACAGTATGTGGCTTTCTACCTTACTGACAGCCACCCCTCTCTTTTAAAGACAAGGCACGGAGTCTCCTACCTGAATCAGAAGGATGTGGAAAAGGCTATGTTCGACAGCTTCTATGGTGTCATATCCTTGTCAGAGGAACTGTGCGACTGCATCTCCTCCTATGCACAAAACCGCTATCCTGTCATGATTCTGGGTGAAAGCGGAACCCGGAAAAAATATGCCGCGGAAGTACTCTATTCCCAAAGCACTATGAAGACACATCCTTTCATTGTTATAGACTGCGTCAGGCTCAGTGGCAAAGAATGGAATTTCCTGATCAGTCACTATAATTCTCCTTTGAATGATCGCGGAAATACTCTGTTTTTTGATCACCTTGACAGTCTTCCGGAGGAAAAGCAGCAGAAACTCCTGTCCACCATCATCGAACAGGAGCTGCACAAAAGCAACAAAATCCTTTTCTCCTGCACTACAACGAAAAAAGATGAAATCGCCCTTCTGATCCTGGAGTTTATCCACGATCTGTCCTGCCTGATTCTGAATATGCCTCCTCTCAGGGATAATATGGAAGACATCCCCTCCTTTTCCAGCCTGTATCTGAATTCTCTGAACATCGAGCTTTCCAAGCAGATTGCAGGCTTTCGACCGGACGCCATGGAGCTTTTACAGCAGTATCCCTGGCCCCACAACTACACGCAATTCAAGCGGGTGCTCAAGGAATTGGCTGTGCTTGCCACCACGCCCTACATTCAGGCTCACGAGGTAAAACGCCTTTTGAAGGCAGAGCGCTGCTTTCATATTCCGGAACAGGCTGCTGCCTCCGGGAATGAGAATCTTCCGGAGGGATCTCTGGAAGATATTATCAGGGGAGCTATAAGACGAACTGTCAGGGAAACGGGAGGCAACCAGAGCGCGGCGGCAAAGAAGCTGCAGATCAGCCGCACTACTCTGTGGAAATACTTGAAGGAATAAATATTTCAGGCCGCCCAAACAGGCGGCCTGAGAACATTTTTTACTATGATAATTTATCTTATAATTAGAACATCTGGCTTCATCCCTCCGGATTATTTTCCGGCAGCTGTTTACTGGTATTCTGTGACGTTGCCACTTTGCCTGCCAGGAATCCGGACAGAACAGCCTGCAGATCCACGCCGGTTGATTCCTTTAGACCGTCCGTAATCTGTACGACAGTTCCCATGACATCCTTCATCAGCTTAGAAGAATTTCCATCTCCGTACATGGTAATCTTATCCACATTTGCAAGGGGTTCGGCGGCATTCTTAACCACTTCAGGCAAAGCTTTAAAGTACATTTCCAGTACGGCAGCCTCACCCATTTTAGCCATGGCTTCCGCTTTTTTCTCGATACCTTCCGCCTCGGCAACCGCTTTGGCTCGAATGGCCTCCGCCTCGGCCAGCCCCCTTGTCCGGATACCGTCGGCCTCCTGCTCCATGGTATAGCGCTTTGCCTCGGCCTGTGCCTTCATAGCCTCGGCTTCCTTCTCAGTTTCGAATTTCTTTGCTTCGGCTTCGCGCTGACGTTCATATAAGCCTGCGTCGGCCTGCTGCTGTTTTGCGAATCTGTCCGCCTCGGCCTTTTTCTTAACCTGTGCGTCCAAAGACTGCTCCATAACTTCAGCCTCACGCTGTTTCAGCTGAATTTCCTTTTCCTGTTTTGCAATATTTGCATTTGCCGTGGTGATTTCAACAGTTTTACGCTGCTCTTCCTCCTGGATACGGTAAGCGGCATCCGCTTCCGCCTGCTTGATATCGGCTTCTCTCTTGAGCTCAGCCTTACGAATTGCCAGTTCATTTTGCTTTTTGGCAATCTCGGATGCTGCGTTCACCTCGGCTTCGTTGGCTTCCCGTTTGGCGCTGGCCTGCGCTTTTGCGATTTCCTTTTCACTTTCCGCACGGGATATGGCGGCGTTTTTCTGAATCTTCACGATGTTATCCACACCCAGGTTTTCAATGACACCGTTACCGTCCACAAAATTCTGAACATTGAAGCTGATAATGTCAAGTCCCATAGCCGCCAGATCCGGTTCTGCATTCTCCTTCACCAGTATGGCAAATTTCTGACGGTCAGAAACCATTTCCTCCAGAGCCATTTTTCCCACGATTTCACGGACATTACCCTCCAGAACTTCTCTGGCCACCCGGCCGATATATTCCGCATTCTTATTCAGGAAGTTCTGAGCCGCCAGCTTCAGCCGCTCTTCATTGTCACTGATTTTGACATTTACCGTTGCGTCCACATTAATGTTTATGTAGTCTGCCGTAGGAACGGCATTTGAAGTCTTTACATCAATGGGAATCAACTGCAGATTCAGTTCATCCTTTCTCTCAAAAAAAGGAATTTTAACGCCGGCCTTTCCAATCAGTACTTTGGGATTCTTTCTCAGTCCAGAGATGATCATTGCGGTGTCCGGCGGCGCCTTCACATATCCCGTCACAAATATCAGCAGGAGAAACAGAAACGCTGCTACTCCCACAACCCCGATAAACGGCATTGCTGACGCACCTGTGATGACAATGTTTTCAAAGAACTGTAATCCCGATAATGCTTTCATCATACTTTCTACCCCCCATCTTTTTACTTACTTTTCTTCTCTTTATTGTGTCCTATCAATCCAATGATCAGTTCAACAATTCCCCCGCAGAACCATATAGTACCCACAGTAGTATTATGTAAAGAGAACCATAATGGTGATGTAAGAATCCATGTAATTGCCAAAATTATATTTCCTTTACTGCTCATAATTATACCTTGTACGTATATAAGCTTTTTTACCTTAGATACACAATTCCGAAAAGGAAGTTGTTTTATTTCTGCCCTGAATACAGGTATATTATATCTCAATTCCGGAAGAAAAACAATTCGACAATCAGAACCATAAACATGCAGATTATGGCAAAATCCGCACTATGCAGCTTTTAATTTGAAAGTACTTGTTTTTCTGTTTTTCAGTTTTCATACTTCCGGCAACTTAGTGACAGATTTCTGCAGAGTCAAGAACAATCGTAAAAGGGCCGTCGTTTGTAAGGGCCACTTCCATTTCCGCTCCGAAAACTCCCTCTTCCACCACTGCTATCTCCTGCCTGCATTTATCTACTATATAATGATATAACTGATTTGCCATACCGGGTTCCCCTGCGTTAATAAAGGAAGGCCTGTTTCCTTTCCGGCAGTCTGCATATAAAGTAAACTGTGAGATAATTAACAGCTCACCGGAAACTGACTTCAGATCAAGATTGGTCTTACCGTTTTCATCCGGAAAAATTCTGAGTCCAATCATTTTCTTTATCATTTTATCGGCTGTCTCCACCGTATCGTCGCTGCCGATACCTGCAAGCACCAGGAACCCCCTGCCGATACTGCCCACTGTACTTCCCATTACAGTCACGCTTGCTTCCGAAACTCTCTGTATGACAAATTTCATTGCTTTTTATTCTCCTCTTCCGTATCTGCAGCGCCTGAATGTGCCTTCCTGCGTTTCTTTTCTTTCGTTTGTTTCGCCTTCACCGGTGTCAGGTGGAGACCCTCTTCATCTATGTACTCTACATTCTCATATTCATCTGACTGGCTTGGAAGACTTTTCTTTTCCAGCATAGTGTTAATCATGGAGCGTATCGCCGCATAAAGAATAGCAAAAATCGGTACCCCTACAATCATTCCCAGAACGCCGAACAGCCCTCCAAAAAAAGTGATAGAGAAAATAACCCAGAAACCGGTAAGTCCTGTGGAGCTTCCCAAAATCTTCGGTCCCAGAATATTGCCGTCAAACTGTTGCAGCGCAAGTGCAAAAATCGCAAAATACAGTGCGTTCAACGGGTGCATGGGATCCACTACAAAAATGAGAATGACGCTGGGTATTGCTCCCAGAAAAGGTCCAAAAAAAGGAATGATATTTGTCACACCGATAATCAGACTGATCAACATCGCATAGGGAGTCCCCATAAGCGAAGTCCCAATAAAACACAAGATACCAATAATGATGGAATCCACAATCTTCCCGCTTAAAAAGCCGATAAATGTTCTGTGTGTAAAGCGGAAGTTCCGGATAACCGTATTGGCCGTATTCCTTTCAAATATGGCGTAAACTACCTTTTTTGCCTGGCCTGCAAACTGTTCTTTGCTGGCAAGCACATAAATGGAAATGACAAACCCGATCACAAAATCCCAGAGAACGTCCAGTATACTGATAAAGCTCAGAGAAAGTGTCTTAATCAGGGTAGCCGTCTCCGGAAGAAGGTGATTTATCCACTCTTCAAACTGTTCGGAATATTTGTTCAGCGTTTTCGTCACATAATTCCCGAAATCCTCATTATCCTCCAACATCTGTGTAATCCAGCCGCTTACATTTTCCACATAAGAATCGAAATTGTCAATCAGTCCCTGGACACTTGGAACAATCTGGGATATCAGCATGGAAACCAGAACATAAATCAAAGCCACAAACAAAAATGCCGTAATCAGAATTCCCAGTGCCCTGATTACTTTCTTACGTCTGGCCGATTCCTTTATCTTCCACCTGTCACAGACAGGAATCAATATTCTGCCCTCTGCAAAATTTAATGCGGGCGTCAACAGGTATGCCGTCACCAGTCCGAACAGAACCGGTTTCAGGATATCAATAATTGTGCCGACGCCCAGCTTGATATTGGAGCTGTGGAAAATAAAATAATAAAAGGTAATTCCCGCCGCAATGACAGCAAATGCCGTAAGTCCCCAGTGAAGATATTTGTTGTTGATCTTGAATTTCATGTATAAATCCCTTCTTGATATGCTTCTTTTTCTATCATACTCTTTAATTATCCACATAACAAGTGGGTTTTTACAGAACTTTGTAAAATTATGGGAATCTTTGGCAAATCTTTATTTTTTGCATATGGCTTACAATTCACTTTACCAATTCACTTTACTAATTCACTTCAGCCCTGAAATCGGCCTTCATAGGGCGCCAGCTCAAATCGAATAAAATAACCTCTGTCATGCTGACAGACCGGACAAATCTGTGGTGCTTTTGTGCCTTTGAAGACAAAACCGCAGTTCAGGCACATCCACTCCTCTTCCACATCCGAGACGAAAAGTTTTCCCTCTCGAAGCAGCTGCGCATATCTGCCGAAGCGATCTCCGTGAATTTTTTCTATCTCTGCTATCTGCAGAAAGGACGCGGCAATTCGGTCAAAGCCTTCCTGTCTTGCCGCCTGGCCAAAAGACTGATAGACGGAATCATGTTCTTCATATTCATTGTGCCTGGCCATGTCCAGCAAATCCGCCACATTGTCGGAAATGTCCACCGGATAACCGCCATCGATAAAAATTGTATTGCCGGCCATCTCTTTCAGATGCCGATAGAAT
This sequence comes from uncultured Acetatifactor sp., assembly GCA_910588225.1. Lineage (GTDB taxonomy): Bacteria > Bacillota > Clostridia > Lachnospirales > Lachnospiraceae > Acetatifactor. The sequence goes on from CAJUQT010000011.1 coordinate 80,086, forward strand.
ATTTCCGCATGTTCTTTTTCCTGGGCTGCCGTAAAGGCAAAAACGGCGCTTATGACATGGAGGCCATTTTTCTTCGCCTGAGAAGCTGCAAACGTATATCTGTTTCTTGCCTGGCTTTCTCCTGCGAATGCCCGCATAAGATTATCTTTTGTTGTACTGTTGAAAAATTCTGTCATAGGATACTCCTTAGATTCATTTTATTTCCGTCCATGGACGGATATGTTTCGTTTCACACCATCAGTATGTCCTTCCTGAAATAAATTATAATTAGATATTGTGTTTATTTTCCAAAAATACTACAATGAAAGGGAAAGCTATCATTATACATGGAAAGAACAGGACAAATCATGAAACTTCAGCAGGTATTAAGCTACACACGCAGAGCCGTGGATGATTATCAGATGATTGCACAGGGCGACAGAATCGCCGTGGGCATTTCCGGCGGAAAGGACAGCCTCACGCTTCTGTATGCACTGCATGGATTGAAACGTTTTTATCCGAAACATTTTGAGATTCATGCCGTAACCGTAGATCTGGGATTCCAGAATCTGGATTTGAGCAGAATCGCCGAGCTGTGCAGAGAACTGGAAGTAGAGTATACCATTGTTAAAACCGATATTGCGCAGATTATCTTTGAAGATCGGAAAGAAGAAAATCCCTGCTCGCTCTGTGCAAAAATGCGCAAAGGCGCCCTGAACCAGGCAATGAAGGAAGTCGGATGCAATAAAATCGCATACGCGCATCACAAGGACGATGTGGTGGAAACCATGCTGATGTCACTGATTTACGAGGGACGTTTTCATACCTTTTCCCCTGTCACTTACCTTGATCGGACGGAACTGACTGTCATCAGACCTCTCATGTATATGGATGAGGCCGATGTCATCGGCTTTGTCCGCAAATACAATGTACCGGTGGTAAAAAGTCCCTGTCCTGCGGACGGATACACCAGAAGAGAATATGTGAAACAATTGCTCCGCCAGCTGAATCAGGAAAATCCAGGGGTAAAGGAACGGATGTTTACCGCAATTCAGAACGGAAAGATGAAAGGTTGGGAATATGGCAGTCATAAATCGGAATAATTATCATGACGAACAAAACAGACAGAATATCCTGAAAATGCGTGCAGTCCTGGATACACTTCCCTCGTTCTGCAGACAGTTTTTCAGAGGAATCGAGGAATATACTTCCGCCCGTACCCGTCTGGCTTATGCCTATGATTTGCGGCTTTTTTTTGAATTTCTCCATGAGCGGAATGCAGTCTGTGCCAAAATGGATATCACGGAATATCCCCTCTCCCTGCTGGATCAGCTCACACGTCAGGATATCGAAGAATATCTGGAATACATGACTCTGTACCAGAAGGACGGAAAGGATATCACAAACGCAGAGAGAGGAAAGTCAAGAAAGCTGGCCGCTCTCCGCAGCTTTTACAATTATTTCTATCAGTCGGAAATGATTGCCTCTAATCCGGCCTCTCTGGTGGCCATGCCGAAGCTTCATGATAAGGAGATCATTCGTCTGGAGCCAAATGAGGTGGCCAGACTGCTTGACCAGGTGGAGGATGGAACAAATCTGACCAAAAAGGAAATGGAATATCATAAAAAGACAAAAATCAGAGATGTGGCATTGATGACCCTGCTTCTGGGCACCGGAATCCGTGTGTCAGAATGTGTGGGACTCGATATCCGGGATGTCAATTTCGATGTGTGCGGTATCAAAATCCGCCGTAAGGGCGGCTATGAGGCCGTGGTGTATTTTGGAAATGAAGTTGAGACCGCACTGCTGGATTATCTGGAGGAAAGAGATCGAATCATTCCTGTGGAGGGACATGAGGATGCACTTTTTCTTTCCCTGCAGAATCGGCGGATAACCGTGCGGGCTGTGGAAAATCTGGTCAAAAAATATGCCTCCAGAGTCACCACATTGAAAAAAATCACGCCTCACAAACTCAGAAGCACCTACGGAACTTCGCTGTATCAGGAAACAGGGGATATCTATCTGGTGGCGGATGTGCTGGGACACAAAGATGTAAATACCACCAGAAAGCATTATGCCGCCCAGCAGGATGAACGCAGGCGCAGAGCCGCCCAATATGTTAAGCTTCGTGAAAAGCCGCAGCAGGACTCATAATTGCAGGCATATACTTCGAACATATTTTTGGAATATATGTTTGCTTTTTGCCCTTTGCTGTGATAAACTATAGAAAACAGAAAAGAGAGTCTGTTCCATCCTGCGAAAAGCAGGAAAGACAATGCAATAGAGAAAGCACAATGCAGTAGAACTGCACAATGCAATGGAAGTGCACAATGCAATAGAGAGAAATCGTAAATTTTTACAGTAGAATGAATACATGGAGGTAACAATATGGCAGGAAAGATATCACCAAAGCAACAGGAAATCCTTGATTATATTAAAGAAGAAATACTGAGAAAAGGGTATCCGCCCACAGTCCGTGAAATATGTGAGACCGTCAGGCTGAAATCAACGTCTTCGGTACATTCCCATCTGGAGACGCTGGAAAAAAACGGTTACATACGCAGGGACCCTACCAAACCCAGGGCCATTGAAATCTGTGATGACAGTTTCCAGACAGTCCGTACAGAGATGATCAGCCTTCCCATTATAGGCAATGTGGCAGCAGGTCAGCCTATCTTTGCAGAGGAAAATATCGTGGATTATTTCCCTGTCCCGGCAGATGTTGTTCCCAAGGGGGAATCTTTTATTCTGAATGTACGAGGAGATTCTATGATAAACGCAGGTATTTTCAACGGAGACAGGGTTTTTGTCAATTCCTGCTGCACTGCCCGGAATGGCGATATTGTAGTGGCGCTTATCGACGACTCCGCCACCGTCAAAACTTTTTATAAAGAAAACGGATATATTCGTCTGCAGCCGGAAAATGATACCATGGATCCCATTATTGTGGAAAATTGTCAGATTCTGGGAAAAGTTTTCGGGATCTTCCGTTTTTATCGCTGAATCCACGCTGTTTTCATACTCTTTTCCAGCAGCAAATAAATGAGGATTCCGGTCAATTCGGCAAAATTTTACAATGTTTCCGATGCCGGTATATTTCAAAATCTTTTGCAGATATTAATATGGCCGGAACTTTAGTTGCCGTGCAGAAAAGAGGGTAAAAATATGGGAAATAAATTCTTGGATGGTACTGCCCTTACCATCGCCATTATCGGTGCAATAAACTGGGCTCTGATCGGCATCTTCCGTTTTGACCTGGTGGCCTTTATATTCGGTGATATGTCATGGCTTTCCAGGATTGTCTACGCAATTGTAGGTGTCTGCGGATTATATCTGATCAGCTTCTATTTGCATCTTGGCGACCGAAGGGAAGCGTAACCTTCAGCAAATTGAAATCAAAAATAGGTTGAAAGAAGGAAGCCTTACAGCTTCCTTTTTTCTTATCTTACTATTTCAGTTTACCCCTTTCAATTCGGCTGTATCTATCTGCTTTCCATCTCTCCAGATGCGTTCCAGATCATACAAAAGTCTGTTTTCCCTGTCAAAAACATGAACAATGACGTCGCCAAAGTCCATGAGAATCCAATTTGCTGTTTTATATCCTTCCGTCTGCTTTTCCGGATAGCCGGCACGGCCAAGTGTTTCCAGCACGTTATCGCAAAGAGCCTGAATCTGGTTTTTATTGGCACCTCCCGCAATGATAAAATAATCGGCAATCACAGAAACTTCACTTATATCTATTATCCGAATATCCTCCGCCTTCTTATCTTCCAGCGCCCGAATAACAAGACCAGCCATTTCTTTTGAATTATTGGTTTCTTTTGCAGAATTTTGTTTTTCCATAGTATTTTCCCTATTATTGCTTCCTTTCACTGTAATACTTCCTGGTTTCTTCTGTCATGGGATCAATGTCCCCTCCGGATATTTCCAGATAACTTAAAGTATCCTCCAGAATCTTCAACAGTGCTTCGTCCAGATCAAGGAATGCCATTTTTCGGATTTCCGCCAGATTCGGAGCATGCTTTCTACCAGGCTCAATATAATCTGCTACAAAAACGATCTTCTCCAGGAGACTCATTTCCGCTCTTCCGGTGGTATGGTTTTGAATGGCATTCAATATATCCTGATTCTTCACACCGTATTTTTTCCTGGCAAGATATGCACCTGCTTTTGCATGTAGTAAAAATGGATTTTTTCTCTCTACTTTTGATATAAGAATATGATGCTTCTCACATATTTTCAGGCGCTTCTTATCCGACAGACATTTTGCACAGTCATGAAGCAGCCCTGCGGCCTGTGCGGCATGGACATTGCCGCCATAGCGCATGGCCAGTGCGGCAGCTGTGTATTCCACGCCCAGAGTATGCTCATACCTGTCCCCGTCCTGCACCTTTTCCATTGCCTTTCTTAGTTTTTTCAAGCTGCTATTCGTTTTTTTCACGGTAAAAACCCTTTTCATTTATATAGTTTAACACTTTGTCAGGCACCAAATACCTTACGCTCAATCCTTTTCTAATACGCCGGCGAATTTCCGTGGAAGAAACGGACATGCTGACAAAAGGTACCAGAATAATTTCCGCCTCGAATTTTTGTTCCAGCTCCTTTTTCTTTTTTCCCATATCTGCCAGACTGATTTCATCTCTCACTGCCGCCACTAAAGTGCAGGCATCAAAAATTCTCTGAGGATTCCTCCAGCTTTCGATGCTGAAAAGGCAGTCTGCACCAACAATAAAAAAGAAGCTGTTCCCGGGATACAACTGTTTTAGCTGTTCCAGGGTTTCATAGCTGTATGTGTAGCCCTCTCTCTTCACTTCCAGGTCGATACTCCTGAAAAACGGATGCTCTGTCACAGCAAGCTCCGTCATCCGAAGCCTTTCCTCTCCCGGCAGGACTTCTGCGGAATCCTTGAGATAGGAACAGCCTGTAGGTATGAACCACACTTCATCCAGTGACAAAGCATCCAGAACCCATTCTGCCAGGATTAAATGTCCTATATGAATGGGATTAAAGGTACCTCCCAGGATACCGATTTGTTTCTTATTCGTCATATTCTGTTCCTGCATAACCCTTTACGGCAGAATGATTTTCGGATTATCCCTGTCCGGTTTATACAATACGAATCTTTTACCAATCACATGTACCACCTGTGAATGGGTTCTGTCTGCCACCATAGCTGCTATCTCACCCGGATCATCAAAGCAGTTTTTCAATACGGCTACTTTGATCAGCTCGTTTTTTTGAAACGATTCTCTGATTGCTTCGGTCAGCTCCGGTGTCAGGCTGCTTTTTCCCACCTGAAAAATCGGATTTAGATTGCTTGCCAAACTTTTTAAATATGCTCTTTGTTTACTTGTCATCGTTTTTTACCCTACCTATAATAGTCAAAGGAATGCCCATAAAGCCGGACCGTGTCTCCATCTTCGATTCCCAGCTCTTCCAGCTTTTCCAGAATACCTGATGTTTTCAGGAATTCCTGGAAAAATGCGAATCCTTTTTCACTTTCCAGATTGGTATATCCCAGCATCTTTTCTACGCTGGGCCCTTCCACCACATACTCGTCGTTACTCTGATCATATTCCACCGTATAAGGCTCTTCCAGCTTCTTCAGCAGCGCCGCATCAGCATCATATTCCGGCTCAAATACGGTTATCTCGTCTCCCAGTTCCTGCAGCATCTCATTGACATAGTACAAAAGCTCTCTGACGCCTTCTCCACTGACTGCGGAAATCGGATAAACAGGAGTTCCTTTCGGCTCGAATTCTTCCCGGATTTTCTTCAATGCGCTGCTTTCTCTGTCATAAATAACATCTATTTTATTTGCCGCGATAACCTGCGGCCGTTTTGCAATATCCGGATTATAGGCTTCCAATTCTCTGTTGATGGCATGAATATCCTCTATGGGATCTCTTCCTTCTGTCCCGGCAGCATCCACAATGTGAATCAATACCTTGGTCCGTTCAATATGGCGTAGAAATTCATGTCCAAGACCTACCCCCTGGGAGGCGCCTTCAATCAGTCCCGGAATATCCGCAATTACAAAACCATTGGTGCCATCTAAATCCACCACACCCAGATTGGGATTCAAAGTAGTGAAATGATAATTCGCAATTTTAGGCTTTGCATTGGTGACACGAGCCAGAAAAGTCGACTTTCCCACATTGGGAAGTCCCACCAGCCCCACATCTGCTATCACCTTCAACTCCAAAAGAAGTTCCAGCTCCTTTGCCGGCTTCCCCGGCTGTGCGTACATGGGCGCCTGCATGGTACTGGTTGCATAATGCTGATTTCCACTGCCGCCTCTTCCGCCCTTCAGAAGTGTCACTTCACGGTTCTCTCCTGACATATCTACAATCACCTGCCCGCTGTCTGCTTCTCTGATGACAGTGCCCGGCGGAACTTTAATGACAATGGACTTTCCATCTTTTCCTCTGCAGTTTTTCTTGCCTCCCGGCGCACCATCCCCGGCTTTGTATTTCCGGGTACTGCGAAAATCAATCAAAGTATTTAATCCCTCGTCCACCTGGAAGATAACATCTCCGCCCTTTCCTCCGTCTCCGCCGTCAGGCCCTCCTGCAGGTACAAATTTCTCATGGCGAAAAGAAACATGTCCGTCTCCTCCCTTTCCGCTCCTCACATATATTCTGGCTCTGTCTGCAAACATTCTGCACCTCTGAACTTTCTGATTCGTTAAGCAATCAAGCTGACACTCTTCTTCTGGGTACCCGTGTGCATAAAAACATGGACCCCAAACAATGCGTTTGGAGTCCATCGAATCTGCATTATTTCTCTACAGGATAAACAGAAGCTTTCTTCTTGTCTCTTCCTTTTCTCTCAAAACGAAGAACTCCGTCGACCAGAGCAAACAGGGTATCGTCTCCGCCGATTCCCACATTCACACCGGGATGAATCTTCGTTCCGCGCTGTCTGTAAAGAATATTTCCTGCTTTTACGAACTGACCGTCAGCTCTCTTCGCACCTAATCTTTTGGACTCGGAATCTCTGCCGTTTTTGGTGGAACCAACTCCCTTTTTATGAGCGAAAAATTGAAGGTTCATATGAAACATGGCTTACACCTCCTCAAATTTTACTTGTAAATATTTTCTGCCGTATTCCCTGCTCAAATTTTCCAGAGAAAATATCATGGAATCCATCAGAAAACTTGATTTTTCCTGCAAAATACCCTCAAAAATACATTTGAGGAAGCCCGTGCGCTCATCTGTCGTAAGCTGCATCCGTTCCCCTGCCAACTCTTCCAGCGAATTGACAGTCCCAATGGTAAGAGCCGAAACAGCGGCACACAATATATCGGGGCGGCCGGCCTTCGCGTATTCTGCATGTCCCATACAGTAGAATCCTCTGTAGGAACCCTTTCTGTCTCTTTGAATCACCACTGTTGTCATCAGCCATTATGCATTGATCTTATCGATCTTTACTTTTGTGTAGGCTTGTCTGTGACCATTTTTCTTGTGGTATCCGGTTTTTCTCTTGTATTTATATACAATAACCTTCTTACCCCTGCCCTGTTCCATAACAGTTGCAGAAACGGTTGCATTCGCAACAGCTTCGCCAACCTTCAGGCTCTCGTCACTTACTGCGACAACATGGTCAAAAGTAACAGTATTACCGGCCTCAGCATCCAGTTTTTCTACTTTGATAACATCGCCTTCCGAAACCTTATACTGTTTTCCACCTGTTGCAATAATTGCGTACATATTCAGGCACCTCCTTTATGAACAAACTGTTCATTTACTCGCTGACTTGGGTGATATCCGACATGTTGTTCTCCACACTGATATACTTATACCTGGTCATGCGGCATCAAATGTGTGCTTTACATACTTTACACTGTATCTGTGTGTATGTTATACACACACTTATGCATGATAGCATGGAATACCTGAATTTGTCAATACTAATCAGCAGCTTTCTTATAATTTTTCTTCTCGAAGTCTTCCACATACTGGGTGATCAGCTTGACAGTACCTTCCACCCCCAACACACTGCTGTTGATACACAGATCATAGCTGTCCGCACGTCCCCATTTTTTGGACGAATAATAGTTATAGTAACTCTGACGTTGTTTGTCCTTTTTGATCATCATGTCCTTTGCTTTGGCTTCTGTCAGACCGTATAATTCCATGACACGCTTAATTTTGCACTCTTCGTTTCCGAATATAAACAGATCGATTACATTAGTTCTGTCAGCAAGAGCATAATCAGCACAGCGTCCCACAATGACACAGGGACCTTCATCCGCTATTTTCTTGATTGTATCAAACTGCGCCAAAAATACCTTATGGCTGATAGGCATATCCACAAAGGAGGAATTGTTATAGCCAAAAGAATATGTGTCCATTACCAGATTGTACAGAAATGAATTAGTAGGCCGTTCGTCATGATTCTGTATCATTTCTTCACAGAAGCCACTCTCTTTTGCCGCCCTGGTCAGAAGATCCTTATCAAAATATTTAATATCAAAATATTCGGCTACTTTCTGTCCTATTTCACGTCCTGCTGAGCCATATTGTCTTCCGATGGTAATCACTGTATTCATACCGATACCTCTCTTCTTTTCAGAGTATAAAAGCAATTAGGAATATTTACTGCTTTTACCTGGTTTTATTATACAACAATTAGAAGATTTACACAACAGAAAATATTTTTCTTGATAGTATTCCGGCAAAGTCCTTCTGTTAAAAAACAATATTTACAATATGCTCAACAAATGCTCAAAATATACTGGAAGAGGCGCATCCACCTCCACATATTCTCTCGTTGACGGATGCTGAAATCCCAGGGTCTTCGCATGGAGCGTCTGACCCTGCAGACGGAAAGCTGTCTTTGGCCCGGTATACACTTCATCTCCCAGCAGCGGATGGCCGATGCTGGCCATATGAACTCGAATCTGATGTGTCCTGCCTGTCTCCAGCATACACTCGATGTACGTAAAACGTTCAAAGCGTCTTAGTACATGATAATGTGTCACCGCAGGTTTTCCGTTTTTTTCGTTGACTGCCATCTTCTTTCTATCAGAGGGATGTCTTCCTATCGGCCGGTCAATGGTTCCCGCATTATCCTTCAGCACCCCATGGCAAATGGCATGATAGCGCCTTGTGATGGTATGTTCTTTCAGCTGAGCTGCAATACAGTTATGAGCCGTATCATTTTTACATACAATGACAGAACCTGTGGTATCCTTATCAATTCTATGGACAATGCCCGGCCGCATAATTCCGTTTATTCCAGATAAATCATTCCCACAGTGATACAGCAGTGCATTTACCAGTGTACCGCTGTAATGCCCTGCAGCCGGGTGTACCACCATTCCCTTGGGCTTATTTACTATAACGATATCTCTGTCTTCGTACAAAATGTCCAGAGGAATCTTTTCCGGAGCAATATCAGGTTTTACCGCATCTGGAAGAAAAAATTCTATCCGGTCATCCGATTTTACCCGATAGCTTCCCTTTACAGAACCCCCATTTACCTTCACGGCTTCCTCACGAATCATTTTCTGAATAAAAGAGCGCGACAAAGAATCGATAAGCATTACAAGACATTTATCGATTCTCTCATCCTCCATCTCTTCTCTTATTTCAAAGCGAAACTCATTCATTTGTCTGTACTCTGTATCTTTTCATTCTGTATACAGCCGTTCCCGCAGGTCATTTTGTCGTTTTATTACGCTTTCTACTCAAGAATTCCAGATCTTCATCTTTATATACAAACATAAATGTAAAAAACAGAATGACGGCAGATACCACAATATAGCAATCCGCCACATTGAACACAGGATAGTCAATCAATACAAACGCAATAAAATCCACCACAAAATCAAAGCGAATTCTATCAATCATATTCCCCAGTGCCCCTGCAATTACGGCGGCAAGCAGAAGATGTGTTATACGGAATTTCTTCTGCTCAGGCAGTCTGAACAACACAAAGAGGATTGCTCCCAGCAGCAGAAAACCGAGAAGCAGAATAAATCCCTTCTTCTGCTGGAACAGGCTGAATGCCATACCGGTATTTTCCACATACTGCAGCTCCAGCACACCGTCAATCAGAATAATACCGGAAGTACCCTTCAGGCGGGTAAGTGCCAGATATTTTGTAAACTGGTCCAGAATCAGCAGTCCTGTCATAACCGCAAAATCCAGGATCAGCATTTTCATCTTCTCTCCAGAAAGTCCCGTTTTCCCGGAGTTCTTTCCGGAATATTCCTCTTTCATATTACTCACATGCATCCTCTTCACTGTAATAGATTTCATTGATGGCAGTCAGAAGCTCCTCATCCGTTACGGTATTGTCAAGGACGGCCCTGCCAATCTTCTTCAGAAGTACAAATTTAATCCTGCCGGATTCCATTTTCTTGTCAGACTTCGTCAGTCGCAGTATTTCCTTCGGATCAATATTTTCTATGGAAATGGGCAGGTAAAAAGGTACAAACATGTCCCGAATTTCGTAATATTCCTCCATGGAAAGCAATTCCCGTTTCCAGGAAATACAGGCGGCGGCAACCATCCCCAAGGCCACACATTCTCCATGATATAATTCGAAATTCTTCGCCTTTTCGATGGCATGTCCCACCGTATGTCCAAAATTCAGCAGTGCCCTGTCCCCCTGCTCCAGAGGATCTTTTTCCACCACCTGCTTTTTTATCGTACAACTGCGCATCATCATTTCCTGAAGCACATCCAGATCGCGCTCGCAGATTTCATACATTTTCTCAAGCAGCCATTCGTAAAACAGGGCATCCCTGATCAGTCCATGCTTCATAACTTCCGCAAATCCCGAAAAGAACTGCCTGTTCTCCAGAGTCTGCAGAGTGGACAGATTCATATAGACCAGCCGCGGCATTTTAAAGGCACCTACCATATTTTTATAGCCGTCAAAATCAACCCCCGTTTTTCCGCCGATACTGCTGTCAGCCTGAGCCAGAAGCGTTGTGGGAAGCTGTATATAATCAATTCCCCGCAGATAGGTGGCGGCAGTGTAACCGGTAATATCACCTGTCACACCTCCCCCAAGGGCCAGCAGCAGGTCTTTTCTGTCAAATTCTTCTTCAATCAGAAAACGGTAGATCTCTTTTATCGTATCCAGCGTTTTATGCTCTTCGCCCTCAGAAAAGACATATTTTACTGCCTTACCGCACCCTTTTTGGCACAACTCCTGACTGTGTGCACGAAGTATGGTCAACGCTTCTTCACCATAAAGTTCATCCACTTTAGAATCTGTGATAATACATATTCTTCTGTGTTCATACCCCAGAGCCGTAAGCTCCTGCCACAGCTCGTCAAAAGAACGGGAAAACAAAATATCATAACAATGTTTTTTTTGATATAAAACCGGTAATCTCTCTGACATTATTTCTCACCTCTTTTGTCAGTTTTCTCTCCTGTTGCTGATATTATTCTCAGCTCTCCATTTTGCTCCATGTCAGCTGTTCAGCGGCATTTCAAAAGAATCACTGAAGATGTCCTGGAAATCTCCTGAAATATCCACGCTGGATGGTGTGATAATAAAGATATAGTGGGAAATCTTCTGGAGATTTCCAGATATGGCGTAACAGGAACCACTGGTAAAATCAATGATCCTCTGAGCGATATCTACATCCAGGCCCTCCAGATTCAGTACAACGGTACGATTTGCCAGAAGCGTCTCTGTTATTTCCCTGGCATCTTCCACCGAAGTAGGCTTGATTACACAGACTTCCATACCGCCGCTGACCATTTTCCTTGCGCTGGGCTGCTTAATCGGTGTAATTTTACTGGGTGCTGTTCTCCGAGAGGCTGGCATCGCAGGTTCGTCGTCATAATCATCCAGATCTCTTTCTCTTGCCTTTGACCTTCTCGGCGCGGGAACAGGCTCTGTATCTTCTTCATCCAGATAATCATCATCATAGTACTCATCGTCATCTTCACCGTTTAACTTCATGTAATTTAAAAACTTGTCCATTACGCTCATAATTCAATTCCACGCCTTTCACCGAAAATGCCGGTGCCAACTCTCACACAGGTGGCCCCCTCTTCTATTGCCACGGAATAATCCCCTGTCATACCCATTGACAAAATATCCATGCTAACATTATCAATGTTTTTTTGCCCTATGTCAACAGACAATTGTTTTAATCTGTTAAAATGAGGCCGATTTTCTTCCGCATTCTCTGTAAAAGGCGCTATTGTCATCAGACCTCGGATATGTACCGCTGGCAGAACTGCTATCTTACAGACAAGCTCAGACGCTTCTTCTGCACGGACACCATATTTGCTGTCTTCTCCGGCTACATTTACTTCAAATTAGCAACCCCCATTTCAAATGGGGGTCTAACTTTAACCCCTCCGG
>CAJUQT010000012.1 GCA_910588225.1 uncultured Acetatifactor sp.
ATAGGGAGCAGCACGCAGACAAGAAAATAGACACACCACATAACGACACCTCCTGATATTGATTCATGCCACACTGTCCGCAGAAGTCTGCTTCCCGTGGCAGAATTTTATAGTAAGCGGTTTACAGTCTTTGTTTTAATGCTCCATGCTGATTTCCATTACAATGATGGCTTCCATGGCGTTTATTGCAATTTCATATGCAGCACATATGCCGGGGGCAGATTCCGCCAGACCCGCACAATCTCCTGGATATGGAAATACTGTTCAAGAAAGGCTTTCCGCAGCAGCGTATACTGAAATGTGGTAAATATGCCTTCGATTCCAATAGCCTTTTGGGTCTGTGACAGTATTCTGTGGGACACCTGCCGGGGAAGAGAGGTAAATGGCAGTCCGGAAATGATATAATCCGCATGTTCAAACCCCTGTTCTCTTAAGAAGCTGCATACATTTCCGGCGTCTCCATGGATCAGCACCATCCCCGGCATTCCATGGAACTGTTTCCGCAGTATTTCGTAAAAACGGTCATTCTGTTCAATCACAATATACGTCGTATCCCGCCTTTTTCCTGCTGCCACCTCTCTGGTAAATACACCCGTTCCCGCCCCATATTCTACAATGCAGCGGGCTTTATCGAAATCAATAAAATCCGTCATGGACGCCGCCAGATGCCTGCTGCTGGGTGCAATAGCCCCGATAGTATCCGGAGCACTGAGATATTCTCTTAAAAACTGCCACATGGGATGTCCCTCCTCATATAGTAAAATCTGCGTGTTATGTTGTCATTTGATGGTTTCAGTATAAAGAGGAAGTATAAAGAGAAAACCGTAAGAAGTATAAAGATTTCTTTAGATATGACAGACCGATGCTCCCGCCTGCCATAAGATTTGAACAGACAAACATTATGGCCAAAATACCCCTTGGCCTGACCCAAACATCCTGTCAATTGGATTAGAACTTATTCCACGCAAAAAGCGGACGCCCCATTGTCTAAGGTATCCGCTTCGTTCATAGTCTATATTCAATCAAACTTTCAACTTATCTGTGCTCTCTTTCGTGAGACCGGTATATCCGGTAATTTTTTCTGTAGGCTCACCATATGCTATCATATTTCAGACAATTTCAATATCTCGCTCTCTCCTGGCATTATACAATACCTGGCCTCATCTGCTTATTAACAAATCTGAAATCTGCCCGGAGGATTCCCTTTATGGACTTCTGCTTCAAATTTTACCATACCCATACCCCTTCAATCAGTCAAACAATATCTCCTCCACCGTCACAAAAGTATACCCCTCCTCCATCAGCTCATCAATAGCCTTCAGCGCCGCCGTCACGGAGGTGTCATAGTAGTCATGCATCAGAATAATATCGTTCTCCCTGGTCTTATTGATAATTTTCTCCGTAATCCGCCCCACGTTTCGTGAGCTCCAGTCCAGAGGGTCCACAGTCCAGAGCACCGGAAACATGTTCAGCTCCTTCTCGAAGCTCTTGTCCCAGGAGCCGTAGGGCGGCCGCACATACTGTACTTCCTCCCCTGTGATTTCTTTCAAAATTTCATTGGTTTTAATCAGCTCTTCCTTAAAGGTATCCCGGTTATTCTTCGTCAGCTGCATATGGCTGTATGTATGGTTGCCGATTACATGTCCTTCTTTGGACATTCTTTCGATGATATCAGGGTGTAATTCCGCATGTTCCCCCGTCACGAAAAATGTGGCGTGAACGCCTCTTTCCTTCAAGCCGTCCAGCAGCTGCTCCGTATAGCTGGGATGCGGCCCGTCGTCGAAAGTGATGGCAATCTTCTTCACATCCTCCGGCTCCAGATTCTCCCCTTCCTCCACAATGCGCACCATCCCGCTGTCCGTTGCCACCGCCGTACTCCGCAGTCCGTACAGTCCCAAAAAAAATAATCCCGCCATGACATCAAACAGTAGAATCGCCATAGTCGTTTTCTTCATATCAGACCTCTGCATCTGTCATCCTCTCAATGCAGTATATGCGCCCGGAAATGCTCCCATTCATGAATAAAAAGCAGGCCCCGCCGCGGTATTTCCTCACGGCAGGGCCTGTCTGTCAGTGTTCCCTCAACAATGCTGATACACGCTGGCCTTATCCCGAATCTGTATTTTCCTGTCAAAGGGAGTATATGCGGTCAGATATAGCGTGGCGGCGCCAGGCGTCTTCGCCTCACTGTCCTCCTTGCCTTCTGTGAAATGGTGTTCCCCAAAGCAGGGACCCGTCACCAGAGTATCCCTGCCGTTTCCTACTTCCGTATAACCTTTTTTCATCACAATCACTTCGCTGCCGGTTAACGGCAGGTCCACATACTCGTTGGTCAGGAAATCCACGCCGGAGAAAGCGAGCTCTATTCTCCAGGGAGCGCCCTCCACGCCGGAGGTTTTCACCCGCACGTCCAGTCCATTCTCCACTTCCTTCACCCACACATCAATCTGCATATCGGGCCCCAGCTTCTTCTCCCGGGAAGCATTGTCCATCTTCCACCAGTCGCTGGTAGAAGGCTTTTCGGTAAAGGGCAGATAGTACCAGCCCCTCATGGTCTGGCTCAGATGATACTCTCCCCGGGACAACCTCTCCATCTGTTCGCCGCGAAAAGCCCGATGCTCGCAGAAGCTTCCGGCCACCTTCATCTCCAGCTTCATGCTGCCGTTATGGAGATACAGAAAATTGGATTTCCCGTTCATCACCGTGTAGGTGAACCTCCCCTGCTGCCCTCTGGCAATGCCGGACTCCTGATAGAATCTCTCAAAATCAGTTCTGTGATAACTCCCCTCATACTCCAGCTTCCGGTACTCCGGATGCAGCATGAACCAGATCAGAAAATCAGGAGAATTGATATGGTGCCTGTCCACAATTTCAAAAATGGTATTACACATCTGCAGGAATTCCGGAATGTCATATTTCATTCCCATTTTCAGATATTCTATATAGTAATCCCCCGGAAATACCAGCAGATCCCTGTCAAAACGGGTGGAATTGGCGGTAAAGATGCTGTCATCCGGCTCCCAGTAGGTCAGCATCATCCACAGGTTGCGGAGGGCATTCTGTTCATAGGAAGGATCGCCCGTGGCCTCCGACAGCAGGATCATGGCGTCATTGTTAATCCTGTTATAATTTCCCGCCGACTTCTCCGCAAATTCCCCATCTTCATTGCAGTCGATTCCCTCATTCAGATAGGTAAAAGCTGCTTTCTCCATCTCCTCACAGTCAAACAGCCTGCCGCAGCTCATCAGCACAGACGCAATGGCCCAGCGATGATTCGGTGTGTGGAAGCCTCCCTGCAGGAGACCATATGCCCCCTGACGTACGATTCCTTCCATTTTCTCCAGGATACCGCTTTCTTCGACGGTCAGCTCCGTCCCGGTTTCTCCCTCCTGTCTGCCCCGCAGATACTGGTACACAGGCAGCAGCTTCTTGATGCAGAAGGCCGTGTCCGGCGCGGAAAAGAAATTACAGGTAATATAGTCAAACAACCCGTTTTCATGCTGCACCCGGGACACATAGTCCAGTCCCGCCAGAATACTGTCAAGCACTCTCCCGTCCCGATAAAAACAGGTATCCTCATTACAATAAGTCGCCGCCATACTGGCAATCCGGTAAATGGCATATTTCGCCTGGACAATTCCCGTGGGGTCCGCAAATCCTCCGTATCTTGGATTCTTTCTGTCCAATACCTGAATCTGCAGGGATTTCACCACCCTGTCCTGGGTGTCCTGAATCATTTTCTGATAATGCTTCTCCATAACTTACCTCTTTTTCATTACTCCCTTTTGGGAAAAGTGTTCCTAATGCATAAAACGGATCTGTAAATTGGAATTACTCATCTTTTGGTCTGGGACCATTTGGAAGAAGTTTTCCGTTTTCATCTCGGTTAATAGGAGTTGCTTTAAGATGAAACTGTATACACCCATCAGCACATGGTAGATTCATTTCATATTTTTCTTTTTCACCTCTGTATGTAAAATCACCACCGCATCTAATCACTTCACACCATGTATATACTTGTATCATTGTTTTAGGACACATTCCGGCAGGACATTCATATGAAAAGACGAATCTATCTCCTTTTTCCAATCCAAGCCGACAGTGCCCCGCTTTTCCCTCTATTGCCGTCAATTCAAACTGCCAATCTTCAGTACACCATTTTTGCATATCAATAACCTCCACAATTAATATATATCCTTCTGGCAAAAATTACCCTCACCCTTCACAGAGTCTCAGCTTCGCAGCGCCGATGATTCCCGCATCATTGTCCAGCTTTGCCACCGTCAGCTCCGTATTTTCCGCGGAATCTCGGGAATAAATCTTCTCCTGTACTCTCTCCCGAAGCAGGGGAAGCAGGATGTCTCCCGACTTACTGATACCGCCTCCGATGCACAGCACCTCCGGCTGCAATATATTGATGAGATTGGCAAGGCCCTCGCTTAAATACTCCGCATACTTCCTCACTACCTTTACGGCTGTCTTATCCCCCTGCCGATACGCGTCAAATACAAGCCTGGCATTCATATTTCCCCGGTTTTCAAGGCACAGTTCCCTGAGAAGGCTTTTCTTCCTTTTGTCCATGACTTTCCGCGCTCTGGCAATCAAAGCCTCTGCGGAAGCATAGGCCTCCAGACACCCCCGCCTGCCGCAGTTACAGGGAATTCCATTATAGCGGATGGTCATATGCCCAAATTCCCCGGCGGCATAATTGACTCCTCGCAGAATTTTTCCATTCAAAATGATGCCTCCCCCCACTCCTGTTCCCAGTGTCACCATGAGAAAAGAATCCGGCTTCTCGTCAAGGACAAGATACTCTCCCCAGGCCGCCGCATTGGCATCGTTCTCGAAATACACCTTTTTAGAAGTCTGATTCTGCAAAAGCTGCCCGAGATTCCCCTGGCAGAAGGGCAGGTTATTGGCATACTCTATCCTTCCCGTCCTGCCGTTTGCCGTCCCCGGCACCCCCACGCCAATGGTCTGTATCCCGGAGGCATTTACCCCATTCTCCGTCATAAGCTCTCTCACCAGCCGCATCAGGACTTTTGCCAGGGTTCCCGCCGTCATGCTTCTGTCCGTGGCAATGCTTTTTTCTGCTATGAGACTGCATGCATCATCTACCAGACCGGCGGTTATGCCAGTGCCTCCCACGTCAATTCCGATATCATACATTTCTTTCTACCCCATTTGCCTTTCCATGTATTCAAGCTTACTGTCATTCCGGCTCAGTCGGCATATACAACAGCATTTAAATACAAGATTTTTGAAATTATGCCGCGGCAATCATAAACTTGTAATTCTCAATAGAAACCTCAAACGCATAAACTCCCCACGGTTGCAGCTCAATATCTGTCGGATTCAAGCAAAAGCGTCCTGATTTCAAAGGAGTGGAAGCGCAGTCGCAGTTTCCCCGCCTCGAGCGCCAGCTCCTCCTCCGTCTCTTCCAGCATATTGCAGGCAAAAGCCCGTTTCACACGGTCCGGCACAGTAAGCAGCGTCTCCCCTGCACAGCCCTTTGTCTCATAGAGCCGGAGCACCACGCCGTTTTTCCGGTCGAAGGCCGGCTTACAGGTCTCCAGAATCACGTGGCCGCCCTCCAGGTGGAAGAAAGAGACCGCATCCTTCACAGAAGTCAACCCGAGAAGCCTTGTGGAAGCCCTCTCGAAAATAGTGCCTCTCTCTCCTGCTGGTATCGCTCCGCCAAAGCCTGCGGCCGTAACCTTCACATTACACTCATAAGCTTCCTCCGTCACTCTGCTGTGTACGAAAGGACCGGAAAATGGCATGACAGAATAAGTAAAACGGTGTATTCCTCTGTCCGCCGTCATATCCGGCATCACAGGCGCCCGGAGCAATGTCAGAGAAATCCTGCTGTCCCGGGCAGACAGACCATATTTGCAGTCGTTTATAAGGGCAAAACCATTCTCCCCATCTGTCAGCACCGCATATTTGTGATGACAGGTCTCATACAAATCCTGCTCATACTGTCCGGACTTATGGGTAGGCCGTCTCATATAGCCGAACTGGATCTCCTGAAGTATTTCCTTTGTATAGACTGTGGTAGGAAAATCCACTTTCAGAATCCGGTGCCGTTCCTGCCAGTCAATTTCCGTCTCAAAGTCAATCCGGGGACTGTCCGGGCGAAACCGGATACTCTGTCTTGCGGTAAAATATTCCTCCCGCCGCTCTACCACTGCCGTCACACTGCCGTCCGAATACTCCCGGGTCCGAAGCGTACAGCTGTCCGAAAGCGCCTCCGGCGTCTGCTCATACATCCCTCCCAGCTCCCAGGCGTCATAATCCACATTCACGTCCCGGTAGAGCCTCCACTGGTTCAAGGGCTCCTGGGCATACTCATATCCCCCTGCCCGGGAGATCAGACTGGTAAGCCTGCCCTGTCTATCCATCCGGGCGCAGTAAAATTTATTTTGAAAGACAATTTCTTCCATGCTGGTAAAACACTTCTCTGCGAAAGGTTTCGCGCCAGAATCCCCGGTTCCTTCCCTCATTTCGCGGACCTGACCATCGGCTTCCGGAATCCCCGCGTCCTCCCCCAGCCTCACATATCCACAGGCCGGAAGTCTTAAGCCCCCGAAGCTTCTCTCCCAGCTCAGGGAATTGAACAGAGCTTTGCTCCCCGCCAGCCTGTAAAGCAGTTCTTCCGCAAGCTCTCTGCTCTCCCGCTCCACCTGCTCCAAGGCTTCCACCGCCTCCCGGTTCACCCGCTCTATGGAGGTTCCCGGCAGGATATCATGGAACTCCTGTACTAGCAACAGTTTCCACAGCTCTTCCAGCTTCCGAAGAAATGCATCCTCCAGACAGCCTGCAGGCTCTGCGGAATGGACAGAATCTGCACGAGAAGCCTCTTCCGCGCCTCCCTCCTCCCAGCCTCCCCCAAGCCTCAGCAGCCCGGCCAGATACTCCGCCTCCCGCAGCGCATACTCCGCCCTGCGGACTCCCCTCTTGATTCCTGCCTGCGCGGTGTAAGTCCCCCTGTGCCATGCCAGATACAGCTCCCCGTAATAAACATTTCTCACCAAACTCCCATCCAGCCTGTCAAAAAAGGCTGTCGGGCTCTCCATGGTACACCTGGGCGCACCCTCCAGGTCCTGACAGCGCATGGCTGTCTCCACCATGAGCTCCGTGGGACCTCCTCCACCGTCCCCATAGCCAAAGGGGAACAGGAAGGTATCTATCTCCTGCTTCTGATTCCTGTCCTTCTCCCAGCGCTCCCTCAGCGCGCCGGAGCTGAATACCGCATTATTCTTCTTATAAATATGGGACAGAATCCTTGTGCCGTCGATTCCCTCCCACCAGAATACATTATAAGGGAACTGCTGGCATTCCGGGTCACAGCGCAACAGCTTCTGGGTGGCAAAATAAGGTACCCTGCAGCCCTTCATAATCTGGGGCAGCGCACCGGAAAAGCCAAAAGTATCCGGCATCCAGGCTATATGGCTGTCAACGCCGAAAGTATCCATGTACCATCGTTTGCCCAGAACAAACTGCCGAATCAGACTCTCTCCCCCCGGCAGATTGGTGTCGCTCTCCACATACACCGCGCCCTCCGGCAGGAACCGGCCTGCTTTCACCTGTTCTCTCACCCGCCTGAAAAGCTCCGGATAATATTCTTTCAGATATTCCAGTACCGTGGGACAGCAGAGCAGAAACTTGTAGTCGGGATACCGCTCCATCAGTGCCAGCTGATTGGAGTAGGTTCTGGCCGCCTTTCGCTTTGTCTCCTCCAGCGGCCAGAGCCAGGCCAGGTCCAGATGAGACTGTCCGAACACCGTAAACTCCGGCATGGTATCTCCGTTTCTTTTTCCCAACAGGGGCAAGAGCACTTCTCTCCCCTCCCTGACGCTCTCGCTGCGCCGGGGCTCTTCCGCTTCGAAATCGACGATACAGGTAAAGCACTGCAGAGCCTCCCCAATCTTCACAGTACGCAGCTCACTGTCCGGCAGCACCTTCCAGAGCTCATACAAAGTATGATAATCCGCATAAGCAGCAAACATCTCTTCATTATGAATTCCAAAATGGCTGCTTCCCACCACACACTGACAGCAGGAAGGTTCCGGCACCGGCACATCCCCTCTCCTGCAGATGCCCGCACCCTCCTGTCTGACCCCATGTCCGGCATAGCATTCCGCATAAATCTCAAAACGTTCTCCGGGCTTTGCACTGGCTGTCAGCTCCACCATGGAATGCTTGCTGTCAATGGAACCCGCTTCCCGGCCGTTTACATACACCAGCATCTCCGGACCCGCCCCCAGGTGCAGCAGAATGCGTTTTCCGGCTGCCTCCTTTTGCATTGTCACACTGGCTCGAAACCAGCCGTACTCCCACTTTCTTCCCCACTCTCTTCCCCTGGGAAAGGGCTGAAACTCCCGGGACATTGCCTGTTCCAGAGACAATTGCTCCATGGTGGTAAAGCCGGAAAGCTCCGCCTCCCCCAGTCTCGTGTACAGATTCCGCCCAAAGGCCTCGTCCCATATTCTCAACCGCTCGTCCCATTGCCGTCCAAGTTTCATGCCGTTCCTCCCTGGCTCCATTTTCCCGGAACTATTTCATTTCAACAGAGTGCTAAACTATTGTGAATCAACGCATCCCCGCAATCATGGGAAATAGCATATACAGCAAAAACAGTTACTGCCCTGTGCGGGCAATTGACACAAAAGTCTTACAGCATCGTCCTGTACTCCATCAGGAACAGAATAGCCAGCGCCTGTCCGTAAGGCATGGGCTTCAGCTCAATTTCCTTGTAGAAATCCCTGGAAATCCGTCCCATAGGTGTTCCGTAAGAAACCTGATTCACCACGCCATCTTCCGATATGTAGTCCAGAATCGGTGCCGCCGCCTTCGCCGCCGTCTCCAGACAGCTCCTGTCCGCCAGACCGTCCTTCACCGCCTTCAGGATGCCGTAAGCAAAGCCGCAGGTGGCGCTGGCCTCCACATAGGAATCCTCATCATCCACCAAAGTATGCCACATGCCGTCGGTCGCCTGGTACTTTTTCAGACTCTCAATCTGTGCTCTCAATGTATTCGTCAGCATTCTTCTCACCGGCTCGCTGCAGTCCTGAATGGCCAGGAATTCCGGTATAGCCATGGTGATCCAGCAATTTCCCCTGCCCCAGAAGGCACCGGCAAAGTTGTTCTTCTCTCTGAAGCTCCAGCCGTGATACCACAGCCCCGTAACTCTGTCACAGAGGTATTTGTCATGCAGCAGAAACTGGTACTCCGCCTCCGCCTTCATTTTCTCATTCTTCAGAATCCGCCCCATATTTGCCAGGAAAAGCACCGTCATATAAAGGGTGTCATCCCACAGCTCCTGCTCATTGACACTGTCCGATGTCTTATGCTGAAATCCGCCTTCCTTCGTCCTGGGAAAGCTTTCCATAATCTCTTCCGCCGCCTGAATGCAGGGCTGCAGATACTTCCCCTCCCCGGTGTACTCCGCCAGGAAAGACATGGTCAGGTAGGGCGCCGCCGTGTTCACATTCAGCGCCGGAAAGCCGATGTCTATCTGCCTGTCATAATATTTCTTCAGCGTGTCCAGATATTTTTCCTTTTTCTTATAGCAGAAAAGCTTCCAGAGGCCGAACAGTCCCACTCCCTGGGTCCACTCCCAGTACCGGTATCTGGCGATATCATCTCCCGCCAGATTGTGACTCTCCATATTTTTCAGGAAAGTATCGTCCGTCTCATACAGAATATGGGTAAAGGCATCCACCATCCTGTCAATCTTGTCATTCACACGCCGGAGCACTTCTTTTTTTTCCGTGCATTTTCCCTCCAGCACCCCGATAAGTTCCTTCAGCGCTTCCGGCGTCTTCACCGTATAGTCCGGCTGCCAGTCCGCCTCCTCCACAGTATGAAAATATCTGGGGGACCAGTCCAGCCATACGGAAGTAATCCCATAACGGTTTGCTCCGGCCACATCCTTCTTCAGGTTATTTCCAATCATAACGATGAATGGCTTATCGGCTTCCGTCAGCCCCATCTTCTCCATGGCGGTGTCAAACATGATTCCGGCCGGCTTCTGCTCTCCCACCACCTCGGAGACAATCCACTCCTCGAAGCAGTATTCCAGACCGTTTTTCCTGTACACATTCCGGAAGGATTCCCACTCGCCGTCCGCCACAAGGGCGATACGGTAGCCCTCCTCCTTCAGCTGCCGGAGCACTTCCCCTGCCCCCGGGATGAACTCCGCTTCCGTGACAATCCCTCTGTCGTCGTAAATCTGCGTGCCCTCGTCAATAATGGTGTCGCCGCTGTCTGTAAATATAATCAGATTTTTATTCATAGTCTCCTGCCCTCCATTATACTGTCACTGTCTCCATATTACCAGAGACCGGCCTTCATTTCCACGCGTCTGTTGTTTTTCAGACGAATCATATTGCATTTTTTGCTATTATTTCACAGGATTCCTTTCTCCATTGTACAAGTTTTGCAGGATTGTCCCCGCTCATTTGTCCATTATGTATGAAGTGGTACACGTTTCTGCGCATTTTACGCATAATCTATTCATTTCCCTCCCTCCTTCCTGAATCTGGAGGGTGAAGTCTGCAGGAATTTATTGAACGCCCGGTTGAACTGAGAGAAGCTTTTAAATCCGCTCTGAAGAGCTATATCCGTAATCGGTGCGTCCGTGGAGAGCAAAAGGGTCTGTGCATTGCGCACCCTGGTCAGAGAGATGTAATCCGTCAGCGTGAACCCGGTGACCCGTTTGAACTGATGAGACAGGTAATAGCTGCTGACATAGAATTCTTTTGACAGCGAAGCCAGGGAAAGGTCCTCTGTGTAGCGATTGTGAATGCAGGCGGTTATGCTGTAAATTTTATTGGTAATATTGTCAAAATCCACCTGGTCTTTGTACGCGTTTTTGTCACGATACAGATAAATCAGACTTAAGAATTCTATAAATTTGTGATGAATTGCCAGATTAGACAATTCGTTAGGCGCCTGAGAAAGATAGTAAATATCGTTCAGCTTCTCGAAAATCGACTTTTTATAACGTCCCTCAAAGCGGTAGATAGGAACTTCTCCGTCGAAGATGCTGTAGATACTCTTCATGTAGGATTCCAGACCGGCCGGCAGAGTCGGTATGGCAAAATTGATAATGAGGCGCTTGTTGGGCGCACCTTCCGGATAGGCTGTCTTATGCAGCAGCGCCGGGCGGATTGCCACAATATCACAGCAGCGCAGGTCGTGCCACGCCCCGTTAAGCAGATGGCCCGCATGCTCGTCCAGAAAAATGCACAGCTCATAAAATTGATGGAAATGCTGAAATTCCATATTAATTGTATAGGAACGTTCGTCCCAGTCAAAGAAATAGAAAAAAGGAGCTCCCTGCCTGTTGATTTCAATCATATATTTTTCTTCATAAATTACGGTATTGTCAATCAGCATGTCTATACCTCCTGCGTTCCTTTCTCTCCGCATCATCTGCCTCCACAGGCGGCCAAATCCGCATTTTGCAGTCACACGGACAGAACATCTGCTGCAACGATATTCCTGACAGTCAGGAATATATCTTGCCTGTCTTGCTTTCTACGGAGCCTTCTAAAAGCTTTTATTACATCAAATAAGCCGAAAATTAGTAAAAATGGCTAATTTGAATCTACTATTTTTGTGTATATTGTGCAAATCACAAATAAATTATATAATAAAAAAGCAATATTTGCAATATGTATATAAAAAAAGCAACAGATGCGTGGCAGGATTTTGCGTACTATTGTTATACTGAGTGATAGAAAGCGCTGACTTAATTGGCGTTCAAAATCATGAAGGAGGATGTTTTATGAAAAAAAGACTCATTGCTCTGCTTTTAGCAGGCACAATGACCCTGTCTCTGGCCGCATGCGGTGGTCCAAACGAAGATCCGGGCAGTACGCCCAGTGATTCGTCGGAAAGTACCCAGCAGTCATCGACGGAAGAATCCACTCAGGAATCTTCCGCTCCCGAAGAAACTGCCCCCCCTGCTGATGTATCTGCTTTCAGCGAGTCCCCCGCTCTTACCGATCTGGTAAGCGCAGGAACTCTGCCCGCTCTGGAGGAACGTATTCCTGTGGAGAGCGACGTGTTTGTGGATACCACTGACGCAATCGGCAACACTCTGGAAATCGGTACATACGGCGGCGTGATCAATCTCGGCGGCGCAGGCGGCGGCTGGGGCCTGTCCAGACCTGTGCTGGAAGGTATCATTCGTTTCAATTCGGACGGCACCTATTATCCCAACGTCATCAAGAGCTACGAGCACAATGAAGACTACACCGTATGGACTTTTAACCTCAGAGAGGGCATGAAGTGGTCCGACGGCGAGGATTTCAACGCCGACGATATCACCTTCTGGTATTACATGTGCCATCTGAATAACTATGATACCAAGAAGAGCTGGGCTGCTCTGAAAGAGACCGTTGACGGCGAAGACGCATGGGCAAAGCTGGAGAAGGTCAACGATTATACTGTGACCTGGACCTTTGTAAATCCCAAGTTCCCGGCGGACTTTATCGAGAACGGCGACTTCAAGTGGTGCTGGGCTCCCGAGCATTATCTGAGCGATCTGATTCCGGATACCGAGGAATTCCCCTATGTGGAAAATCCTTACTATGCGAAGACAGGTCTTGACGACGAGACAGTCCTCAAGAATGCACAGGCAAAGGGAATTGATGCGGCCACGGTCAAGGATCTGGGCAAGCAGGTAGCCTACTACTTCTGGAACGAGGATGGTCTTCCCACTTTGAACTCCTATGTGCTGTCCACAAAAGAAGGCAACAACTCCAAGGACGCACAACTGTGTATCATGGAACGCAACCCTTACTTCTGGAAAGTGGATGCCCAGGGCCAGCAGCTTCCTTACTGCGAGGAGATTCATTTCAATACCACCTCCGAGGATGGCCAGGATCAGCTGATGTTCCGTTCCGGCGAGCTTGATATCCTGGGTTCGGTACCCATGGAAGATATCGCTTCTTTGTTGGCAGACCTGGGCGACAAAGCGTACCTGCGCACTCTCGCCAGCACCAACTGGGGTTCCTATCTGCTGACCTTCAACTATACCTGCAAGGATGAGAATTATGCAAAGCTGTTCGCTGACCCCAAATTCCGCCAGGCCATGTCCATCTGCGTGGACCGCGAACAGGTCTCCGGCCTTCTCACAGAAGGTTTCCTGGAGCCCGGACAGTGCGCTCCTCAGGAAGGTAACTTCGGTTATGACGAGGAATGGATCAACAAATGGACAGAATACGATGTGGACAATGCAAAGAAGCTCCTGGAGGAGTGCGGCCTTGTAATGGGCAGCGACGGCTGCTATGATTTCGCCGACGGTACCGATTTTGTACTGACCATTTACACCTATACGGATCTGGGTATGGGCGACACTGTATATCCGGTTCTGGAGCAGTATTTCAAGGCGGCTGGAATTAAGTGTGCCACAAAGGATTACGATGTATCTGCTTTCGATCAGGAGATCGACAACAATGACTGGTACGCGGTTCTCGGACCTCACACCGCTATCGGCGGCGTTTCCCTGAAGTCCAGAGTACAGCCCTTCGTTCCCATCGCTCAGTCTGCCGAGTGGTACGGCGAATATGGTACCTACTATGACACAAACGGCGCCCAGGGCGTGAAGCCGGAAGGCGATATGGCCAAGCTGGTGGAGATCTATGAGAAATGGAAAGCTACTCCTGATTCTGCAGAGAGAGACAAATACACCCTGGAGATCTATGACCTCCACAAGGAAAATCTGTGGACCATCGCCTATCTGAAAGCAGGCGGCGACTACAATATTGTAAGCTCCAAGATTCATAACTTCCCGGATCTTCTGGTATCTGACGACCTGTATCAGTATCAGAACATCGTTCACTACTGGACGCTGTTCAAGAGCGAATAAAATTTATTAAAAAAGCGACTCTTCGCAGCGCTTTGCGAAAGTCAGAACTGACTTCCGGAGGCGGGGAACCCGGTTCCCCGCCTCCGTTTTTAACACAGCACAGGAACCGCTTTGCGAATCCTGTACCCATAATCACATTTCAGAAAGGGAATTTCTCATGGAAGAAAATGCGTACAAATCAAAAAGCATGCATGAAGACCTCCCGAAGAAGACCCTGCGGGAATCCATAATCGATTTCTTCAAAAAAGATCTCGTTCAATACATTGTAAAACGTATTCTGATGTTTATTCCCACGCTGCTTTTAATTTCCATCCTGGTTTTCTTCGTTATTCAGCTTCCTCCCGGAGACTATGTTTCCGCTCATATTGCCGCTCTGGCCACAGAGGGCGAAATTGTGGATGCGGACTATGCAGCGCAGCTCCGCGCGGATTACGGGTTGGATCTGCCCATTCATGAGCAGTATATCAAATGGATCAAGGATATTATCTGGACTCCTACAGACTCTACCTACTACCGTTTATACGGCTCTCATCATAACTGGAAATATTCCTTTGCCTATGGCAAAGATGTCTGGGATGTAGTGGATGACCGTTTGGGACTGACAATCCTGGTCACAGCCATCATCATGATCTTCCAGTATGCGGTATCCCTCCCCATCGCTGTCTATGCTTCTACCCATCAGTATTCCGTGGGGGATTATATTTCCTCCATCATTGGTTTTCTGGGGGCGGCCATACCCAATTTTATCCTGGCGATTGTACTGATGTACCTGTCCTATAAGTGGACGGGGAATGCCAATGTGGGCCTGTTTTCCCAGGAAATGCTGCAGAACGGCGTCCACCTGTATAATTTCGGCGAATTCTTAAAGAGAATGATCATTCCCATCCTGGTCATCGGTACCAGCGGCACCTGCGGCATTATCCGTTCCGTGCGGGCCCAGATGCTGGATGAGGTGGGCAGACAGTACACTCTGACCGCAAGGGCAAAGGGTGTTCCGGAGCGCACCATCATCATGAAATATTGCTTCCGCGCAGCCATCAATCCTACCGTTTCCGGTCTGGGCGGTGTTCTCTCCAGCCTGTTCTCCGGTTCCACGGTGACTGCGATGGTGTTGAACATGCAGATTCAGGGCCCTGTGCTTTTGAAGGCACTCCAGGCGCAGGATATGTACCTTGCGGGGGCAATCGTTATGGTTCAGGCCGTTCTGGTTGTGGTCGGTATCCTCTTGTCCGATATCGCGCTGGCGTTCCTGGATCCCAGAATTCGTTATTCGGGAGGTGGCAGATGATGTGGAAAAAGAAACAGAAGACAAAT
The DNA here is from genome assembly GCA_910588225.1 of uncultured Acetatifactor sp. Taxonomy (GTDB): domain Bacteria; phylum Bacillota; class Clostridia; order Lachnospirales; family Lachnospiraceae; genus Acetatifactor. The sequence goes on from CAJUQT010000012.1 coordinate 15,200, forward strand.
GACGATTATTATCTTGCCTCCCAGTGGACTTTGATGGGAAGGAAGTTAAAGAAGCATAAGCTTGCAAGGCTTTCCATGCTGATCCTGCTGATCCTGTATCTGGGTGCGTTGTTCGCGGATTTCCTTGCACCCTATTCTCTGGAGGAATTTGACGCCCTGTATAAGAACAGCTCTCCCACCAGCATCCACATAATGCACGAGGGAGAATTTGTAGGTCCTTTTGTCTACAAGCAGCAAAAGACCATCGACAAGACGGATTTCTCCGTTACCATCACGGAGGATACCTCCGAATATTACAAGCTGAAATTTTTCGTACACGGCACGGAATATAAGATCCTGGGTCTGATTCCCTGCGACATTCATCTCTTCGGCGTAGACGAAGGCAGCAACGGCGGCACCGGGGCAAAGATCATGCTCTTCGGCACGGATACCCTGGGTCGGGATATCTTCTCCAGAGTCCTTCTGGGAAGCAGAATCTCTCTGACCATCCCCTTTGCCAGTGCTATTATCAGCTTTTTCCTGGGCGTTACCATCGGTTCCATCTCAGGTTACTTCGGCGGAGCCGTAGACATTGCGATTCAGAGAGTCATCGAAGTAATCGGTGCCGTTCCGCAGATTCCTCTCTGGATGGCGCTCTCTGCTGCCATTCCTCCGGGAATATCAACTGTGAAGATGTATTTTTACATCACTATCATTCTTTCCTTTATCAACTGGACCGGAATGGCCCGTGTGGTGCGCGGCAAATTCCTGTCCCTGAAAAATGAGGATTATGTGATGGCGGCAAGGCTTTCCGGCGTTTCCACATGGAAAATAATCTGGAAGCATCTGGTTCCCGGTTTCATGAGTTATCTCATCGTTTCGATTACTCTGGGCATTCCGGGCTCCATCGTTGGTGAGACCTCCATGTCCTATCTGGGACTGGGTATCAAGTCTCCCGCCACCAGCTGGGGTGTGCTGCTTCAGGAGGCCAGCTCCGTCACCGACGTGGCAAGCAATCCCCACAAGCTGATTCCCATTCTGTTCGTGACCATTGCGGTTCTCGCCTTTAATTTCCTGGGTGACGGAATCCGCGACGCTGCAGACCCTTATAAATAAGACGCTGTCTGTTCTGCTGCATTTGAGTATGCAGACAGCGCAGAAATGGAGAAAACGATGAGCGAAGAAAATATTCTTGAAGTCAAAGACCTCCATGTGGACATTCATATGACAGAGGGGCTTCTGACGGCAGTCCGGGGCGTGAACTTTGAGATGAAAAAAGGAGAAACCCTGGGGCTGGTAGGTGAATCCGGCTGCGGTAAGTCGCTGACCTGCAAGGCTATCCTGGGTATCAATGATAAAAAATGCGTGCCCGGCGGACAGATTCTGTTCGACTCGGAAGGTCTTGGCAAGGTGGATCTCCTGTCTCTGGACCAGAAAGGTCAGGAAATCCGTTCTATCCGAGGCAAGGAAATTTCCATGATTTTCCAGGAGCCCATGGTAGCCTTTTCCCCAATGTATACCATCGGCAACCAGATCAACGAAGCCACAAGGCTTCATATCACAAAGGACAAGAAAAAGTCCAAAGAAATCTCCATGGAAGTGATGCGCAAGGTGGGCATCGCCAACGTGGAAAAGCGCTACAATCAGTATCCCCATGAGTTCTCCGGCGGTATGCTCCAGCGGGCTCTCATCGCAATGGCTCTGGTGTGCAATCCCAAGATGCTCATCGCAGACGAGCCCACCACTGCCCTTGACGTTACCATTCAGGCCCAGATTCTGGAGCTGATGAAGGAATTGCAGAAGGATTTCAACATGGCTATCCTCTTCATCACCCATGACCTGGGTGTGGTGGCCAAAATGTGCGACCGGGTGGCGGTCATGTATCTGGGGAAAATCGTGGAAAGCGCGGATGCATCGGAAATTTACGCAAATCCTCAGCATCCCTACACCAGAGGCCTCATCGGATCCGTTCACAAGATCGGTTCCGCAAAAGAAGAAAGACTCTTTTCCATCGAAGGAACGGTACCGCTTGCCATGAACCTGCCGAAGGCCTGCGGCTTCTATGACCGCTGTGACGCCCGCATCGAGGGGCTTTGCAACCGGGCTGAGCCTGAGCTGGTGGAAATCGCCCCCGGACATAAAATTGCCTGCTTTAACTGCCCGCACGAGGCCTGTAAGGCCCAGAGGACAAAGGTAGAAGCGGCCCTGGCCGCCGGAAAGTCTCCGGATGAGTCAGCCGGGAATGGCAAGGATAAGAATCCGTCAGCCCGGACAGAGACTTCCGGCGCAGGGAAATCCCCGGCAAAGTCTATCTTCAAAAAGAAGGAGGGCGGCAGGAAATGAAGAAAGAAAATATCATGGAGGTCAAGGGACTTCATAAACGCTTTACCTCCAAAGGAATTACGGTAAAGGCGGTAACCGATGTGAGCTTCGATGTAAAGCCTGGAGAAACCATCGGTATCGTAGGAGAATCCGGCTGCGGCAAGACCACGCTGGGACGCTGTATTGTCCGGGCCTATAACGCTTCCGAGGGGGAAGTTTTCTACCGTACAAGAGACGGCGAAGAGCTGGACTTCCTGAAGGTGGATAAAAAGAAAATGAAGGAAATCCGCAAGGAAATCCAGATGATCTTCCAAGACCCCTACTCTTCTCTGGACCCCAGAATGACAGTCCTGGACATTATCAAAGAACCCTTAAAAGCAAATTATCCGAAGATGTCAAAAGCGGAGATGGATCAGAAGGCAAAGGCTATGGCTGAGAAGGTGGGCTTAAATCCCACATACCTCATGCGGTATCCCCATGCCTTCTCCGGCGGCCAGCGTCAGCGTATCGGTATTGCAAGGGCACTGGTCATCGAACCCCAGATTATCGTCTGCGACGAGGCCGTTTCCGCCCTTGACGTTTCCATCCAGGCGCAGGTCATTAATCTGCTGCGGGATCTGCAGAAGGAGCTGAATCTGACCTATCTGTTTATCAGCCATGACCTTTCGGTGGTGGAGCATATTTCCGACAAGGTGGGCGTCATGTACCTGGGCCGGATGGTGGAATTCGCCCCGGCGGAGGCTTTGTTTGAAAAGCCCATGCACCCTTACACAGAAGCCCTACTCTCCGCAGTGCCTGTGGCGGATCCCGAGATTCAGATGGAGCGCATCCCTCTGAAAGGAGAGATTCCAAATCCCGCGAACCCGCCCAGTGGCTGCTATTTCCACGAAAGATGCCATTACTGCATCGACAAGTGCAAAACAGATGCGCCTGCCCTGGCCGAAATGCCGGACGGAAGGCTCTGTGCCTGCCACAGGGCAAAGGAGCTGGCACTGCGCGGCTTTACCTATGATGAGGGTGCAAAAAGCCAGACCTGACGGGCTTTGTAGAAATTCTATACCATAAAGGAACAAGGGATTCCGCTGTCTGGTCCCTGAAAAAACATAAAATCTTCCCGTGGGAATCATGTATTCCAAATCCTGCTTTCCCGCGGGAATTTTCTATGGGTTTCCCCTGCTATTCTCCTATTGCCTGTTTTCACCAGGCCACACTTCCTCTCCATTCCAAAATAGCAACTTTCCGATCCTTATTTTCCATACAATAGTCCTTTCCAGGCCGTCATATGGTAAAACGCCTTCACCTGCCCTTCAGATATCGGTAAAAGCTGTCCGCCGCCCTGCTTCCGGCTCTCCCTTTCTCCGAGACCAGCTGAATCGACCGGTCCGGCAGCTCACAGGCCAGCGGAATCTGCACGAGCTTCCCTTCCTGAAGCAGTGCCAGCGCCAGGCTTTCCGGTACAAATCCGATTCCCAGATTGTTCTGAATCAAGGGCAGCAGCAAATCGGAAGTGGCCACCTCCATGTCCAGTTCCAGTTCTGTACCGTGCTCCACAAAAAAGTCACGGTAAAATTCGTATGTGGCGGTTCCGCTGCCCAGTCCAATCCAGGGATATTCCCGCAGTTCCTCCAGACATACAGCTTTCTTTCCCAGATGCGTATACTTCCTGCCGCCCACAAGTACCTCCCGGAAGGACAGCAGTTTTTCATAGCGGGCGTTTTCCGGCAGATTGCAGGGAGAGGTAATCACCGCAAAATCCAATCGACCGCTTCCAAGATATTTTAAGATCTCCGGGGTGTTGTGATTGTGTACCTTGATTCGGATTCCGGGCTTCTGGATTTTAAAATCATGCATTTTCTCCAGCAGATACAGATGCAGCGCCGATTCTGTGGCTCCTATTTCGACTGCTCCTGTGTCTCCCGAGTCCTGTCTGCCGATTTCCTCCTGGGCACTCAGCAAATGCATACAGGCTGCCTCCACATGGGAATACAACTTTCTGCCCTCCTCCGTGAGGCTGACCCCTCTTGGTTCTCTGAGAAACAGCCTGCAATTTAACTGTTTCTCCAGCAGTTTCATCACCCGGGATACATTGGGCTGGTTGCTGCCAAGGGCTGCTGCCGCTCTGGTAAGATTTCCGTATTTTGCCACATAATAGAATACTTTATAATATTCAAAATTGATATCCATATGTTTTTTATATATATCCTATGTCATATATACATTTTAAATATCTTTCTCCCCACAGTATACTATATCAGTGATGAAGTGTAAAGTAACAGTTCTGTTGACCTGGCCGAACTGTTACAATGTAGCAACAATTCAATGACCTGTCTGAACTGTTGCACAATGTAAATGAAGGACCTGGAAATCGTTATGAAGGAAAGGATTGAATATCTATGAACAAAGATTTGACCATCGGAAATCCGCAGAAAGTTTTATGGGCATATTGCCTGCCCATGTTTGGCAGCATTATTTTTCAACAGCTCTACAATATAGCCGACTCTCTGGTAGCCGGTAAATGTATCGGAGAAAACGCTCTGGCCGCAGTGGGCAACAGCTACAATATCACTCTGATTTTCATTGCCTTTGCTTTCGGCTGCAATATCGGGTGCTCCGTCATCGTGTCTCAGTTGTTCGGCGCAAGGGATTACAATGCCATGAAAACGGCCGTATATACCGCCCTGACCGCAAGCGCAGCCCTTTGCGCCGTTCTGATGGCAGCGGGACTGCTGTCCTGCGATACCCTGCTGCGCCTGATTAAAACCCAGCCGGAAATCATGGCGGCTTCCTCTCTGTATCTGAAAATATATATCTGGGGACTTCCCTTTCTCTTTTTTTACAATATTGCCACCGGTATCTTTTCCGCCATGGGAGATTCCAGGACTCCCTTCCTGTTCCTGGCCGCATCTTCCACCGCCAATGTCCTGGTGGATATCCTGTTCGTGAAATCTTTTGCCATGGGAATTGCAGGTGTGGCCTGGGCAACCTTCCTCTGTCAGGGAATCAGCTGTGTTCTCTCCCTGATTCTGGTATTAAAACGCCTGTCCGGCATCAGCGCAGACAGGCATATTCCTATTTTTTCATGGATTGTACTGAAGAAAATTTCAGTTGTGGCCATCCCCAGCATTCTCCAGCAGTCCTTTATCTCTGTGGGCAATATGATGATCCAGGGCCGCATCAACAGCTTCGGCGTCAGCATTGCCGCAGGGTATTCCGCCGCGGTAAAGCTGAATAATCTGGTCATCACTTCCTTTACCACCATCGGGAACGGTATCTCCGGCTTCTCTGCCCAGAACCTGGGTGCCCGCAAATATGAGAGAATCCGGGAAGGCACACGGGCGGGTCTGAAATTAGTCTGGTGTCTGTGCGTCCCATTCTGCCTGATTTATATGGCTGCCGGCAAATATGTACTGCTTTTATTTATGAATCAGTCCTCTGTTAAAGCTCTTGCCACAGGACAGCAGTTTCTGTGGATTCTCTCCCCGTTTTATTTTGTGGTATCCGCCAAGCTGGTAGCTGACGGCGTTCTGCGCGGTACCAGCGCAATGGGCCCGTTTATGATTGCCACTTTTACAGATCTGATTCTCCGGGTGGTACTGGCCTTCCTTCTGTCCGGCCTCACCGCTTCGCCTCTGGGTATCTGGGCAGCATGGCCCGTGGGCTGGTCCGCGGCAACGGTCCTTTCTCTTTCCTTCTATGGAAAGCAGTATAAAAGGCTCACTGCCCCTCTAAATCCACCAGCCTGTAAGGAATAATGCCTATGGCTCCGTTCTGTCCAACGGTAATCAGTGTCGCCCCCTCTTCTCTGTGCCCCGGGCAATTCCCGGATCCAGTGTTCACCTGGCTGCGCCCTGCACATCAACCACCACATATTCCGACTTGCATCCGGTCTTAAACTGAATCGCCCAGTCAGAGATACCGGATGTCACAATAAAACTGGTACTGCCTCTCGTCTCCAGGCCATAGCTTTTATCATCCGTTCCTGTCCACTGTCCCATACGGTGAAAGGGAAACAATTGACCGCCGTGGGTATGGCCGCACAGTACCAGATCCACTCCAGCCTCCTCCTGGGCATCAAAGTCGTGGGGCTGGTGGTCCAGGACAATACTGTACCTGGCCGGATCCAAATCAGCTGTCAATTCTTCCATGGAGGCCCTGGGTCTCCCCATCATGTCTTCCGAACGGTCCTGTCTTCCGATCAGGTAGAAGTCCTCTCCCAATAATACTACTTCATCCTGCAGGACAATCACATTGTTCTTCTCCAGTTCCGCAATCAGGTCCATTCCGCTGTAACCACGATATTCCGCACCATAATATCCTTTATCATGATTTCCGAAGGCATAATAGACACCATAGGTAGTCTCCAGTGTTCCAAGTGCCGCACATGCGGCAATCATATCCTCTTTCGTGGTATCATCGTCCACATAATCTCCTGTGACCACCACGATATCCGGACTTTCCGCCTGCATGTCTTTCACAAGCTCCAGAAATTCCTCTCCGCTGAAAGTATTCCCCACATGAGAATCGGCAAACTGTACGATGCGCAGACTCCCCACCTGCTTCTCTGTCTCCAGCACATATTCTGTCCTCCACACGTGATGAGCCAGATACCATCCGCAGGCCAGATACACAACGGTAATTAGGATTGCAGCAATTCCCGCATAATACCTTGTAAAGCTCTTTTTCCGCTTCTTTTCCACAAGCTTGCTGATTCCATCACAGATCAGCCAGATTACCAGCAGATGCAGGATACAGATTTCCGCATTGATGGCCCCCATGGCTTTCCCTGTAATGCCGACAATCACAATAACCAGAACAAGACCTGTCAGAAATCTGAATACTTTTCTCTCTCCGACCGTTTTCCGCACCCAGGAAAATTTAGCAAACCTGCCTGCCAGGTACAGAATACCCAGAACTGTCCCAAAAAACAGTCCTCCCAAAATAAATGCCCACATCTTTTTCCTCCTCTTTTTCTCCTCAGAAATATTCAGGCCGGAACATTACCTGACTATTCTTTCTCAGAAATATCGGCCTTTGCAGACAGTACTTCCGCACCATCCTGGGAAGTACAGCATCAACAAAGGCCGAATCTTTTTTCATTTATGACACGAAATATAAAATTATTTTTGCTTCCTCTTGAGCACCAGATGCTGAGGAAGACCATTTACCATGAACGGCTGATAGTCTCCGTGAATCAGCGGCTCAATATAATTGATAAATTCATCCGTCACATAATCGCCGTCCTTATTCACCCAGGAACGGGGAACCAGTTTCTCATGATTAGCAATTCTGTGTACGTCATAAATTCCGGCATTGCTCTGATAAGGGTCATCAGAAAGACGATCGATAACCACCATTTTCCCGGAATCACCTTCGTCGGCAGCCTTTACGGCAGCGCCTCCAACCATAAATGCCTCATCCACATCCACCCGGGAAGCCATATGGGAAGCGCTTCTCTGCAGAGTAGAGAACTCAATACTGCGGGTCTTGCAGCCGATTTCAGCACCCAGGAAATTCGCCAGATAGGCAGCAGTACCCTGAAGCTGCTTATGACCGAAAGCATCCACATAATCCGAACCGCCTGACAGCTCACAGACATATCTGCCGTCAGCAATCTTGATTCCCTCTGACACTGCAATCACCACAGAATTCTTCTTTTTCAGCAGTTCTCTGGTATTCTTCAGGAATTTATCGATATCAAATACAACCTCGGGCAGATAGATTGCATCCGGTCCCTCGCACTCTTCCGTGCGTGCAAGCGCTGTGGCACCCGTCAGCCACCCGGCATTGCGGCCCATGATCTCAATCACGGTGATGGATTCCTTCTTATAATTCAGGCCCAGAGCATCCCGGATTACTTCTTTGGTGGAAGCCGCAATGTATTTCGCAGCGCTTCCAAATCCCGGAGTGTGATCCGTGAGAGCCAGGTCATTGTCGATGGTTTTGGGCACCCCAAGAAACTTCTGGGTATGTCCCTTAATAATCGCATAATCGGACAGCTTCTTGATAGTATCCATGGAATCATTGCCGCCAATGTAAATGAAAGCTTCGATATTCAGCTTTTCCATAATCTCGAAAAGCTTCTGATAAATTTCAGGATTCTCATGAATTTCCGGCAGCTTGTACCGGCAGGATCCCAGAAAAGCCGAAGGCGTGCGCTTCAGAAGTTCAATGTCGATATCGGAATGAATCTGTGTGGATAAGTCCACATACTGCTCGTCCAGAAAGCCCTGAACACCGTGAAGCATTCCATATACTTTATGGAATCCTCTTTCTTTTGCAGTCTTGTATACCCCTGCCAGGCTGGAATTGATGACAGCCGTAGGGCCACCTGACTGGCCTACAATAATGTTGCGTTTCTTTGCCATTACCATATCCTCCAAAACTAAAATATAAATTTACACTTCGAATCATCGAAATGCATTCGCTAAAAACTTCTATCTGATAAATAATAACAAAAAAACTGCTAAAATACAATACAAAATGAAAATATTTCCCATGCTATACAAACTGATTCCGCTCTCTGTCATAATGATATCCAATCCCTGAAAGCCTGGCTGTAATCTCTTCCTCTCTTACTTCCATCTCCTCACACAGAGCGTCCAGACTGCTGTAAAAATCCCGCAGCTTCATATTCACAAAACTCAGTAACATAACCGGGTCCTTCGGCAGCATAATTTATTCTCCTATTCCAGTTCCGCAGGCACTTGTACAGTTCCCATTTCTCCCGCCTGCTGTTTTCCAGTTTCTCTTTACAAATTCATTTTCTCAGATATTTGGAGGTGTCTTCCTCAATTCGTTTGTCATACTCCTTCACATTGTCCGTGACACTGTAATTTTCGTCTCCGAACAGGAATTGGTGCAGCCATTTCACATTTTCTTCCAGGCTCTTCGGAATCACACAGTCCCCCTTTGCCCCGATATTGCCGGTAGCTCTCAGGGACTCATCAGGAAATCCCGCTTCCTCCGTTATCCGATAATTGGCAATATTCGCCAGCAAATCCAGAATATCACCGGAATCCAGGCTGGTGTAAATATTACCGATACAATCATTGAATACTTTCGTCAATGTGGTCAGATCGGTCTCCTTTGCCCGTTCCTCAATGGCCCGAAGAACTTCCCGCTGACGTGCGGTACGTTTAAAGTCATCTCCTTTGGTCTGCCGAATCCGGCAGTATGCAGCAGCCTGCATGCCGTCCAGAAGCTGGTAGCCCGGCTCTGAAACCGGAACATAATCACATTTTAACGCATGGGCAATTCCAATCTGATAATTATTGATATGCAGCAGCTCTACTTCGTCCACGTCCACATAAATTCCCCCCAGTCCGTCAATCACATCCCTCAGTCCCTTGTAGCTCACTGCCACAAAATCAGTGATATCCATATCAAGGTTCATATTCAGCATCTTCACAGCCTGTTCTGCCCCGCCGTTGAAATAAGCCGAATTGCATTTCCAGTAATATTCATCATGTCCCTGAAACGGTCCCAGAAAAAGATACGTATCCCGGTATACGCTGACCAGCTTGATGTCTCCTGTATCCAGATTGATGCTTGCAATCATAATCACGTCGCTGCGGCTGTTCTTATAAAGCTCACTCTCCTTCTCCGCATCCAGTCCGAACAGGGCGATGTTCATATATCCCTGCATGGTGCCGCCCTCCTGTGTCAGCTGCTGCACCTCCTCATGAATTTCCAGCGCCTGCGGGTCCAGCTTCGCTATCTTCGGCCCTTCCGAAGCTTTGTTCATCACCATATACAATGCCGCCAGCATCCCCAGAATTATCACCGTTTCCACAGCAAAGAGAATCACCTTCATTTTCTGCTTTCTGCTCATTTTCCCATTTGTTCCCATAAATTCCTTCTCCTTTACGTTTACAGACAGCGCTTTATGTACCCTTTTTCCTTCTGACAAATCAGACAAAAAGTGAACTCTGTTCTCCTTTCTACTATAAAGGTAATTTCTTAGGAATTTATGAAGCGGTTTTTGCGATTTTCTTAAAACATAATGAAAAATTCTTAGCATAAAAAGTCTCCTGCCGCAACTGTCTTAAACTGCGGCAGGAGACTTATCATATCTATTTACGCTTTGTCATCTTATAACTTATTTTCCTGTTCCTTCTGCCATCTTATATCAGGCCACTCCGGCTGTCAATGCTCCGTCTTCCAGGTCAATCAGCACAGTATCTCCGGACTGTACACCATCCGAAAGGATCAGTCTGGCTGTCAGTGTCTCCACATGCTTCTGAATATACCGTTTCAGAGGGCGGGCACCATATACGGGGTCATACGCATTCTTCACGATAAAGTCCGCAGCCTCTTTTGTCAGCTTCAGCTTCAGATCTCTGTCCTCCAGTCTGCTGTTCAGGTCGGCGATGATCAAGTCCACGATTCCGCCGATATTTTCCCTGGTAAGCGGTTTGAAGAGAATGGTCTCATCCAGCCTGTTCAGGAATTCCGGCCGAAAATGGCCTCGCAGCTCATTCATTACCGCATTTTCCGCCTGCCCGCTGATCTGACCGTCAGGTCCGATCCCCTCCAGCAGGAAACCGGCTCCGATATTGGAGGTCATGATCAGAATGGTATTCTTAAAGTCCACCGTCCTGCCCTGGGAATCCGTAATCCTTCCGTCGTCCAGCACCTGTAAGAGCACGTTGAACACATCCGGATGGGCCTTCTCTATCTCATCGAAAAGCACCACACTGTAAGGCTTCCTGCGCACTGCCTCGGTGAGCTGACCTCCCTCTTCATATCCCACATATCCGGGAGGCGCTCCGATGAGCCTTGACACAGAATATTTCTCCATATATTCGCTCATGTCAATACGCACCATATTGTTCTCATCGTCAAAAAGCGCAGCTGCCAGCGATTTTGCCAGCTCCGTTTTCCCCACGCCGGTAGGTCCCAGGAACAGGAAAGAGCCGATGGGTTTGGAAGGGTCCTTGATTCCTGCTTTGGAGCGGATGATGGCTTCTGTCACTTTTGTGACGCCCTCATCCTGACCGATTACCCTTTTATGCAGTTCTTCATCCAGATGCAATGTCTTGTTCCGTTCGCTTTCAGTCAGTTTCGCCACGGGAATTCCTGTCCATCTGGAAATGATTCTTGCGATCTCTTCCTCCGAAACCTTCTCACGGACAAGGGATCTGTCTGCAGCCCCTGTCTGTTCCTCATGTTCCAGCTGCTTTTTCAGGGCCGGCAGCCTGCCATAACTTAACTCCGCCGCTTTCTCCAGATTTCCCTCCATCTGAGCAATCTGAATCTCGCTGTTCACGGCATCTATCTCTTCTCTTAATTTGGACAGCTTATCCACAGAGGCCTTCTCGTTATCCCACTGTGCCTTTCTGGATGCAAAGCTTTCCTTCTGCTCCGCGAGTTCTCTCTGAAGGTCCTCCAGACGCTCCTGGCTCAGACGGTCATCCTCCTTCTTCAAAGCCGCTTCCTCAATCTCCATCTGCATAATTTTCCGCTGCAGCTCATCCAGCTCCGTGGGCATACTGTCCAGCTCAGTCTTAATCAGAGCGCAGGCTTCATCCACCAGATCGATTGCCTTATCCGGAAGGAAACGATCCGAGATATAACGATTGGACAGCACTGCCGCACTTACCAGCGCATTGTCCATAATCTTCACACCATGATAGACCTCATAGCGCTCCTTGATCCCCCGCAGAATGGAAATGGTATCCTCCACAGTGGGCTCCTCCACCATCACTGGCTGAAAACGTCTCTCCAGAGCGGCATCCTTCTCTATATACTGTCTGTACTCGTCCAGAGTGGTGGCTCCGATACAGTGCAGCTCCCCCCTGGCCAGCATGGGCTTCAGCATATTTCCCGCATCCAGAGCCCCGTCGGTCTTGCCTGCGCCCACGATAGTATGCAGCTCGTCAATGAACAGAATAATCTGTCCGTCGCTGTTCTTCACATCCTCCAGCACAGCCTTGAGACGCTCCTCGAATTCGCCCCGATATTTTGCCCCTGCCACCAGAGCGCCCATGTCCAGCGCAAATATCTTCTTATCCTTCAATCCCTGGGGAACATCTCCCCTCACAATTCTCTGGGCAAGTCCTTCCACCACCGCTGTCTTGCCCACGCCGGGCTCACCGATCAGCACCGGGTTGTTCTTCGTCTTCCGGGAAAGGATACGGATTACGTTTCTGATCTCCGTATCTCTGCCGATGACGGGATCCAGCTTCTGATTCTTCGCCTTCTCCACCAGCTCCTGCCCGTATTTTTCCAGTGTGTCATAGGTGGCCTCCGGGTTGTCGCTGGTCACCCGCTGATTCCCTCTGACCGTGGAAAGAGCCTGCAGGAAACGCTCTCTGGTAATCCCGTACTCCTTCCAGATCTGTGCAATCTCCCGGTTTGGATTCTTAATCATGGCCAGAAAGAGATGCTCCACTGACACATATTCATCTCCCAGCTGCTTCGCCTCGTCCTCCGCGCCCACCAACGCTTTGTTCAGGTCCTGTCCCACATAGACCTTGCCGCCCTGCACTTTTGTCCGTTTCGCCAGCGCCTGCTCCGCGCGGTTTACAAAATGTTCCTTCTGAATCTCCATCTTCTCGATCAGCTTCAGAATCAGGCTGTCCTCGACGGTCAGCAGACTGTACAGCAGATGCTCCTGCTCAATCTCCTGATTCCCGTATTCATAGGCAAGCTTTTCACAGCCATCCACGGCCTGCATCGACTTCTGCGTAAATTTCTGTATATTCATAAAGATACCGCCTCCCGCATTTACTATGTTTTCTGTTCTATAACTAATATAACACCCTTTATTTCAAAATCAATAAAATAAGTATAAACTTTTATAAAAATTCCGTCACCGCCGTACAACATAGCGAATATGCGGCATATCCACACCCTTATAATGTTTTGTCCAGGTATCTGTCATCGTCATGCCATTTCTAAGTGCAACCTTTTGCGAAGCTACATTCGTATCTCTGATAATGGAACAGACCTCCTCTGCCTTTAAAGTCTCAAATGCGTACTTTTTGCAGGCCCTGGCAGCTTCTGTGGCATATCCTTTATGCCAGCAGGCCCTGTTGAAGAGATAACCGATTTCAAGAACCTCCGCATCCTTCCAGGGCTGCATGGTAAGCCCGCACTGGCCTATCAACTCATCGGTTTCTTTTAAAATTACCGCCCATAAGCCGAAGTTCCATTTCTGATAACGGGAAAGCTGCCTGTCAAGCCACTCCTGTACTTCCCCGTCACTGAAGGCCCCCTCATAGGCGTACATGGTTTCTTCCTCCTGCAGAATTTTGCACAGAGCGTTGAAATCCGTCTGGTTCAGTTCTCTCAGATATAACCGCTCTGTCTCAAGAATCCTGATTATCTCCCCACGCTTCTCAGCCATCCTGTCCCCCTGTCTTTGTCAAGATTTTGCAAATCTATACCTGCAGCCAAATCTGGCCGGCCTTTCTGTAACTTTCCTACAACTAAATCCACTTACAATACTCTTCTAAACAGTAATTCAGATTGGCCAGTTCCTGGCTAAGCGTATTCTAACCAAATGCAGGCATCAGGTTCGTATTATACTTAGATACATACATATTATTATTTTCAACGTTTGGAGCTGCAATCATTAAACCTATTGACATGAAGTATGATTTAAGAATTTCACTTTCACACATCAAATCATCTGGAGATATTCCGCCATAAACAGGCTGTTCCAGTAAATCTTTCATGAACATTACTTCATCAAAAACTATCCGATCAATATCCCTGATATCATAAACTTTTCTTAAATGATCTGACTTACACAAAATAATTATCGATTAACACCATCAATATAATGCCTCCGTTTCCCGTTCACTCCTCCTGCTGCTTCAGCACTTCCGCAATCTTCTCAATCATCTCGTCCTCTTTCAGGCGGAACTTGATTTCCACACGTCTGGAGGCCTCCATATCCACCTGATCGGTAGGATTGCCCTGGGCATCCCTCCCATAGACAGGCTGGCTGTAAGAGCGGCCGTTCACCGTGAGGATACCTCTGAGCTGCTCAATTTTTTCCTCGCTGAGTCCGTTTCGGGAATCCATGCAGAACTTCGCCACGGAATAGGCTCTGTCGTAGGACAGTTCCATATTCATCTCGTAGCTTCCGTCCGTATCGGTATGTCCCTCAATGATGATTTCCGCTATATAGTCCCGGAAACGGTCCTGCATCAGCACGTCCAGATACATTGGGATGATTTCCCGCAGAGTCGCCTGGCTGTCGGTGGTCAGAGCCGCGCTGCCGTAACGGAACAACACATCGGAGGAAAATGTAATGGAACCGGTCTGAGCGTCCACACTCATAGCCGAATTATTAAAGGCTGACTGCAGCGCGCCGATAATATCCGTTCTGATTCCCACGATATTTTCCAGCTCCTGCTGGGTGGCCGTCAGTTCGTTTCTGGCATTTTCTATTTCCAGATAGGCCTTGTTCAGTTCATCCTCAGTCAGCGCCGCGTTGGCATAAGCCTGCTGCAGCTCTGCCAGAGAGCTGGCCAGCTCTCTGTTGGATTCCTCTATGGCAGCCCGATAATCCTCCAGGTCCTTCCTGGCATCCTCCAGCTCCTGTCTGGCGATGCCCAGACTGTTCTGAGACTGTTCCAAATCCACGGTTTTCTGCTTGTAAATCGCCAGCGTAATGGCGATAATCAGCACAAATATCAGCAGCAGTGCCGCCATCATATCCGAATAGGACTGCCAGTAGCTGTGTTCTGCGAATGCCTCCCTGTTTTTTCTTTTATTTTTTGTCTTCATACACAGTCCTCATCTGTTGAAAAGTATACAGCTGATTGCTCACATCCCGGCTGATTTCAGTGCATACTGTATCAAGCTTCTCTTTCTGGTTCCCCAGTTCTCCTGCAAACAGCTCCTGCCTCTCCATCATATGTGCCATCGTCTCCTGCAGACTGCGGTGAGAGTCCGTGAGCGTCTGAACCGCATCCAGAAGTGCTTTATTGTTCTCCGCGTTGGCAGCCTGGTTCTGAGCTGCCAGCTTCAGTGTAATGCCCAGCTCTTTAAATTCAGTTCCCATAACTGACTGCAGCTGCTCCAGGAATGAATGCGCCATCAGCTCCAGGGTATCTGACTGCTGCTTTGCTTCTCCCTTTGCCAGCTCCAGAAGCTCCTTCATGGAATTAGCAAGGTTTGCCTGATATACCAGCATGGCCGCGGTATTCTCATCTCCCGAGGCCGGTGCGGGCGGCATGGCACACTCCCTGAAAACACGCAGAAAATGTTCCAGCTTCCCATAGGCATCCGCCATGATACTTCGATAGACAAAATTAAAGATCAGGGAGAAAATGATACCATACACCGAAGTGTGAAAAGCCACCTTCATTCCTGACAGCAGCGGCCCCACATTGTCGGAAATGGTATATATATCCTCCCCATTAAAGGATCCCAGCCCCAGAGACAGCCCAATAAAGGTTCCCAGGATTCCCAGTCCCGTCATAGTCCCGGAAATGGCAGAATTAAAATGACTGCTGCCCACTCTCTCCAGAAGTTCTTCGTTAATATAATCCTCGATATCACAGTTTCCCGCGTATTGTTTTCTCTTCTTCCCGTTTCCGACTCTCGCCAGAAACTGCTCAAATGCACTCTTCAGATTCCTGTCCTCAAAAAAGGTTTTATCCTCCGCCAGCGCCGCCCATATATTTCGGTTTCCCGCCTTTTTATACTCTTCCCGCAAATCATCCGCGGCATCCTCCAATTCATCCGTAAGTCGGTTCAGACGCATAAAGCTCGCCGCCGACATCACGAACAATATACCGATAATCCCCAGGAAAATCCCGTTGATAATCAGGTTGCTGCGAGATGTGACTTCTCCTGTAAACACACCGTTGATATACATGATAAATGCAACCATAACGGCATAGACAATAAATAATCCATAATATAATCTGCTTTTCATTGGTTCCTCTCATTCTCAACAGACTAAGACTTTCTCCGGACCGGAACTTCGTAGCGCAAAGCTCCTTCCCGGAAAAAGTCCGCCAATCATTACTGCTTTTCAACAATAAATTTCACAACTCTTCCATTGTCATGAATAATGCTTCGCTGAAATCAGACCCGCCATACATCCCATTCTTACCTTACTTTGCCCCAATTCCTGTCACTTCATACCCGGCCTCGCTCACTGCCGCAGTCAGCTTCTCATCCGCAACCTCCGCGCCCAGTTCCACTGTGGCAGTCTTCTCTTCCAGGCTCATGGTCACGGCGCTCACACCTTCCACAGCCTCCAGGGCCTTCTGCACTCTGCCTGTACAGTGTCCGCACATCATTCCTTCAATTGTCATAATCTTTGTCATCGTTTCCTTCCTTTCCGCATGTCTTGTCATGCTGTCCGTCTCCGGACTTTTTTCTGTTTTATTGTTTTCTTCTGTTTTTCCGTTTTTTGTCCGGGTGGGTTGTGCAGTCTGCACTCTGCTGGTCCGGAACCCGCTTTTAAAGCCCTTCAGCCGCAGGGCATTGCCCACCACGAACACACTGCTCAGGCTCATGGCCGCAGCGCCGAACATGGGATTCAGCTTGATTCCAAATACAGGATACCACACTCCGGCTGCCAAGGGAATACCTATCGCGTTATAAAAAAAAGCCCAGAACAGATTCTGCTTGATATTCCTGATTACGGCTCTACTCAAACGGACCGCAGTGACAGCGTCCCGCAGATCGCTTTTCATCAGTATAATGTCCGCGCTCTCCATGGCCACATCTGTTCCCGCGCCGATGGCCATCCCCACATCAGCAGCAGCCAATGCAGGCGCATCGTTAATGCCGTCCCCGATCATGGCCACTTTATGTCCCTGCTCCCGCAGCTGTCGAATCTTCTTCTCCTTATCCTGGGGAAGCACTTCCGCCACCACTTCTTCAATATCCAGTCGTTTGCGCACCGCCTCTGCCGTCCGCCTGTTGTCCCCTGTGAGCATCACCACATGAATTCCCATCTCCTTAAATCTGCGAATGGCCTCCCGGGAACTGGATTTCACTTCGTCTGCCACACCGATAATCCCCAGAAACCTTCCCTTTTCTGCTGCCAGGAGAGGTGTCATTCCCTCATCTGCAAGAGCGGCTATTCCCTGCAATACCACTTTGTCTATAGGTATTCCATTCTCCTCCAGATAAGCCTGATTCCCCACAAAATATTGGGTCCCGGCCTTCGCTCCTGCATCTCTGCGGGCAAGAGCAGCCCCATTTCCGCTTCCAGTTTCATCCCCGCCTTCCCTGAAAGCCCCTTCTCCCGGTTCCAGACGTATCACGGCAACGGCTCCCGCGTCCTCCGGAATCATACGCCGGGACGGAATGTCCTCGGCCAATCTGCCTTCCACGCCTCTGCCGAACACGGCTTTGAATTCTCTGACTTCCGGTATGGACAGCTTCAGCGACGCCGCATGCTCCACCACGGCTTCCGCCAGAGGATGCTCACTTTTTTTCTCCAGAGCCGCCGCTATCTGCACCAGTGTCTCCGTGGCCATATCCTGCACATAGACATTCACCTGCATACATTTCAGCTTCCCAGCGGTGATAGTGCCCGTTTTATCCATGACAACCGTATCCGTCTCTCTGGCCTGCTGCAGGGCTTCGCCGGATTTTATCAGAATGCCGTGCCCTGCTCCCACGCCGGTTCCCACCATAATTGCCACCGGCGTAGCCAGCCCCAGCGCACAGGGGCAGGAAATCACCAGTACCGCAATGGCTGTGGAGATGGCAAATTCCCCTCCTGCTCCCGCCAGAAGCCAGCCCGCCAGAGTCACCAGCGCAATACAGATAACCACTGGGACGAAGACTCCCGCCACTTTATCCGCCAGCTGAGCAATGGGCGCCTTGCTGGCGCTGGCCTCCTCCACTAACCGTATAATCTGTGACAAGGTGGTATCCTCCCCCACCCGGTCCGCTCTGCACTTTAAAAAACCTGCCTTGTTCACAGTGGCGGACACCACCCGGTCCCCTTCCTGCTTCTCCACCGGCACACTCTCGCCTGTAATCGCCGCCTCATCTATGCTGGAGCTTCCCTCCAGCACGGTGCCGTCCACGGGAACCAGGCTCCCCGGCTTCACAAGGAAGATGTCTCCGGCCCGCAGCTCTTCCGTGGGAATTTCCACCTCTCTGCCATCCTCGCTGAGGAGAATGGCCGTTCTGGGGGATAAATCCATCAGTTTGATAATGGCTTCGCTGGTCTTTCCCTTTGACCGGCTCTCCAGATATTTTCCCACTGTAATCAATGTCAGTATCATCCCGGCGGATTCAAAATACAAATCATGAGAATACTGTTCCACCAGTGCCATGTCCCCGTGCCCCAGACCATAGCTGATACGGTACAGGGCAAAGATACCATAAATAATTGCCGCCGAGGCCCCCAGGGCAATCAGGCTGTCCATATTGGGGCTCAGGTGCCGCAGCGTCTTGAATCCCACCGCAAAAAATTTCCGGTTCATATAGACAATAGGCAAAAGCAGCAAAAACTGTGTCAATGCAAAGGTAACGGCATTTTCACCTCCATGCAGATACCTGTGTACAAATCCGGGAATGGGCAGTCCGAACCACTCATTGTACATATGGTACATGGCCACATACATGAGAGGAAGCAAAAAGGCAATGGAGATACCCAGCCGCCATTTCATGGCTCTGTCCTCTTCCTCCGCCTTCTTCTGCAGACTGTTCCGGCCGCCGGTACGTCCCGGACTCTGTTGTCCTTTCGTTCCTGTTCCTCCTGCATTTGCATTCCCCGCGGCACAGGCGCTCCCCCCACAGGATACCCTCTCGTCTCCTGCGGACACATGGCCCCTTTCCGCAGGCCTGTGGGCGCCGCCGATGATCAGCTCCGCACCGTATCCCGCTTTCTCCACCGCCGCAATAATCTCCTGCCCGTCAAGGGTCTGCCCGTCATAGCTGACTTCCATGGTCTCTGTCAGCAGATTCACCGACGCCTTCTCCACACCCGCCAGTTTATTCACCGCCTTCTCCACATGGGAGGAACAGGCCGAACAGGTCATACCTGATATATGATAACGTTCCTTCATCCCTCTTTCCTCATTCTTTCCGTCTCTTCTTATCCATCCCCTGGGGGAAATTCATTTTCGGCTGCGCAATATGCATCTTTAAATTCTCTGGCATACTTGTCTCAGGACTGCATTATACTGCATAACGCTGAATACTGCCTAATGTAATCATGCGATTGAACCAGTCAGCGTTATGCAGTCTGGTTTCACGGCAAGTGAAATCGTTAAGCAGTATAAGTTCTCATAATGTCCAATTTCCTTTCTGTGCTTCCTTCTTGCCATATGCGCAGTGCCCTTCACTCTGTTTTATTCGAACTGATATCAGTGTTACATCACTTCAGCTTCTTCATCAGGTCCACAGCTTCCTCCACCACAATCAGATTCCCTTTCTGGATTTCCTCTACCACACAAGTCTCCATGTGTTCTTGCAGAATCAGATATCCGAAAGCCTGCAGTGCGCTTTCTACCGCCGCCACCTGGGTGAGAATATCTCCGCAATAGCGATTTTCTTCCAGCATCTTTCCGATTCCGTTCAGCTGGCCCGTGATACGGTTCAGCCTGTTCCTCAGCTGCTTCAGCTCTCCCTCCGTTCTGGGTGTGGCCTTCTGATGACAATTGCAGCAATTTTCTGCATCGTTCGTGTTACATTCATTTTTGCTATTATTCCCTTCCGCCATTTTTTCTATCCTTTCCATATTCTTTTCATAAAGCAGAGAAAATATCTGTCTGTAGGAAAAGAGATACACAAATACCCTATGGGGGTATCTGTATTATGACTACAGTCTATACCCCCACAGGGTATTTGTCAAGTGCCTTATCTTCCTAAATTATATTTTTAAGGATATCACAAATTCCTTTGTTCCATAAATAATGGTCTTCTAAGAAAAAACCGTGTTCAAATTTATCTGTATATTCGAACACAGTTTTATATATTCACTGAAAATCCAGAACAATTTCACACTTTTTCCTTTTATCAGGTACTGCCGTGCAAGCAACCATATCATCTGGACAGACAAACCGTCCTCCCCGTCTGTAACGATTTCCTTACGTCAATCAGCCTCTGATTATCCGAGCCGCGGAACGCCAGCCTTAAATTTTTCCTCTCTTCCACGAATTCCCCGTCCACAAGCACATCGATACAGTCCAGCAACTCCCGGACGGTTCGGTCCGCCGCATAGTCCGCCGTCCCCACACCCCTGTTCACCACGTCATCTGCTGTCTCCATGGCTCCGTCCAAACTGCCGTCTACCGTTTCCGCGACTCTGTCCATTCCTGCTTCCGCTCCTTTGTGAGAGCCTTGCCCGGCCCAGACCAGCAGATCCTTCTCATAATCATACCCCGTATAACACCAGATACTTTTTTGCGGATACCTCCTGCGCACCGCCTTTACCAGCTCCAGTACCGTCCCCCTGTTCTCCGGCTCCATAGGCTCTCCGCCCAGTATGCTCAAGCCTCCGATATGATCCGGTGCAAGAGCCTGCAGGATTTCCTCCTCCGTCTCTCCGGTATACACTCTGCCATAGTGAAAATCCCAGGCCTCGCTGTTAAAGCAGCCCTTACACCGATGGGTACAGCCGCTGACAAAAAGGGATACCCGGATTCCCGGGCCGTTAGCCACATCTGTCTTCTTGATATTCGCGTAATTCATAGATGCAGTACCCTCGACCTAATTTCCTTCGTTTTGCCGGTATTCCAGAAATTTTCGCCCAGGTAGCCACAGGTCCGCCTGGTCACATTCATCTTGGAATGGTCTTTATTGTGACACTGAGGACACTCCCACTCATTGTCTTCATTGATCATTATCTCTCCGTCATAGCCGCACACATGGCAGTAATCGGACTTTGTATTGAACTCTCCATACTGAATATTGTCGTAGATAAAGCGAATCAGTTCCTCCACCGCCTCCACATTATTCAGCAGATTGGGAATCTCCACATAGGAAATGGCACCTCCCAGGGATTTATTCTGGAATTCGCTTTCAAAAATAAATTTCGTAAAGGCATCTATGGGTTCCCGTACATCCACATGGTAGGAATTGGTATAATATCCCTTGTCCGTCACATTGGGAATGTCCCCGTATTTTTCCCGATCTATTCTGGCAAAACGATAGCACAATGTCTCCGCAGGAGTGCCGTAAAGGCTGAATCCGATTCCGGTCTCCTCCCGCCATTTCGCTGCCGTCTCCTTCAGATGCTCCATAACCCTCAGCGCAAACTCCTTCCCCTTGGGCTCCGTATGGCTGCACCCCTTCATCAGCCAGGTCAGCTCATACAGGCCAATATATCCCAAAGACATGGTGGAATAGCCGCCTTTCAGCAGCTTGTCAATCTTTTCCCCCTTTTTCAGTCGGGCGATAGCGCCGTACTGCCAGTGAATGGGACTCACATCCGAGAAAGTCCCCAGGAGTGCCTTATGCCTGCACATCAGCGCCTCTCTGCACAGCTCCAGCCGTTCTTCCAGCCGCTTCCAGAAAATGTCTTCATTTCCTTCCGACACAATTCCTATCTGCGGCAGATTTAAGCTGACCACGCCCTGATTAAAGCGGCCCTCCCATTTATACTTCCCCTCTTCGTCCTTCCAGGGAGAGAGAAAGGAGCGGCAGCCCATACAGGAGAACACGTTCCCCTCATAGTTCTCCCGCATTTTTTTTGCAGAAATATAGTCGGGATACATTCTTTTTGCGGAACACTTCGCCGCAAGCCGAGTCACATAATCATATTTTCCCCCCTTCAGGCAGTTGTTCTCGTCCAACACATACACCAGCTTCGGGAAGGCGGGCGTCACATACACGCCCTTTTCATTTTTTGTGCCCTGAATGCGCTGCTTCAGAATCTCCACAATAATGCGCACTGTCTCTTCCACATACTTGTCCTCATCGTCTATATGGAGGAACAGCGTCACAAAGGGAGACTGGCCGTTGGTAGTCATCAGGGTGTTAATCTGGTATTGTATGGTCTGCACGCCCGAGCGCAGCTCATCCTGCAGACGCAGCTCCACAATCCGATTCCTGGTTTCCGTATCCAGGGAGGTGCCGAATTCCTCTTCCAGCTGAGCCTGGAACTTCTCCCTGCTTTTGTGCAGATATTTGCCCAGGTGCTTAATATTCACGGACTGTCCGCCATACTGATTGCTTGCCACCGCCGCGATAATCTGTGTGGTCACCGTGCAGGCCACCTGGAAGCTTTTGGGGGACTCTATCATTTTCCCGTTGATGGAGGTTCCGTTGTCCAGCATATCCTCGATATTGATCAGACAACAGTTGAAAATAGGCTGAATAAAATAATCCGCATCATGAAAGTGAAATACACCGTTATCATGAGCCAGAGAGAGGTGCTCCGGCAGAAGCATACGTCTGGTCACATCCCGGGATACCTCCCCTGCAATATAATCCCGTTGGGTGGAGGCCAGGCGGGTATTTTTGTTGGAATTTTCTTCCGCCAGCTCCTTGTTCTCATTACGTATCAGTTTCAGAATAGACTCGTCCGTGGTGTTGGACTTGCGCATCAGGCTTCTCTGATAACGGTACACAATATACTTTTTGGCCAGCACATATTTATTATTCCGCACAAGATGCTGCTCAATGACATCCTGCACATGCTCCACAGCCTGCAGCTCCTTTCCTTCGGCCTTCACGGCCTCCAGGATTTCCTCCACCAGCGCATCGCCGGCTCTGTCCTTTTCTTCCACCTCGTTATTCGCTTTTCGGATGGCGGAAGTAATTTTCTCCTCTTCATAGGCTACCACGCGCCCGTCTCTTTTCTGAATTTTCATATAAAACCATACCTTTCTGCAGCCTGCAAATTCCTGACACAGCCACAAGCAGTTTTGTCTGTGCCAACAGTAATCCCGTTTCTGCAATACTACTGCCTGCTCTGAAGCCCTGCGCGATATATGCAATCCAGTAAAAAGCTTTTCCCTGCGCAGTCCGCAGCCGCCTCAGCGGTAATCTTCCATATGCGGACCTGCACATAAAAAAGTGTCTTCGACACCGTTCTGATTCCATGTCCATCTGGCGACAGACTTCCCCATAAGGAAAAAAAGGCCGCCCCGCAGAAATCTACGGAGACGGCCCTTTCAATATCTTGTGTCTGTTATGGTCTTCGCATCTATATCTTGTTCCCTATTATAATGGACAGCAAAATAAAATGCAAGAGAATTTTCCCATTCGTTACCTTTTACACTTCTGGACGATAACGTCCAGCTCATCCCATCTGCTTTCCATCTCTTCCACCAGCTTAAACTGGGTTCTGGCTCTGTCCAGGTTATGCCTTTCTCTGTGAATTTTAAAATAATTGTCTCCTTCCAGGTAATCCGCCAGGAACCGCATTCCACACTCCAGCGTCATCAGCTTAGCTCCCATGGGCAGCATTGAGATCTCCTGTTCCGTAAGACTGCCTCCGCAGCCCTCCAAATAGCCTTTGGTAAAGGCCTCAAATAACTCCAGATCCAACCGCACTTTATCCAGATCCTGCTCGTCTTCTGCCCCCGTGCTGGCTCCAAAGCGGATGGAATCCCCGAAGTCATACAGGGAAAGCCCGGGCATCACGGTATCCAGATCAATGACACAAAGCACCTTTCCTGTCTCCCGGTCAAAGAGTACATTGTTCAGCTTGGTGTCATTGTGTGTCACCCTCAGAGGAAGCTTTCCCTCCCCCAGCAAGTCGGTCAGCACTGACACATCCTTTTTCCGGGAGAGAACGAACTGGATTTCCTTTTCTGCGCCGGCGGCCCGCCCCAGCCGATCCTCCTGCACGGCTTTCCGGAAGTTCAGGAAACGCACAGGTGTATTATGAAAGTCAGGAATGGTCTCCCACAGCTTCTCCACAGGAAAATCAGAAAGCATTTTCTGAAATCTGCCGAAAGCCACGCCGCTGTCATGGAAATTATTCTTGTTTTCCACTTTCTCCAGACACAGAGTTCCCTCCACATACAGATACATTCTCCAATAATCGTGATTCTCATCCTCATAGAAGAAATCGCCTTCCAAAGTCCGAATCACATTCAGTGTCTCCCGGTCCGGATCTCCGCCCTGTGCGGTGATTACATCTCTCAGGTACTCCGTGACACGCACCACGTTTTCCATGAGCTGCTTTGGGTTGCGGAACACGTTCCCATTCATCTGCTGAAGAATATACTTCTTTTCTCTTCCCTGCTCCATGTCAAAAGTAAGCAAATAAGTGTCATTAATATGTCCGTTTCCATAAGGTCGATTATCCACCAGTTTCCCTTCCACGGCAAACTGTCTGATTACTTCTTCTGTTTCGCTCTGATCTAAATATCCCGTGCTCATTTTTTCTCCTTAACATCCAGCCATACAATTTCCATGGGCGCCATGTCAAGATGTGCTCTGATCTCTCCCTGTACATAGAGCTCCGTCTGCCTGGCTTCTTTGGAATTGTTAATCACCGCAATTTTTCCGGTCTCTTCAAATACTGTAATCTCCGTATCCACATTGGAGACGTAGAATTTCCTCATCTCCGCTTCCTGATGGGCCGCGTAATAAATGGCCCGCAGCAGGAGCCGGCAGTTCTGGGGCGAATAGGGAAGTCCCGCAAAGTATACGCTCCTGCCCTTTCCGTACTGATTCACAACCAGGCGACTGTACTTTCCGTCCATGTTCAGAATCTGGTAATTCTCTCCCTGGGCATAGATACGGCTCTTTCCTTCTCCGAAATCAATCTCTCCTTCGATATCTTCCAAAATGAAATGCCTGCTGTCCATTTCATTATATTTATCGGTACTCATGGAGAACCCAAGCTCTCTGTCTACTCCCAGCACATCGCTGAGCTGGAAATACCGTCCCTGATACTGGCAGGCGCTGGGCTCGCCCACTCCGATAAAGCCGCCTCCCTGGTCCACAAATCTGCGGATCGCGCAGACAATGTTTTCATCCATCCAGTTCTCCGCACCGCTCCAGGAAGTCCCCACATCACCTGCATTGATAATGACTTTGATTTCCGGGTCAATGCCCTCTCTGACTTCATCAAAGGTGATGAACTCCACATCAAAAGGCATACCGCTCAGACACTCAATCACGCCCACATAGGAATAAATCTCCCTGTACCAGAGCGCATGGTGTACCTGATTGGCCATCCATCTTCTCAGATTTCCCCAACAATTCAGTATTCCTACCTTAAAAGGTGCCGTATAAGCCTTCGTCCCCTGCATATTGGAGTGAATCTGACGAAATTCATCCACCACCCGGCTTATCTGGTCAATAAAGCCCGGCCACTCGTCCGCCAGCTTCAGATATCCGCCATATCCGATCCTGTCCAGGGGGGACCGCAGAATGGCTCTCCTTGCCTTCAGCCAGTTATTCTGCGCTTCCCCTATGGGATCGCCTCCCTCTGTGAACACATCCGGGAAAAAGTAAGGAAGAAGCCTTCCTTCCGTATACTTCACTCCCTTTATATCCGAAATCATGCGGAGCGTCACGCCGTCGCCCACAGAACCCACCACGGCGTCCAGACCAATATTCGCGAAATATTTACCGAAAGGCTCCGTTCCAATCCAATGGTCTCCCAGGAACATCATGGCTTCCTTGCCGTACTCATGCACAATGTCCACAAGCTCTTTCGCCAGAGAGCTGACTTCCTGCTGCTGAAATTCAATGAAATCCCTGAATTCTTTGGAAGGCACACGGAATATGGAATTATGATAGCCCTGATCCACAATGTATTCCGGCCGGAATTTATAGCCTGCCCATTTTTCGAACTGCTCCAGAATATAAGGGCTGACACTGGCGCTATAGCCGAACCATTCCACAAACTTTTCTCTCTTTTTATCATCGAATGTCAGTGTAAACTGATGGAAAAAGGTTGTAAAACGTACCACATTTACATCCGGATTCTCCTGACACCATCTCTTGAGCTTATTTTTCACGTACTCTCTGGTTTTCGGCTGACGTACGTCATAGGTCAGCTGATGAGGCGCATCCTTCCAGTCATTTGTGATAAAATTATACATATGAACCGGATCCCAGATCAGGAAAGCCAGAAAGCTCACCGTATACTGATGATAGGGAATACTTTCAATGACCACCTCGCCGGTCGCTTCGTCATATTCCCATTGTTCCGAGGGAACCGGTTCTCCGGTAGTTCTGTCCATTACCTCCCACCACCTCTTGGGAGAATCCAGCGTATTCACCTTAAGCTGTTCCCTGTGAAATCCTTTCATCAGTTCAATGCGCAGACTTTTTTCTCTGGCGGTAACCCTGTCACTGATCAGATACTCCTGCTGTATCTCCTCCGGATGGCTTTCCGCCCACTCATTATCCTTCCTGGTGGTGTAATAAGTCGCATATATTTTGGCCCCGGACTGCAGAAGCGCCTCCGGCATGGACGTTCCATCACAATCCCGCAGCGCATCCGCCCCCAGCAGCTCCTGCAGACGCATGGTTTCCTCCACCATGTCCACATCCGTTGGCAGCGTCAGCCTGCCCTTCTTCTCCATATTCATCATCCTGCCTCCGTCCTCTCCGGGAACCGTTCGGCCGAACTGCTCCCTCTTATTCTATCATCTAAATTTGCGGTTGTACAGATAAAGAAGAACCAATATTCCCGCCAGCCCCACAAGCATTACCAGCAGTCCCACCGGTCCTATGTTGCGCTGTCCAATGGCAATCAGCGCCACACTTACCAGAAAAATCACCGTGTATAAAATCCCGCTCATCCATTTCATATTTTGTCCTCCTAATTGAGTTCCGCAGCAGCCCGTTCAGTACCTATCTTGGGCTGCGCTGATATAGCCGCTGCCTTTTATCCCTTCAGGCCGCCCAGACTCATGCCCTGTGTCAGCTTCTTCTGCACCATGATGTAAAGAATCAATGTGGGCAGCATGACAATCACAAGACCGGCATACAGCTGTCCGTAATTTGCCGCCGCTTTCTGGGCCTGCATCAGCTGCATCAGGCCCACGGGAAGGGTCTTCGCATCCTTCGTCAGCAGTGTCATGGAAATAATATACTCATTCCAGAAGGACAGAAAGTTGAACAGAATTACGGTGATGATGCTGGGCAGCGCCATGGGCATCATCACACGGACCATGGTCCGGAAGTAACCGCTTCCGTCCACATAAGCCGCCTCTTCATAGTCCTTCGGAATGGTGGCGAAAAAGCCTGAAAGCAGATAAATGGTAAACGGCAGGGCGGTGGAAGCATAAACCAGCGCCACAACAAACAGATTGTTCAGGAAAAAGCCTCCCATCCCCGCTTTCTTTAAAAATTTATCGGCATCCACAAACATCAGGAAAATAGGCACCACGATATAGTTGACATTGATGAAGAGTCCCCCCATAAACATAGTGTTGATAAGCCTGCTTCCCCTGAACCGGTATCTGGCCAGCACATAGGCAGCGGGCAGCGCCACTACCAGCAGCAATATCAGTGCCAGCGCCGTCACCAGCACAGAATTCAAAAAGTATTCACCCATTTTCGCCTTCTGGAAGGCGTCCACAAAATTCTGGAAGTAAAATCCCTTCGGCATAGTCCAGGGATTCCCGTAAAATTCAGAATTCTCCTTTATAGATGCCAGGAATACCCAGCCTACCGGCACAACAATACTGACAGCCAGAGTGAGCAGGGCCACATAGATAAAAATCCTGTATAACGTCTCTAAGCTCATTTCTTTTTTCTTTTTCATTTATATGTACCCCCTGCCCTAATACTCCAGAATCTCTCTTTTTGTGACAAAATTCACAACCGCCGACAGCCCGAAAGAAAACAGGAACACCACAACTCCGATGGCCATACCATATCCATAGGAGGAATTCGTATATGCCTGCTTGTACATATAGCTCAGGAATACTTCCGTGGAACCGTCCGGACCTCCGCTGGTTAAGGACTTGACAAAGAGAAAGCTCAAATTGATAGAGCTGATGACGAAGAATGTCAGTGTGGTCCTTACATTGACCCAGATTAACGGCAGCGTGATGGAGAAGAACTGCCTGATTCTTCCCGCGCCTTCCAGGCTGGCCGATTCATACAGGCTCTCCGGCACGGCCGCCATACTTGCCATATACATTACCATGTAATAACCGATTGCCTGCCAGATCATGGCGATAACCAGACTGTAAATCACCAGCTTCTGATCTCCCAGCCAGAGAATGGGCGTTTTATCGCTGCTTCTGAAAATGCCGATCACACTGTTCAAAAGCCCGTTATTTGGGTCATAAATCGCCGAGAAGATAGCGGAGATTACCACCACCGACAAAATATTGGGTATATAGAAAACAATTCTGAAAAAATTCTGCCCCTTAATCTTCTCTCTGGAAAGAAGCGCCGCGAAAATCAGCGCCAGCGCCATTGTCACAATGGTGACAATGGTAATCAGGAGGACGGTGTTCTGAAAGGAACGGAAAAAATTGGTATCCTCCATCAATATTTTGAAATTATTGAGTCCCACAAATTCCTTGTTGTTGGAATACCCTCCCCACTTATAAAGCGACATTTTGAATACGTTAAAGGTGGGAATCAGCATAAAAATAACAAATAAAATAACTGCGGGCGCCACGCACACCCCGATAAACACACTTCTCGCTCGTCCTCTTTTCAACTCTGTCCCTCCTGTCTCCAGCTGCCAAATCCAGCCTGCGGCATCCTTCCGATTCCATATCCGCCCAACGGCGGACTCACTGTAAGGAAAAAACGCTCCAAAGGCGGGAACCTTCGGAGCGCTCCGTCAAATCATTATTCCATTGCTTCTCTCAGCTTGTCGCTTACTTCCTCAACAGCCGCCTGCCATTCCGCAACCGTCTTGTCTCCGCTCACGATACTGTTCACGGTTCCGCACAGCGTATCCAGCATGTTCACCCCTTCAACCGGAGCGGTTGCTGCAAATCCGCCCATAACTGCGGTTGCACCGTTGTCATAGATACTGTAGAACAGTTTATTGTCACCCTCAAGGTAATCGCTCACACCGGTAATCGGCTGAATTGCCCCTGACTTCGCAAAAATCTGCGCCGCCTCATCCGAGTACATGTAAGCCACAAATTCTTTTGCCATATCCTGATTCTCTGCCGCTGCCGGAATCCACATCTGCTCAAACCAGCAGAAAGAACATCCTGCGCCGCCGTCATTCACAGCGGGAATCGCCATGAAGCCCCACTCGAACCCATCAGCTCTGGGGGCATCCTTCATCTCCTCGGGAAGCCATGTTCCGTTAGGGCAGAAGATTGCCTTATTGTCCAGAATCAGCTGCTGGTTCTTGGTGAAATTGTCATTGTTTGCATTGGCAACTGTCGTCTCTTCTGTATACTGACCCAGCTTCTCAATCAGGTTGAAGACCTTGGTGGCATTCTCGCTCTCCCAGATACCGTCTTCATAGGTCATACATTTATTGAAGAAATCCGGACCGCCTGCAGAGGAAAGCGTCGCATAAGTAAATGCGTCAAAGTATCCTGTGGTGGGATATGTAAACAGGGCAATTCCCTCTTCCTTTGCCTTGTCGCCCAAAGCCCACATTTCTTCCCATGTGGTGGGAACTTCCCAGTTCTTCTCCTTGAACAGACCCGCATTGTAGAACAGACCGCAGGGGCTGTAGAACATGGGAGCATAATAGGTCACGCCGTCGCCGTAAGGATTGGTCGCCAGTGTGTCAAGGAATCCGGGAACCACTTTGTCCTTAACCGTCACATTCTCCCCGGGCACTGTCATATCCAGAACATCTGTCAGCGGAAGAAGTGCGTTCTCCTTTGTCAGCGTCTCTGTCAGAGCAGCTTCACGGCCTGTTGCCAGATGAACTACATCCGGATAATCTCCGGCCTTCATACCGGGGCTGATCACATCCTCCAGTTTCTTGTCCACTGTGAGTTCCACAGTGACACCGGGATGAGAATTCTCAAAGGCAGCCGCCACTTCACTCCACATTTCGGCACCATAGCCGCCTTCAAAAGCCGCCACTTTCAGAACCTGCTCCTCCACCTCAGCCGAGCTGTCCGCAGATTCCTGGCTCTCCTCTGTCTGAGCGCTGCTTTCTGTCTGAGCGCTGCTTTCCGCCGCAGAAGAGCTTTCACTGTTGCCGGCTGTGCCGCCTGCACTCTCTCCCGTGTTGCCGCATCCGCTCAACACGGATGTCATCATAGCGGCGGCCAACAGAGCTGCAAAAATCTTTTTCCTTTTCATAATACCTGATCCTCCTTTTAATAGTGGGTATCTCGCTTCTGTTAACTGTTGCGTTCAGTCCGTCTAACTCTGAACTGTAATTAGAGTATAGCGAACTTTATATCTGCTATCAACCCGATTGTTGCTTACTATTTTAGATATATTGCTTTTATTCTATTTTATTAAAAAAATCCTGTCAAAATATTTTGTATTGTGCAAAATATATATTAATTTAGTATTCTTTTTTTATTTTTTGACATATCAGCAATACTATTCCAAATAAAAAATACATACATTCTTTTTTTTATTAAATATACTTTCCATTCATTGTCTGCCTATCTTTACCAGATTTTATATTTTATGATAAAAACAGAATTAATAGACAAAATATCTAAATTGATGTATGCTGAAAACAACTGCTCCTGCAGAATATGGCAGGCATGAGAATCAGGAAAGGAAAAAGTATAATGGGAAATACAAGACACCGTATTGAAGGGAATAAAAATTCTTCTTTTGGCGCCTCCACACTTTTATATGTAACTACCTCCAAGTATGAGGGAGACTGGCAGAGCATACTGCACTCGCATCCCTTCAGCGAACTATTCTATGTAGTAAACGGCAACGGTACCTTTGTGGCGGACGGAAGAGAATTTCCCGTGTCCAAAAACGACATGGTGATTATCAATCCTCATGTACAGCACACAGAGAAATCCCTGTACACTTCTCCCCTGGATTATATTGTGCTGGGCATAGACGGTCTGGCCTTCTCCTGTGAGAATATGGCTTCCGCACAGGACAGCCTTTCCCTTCACACTCCCTCCGGGATGGTATATAAATGCAATATGCCGAACTCCAAAGTTTACGCCTATTTGAATATCATGTTGGAAGAAATCTCCCGCAAGGAAGACAATTATGAAGCAGTCTGCCAGAATCTTCTGGAGGTGCTTCTGATCTGTATGCTGAGAAATGACAATCTTTCCATCATTCAGAACAGCAATACACTTTTGAGCCGGGAATGCGTACAGATTAAAAACTATCTGGACGCACACTATTCGGAGAATATCACTCTGGATACACTGGTTGAAATCACGCATATGAATAAATATTACATGGTGCATGCATTTACCCGATATGCAGGACTTTCTCCTATCAATTATCTTCTCCAGAAGAGAATACAGGAAGGAAAAGCGCTTTTGGAATCCACCACTTATTCCATCGCACAGATATCCACTCTGCTGGGCTTTTCTTCACAGTCTTATTTTTCCCAGGCATTTAAAAAGGCTACAGGGAAAACCCCCATAGCCCACAGAAACGAATATCAAAAGCAAAAGCGGAAATGATCCGTCAATAATAGTACATTCCGCGTCCGCCGCAGCACCCGCCGCCCAGACAGCAGACATTACAGATCATATTGGCAAGGACTATTTTCAGACAGATATTGCCGCCGCCAAAAGCAGGATACCCATAGGCGGCCTGACGCTGTCTGTACCAGCTGCCGCCGCTCTCAAACTGCTGTACCAGACTCCGGTAATCCACATTGTCCGGTTCCAGCGCAGAAGCCTGTTTTGCGTGCTCCAGCGCCGCCACATTATTGCCCAGCCCTGAGTGCGCAATGGCGCTGTAATAGTACCACCTGGCACTCCGCTCACGGCTGCCCACATTGTCCAATGTAGTTCTGGCTTCCCTGTAATAACCGTTACGGATATAATTTCCCGCGGCGCGAAGATAGGTATTCTCCTCATACCCCGCATTCTGACCCTGACCGAAGCCTCCGAAAGATCCGAACCCGCCAAAACCGCCGAAGGGACCGTATCCGCCGAAAGGATCCCCTCCCTGTCTGCCATAGCCGTCCGCATTTCCATAGCCGTTTCTGCCGTAACCGCTTCCCCCATAGCCCGCACCGCTGTAGCCGGAAGTTCTCTCCTTCATAATCTGCTGATAAGCCGACTGAATTTCCTTAAACTTCTCCTCCGCCTGCACTTTGTTGGGATTATTTACATTGGCGTCCGGATGATATCTGCGGCTCAATGCCTTATATGCTTTCTTTATCTCTTCCTCAGAAGCATTTCTGCTCACACCTAACACACTGTATGGATCGTACATAATATCTTCGTTTCCTTATCCTTCCCCATTTTCAGGAACCGCTCCGCCTGAGCAATCCCGTTTTTCGCGGGCCGCCTCATACCTGCCCCAGACACCGGAATAAAGGATATTCCGCAGGATTTCCACATTTTCCAGAATGGGAAGGCTCTCAAACTCCCTGCAGCACTCCGACATCATCATCATTAAAATGGTCCTGCATTCCTCCTCAAAATCCGGATTCCCGTATTTCGATTTCAGCGGATTGGGTGTTCCCTTTCTGATATCCACCTCAATGTCTTCATAGGCATCGCACAGGTAAATAAATTTCCCCAGGAAAAACCCCAGCCGCCTCAAGGTATCCGCCCATTCATCCTCCCGCACAGCCATGATTTCTCCCATCACCCTGCCGAACAATCCGGCCAGACCGTCAATGTCCCCGGGATTTGATTTCTCCAGCTCTGAAAAATCATGCATCAGCAGGTTTATGGTCCTGATCTTGGTCCCGTACAGTTCTTTCAGCTTTCCGGCCCTTCCCTCAAGTATTTTACCATACAGCAGCTTCCGCAGCTTTTTCTCATCCTCCCAGTCGTCGTGACATTTATAGCAGGAAAAAAGAATATTCATATCCGCCGCATATTCCGTATAAATATTATTTCTGGTTTCATGACTCTCAAAAGGATGCGCCGCACATTTACAGCTTCCGCTCCGGGTCTCCGGCTCGTAAAGCCCTGTCAGCAAAATCGCCAGAAACGTCATATCATAGCTTAGAGACAGCTGACCACAGGCGCCGTATTTCCTTTTCAGCTCTCGGCAGATACCGCAGTAGTAAGAGTGATATACATCAAATTCCCGGAACTTCATTTCAGCTTTGTTGATCATGATATATCCGAACATTCCAAACCTCCATGCCATCAAAGGCGGTGCGTTTAACTTTTCCTGATAAACTCATTTCCGCATTTTCTGCACCTGATGGCAATTTTGCCCTTTCCTCTGGGCACGCGGATTTTCTGTCTGCAGTTCGGACATTTATAAATATGATAAATTCTGCGCTGTCCCCACTCTCTTTTCTTTTTCGTAAAAAAACCTCTGATCTTCATGGTCTGCTTCAAATACATCTGGTTCTCCGCCACACGTTTGGCAGTATTCCTTGAGAACATGCGAAAATAGGCATATACCATTACAACAGTAGCCAGTATGTAGAACAGGCTGCCGCCGAAAAACGAAATAATCAGACATGCAAAAGCAAATGCCAGCAAGAACTGATTCAGATTGTCATTCCCGTAGCGGCCCCACATAAAGCGCTGTAATTTTTCTCTCATCTCTTTGCCTCCTGACAAACAGCAGAAAACACCGCCATGCAGGTTTTCTGCTGTCATGAATGAAAAACACCTGGTTGCTACGTTACATTTTAAACTTTTTTACAGGAAATACAATTAAATAAATATAAATAAATATTAAACGTTATGGCATTGACTTACTTGCCTGCCACGGCAAGATTACGCACCAGTACAGAGGGAGAACCGTACTTGCCGCGGATAAACTCCAAGTCTGCACCCACTTTTTCAATCTCCTTCAACAGGGTAAAGAAATTCCCTGATACGGTAAAATTCTTCACCGGCGCACTCTTTTTGCCGTCTGCAATCAAAAAGCCCGCAGAAGAAAGAGAGAAGTCCCCCGTCACCGGATTCGCGCCTGCGTGAAGACCCATCATCTCCGTCACATAGATTCCGCCCCCTGCGGCCGCAAGAAGATCCGGCTCCTGCCCCGGCTGAATATAAAAGGTAAAAGGACTGACACCCACCACAGAGGCATAGGAAGCTCTGCTGGCGTTTCCCGTTGTCTTTACCCCTACATTGGCGGCGGTTTTCAGGTTGTGCAGCAGCGTGCAAAGCACACCCTTTTCCACCACGTTTTTCGCATAAGCCGCCACGCCTTCCCCGTCAAAGGTTCTCTTTATGATACCGTCCTCATACCTGGGGTCATCCACAATGGTCACGATATCCGCCGCAATCTTCTCCCCTTCTTTTCCCGCCAGCAGTGACATTCCCTTCTGGGCCTGCTCCGCGGAAAAAATGTCGGAATAGGTCTGCAGCAGAGTTGCCATGGCCTTATTGGAAAATACCACCGTATATTTCCCGCTGGGAACACTGCCGGCACCAATGGTGGATACCGCATCCTCCACTGCTTCCGCGGCAATGTCTCTGATGTCAAAATCCTGCAGGCGCCCTGTCTTTCGCTTACTGCCATCGTACAGCTCACCGCCTTCTGCCACTAAAGCCATTCCCAGGCAGACACCGTAAGCGGTTCTGTCCTCCAGGTCCAGACCATTGGAATTGTACAGGGCATAGCATCCTCTGGTATAAGTCGTATAAGTCTGTGTGCCGTCGCTTACGCGGCTGTCGGCCTGATACATCTCCTTCTGAACGCCCAACGCCATATCCATCAGCTCCGTACCTGCGGGAACCGTCTCGTCCATCTCCACGCCTGCCGCATAAACATCCCCTTTTTCATGGAGAAAGGACTTCTCTTCACTCTCAATAGACCGTGCGTTGTCCAACGCCCGGGCAATCAGAGAAGCTGCTTCTTCCTCCGTCAGATTCTCTGTGGAGGCATACCCCGCCTTCCCGTCCACAATACAGCGCAGTCCAACGCCCATTCTGTTCTCCGTGCCGTACCCCTTGACTTCCTCCTGATAAATCTCCACAGAGGCGGACTCGCTTTCCTCATAATATAATTCATACTCCGCTATCTGCATCTTCGCCGCTATTCTGATTACGGCTTCCTTAAATTCCTTATATTCCATTTTTGATCCTCCTATTCCAGTCCCACATCATCCCGGTCTGTACCCAGGAACGCCGGCAGAGAACTTCCGGCCGCTAATTGCATGCGTCCGTAACTTCTCTGGGGTACTGACCGGGATGATGTTGTTTTAAGTGGCTGCCGTCGCTTACCGTCCTCCCACCGTAATGGACGATACGCGAATCAGGGGCTGCCCCACATCCGTGGGAATGCTGCCTGAAGAAGCACCGCACATGCCCTGTGCTCTCGCCACATTTTTACCGACCATGTCGATATTCATAATCACGTCGGAACCTTTGCCAATGAGGCTGGCCCCCCGCACCGGCTCGCAGATTTTACCATTTTCAATCAGATACCCCTCATTGACGGCAAAGTTAAACTGCCCTGTCACAGGATTCACGGACCCGCCGCCCATGCTTTTCGCATAGAGACCGTATTCTATGGAAGCAATGATGTCCTTGTCCCTGTCCTCTCCCGCAGCTATATAGGTGTTGGTCATGCGGGAGGTAGGCTCAAACTGATAGCTCTGACGCCTGCAGTTGCCGGTGGACTCCATGCCCATTCTCCGTCCATTCAGTTTATCAATCATATAGGATTTCAAAATGCCGTTCTCAATCAGTACATTTCTGCGGGCAGGCGTACCTTCATCATCGATATTGACAGAGCCCCAGGAATTTGGAATGGTTCCGTCGTCGATGGCGGTTACTTTTTCATTGGCAATCTTTTCTCCCAGCTTTCCTGCAAACTGAGACTGGCCCAGCGCCACACAGGAAGCCTCCAGCGAATGTCCGCAGGCTTCGTGGAAAATGACGCCGCCGAAACCGTTCTCAATGGCAACGGGCATGGTACCGGCCTTGATATAGCCGGCATGCAGCATGGTAACTGCCTGGGCGGATGCTTTCCTGCCCAGCTCCTTCGGGTCAAAATCTTCGAAAAGCTCCAACCCTTTTCTGGCACCTGGTGTGGCACTGCCTGTCTGGTTCTCCCCGTCCATGCTGGCAATGGAAGAAATGGAAACTCTGGTGCGGATCTGTCTGTCCCGGGCCAGCAGGCCTTCGCTGGTAGCAATGAGGATATTGTGGTCCACTTCTATGTAATTGCCGTTCACCTGGACGATCTCGTCATGATAGTCCTTCGCAGCCAGACATGCCTGCCGCAGATAATCAATTTTATCCGCATTTGCCGCATCCGCCGGCACAATCTGAATGGGATGGATATCGCCGAATATCCGCTCCCGCAGCACCACATTCTGAATCAGCGCCGAACCGGTCAGTGCATCCGCCACCCTCGATGCACAGCCCAGCACAGCCTCGGCTGAGAGAGAAGACGCCGAACCGGACACACAGCGGGTTCCCTTGAAAATCCGGATTCCCACTCCTGAAATGACGGCATCTCCGATCTTGTCTGTCTTCCCGGATATAATGTTGATATTCTTGCTTCTGGTATGTTCTGCAAATACCTCCGCATAGTCCGCACCTGTGGCCAGTGCACGGCCCAGGGCTTCTTTTAATACTTCTTTTGATATCATGTTCTGACCTCCTGTTATAATTCTGTCACGACCTGCCCCAGTAGAAGTTGGATAAAATCCCTTCGGCGCATTCGTTTTACTGTCTTTCGTCAAGCTGGAAAACGTTTCCGGCCATATGCCCCGCATACTGCTTTAACGATAAGCTTCCATGTACGGGCCTGTGTGCAATACAGGGAGACCGTTTTGCAGTCTCCCTGAAGCAGCTTTCTTTATTTTGTATTTGTACCAGGCTACAGTTCAGCGCCCTGTCGAAACTGTTTCTCCTGTCCGGACTGTTACAGGGATTCCTCTCACTTATGGTTCGGAAGATCCTGTGCCACATCCTTCATGGAGAAGCTGATTCGTCCCATTCTGTCCTTACCCAGGCAGACCACAGTCACCATATCGCCCAGAGTCAGCACATCCTCCACTCTGTTGATTCTCTCTCTGGCAATCTTGGAGATATGAACCATACCTTCCTTACCGGGTGCAAATTCAAGGAACGCCCCAAACTCTTTGATGCTGACCACCTTGCCTTTGAAAATCTGTCCCTCCTCGAAATCAGTGACAATCATCTTAATCATTTCGATGGCTTTGTCCATCATTTCCTTATCGGTACCGCAAACGGACACATTTCCATCGTCAGTAATATCAATTTTTACGCCTGTACGGGCAATAATTTCATTGATGGTCTTTCCTCTCTGCCCCACAACATCCCCGATTCTCTCGGGATCAATCTGAATGGAGATAATCTTCGGCGCATAAGGTCCCACTTCCGCTCTGGGCGCGGCAATGGCAGGCTTCATGCAATTATCCATGATAAACAGTCTCGCCTCCCGGCATCTTGCAATGGCACCTTCCACAATGGGTCTGGTCAGACCGTGAATCTTGATATCCATCTGAATGGCGGTGATGCCTTCTGTGGTACCGGTCACCTTGAAGTCCATGTCTCCGAAGAAGTCCTCCAGCCCCTGGATATCTGTAAGAAGTACAAAATCATCATCCGTCTCTCCGGTCACCAGGCCGCAGGAGATGCCTGCCACCATCTTCTTAATAGGAACCCCTGCCGCCATCAGAGACATGCAGGAAGCACAGGTGGAAGCCATGGAAGTGGAACCGTTGGATTCAAAGGTCTCCGACACAGTGCGGATAGTATAAGGGAACTCTTCCTCACTGGGAAGCACAGGAATCAAAGCTCTCTCCGCCAGCGCACCATGACCGATCTCACGCCTTCCGGGCCCCCGGGAAGGTTTCGTCTCGCCCACAGAATAGGAAGGGAAATTATAATGATGCATATATCTCTTGCTGACTTCATTCTCATCCAGTCCGTCAATTCTCTGCTGCTCGGACAGAGGCGCCAGCGTACATATATTACAGATCTGGGTCTGTCCGCGTGTGAACATGGCGGAACCATGCACACGGGGAATAATGTCAACTTCGGCCGCCAGAGGACGAATCTGGGTGATCTCACGTCCGTCGGGACGTTTATGATCCTTCAGAATCATCTTGCGGACAGTCTTTTTCTCATACTGATAGACAGCTTCTCCCAGAATGGCAAGCCAATCTTCCTTCTCTGCGAAAGCTTCCTCCAGCTTCTCTGTAATCGTCCGGATATTATTCTCACGGCTCTGCTTGTCGTCTGTGAACACAGCCACTTCCATTTCTTCCGGAGGCACGATTCTCTTCATCTCTTCAAACATTTCTTCCGGAATGGCACAGCTGGTATATTCGTGCTTTTTCTTCCCCACTTCCGCCACAATTCCGTCAATGAAAGCGATGATTGTCTGATTAATCTCATGGGCCTTATAGATGGCCTCAAGCATTTTGTTCTCCGGAATCTCATTGGCTCCGGCTTCAATCATGATGACCTTCTCCCTTGTGGATGCCACGGTCAGATTCAGATCCCCGTTCTTCCACTGCTCCTGGGAAGGATTTACAACAAATTCTCCATCTATCATGCCCATCTGTGTCATTGCACAGGGACCGTCAAAGGGAATATCCGAGATACTGGTTGCAATGGCCGCACCCAGCATTGCAACCAGTTCAGGTCGGCACTGAGGATCCACGCTCATCACCATATTGTTCAGGGTTACGTCATTGCGGTAATCCTTCGGGAACAGGGGGCGCATGGGCCTGTCAATGACACGGCTGGTCAGCACCGCGTTCTCGCTGGCCTTCCCCTCCCTCTTGTTAAATCCACCGGGAATCTTCCCCACGGCGTACATTTTCTCCTCGAACTCCACGCTCAGCGGGAAAAAGTCGATTCCCTCTCTGGGCTTGTCCGAAGCAGTGGCGGTACTGAGCACCACGGTATCTCCATAATGCATGAACGCACATCCGTTTGCCTGCTTCCCCACACGGTTGATATCAACCTTCAGCGTACGCCCGGCCAAATCCATTTCATAGGTCTTGTACATAAAAATCCTCCATTCCACCGTCCTTGCGGTTCTTTTCTTAATATTCTGCGGTCAAAATGCAGATATTACATCTTCCGCAGATACAGGAACAGAAGATACCGAAACTACTGAAAAAAGCATGTCCCAACACCACATATTCTTTTCAGCGGTCTCGGAACTTTCTTCTGTTCCGGATTGCCGCTACACAAAACTGACATCTGCCCTTCCCGCTGTCCTGGGAAACCTGCATCTGTCCTTTCTCAACGCAAAAAACGGAGAGCCGGACCTTCGTCGGCCTTCCTCCGTTTTCAATCAGCTTTATTTTCTTAAGCCAAGTCTCTCAATCAGAGAACGGTATCTCTCAATATCCTTCTTCTTCAGGTACTCCAGAAGTCCGCGCCTCTGACCTACCATTTTCAGCATACCACGGCGGGAGTGATGGTCCTTCGGGTTCACCTTCAAATGCTCGGTGAGCTCCTGAATTCTTGCCGTCAAAACGGCTACCTGTACCTCAGGTGAACCGGTATCGCCGGGCGTCCTGGCATACTCGTTCATAATTGCTGTCTTTTTTTCCTTAGAAATCATTTTTCCTTCCTCCTGAAATTATAACCGCCTGACACCAGGACCGGGTCGGAGTATCCCGTATCCGAGCATCGGCTGAATCATATGTGAGGCCTATGCCTTACACTTGATTATCTTAGCATATTTCCCGGAAATTGTAAACCGGTATTTTCTAATCCTGCAATATCCTCACATACTTCACAGGTGTACGGTACTTATAGTTGCTGATCTTGATACCTGTCTTGACACTGCTTGCGTGAATTACCTGTCCTCCGCCGATATAAATCGCCACATGATTAATGGTTCCCCGGCTGTTGCCATAGAAGACGAGATCACCCGGCTGCAAATCTCCGGCAGAAATCTTCGTTCCCGAATTCGCCTGGGAGCCGGAGTGATGAGGCAGCGATACCCCAAATTTCTTGAACACACTCAATACAAAGCCGGAGCAGTCGGCCCCTTTTGTCAGACTGGTTCCGCCCCACACATAACGGTTACCCAGGAACTGCTTCGCATATTCCACCAGTTCCACACGCACATCGGATACACCCGCACCATACAGAAGCTCGGTCATGGTAATGGCAGTGTCAAGCTTCTCCGTCACCGTCACATACTCTGCCGCCACATAGGCCTCCTCATCATCAATGCCGACTTTTATCCATCCCTCCAGCGTCTCTATATATTCCAGTTCCTCTCCCTGAGGCACCTGGGTGAGAACGGCACTTTCCGTATTGGCTTCATCCCGCACATTCAGACCATCCGTATTCACTACAACCACAGTATGCACCAGTTCGTTCGCCTTCAGCTTCGCGTCCGGTCCGATCAACAGATAATCCAGATTCACATACCCTTCCACTTCCCCTGAAGTAATATGAGCCCAGCCATCTACGGTTTCCAGCACTTCACACACCGAATTCTTCGGCATCTTTCCTACCATTTTGCTATCGGTGGAAGGCTCCTGCCGCACGTTCAGATTCCCGCTCTCCACATTGGCAACCCCAATGTTGGTATATCCCCAGGCAGCGCCCTGTGCCTGCTGCGCCGCTTCAATGTATTCCTCTGTAGTCAGGCTGGTTTCCAGCAAAGTCGTCACCCCGGCAAACTGGAGTACATTCTCTTCCGCAAATACGGTTAACGGTTCCAACGCCAGACAAAGCATCAATCCTGCCGAAGCCATTGCGATCTTTCTGTTTTTTGAATATTTCATGTATCTTCCCTCTGTAATATTACTGTCCACAACTTTCCCAGCGGCAGATACGCAGAAGCAGCTGCAAATCCATTTCGCGGTACCGACAGGTGAACAGTAACTCTGTGAACTATCGTTTGAATTGTTACAAATTTGTTAAATCTATTACAAATTATACACAGACACTGTCCATCTGTCAACAAAAAGTTAATGACTTATGAAATATTCCTGTCAGGCCTCTAATCTTCTGCCGTCTCGGCCTCAATGATAGCAAATGCAATGTTGGTGGCATGGTCTGCCACACGCTCCAGTCCCGAAGTGAGATCGGAGAACATCATTCCGGCCTCCGGCGTACATTCTCCCTGGGCCAGACGACGTACATGAGCTCTCTGTATTTCTTTTTCCTTTGCATCTACCTTGTTCTCCAGCTCAATGACCTCCTGCATATGACTTTCATCACTTCTGGCAAACATATCAATGGAATAGCGCATCAGGTTATTCACCATATCCAGGATTTCTCCCAGCTCCCTCTGCGCGTCGCCGCTCAGAGAAATATTCTGTTCTTTGCGCATTTTCGCGGCATCCGCCACATTCTCCGCATGGTCACCGATTCTCTCGATGTCATTAGCCACATGGAACAGAGCTCCGAGACTTTTCAGGTCCTCTATTGGAAGGGTTGTCTGATTGATTTTCACCAGATAATCCGTGATGGCATGGCTGAGGAAATCAATATTTTCCTCCACCTCATAAACCTCCGCAATGTCTTCCTCATCCAACGTAATCAGCGCGTTGAAAGCCCGGTTCAGATTCTCGCTTGCCAGAGAAGCCATGCGGTCCAGCTCTTTGATGACTTCCACCACTGCGGTAGCCGGATTGAACACCACCTTGTCACCGATATACTTCAGCTGGTGGCTTTCACGATAATTTACCTTTCTGTCCTCTCCCGGCACACAGAGACAGGAGAGCTTCACAATCCATCCGGAGAAGGGGAACAGAACCACCACCTGGAAGATTTTGATTATGGTATGGGCATTGGCCACAAAACGTCCCTTATCCGAGGACACCATCCAAATCAGCTTTGACACCGGCTCTTCCGCCGCAAAGAGAATCAGATAGAGAATAACCGTCCCAATCACATTAAACCAGAAGTGAATCAACGCCGCTCTCTTTGCGTCCTTTTTCCCTGCCATGGAAGCCAGCAGCGCCGTGGTACATGCGCCGATATTACAGCCCAGAATGATATAAAGCGACATGGAAAGCGACAGCAGATCCTGATTGGCCAACAGAAGCACAATACTCACCGTGACGGAAGAGCTCTGTATAATTGTGGTCAGGGCCAGTCCCACCAGAGTAGCCACTATAGGCGTCTTCAGAGATCCCAGCAGACTCACGATTTCCGGCACTTCCCGCATTCCGGCCATGGAGGCGGACATGGTGCTGAGCCCCAGAAACAATACGCCGAAGCCGATAATGATGTCGGCAAATTTCCTGATTTTTTCCTTCCTGCAGAACATGGCAGCCAGAACCCCTGCCAGCAGAATCACGGGTGCGTAAGCGGAAAGATTAAAAGATACCAGCTGTGAAGTGACTGTGGTACCGATATTGGCACCGAATATAACGCCTGCAGCCTGATACAGATTCATCAGACCGGCATTGACAAAGCTGACTACCATCGCCGTACAGGCCGACGAGGATTGTATGATACCAGTAAAGACAATACCGACGATCATACCGCTGAAGCGGTTTGTGGTGAAGAATTCCAGAATCCGCCGCAGCCTTGCGCCCGCAACCTTTTCTATGGAATCACTCATCACGCGCATGCCAAACAGAAAAAGCCCAAGGCCGCCTGCCATTGACAAAATTATACTTGCGTTCATTCGTTCTCCCTATCCTGTTTTCTTTTGTTACTGCCCGCAAAATCTCCTTCCGGCAGCAATATCCTCCCGAATCTGTGTCTTCAGAGCCTCCATGCTCTCGAAGCGCCGTTCCGGCCTGTGAAATACATCCAGACTGACTTCAATGTACGCTCCGTATACATTTTCCTCAAAGTCGTACAGAAAAGATTCCACTCCCATCACCCGGTCCGCCGTGACCGTGGGCTTATATCCCACATTGCTCACCGCCCGGTATCTCCGCTCCCCGATGCGGACTCGGGAAAAATATACACCGTTGGGCGGCAGAAGCTTATTGTCCGGCGGCAGAAGATTTACCGTGGGAAATCCCAGTGTATGGCCAATGTGCTTTCCCCTGACCACTTTTCCCGTGACTGTATAGGACATGCCCAGCATCCTGCCCGCCGTCTCCATGTTTCCTTTTTCCACCTGCTCCCGCACCAGTGTGGAGCTCACTTCCCGCCCTTCCAGACACACCTTGTCCACGGTCGTCACTTCAAAGCCCAGTTCCGGACCCAGTCTGCGCAGAAGCGCCGCGTTGCCCGCGCCCCTCGCCCCGAAGGAAAGATCACTTCCCGCCGCCAGAAACCGCACTTTCATCTGTTCGGCCAGAATCTGCCTGGCAAACCGCTCAGGGGGTGTGGCCGCAGTCTCTCTGTTCAGCGGAAATTCAATCAGAATCTCCACTCCAAGCCTTTCAAATAAAAGGCGCTTCTCCTCCCTGGTGGTCAGTTCCTTCCCGTCATTCCCCCCGAAAAATACGGCAGGGGAAGGGTCAAAAGTAAAAACACAGGCAGTCAGCCCTTTTTCCCTGCGGGACAGAATCTCCTCCAGAAGTCTCTTGTGGCCAATGTGTATCCCGTCAAATTTTCCAAGGGCAACTGCCGTATCCCTGTTCAGCTTAAATTGTGTCGTATCTGTAATGATTTCCAAAAAGACTCACTCTTTCTCCAAAAACATTTTCACCGGCCTGTACCATTTCCGCCCGGCCTCATAAGCGTAGATTCCGCAGAAGCCTTTGTCGGCTCCATACATCCGTACCCATCTCTCCGGTGCATACACTTTCTTCTCCACCGTCTGTTCCGGTAAAATAGCATTTCCATTCTCCAGCAGCCTGCCATAGTCCTTCCGTACATGCAGTACCGGACAGCCGCTGAAAACACTGTCCACAGGAAGTATTGCTTCCTCCAGCCGGCCTGTATCTTTCAACTGCTGCATTTCCTCCAGCTTATATCCGTTTTCCAGCCGAAATTCTCCCACGGCAGTTCGCCGCAGACTCTGCATGGTACCTCCGCACCCCAGCTTTTCTCCGATGTCCGCACAAAGTGTCCGAATATAGGTTCCTTTGGAGCAGACTGTCCGAAACCGGACTACCGGCAGACTGCATTCCAGAATCTCCAGTTCCCGTATGAAAACAGTACGGGGCCTGCGCTCCACTTCTTTTCCGGCACGGGCCAGCTCGTACAGCTTTTTGCCGTTCACCTTCAATGCAGAGTACATAGGCGGAATCTGGCTGTACTCTCCCTGAAAGGACAATATCGCTTCCTGTACCTTTTCCTCCGAAGACTCCGGATTGTGCTGCGCCAGCACTTTCCCGGTGATATCCTGAGTGTCTGTCACCACTCCAAGCAAAAGCTCCGCCACATATTCCTTATCTCTGTCCGCCAGCATATCACACACTTTGGTGGCGCTTCCCAGGCAGACAGGCAGTACTCCCGTAGCCATGGGGTCAAGCGTTCCGGTGTGTCCCACTTTTTTCTGGCCGCAGATTCCACGCATTTTAGCCACCACATCGTGGGAAGTAAAATCCGGCATTTTATGGATTATCACTACTCCGTTTATCATGTTCCGATTCCCATTTCTTCAGCTGTTTTTCAATATGTAAGGAAAGATTATTCACACAGTCATGAAATGTACCCGCCATACTGCAGCCTGCCGCCC
This sequence comes from uncultured Acetatifactor sp., assembly GCA_910588225.1. Taxonomy (GTDB): domain Bacteria; phylum Bacillota; class Clostridia; order Lachnospirales; family Lachnospiraceae; genus Acetatifactor. The sequence continues at coordinate 59,942 of CAJUQT010000012.1, forward strand.
GCACGTGCCCTCCGCCTCCGAAATAGGCCGCCACCTCCGCGGCATTGACCTTCTCACTGGTACGCAGGCTTACCTTATACTCCAGCACACCTGTCTGATACATGAAAATGGCACACTCTACCCCTTCGATATTGCGCAGCTGATTCACAATGCCGTCCAGGTCCTTTGGCTCCGCATGATAAAAATCCATGGTCTTGCGGTCAATGGCGCTGACAATACAGGCGCCATCCAGAAAACGAATACTTTCCATCAACGTCCTGCCCATAATCTGAGCCTGCACATATGTCTTCTGATAAAAGGTCTCCTGTATCAATCCGGCAAAATCAAAGCCATAGCCAATCAGCTTTGCCCCCTTCTCCATTGCGGCCGGGGTGGTATTCGAATACTGGAATACTCCGGTGTCATGAATCATTCCCACGTAGATGGCCATGGCCAAATCTTTATCCAGCCTGTCCGGCTCCATCAGATCATAGATGAGCTCACAGGTGGAACCAGCTTCCGGCCTGATATCATTTATCTGACCGCTGCCCGAATTACTGATATGATGATCTATATTAATTGTCTTCGCAGCTGTCTGAAAATAAGGCAGCGCCCTTCCCAGTCTGTCGGCAGCACAGTCCAGCACAAAGAACACATCAAAAGGAGGCTCCTCCGGAAAATCAGTAATGATTTCCAAAAAGCCCTTAATTCCTTTGAAAATGTCCGCCGGCTCTTCCAGATATACCTGCACCCGGGTCTGAGGACAGCACTTTTTCAGATACTGCCACAATCCCAGACAGGCGCCCACACAGTCGCCGTCCGGCCGCACATGGCCGCTGATTCCGATTCTCCCGGCTGCTTTACATTCTTCCAACAGATCTAATTTCATTGATATTCCTATCCTCCATATCCGGTTCAGGAATGCGACTCTTCCTGCGGTCCGGTGTCCTCCCGTTTCCGCGCCATTTCGTCATCCCTGGCAATTACCTCATCGATTCGTCTGGACATACTGACACCATACGCAATCGACTGATCCATCACAAAACTGATCTCCGGTGTATTCCGCAGATTAATCACCTTTGCAATTCTGTTCTTAATAAAGCCTTCGGCGCTTTTCAGTCCTTCCAAAGTAGCACTCCGCGCCTCCTCGTCCCCCAGTACACTAATCCATGCCTTGCAGCTCTTCAAATCCGGAGCCACCTCCACAGACACCACACTGGTCCAGGGACTGATCCGGGGATCCTTGATTTCTCCCCGGATTGTCTCCGCCAGCACACGCTGTACCTCCCCGTTGATACGGGTATTTTTTACACTGTTTTTTCTCATCTTTTATTCCTGCAAAAATCAACTGTCACATGCCAGGGCAGGTTTTACCTTGGCACTTCTACCATAACATAAGCCTCCACCACGTCAAATTCCTGTATCCTGTCAAATCCTTCAAATACAAGACCGCATTCGAAGCCTTCCTTCACTTCCTTCACATCATCCTTGAATCTCTTCAGAGAAGCAAGACCGCCCTCGTAAATCTGCTCTCCCTCCCGGGTAATGCGAATTTTGCACCCTCTCTGGAAGATTCCGTCCGTGACATAGGAACCGGCAATATTACCAATCTGAGAAGCCTTAAATATCTGTCTGATCTCCGCATGGCCGATAACTTTCTCCTCAAACACAGGATCCAGCATTCCCTTCATGGCAGCTTCCACATCCTCAATCGCCTGATAGATGACTCTGTAAAGTCTCACATCCACGCCTTCGCGTTCGGCTGTGGTCTTCGCAGTGGCATCCGGCCGCACGTTGAAGCCGATAATAATGGCATTGGATGCACTGGCCAGGGTCACATCGGATTCATTGATGGCGCCCACACCCCCGTGGATGCATTTCACCACAACCTCTTCGTTGGACAATTTCACCAGGGACTGTTTTACAGCCTCCACACTACCCTGTACATCCGCCTTCACGATCAGGTTCAGCTCCTTCAGATTGCCTTCTTTAATCTGAGAGAACAGATCATCCAGCGACATTTTGCTTCTGGTTTCTTCCAGCATTTTTTCCTTGTTCTGCGCAAGATAAGTTTCCGCATAGGATTTAGCCGTCTTGTCATTCTCGTGAGCCAGAAATACCTCCCCGGCGCTGGGCACATCGGACAGACCAAGAATCTCCACCGGCGTGGAAGGCGCCGCTTCCTTCACTCTTCTTCCCTTGTCATCAATCATTGCCCTGACTTTACCATGGCATGCCCCTGCGGAGATAAAGTCTCCCACGTGCAGCGTACCCTTCTGTACCAGAACGGTAGCCACAGGTCCCCGGCCTTTGTCCAGCTCTGCCTCGATAACCAGACCTCTGGCCTGTCTGTCGGGATTCGCCTTCAGCTCCAGTATATCCGCTGTCAGCAGAATGGTTTCCAGCAGGTCGTCTATACCGGCGCCTGTCTTCGCGGAAACGGGAACAAATTCCGTATTGCCGCCCCAGTCGGTGGCAATCAGTTCGTGTTCTGTCAGCTCCTGCTTTACTCTCTCAATATTCGCCGACGGCTTATCAATTTTGTTCACCGCTACCACTATCTCAATGCCGGCAGCCTTCGCATGACTGATGGCTTCCACTGTCTGCGGCATCACACCATCGTCCGCCGCCACCACCAGTATGGCAATATCCGTGGAATTCGCTCCGCGCATACGCATGGCTGTAAATGCCTCGTGGCCCGGCGTATCCAGGAAGGTGATCTTTCTTCCGTCCACATCTACAGTATACGCGCCAATGTGCTGTGTGATACCGCCCGCTTCTCTGTCCGTGACATGTGTCTTCCTGATAGTATCCAACAGGGAAGTCTTACCATGATCCACATGTCCCATGACACAGATCACCGGAGGTCTGTCCTTCAGAGAGGCTTCATCCTCATCCTCTTCCTTCAGCAGCTCTTCAATGACGTCTACCTTCACTTCTCTCTCGCAGAGAATGTCGTATTCCATGGCAATACTTTCTGCCTCTTCGTAAGAAATTTCCTGATTTACCGTCACTATCTTGCCTTCCAGGAAAAGCTTCTTCACAATCGCAGAAGGTTGCTGCTTCATTTTATCCGCAAAGTCTTTGATGGTAATCATTTCCGGCAGAATAATCACCTTGATCACTTCTTCTGCCGCTTCGTCCTTTTTCTTTTCCGGCTTAATAAATCTGCCCGGCTTATTCCTTAAAGCTTCGTCCTCCTCATAGATATGGTCCTTCCTGGAACGTTTGCCTTTCTCCTGGCTGTTCGCACGTCTCTTATCTTCCTCGCGCTTCTTTTCCATATCTTTTGCCGGAGCCTCTCCAGCGAAGCTTTTACCCGGCTTATTATCTCTGAATCCGGCTCCCTGTCCTCCATTTGGACGATTATCACGCGGGCTGCCGTTAAAGTTACGGTTAGCGCCCGGACCAGCACCCGGACCGCGCCTATCAGTCTGACCGCCGCCAAAGCCCGGCCTGCCAGGTCTCTGAAATCCGCTCTGTCTGTCTCCCTGTGTTCTGGCATTCTGCCCATTGCCTCCTCTTGGCTGGAATTGTCCGCGCTCTGTTCTGCTGCCCTGACCATTCTGACTGTTACCATAGCCGCGGTTATCCCGACCGCGATTATCCTGAAAGCGGCCTTCCTGTCCGCGGTTCCCCTGGGCATATCCGTCTCTTGCAGGTCTGTCCTGCCTGCCTCCCGCATTCTGGGACCTGTTGCCCTGATAGCGCTCGCCCTGAGGCCTGTCGCTCTGAAATCTGTCTGTGCGGGGTCTGTCAGTTCTGCCTCTGTCTGTCTGACTCCTGTCTCCCTGGGGTCTGTCTGTCTGACTTCTCTCAGTCTGCGACCTTTCGCTCTGTATTTTCCCGGTCTGGGACCTGTCGTTCTGACTTCTCTCAGTCTGAGGTCCGTCGCCCTGTATTCTATCGGCCTGAGGTCTGTCGCTCTGCACACTCTCAGTCTGCGGCCTGTTATTCTGAAGCTTCTCCGTCTGTTCCACCGGATTCTGGATTCTCTCACTCTGTGCCTTCTCGACCTGAAGCTGCTCCTCCTGTCCTTTTCTGAGTACGGCCTGCTGTTCTTCCGGCTGTACTGCTGCCGGCGTCCTGCGCTGCGGCTGCTCGGCTCTGGGCTTCGGCTGCTGTGGCTTCGGGGGCACCATCTGTACCGCCGGTGTGGGAGACGGCGGTGTCAAGGGCTTAATGGGACGCACAGGCGCCTGTGCCTGGGGCTTGCGGTCTCCCCGGTCATTACGGTTATTCTGCGGTCTGCTCTGTCCGCCGCGCTGCTGAGTTCCCCCTCCGCCCTGTCCTGATTTTCCCTGGGCGGGGCGCTGCTGCCCCGGCATCTTTGAATTCTGCGGATTGCTCACAAAAATTATCGTTTTCTTCTTTTTGGGAGCGTCTCCCGCCCCGGCCTCCGCCGGCCTGGCAGGCTTTCCCGTTCCCTTTCCGGCGGCTTTTGCCGCTTCCTCTTTTCCGGGCATCTTAACCACCTCTTCTTTCGTCGGTTCTTTCTTTTTCGTCAGTTCGCCTGCCGGCGCCCGTGAGACTGCTTTCTCCGTTCCGCTTTTTACATTCTTTCCAAACGCCGCACGTACCAGATCGGATGCTGATTCATCAATGGAGCTCTGCGCCGCTTTTGCTTCGATTCCCTTTCCCTGCAGAAAGCCTAATATATCTTTACTCTGCACTTCCAATTCTTTTGCCAGTTCATGTACTTTTATTTTCGCCATGCCTTCCTCCATTTCTGCCTAAACGGCGCTTTGCTTCTCTTTCAGTTGTTTGATAATCGCATCCGCTAATCCCGCATCACATACGCCCAACGACGACCGCAAATCTTTTCCGACAGCCCTTCCCAGTTCATCTCCTGTTCCGTAACATTCCAGCGGAACATGGTAATAGGAGCACTTATCAGCAAACAGCTTTTTGGTATTGTTCGACGCATCCTCCGCAATGATTACCAGCATGGCGGAGCCTTTTCTAATTGCTTCCAGCGTCTGAAATTCACCGCTGACCAGCCTGCGTCCTCTCATGGCAATTCCCAAAAGCGATAAAATCTTATTTTGTCTCAAGATTCTCAAACTCCCTTTCCAAAGTGTCGTACACTTCATCCGGAATACCCATTTTGAAGGAACGCTCCAGGCCGTGATTTTTTCTGGCCTTCAGCAGACATTCCCTGCTTTTACAAACATATGCGCCTCTTCCGTTCTTTTTGCCTGTTATATCCAGACATATGTCATTTTCGGAGGTTTTCAGAACACGCATCATGTCCCGCTTCCCTTTCATCTCCCCGCAGCCCACGCACTGCCTCAAAGGAATCTTTTTTGCCATATAATTCTTTACTCCCCGTCTGTCAGATCTTCCATATCGCCATGCGCTTCCGCATCTGCAGGCTCTTCATATACTTCCTCGTCCGCCGGTTCTTCCATCTCTTCAAATATCTCCGCTGCCGTCAGATCCTCCGAAGAATCGTATTCTTCATATTCTTCCTCTTCATAATCCCCGTATTCGTCGTAATCTTCCTCGATATAATCCTCATATCGGAATCCGGGAGCATCCTTCGCCTGGGTCTCCGACTTGATGTCAATCTTGTACCCGGTCAGTCTGGCGGCCAGTCTGGCATTCTGTCCTTCCTTGCCGATAGCCAGAGACAGCTGATAATCCGGCACTACCACCTTCGCCGTCTTCTCATCCGGATCCGCAAATACGGCGACAATCTTTGCCGGAGACAACGCGTTCTGAATCAGATTGCCAGGGTTATCGTCCCAGTTCACAATATCTATCTTCTCACCGCGCAGCTCATCCACAATGGCATTTACTCTTGCACCATTCATACCCACACAGGCGCCTACCGCATCCACATTGGGATTATTGCTCCACACGGCAATCTTCGTCCGGTTGCCCGCTTCTCTTGCGATACTTCTGATTTCCACCGTACCGTCCTTGATCTCCGTAACCTCCGATTCAAACAGCCGCTTTACCAGCTCCGGATGGGTTCGGCTCACGTTAATGCGGGGGCCCTTCGGCGTATTTTTCACTTCCAGAATATATACTTTGATACGTTCTGTAGGCCGGAATACTTCACCTTTCACCTGTTCGCTCTCATTCAGCATGGCATCCACTTTCCCTAAGTTAATACTGATATTTTTCCCCAGGTAACGCTGCACCACGCCTGTAACCACGTCTTTTTCTTTCTCATAATACTGGTTATAAATAACGCTTCTCTCTTCTTCGCGGATTTTCTGCAAGATTACATTTTTGGCATTCTGAGTTGCGATACGGCCGAATTCCTTTGATTTAATCTCCACATGGAGCATGTCGCCAACCTGTGCCGAGGAGGAAATTTCCCTTGCATCTTCCAGGGAAATCTGAAGGACACCATCCTCCACCTCGTCTGCAGAAGCCATTACTTCTTTCTCTGCATACACCAGAAAATCGCAGGTCTCCCGGTCGATTTCCACATGCACGTTGTCCGCCTTGCCAAAATGATTCTTGCAGGCAGTCAGCAGTGAATTCTCAATCGCCTCAAATAAGGTTTCCTTGCTGATTTCCTTCTCCCTTTCCAAAATGTCAAGAGCCTCCATTAATTCCTTGTTCATCATTTCCTCCATTCCGGCTGTCTGCCAATTCTGTATCTCCAGTAATCAAAGTATTATCCATCCAAAAACAGGGTTCTCTGGATACGCCGCTCTTAAAAGTCAAACGCCAGCCGAATCACAGCGATATCCCCACGCTTAAAAATTCTCATTTCACCGCTGTCCACGATGGTGACGCTCTCTTCGTCAAACCGATCCAGCACACCTGAAAATTCCTTACATTTATCCACAGGTCTGAACAGTTTGACCTCCACTTCCTGTCCTACAGCCGAAGAAAAATGTCTGTCCTTTTTCAGAATACGGCCCAGGCCAGGACTGCTGACTTCCAGAATATAGGCATCCGCAATGAAATCTTCCCTGTCCAGTTCTTCTGATAAGGCGCGGCTGACACTCTCGCAATCCTGAATATTCACACCCTCCGGCTTGTCTATGTATGCGCGTAGATAATAGTCGCTGCCCTCCTTCACATACTCAATGTCATATATCGTCACACCGTTTGCCTCCGCGATGGGTGTCAACAGTTTCTCTGTCCTTGTCTCATAATCTTCTCTGCGGGACATTTTCGGCCTCCTGTCGCTTCTATCCGCCGCCTGCCTGATAAAAGCTTCTAACATGCAAGTAAGAGTGGCCTGTAAGCCACTCTTACTCTATCAATCATCATTACCGAAATACAGTATAAACCCAAATTCAGGAAATGTCAACACTTTTTTGACGACTTGTAAAAAACAGACTTCCTTCCCTGTTCTTTTCTGCCCAGAAGCAACGGCATGAAAATTCCGCCCTGTACCGTACGGTTCTGGAAACCATGGGGCTTTCCGCTGACAGTCTCGTACCAGTCCGCAAAGGGAACTCTGCCGGAGCTTTCCTCCAGGAACTTCAGAATACACCGTGCAAAGGCTTCTGTATTCTCTCCTCCGGCATCCATGGCAGCCGCCCACATCATCCAGTCACTCTTGCCGTATTCTGCCCTGAAATCCAGAGGCACACCGTAAATATTACACTTTTCGCGATAGTAGCGGGATTCCTTCTCATAGAATTCCGGCTCCCAGAGACCGGACCCGAAAATCAGATCCCATACCGCGTTATACTTCAGGCTCCAGCTTTCTCTGTCCCCGTCAAAGGTCAGTTTCGTATGATCCACCGCAAAAGCTCTGCTCGCCACATCTTTTGCCATTTCGGCCGCCCTGTCATGATACTGTGCGGCTTCCTCCTCTCTTCCCGCCGCCCGCATCAGAATCGAATAAGCCTCCACCCCCATGACCGCCTTGACGGCGAGATTCACATTGTGTCCCAGATGTCCTGCAAAGTCATCTGTGCACAGCTGCTCTGCCGGATCGCTTCCGTATTGCAGAAGATACTTCACCCATTTTTCATACAGAGGAAGATGATCCTGCCAGAGCTCTCTTCCTTCCTCCGGCTCCTGTCTCACCAGCTGCGCTGCCAGAATCAGGATATTGCCGCATTCCTCTACCGGCATCTGATTCTCATAGCAGTATACATCCACATTTCCCGGCATCTGGTAAAACATGGGATAGACATAGCCCTCCTCTTCTCCGCCGCCCAGCTCCCGGGCTGCCTGCCGGTAAGATGCCAGTCCGTATACCTGCCCGGTCACATAGGGATAACGGCCCACGTCGTGAGGCGCAAAATCATAATTCCACACAGGCATACCGGCGAACCGCAGCACCGGTCTCAGCATGGCACGCACCAGCTCCGGATTGTACAGAAAGAACAGCGGCGTGGAGGGATAGGTTACATCCACTGTTGCGGCACAGCCATTGGAATGACATTCTTTGGAGATGAATACCACACTGCCATTCTCATCGGCAATCAGCTTGTGAGCCGCAATGGACTGTCTGTAAGCTGCCATACAGATTTTCGTATAGGCCTCTCCAAAGGCCTCTGTCTCCCGGATCAGCTTCTCTTCAAACGCTCCGCATCTCTCCCGCAGAACCGCCCTCTCAGCAACAGCCTCCTCAATTGCCTGAAGTATCGTTTTCCCCTGTCTGGCCCAATAGCCGGGAAGCATCCTGCCGAAATAATTGACAGATGCAATATCATCATAAGCGGCCACCAGAGAAGCAGTCTCACCTGCCCCGTCCTTCACAGAAAAGGCAAACTCCGCACACAGGCTGTGCCGCTCCGGAATATAATCTACCTTCCCGCCCCCATTTCTCTCCGCCGCCAGGTACAGGTATCCCCAGTCAATGGTGATGCTGTCTCCGCTGTGTCCCAGAGGTCTCTGCTCCCTCAGACCAAGCCATGCGCTCTGCGCCTGCTCCAGGAAAAAGCTGCCCCCGCCGATTTTCTCAGTCTGATTTCTGTCACAGCACAACTCCCCGAAGAATTCCCATTTCACCTCTGCCTGATGCGCTTTCCCGTCCAGCGAACTGACTTCCATATCCAAATAGGAACAGGGTCTGGAAAGCACATCCAGCTCATCCAAAAGCAGCGGTGTCCAGAAGTTGATTGTCAGCGCCGCCCCTGCGGCTTCAAAACGGTACTTTGTGGAAAATGTCGTCACTTCTACATTCGTCTGCTCCATTGGCTGAGCCTCGCCCCGCCCCATAAAACGATACTCTGCACCGTCAATCCTGACCAGACCTCTGATTCGCTTTCTTCTGCCGCTCCAATGCATGGTGTCCGCCTCGTACAGTCGGTCGCTGCCTGACCATATATTAAAGTACGGGTCGCAGGTAATCAGGGGATGCGCCGGAAGCCGGCCGGCACCTTTCTGTTTTTTCTCACTATTCATTTTGCCCTCCTGTTTAGTTCTGCAATTTTCTCATTTCATCTGTTCCGGGAAGCGATATCTCCCCTCAAAAGGATCTGCAATCACTATCCTGCCCTCTGCGGTGTCCGCCACGCCGCTGTAAAGGTCTATCCTGCCGTCCTCCCGAAGCCGGATGCCGGAAGAAAATACACAATCTGCAAGATCCGCTCTCTTTTCCGGCTGAACTGGATAGCTTTTCCGTGTACCGATGACCTTAATATCAGATGCCTGATAAGTCTCCGGATCGAACACAAAGGCAATGTTCAGATAAACCTGCCGGTCGATGCCGCTGCGCTTCTCATGATAGCATCTGTGTCCAATCACGCCCACCTTTCCTTCTTCCAGAAGAAAGCACTGATTGCAGCCTCCCCACTCGTCCTTTCCAAAAAGGCCCTCCACGACCCTGGCCTGTTCCGGCACCTTGTCATCCAGTTCGCTGATATGATTGATAATCGTAAATCCAACCACAGCCTCACTTCCGTAAGCCTGTCTGACATGTTCCCCCCTGGGTCTTGAGAATACCCCTATCCGTCCGTCTTCCAATTCCACCATCCGGATATCCTTCATCCCTTTGGGACCTGTGGTATAGTAACGCAGGTGAAAAGGATCCTTTCCAGCATAAAACACCCCACAGAATCCGGCAAGCTTTCCTCCGGAATAATCCACTCTGGTCCCTCCAAGTACAAAGTCGCCCTGCAGTTTCACCACAAAGGGGTCCTCCAGCTGGTAAATCATGGATTCCGGCACTGTCTCCCAGATGTCCTTCCCCTTCTCTGAAAAGAGGCGCACCGTGGAGTTCGCCCATTCTTCCCTGCGCTCCACTCTCCCGAACAGATATCTTTTTCCTTCATACCTGAAGGGAAACGACGTATTGTAGACATCATATCCGTCTACCCCTTCAAAGGTCAGCAGATGGCTCTCGTAAACCGGTCCCTGCCGGTCAAAGTTCTCTCTCATCTCTCTGATATCCATACTTTTCCTCCATTCCCGGAGCGTTACGTCTAAACCTCCGCATAATTGGGCAGGAAACATCCGTTATCCGTCAGTATCCTCTGGAGCTCCCGCACCGGGATCTCCCTGACGGTACAGCTTCCGGCTGCCGCAAGATGAGCCGTCGTTCCCGCCGCCTGCCCCACGATATAACAGCCAGGCATCACGCGAATGGACGCCTGCACATAGTGATCACAGCTGACACACCTTCCCTCCACAAGCAGATTATCAAAATTCCTGACCACCAGACTTCGATAGGGAATGCCATAACTCTCCCCTTTGTCATATCGATACCTTTTGTAAACTTCATATTTTATGGGTATCCCTCTGATAACTGAAACTGTCCATTTTCTTCCCTTCTCAAAATTCTTATTTTCCGCCGCAGCTCAGCTTCTTGCCAATCTGTGGCGGGATTTCCACATAGCCCACTACATCGTCTTATAAGAAGGCTCGACTCTGTCTGGTACCACATTACCATTGCGTACAGAAGAACATAAAATACTTCATGGTACTGTACGGTAAACTTGAAAAGATTTATGGCAGCTTCATCATCTCGGCCGCCGCCATCATCACAATTCCCGTGCCGTGGTCATCGTTTTTCTTAGCCGGAAGCTGCATATAATACTCCGCCTCCTTCGCACAGCCGGACCCCAGGCACACGCCGTACACATCCCCAATGGCATCCACGGAATACTGCAGCAGCGCGGTCCAGGCTTTCCTGATACAGGGCAGGAATTTTTCCGCCTCCAGCCATCCCCGGTTCACTCCCCGGGTGATACTCAGCAGGAACATGGCCGTACAGGATGTCTCCTGATAGGAATCCGGCCGGTTGAGCACCTGATGCCACATTCCGGAAGGGTCCTGACAGGCCAGAATTCCCTGCATAAATCTCCGATACAGATGCAGTTCCTCCTCCCAATGTGGATTGTCCTGAGGCAAAAGGGACAAAATCTCTGTGAGCGTCACGGCAATCCAGCCATTTCCCCGTCCCCAGGGAATTCCGCTCATCCGCTCTTCCTCCGGGAAGTAGATATGGGAAAAAATCTGTTCCTCCTCTATCCAGAGCCGTCTCCGGAAGCCCTCCACCTGCAGATGGACCTCATCCTCATACTTTTTGTCCCCGGTCAGCCGGTACAGTCTGGCCAGAAAAGGACAACTCATATACAGATCGTCCGCCCACATGGTCCTGACCCGGAAGTAAGTTCTGTCCGGGAATCTGGGGATATGGGTCATCACCGCATTCCCCACCGCATGAATCACCGAAAGCAGCGCCGGATTTCCCGTCATCTCGTAAGTCTCAATCAGGGACACGCCGATGGTTCCGCAGGCGTCCAGATCCGGAAGTCCCCAGGCTCTGGGAGTCAGCGTTGGATCGCCGAACTGCTCCTTATCCCAGTCCTTGTAGTCAAAATAGTCCGCCATGGTCTGAATGCTGTCCAGATAATACCGAAGATGCTCCATATTCCCGGTGGTCTTCGCGGCATGCATCAGACCGTGCAGTCCCACCTGAACCGCATAGAACCACTGTCCGAAGAAGATACCGTCCCGATAAGGCCTGATATAGGCATCCTTCTGTGGAATACGCCAGAAGGCATGTTCATAGTTGCCCAGAGGGTAAGGACGCTGAAACTGTATCTTCTGTTCCGGTGCAAACGGAATCACCAGCGGATTTCCAACCTCCGTCACATAAGGTCCTGTCACAATCCACCGGGCAGGCCCTCTGTTCCCGATCTGCACAAACGGTACTCTGTTTATTGCTTTGCCATCTATAGTTTTCCCGTCTGCCGTTTCTCTGTTTGTAGTTCCGGTACTTGTGGTTTCTCCGTTTGGCGTTTTGCCATTTGTTATTCCGTTTAGCTTCTTCCCACTTGCCTCCTGCACGTCAGCCTCCGCATACACGGCGGCCTCCATCCACCAGTCCTTTCCCTGGCGGGGCAGCTTTACCAGAAGTTCCGTCTCTTTACCATTTCCTGTAATGGAAATCTCCGTCTCCCTGCCATCGGAAATTTCATGGATTTTTCCCTCTGTAAATACACGGACGCTGCCGGAGGCCGTAATCCTCAGCACATATTTCTCCCCTTCCCGGCCCTGTATATAGCTCAGCGCATAGGCACAACCCTGGCTGTCACCGTACACTTCCTGAAAATCCACCCGGTTCCCCAGCGCGTCTTTTTTCCATCTGGGCTCCCATTGCACCCTGTCTCCGGAGGACAGCTGCGGCCTGTCATCATAGCCGATCTCTCCACGCTCTATGGCATCTTCCAGATAACGGGTATCAGCTTCCCCGGGCAGCGGTCCGATATGTGCAAATCCCTCTGTTCCTTCCATCTCTTCAAAAGGCAAAGTGGGACGCACTGACAAAAGGTAATCTCTGGTCCACCGGAAGGGGTATCGGGGATAGGCAATATAGAGCAGAAGCCCCCAGTTATTCTCTCCCTTAGTGCATTTCATCAGCAAATCATTTCTCCCTTTTTGCAGCCGTACCTCCACGAAGGCGTAATCAGCTTCTCCTTTTACCGCGGACAAAGGTTTTTCCAATCCCTTACCATTGTATACCTCCTGACCGTTCAGCCAGATCTTTACATTTCCTGCAATGGTAAGCGCCGCCTCTGAGTCCCGGTCCGCCATGGCCCAGGTTCTGATATAGGCTATATCTCCCGTCTTCGCCTGGGGATAGGTCCAATTCAGATCCAGCTGTGCCATCTGAGAGATTGGTTTTAATGCCATATGCTCCTGTTTCAGATAAGGGCGCAGAGTCAATTCCACCCGCGACCGATGCACCAGCATTCTCTCGCTGATCAGACGGATGACTTCCTCCGGCTCCCGAAATCCCTTTTCATAGGCTGAATCTTCTCTCTGCAAAATTTCATTCATAAATTTACCTCTCGTCTGCGTTCTACACATACCATTTTATTACAATCTTTTCGTTTTTCCAAACAGAAACTGTTGTATATCCAGTCAGGAGTATTCAATTTTCATGCCACCCTGACCGGCTATAAGTTATTTCATTTTTTACAGAAAGCGTATAATATGCTTTCATGGAACTGACCCTGAACAGTACGGCAATTTTACTCACTGGCCGGATAAGTCCACTGCGTGACCGTAAATCCGGGACAGGTATAGTTAAAACGGCCGCTGCCATAGCGGGAATGCAGATAAGGACAATTCACCAGATCATCCGGAATCTCCACCTGCCGTCCGTCGACCAGGAAACCTTCCGTCAGTCCGAATTCCAGTCTGCCGCTGCCCGGAGAGGCGAAGCAAAACTGCTCTCCCTCCCGGACAATTTCCGCCATAGTCATCTTCTTTCGGAAGTCCTCAAAGCTGCCGTCCTCCCGTCTGCTGCCGCATTCTGCCATCCACACAGTCTCGTTGCCGTCGCTGACCAGTTCCCGTCCGGCGTAAGCCCCTTCTCTGCGGAAGGAGTGAGGTGTACTGGAGTAAATCCCCACATAACTGTCCCCCTTACGGCCAAAGGTCCATCCCGCTTCGGATACCACTTCGTCAAACTTCCTGGCATTGAAATGGCAGTGGGTCATCCAGATATCCGGGTTGTTCACATTGTGCCATATCACCGCCAGAGTACGTCCATGCATCAGCACACGGGGCAGAAATGCCTGGCCGGCCCAGTAATCCGGACGCAGTCCGCTGCCCTCCGCCACATTGTTGGGCGAGGAGAAGAACAGGGAAATGTCGCCTGGCAGGACAATCATGGCAGAGATAAAGTGCATGTCGCACATTCCCACATTGTGATCCCGAACACCGCCAATCATGTACTCCGGCGTACGGCGGATGGTAAAGTCCGCGTTGTGCTTGTCAAAGTGCATGATTCCCTCTTTAAAGGTAAAGGTTGCCGGCGTAAAATTATCCGCCAGCTCGCAGAGTGCCCTGGGAGGCACATAATAGCTGAAGGCCATCTCCTGGTGGGCAAAATTCACATTTGCAGGCGCATTGCCGAAATAAAGCCAGAACAATCCGTTGATGCCGCTGGACAGTCTGCTCCTCAGCGGTTTATTGTAACTACGCCCTCTGGGTGTGGCCATCACACCTTCAAAATTGCTTACCGCAAAGATAAAGGTTATGAAGTCCAGAAGTACATTCACCATATTGCGCAGAGGGTATTCTTCCATGGGCAGCACTTCCCGCAGCACCAAAAGCGCCGACAGTGTCACAGGCAAATAAGAATCCGAATGCGGTTCGTCAAAACCTGCGCGGCAGCGCTGATTCAGCCACTCCACCAGGTGCATACGCCCTTTTAGAGAGTGGTACATGCCGTTCTGACCGCAATTGGTAAAGATATCCTCCGGATACAGCAGTCCTGCCAGATACTCGCATACATGGAACCCAATGCGGTGATTCTCCGAGCAGTAGAACATGGAAGAAGTTCCCGGCTCATCCACCCAGTAGCGGAACCCCAGCGCCGCCTCCTTCACCATCCGGACAATCTCTCTGTCCAGCAGTCCTCTCCCTCTGTCCTCCCACATCAGCCACAATAAGGGCAGAAGGTCAAAGTCGGCACAGTCCGCTCTGGTCTCAATCTTGTGACACATGGCTTTGATCTTATCCTGATCTATCTCTCCTGCACGCCCCAGACGATACAGTCCCAGAGCATTCCCCCTCTCTGCCAGGCGCTCCAGTGTCTGCTGCCTTCTCTCTTCAAAATGTTCCCAGCCGGGGAAGGGCTCCATGGTCTGCATCACGGAGAAATCCAGTGTCTTCTCCGTCAAAAGGGTCCCGTCAGGCAGTTTCCAGGCCATATGTACCGCATAGTCTCCCGGATCGCCCACTCCCTCCAGCGCAATATTTCCGTCTTCATTCACCGCATATTCCGCAGCTTCCTCCATTCCTGCGACCAGTGAGAGTAAATCCTTTCCCTCCGCAGTCGAAACCTGCAGCTCTACCAGACAATGGGAAAGCGGATATCCGCCTATATGCACTTTCGGCGTTTCTCCCAGCACATAGCTGTCGTCTTCCATATGGGTTTCCAACTGACTGCGGAAGATTTCTCCCCGTACTTCCTCCGCCATGTTCAGCGGTACCCCGGCGCTCACGGCAGCCTCACAGGAGACCAGCTCCATACTGAAACTGATGCCGGTTCCCCGGTCCACCTTTCCAGTGACGGCAACCAGGGTATTTCTGCCTGCCCGCAGTTTCAGCGTCACCATCTCACAGTTGGGATTCACTACATGTTCAAACACATAGCGCCGGGGACGTTTTCTGGCATGAATATCCGTATTATTGTATACAAGACTGCCGTTCAGAAGCATCAGAAGTCTGCACTCCTGCATCCGCACTGTAATCTCTTGATCACATTCGCTGTCCAGCTCCAGATATATGGGCATCATAGCCAGTTTTTCCATAATGTAATAATGTCCGTCCGCATATCTGGGTGACTGTGCATCACACACGGTCCATTTTCCTTCCATTCCACAGAGGGTAAAGGAATCAAATTCCCGGAACTCCTTCTGCTCCAAATCCGCCTGCGCCTGCGCAAGCATCTCTTCCACATAAGCCCGTATGGCCTGACCTGTACGCTCCCCCTGATAATCCTTCTCCAGAACTCCCGCCACCATAAACGGACGGATGGGATTTCCCGGAACCAGTTTCTGATTAAAATATGTATCCAGCATATACTATCTCCTATTCCAGTTCCGTACCAGCCCCTCCTGTACCCAATTATCGGCTGAGAATTTCCGGCCGTGAAGTACATCCGTCCGTAAATCCTCCGGGGTACTGTATGGGCTGGTACTGTTTTATTCCAGTTCCGTACCAGCCCCTCCTGTACCCAATTATCGGCTGATACTGTTTTTTCTCCAGGGTACAGAAAACGCAAGCCGCACCGAATGCATGCCTGCGTTTCTCTGCACTGTGTGGAAATTATTTTGCCGCTTCCAGTTCCTTGTAAAGTTCAATCTTCTGATCCAGTACTTCCTGCCCGCCTGCGTCAAGCCAGTCCTGCAGCACCTTGTCATAGGCAGCGTCAAACTCTTCAGGCTTACAGGTAATCAGAGTAGGCAGCTCGCTTCCCAGACCGGGCAGAAGGCCTGCATACTTCTCATCGGCTTCTGTCTTGATTCCCTGGAAATAATAGTCTGCCTGCCCGCCGACCTCTGCGGCTATGAACGCATCATACGCCAGCTTCTTCATTTTGGCCGTCACTTCGTCCATTCCCTCTGTAGATTCTTTATATCCATAGGGCTTACCGTTATAAACAAGCATAAAGTCACCTACCGTAATACGCTCAAAGTCATACTCGGATGCAGCCTTTTCCTCATCTGTATAAGGAATGGTAACGACCGTGTCTCCCTCTAAATTGTAATGCACTCCTTCAAAACCGTAATGGAACACTTTCGCAACGTCCCAGACAGAAAGCCAGTCCAGATACTTTATGGCATTTTCAGGATTCCTGCAGGTAGCGGGAACCGCGATATACATACCTGTAGGCGCATATACCCTGTTAAACTGTTCTCCGTTTACATTGTCCAGGTAGAACGGAACTACTTCCGCATCCGAATCCGTCTCATACAGAGCTTTCACACCGGTAACCTCCGCCGCGTCATGACCAAAGGCCAGGATACGGCCGTTGCTGAGCAGACCATTGAAGGATGTGTAGGAAGTATCGGTATCTACCATGAAATCCGGGTCTGCCAGTCCTTCATTGTACAGCTGGTTCAGATAACGCACTCCCTCCTTATACCCGGGCCAGAACATATCATTGTAGCAGGCATGCATTTCATCCGTCAGATTCGGCGTGTCTATAAAGGCCTTGATGATAGTGTCAGCCAGACCTGCGTCCCAGGCTCCAATCAGACCAAGGGGGAACATTTCGCTTCCCTGACCTGAGGGATCCAGATTTTTAAACTGATGAAGCAGATCCGTAAAGTCATCTATACTCATATGATAAATTCCATCCGCATCTGTCTGCAGAGTATAGCCCGTTTCATCCAGCCAGTCCTTACGGATATACATGCTGTGCCAGCCCACACTCGGACGCTTTGCCACGATTGCCCACTGACTGCCTTCCGACTGCCCATAGGACATTGTCTCCGCCAGATTTTCCTGGAGATTGGGACCATACTGCTGAATCAGATCACTCAGCTCCACCAGACCGCCGTCCTTGCCGAACTGCATGATCATATTACTGTCATAACTGAAGATAATATCAGGAGCTTCGTCGCCTGCCATCAGCGTGTTTACTTTCGAAGCATCCTCGGAACGGGGCACAGGGACATAGGTTACCGTAATGTTGTTGGGATCTCCGAACTCCTTCTGTACCCAGTGAGTCCAGTAGTTGTCTGTGGAAGATCCATAGGTTTCCGTAGTATTACCGCGATCATACATCATAACGGAAAGCGTTGTGGCCTCCGCAGGTGTCTCCTGATTTCCCTCACCGGCTTCTGCCCCCCCGGACTGACTTCCCGCGTCGGAGCCGCCTCCTGCGCTGCCAGATGGTTCGCCAGAATCTCCGCAGGCCGTAAGCCCCAGTACCAATGCCGCCGCCAGCGTCAAAGATAAAAACTTCCTCATAAAACAGTACCTCCATTTCATTTTAATTTTTTATTTTATGTATTTGCCGATTACCAGCAGAATAACCTTTGTTAACGGTTCAGACAGGTCGCTGGACAATTATACTCCCCGCTCACCCTTTGACGGAACCAATCATGACACCTTTGACAAAATATTTCTGGAGCCATGGATAGATAATCATAACCGGGATCATGCTGAAGACCAGGCAGGAAGCCTTCACTGTCTCTGCAATGAGATCCGCCTTCATCTCCGGAATATCCTCCAACATCGTACTCACCTGACTGGCCTGTATCAGCTGGCGCAGCCGCACCTGAATGGTATACAGACTCTCATCATTGATGTACAGAATTGCATCCATAAAGCCGTTCCATCGTCCCACCGCATAGAACAGAGCGATGGTGGCCAACATGGCTTTGGAGAGAGGAAGCACAATCCTTATCAATACCACCAGATCATTGGCGCCGTCCACATAGGCTGACTCTTCCAGCTCTCTAGGCATGGACTGGAAAAAGCTTTTCATCAGAATCATGTTGTAGGTAGACAGCATACCCGGCAGAATCAGTACCCAGAAATTATTGAGCAGTCCCAGCGACTTGATATTCAGGTATCCCGGAATCATACCGCCGCTGAAGTACATGGTAAAAAGGATGTAAATCAGCAGAACAGACTTAAATTTCAGGCCGGGGCGGGACAGTGGATAAGCACATAATATAGTCATCACCAGACAGATCAATGTGTGTACTGCCGTCAAAAACAACGTAAACCACATGGAATCCATCAATCCCTTATTGTTAAACACCGCCTTATAGGCAGACAAATCCCAGCCTTTCGGCCAGAGGAAGACATCTCCCCGCATGACAGCCGTCTTATTAGAAAAGGACATTGCCACGATATGTAGAAACGGAATCAGACAGCACAATCCGATGGCAACAACTACCAGCACAGTAAATACTTTAAACACCTTATCCTTCATGCTTTGCCTCCTCTACCAGATACCGTTGCCGGATACGCGCTTGCTGATTGCATTGGCACTGAGTACCAGGGTAAAATTGATAACTGACTGTGCAAGACCTACCGCCGTACCAATGCTGAATTTCCCCTGTTCCAGACCCACACGGTATACAAAGGTACTCACCACATCCGCCACTTCCATTACTGTACTGTTCTGCATGACAAACGGCTGTTCAAATCCAATGCTGGCCAGACCGCCCACCGCCAGAATCAACATAATTGCAACTGTATCCTTGATACAGGGAACAGTGATGGCCGTCATCATCCGAAACCTGGAACATCCATCCACCCGGGCCGCCTCGTAGATTTCCTGATCGATCCCTGTCATGGCCGAGAGATAGATGATGGTGTTCCATCCGATGCTCTTCCAGACACCTACAATAAAATAAGTAAAAATCCACCATCCATTATTGGAGAGAAAAGGAACCGCCTGCCCTCCCAGACCTTTGATAATCGTATTGACCAGACCGGAGGAAGCAAAAATCTGGTACATCATACCACCTACCACAGACCAGGAAATAAAGTGCGGCAGATAGATCACTGTCTGTATTGTCTTCTTAAATGAGGCACGGCTGATTTCATTCAGGAACAGCGCCAGGATAATGGGCAGCGGAAATCCCAGCACCAGCCCCAGAATGTTCAGCGTCATCATATTGCGCACGGAC
Organism: uncultured Acetatifactor sp.; assembly: GCA_910588225.1. GTDB lineage: Bacteria > Bacillota > Clostridia > Lachnospirales > Lachnospiraceae > Acetatifactor. The sequence goes on from CAJUQT010000012.1 coordinate 79,465, forward strand.
AGCCAGAAGGTTTTTGACTGCGCCACACGTTCAAAATATTCCAGTCCCACCCAGGGGCTCTCCCATATTCCCTTAAACATGTTAAAGTTCTTAAAAGCGATTACAACTCCGGGCATGGCTCTGTAGGAAAACAGATAGTAATACAGTATCGGCAGTGCCAGCATCGCATAAAATATCCAGTGCCTGCGCAAATAAGATAATACGCCCTTCCGGGGACGCACATTTTTATCGTTCTTTGCCAGTTTACTTTCTTGCAGCTTATTTCGCCTGTCCTTCATCCTCAACCCCCATTCTCTCATTGTTCGTACTCAATAAACTCATTTTCCTTATTCAATTGTCTTTTCTTTTATTTGTAACATAATTTCTGTTATAAATTATAGCACTGCAGAAGTGCTGCGTCAACATTTAAGACATACTTTTATTTATATATATTGTACAAATCTCAGCTGCGTTTTCTATTTAATTCGTCCATTCTCTCGTTATATTATACATTATGTCCACATGTTTCGTTGTGATCTATATTTATTTTGTCTATATTTGTATTCATTATTTACAATTCATTTTCTCGTACTCTTTTTTCTGTAATCGAAACCAACAATAAAATTAGAAGCTCCCACTATTTTTTTCTGTATTTACAACATTTTTTCTGTTGTTTTTATATAGTTTGTGCTTATTTTTTAAAGTTCTATAACCTGCATAATTGTATAATGAAATCGTTCTGTTCTGGAAATGACAGACATAACACTCAAAGAAAAATAAAGAAAATATCAGCTTTCTCTCACTGAGAATGGACTTTCCTTCCTATAACAAAGAGAGCCGGCGTACGTTTACGTCAGCTCTCTTTTCCGTTTGTGTCGTTTATACAGTATAATGGCAATATACACCGCCAGAAATCCCAGTATTATGGCCACCAGCACCGCAGACTCTCCGGGCCCGCCCATTTTCGCCTCGGCCCAGAGCCTGTCTATCAGTTTACCGATATCCTCCGGCAGATTCACAAATACCTGGGTGCGGGCCAGAACTTCCTCGTCCGGATAGTGAACCGGACTCTTCACTATTTCTTCGTCCATATATGCCTTTGCGGCGGTTTCCGGGGTGGAGTAGCCCACATAATTCATATTTTCCCCCGCAATTTCCGGATCGCACAGGAAATTGATATAAGCTTCTGCCTCCGCCTTATGAGCGGAAGTGGCCGGGATGCACATGGCATCCACAAAATAATTGGTTCCCTCCTCCGGCACCACAAATCGGATGTTCTCGCTGTTATCTGCCAAAATGGCGGCGTCTCCGGAATAATACGGCGCAATCCAGGCTTCTTCGCTTTCCATCTTATCAAAAATACGATCCATGACATAAGCCTGTACCAGAGGCTTTTGCTGTTTCAGAAGCGCAGCCGCTTCTGCCAGCTCGTCTTCATCTGTAGTATTCACGGATTGTCCCAGTATAAACTGCGCTATGGCAAAAGCATCCCTTGGATTGTCAAACATCAGAATCTTTCCCGCATAGCGGTCATCCCACAGGGCGTTCCAGCTGGTAATCTCTTCCTCAATGTAATCTGTGTTGTAGAACAGGCCTACAACCCCCCAGGTATAGGGTACGGAATACCGATTTTCCGGATCATAATCCGCATTCCGGAAGCTTTCATCAATGTACTGATAATTGGGAATATTGGAAAAATCCAGCTCGGCCAGCATATTCTCATGAATGAGCCTTGATACCATGTAATCGGAAGGAATAATCACGTCATAATCTGCACCGCCGCCCACCAGTTTGGAATAAAGCGACTCGTTGCTGTCAAAAGTGGTATAATTGACGCGGATGCCTGTACGCCTGGTAAATTCGGCATTTACATCCAGCGAATCATCTGTGCCGTTGGCAATGTATTCGCCCCAGTTATACACATTTATGGTAACGCCCCGTTCCGGGACTGCTTCCTGTGCCTGAACCGTCTGCACAGGCAGGAATCCCGGCAAAAAGAGCAGGCCGAGGAAAAGGCTTCCCAGCCTGCCTGCCAGCCTTTTCCTCCGGAAAACACCGCTTCCGAAGAAACCACCTCTCCCATGAAAATTCTCTCTTCCATGGAAAGCCAATCTTCCAGTCAAGCTTTACACCTCCTCTTTCGCCGGTCTGTCCTGTTCCTTCACATTACGGACATTTATAATAATCAGCAGCACCATCACCGCAACGAACAGTACAGTGGACAAAGCATTGATCTCCGGGCTGATGCGCTTGCGGGTCATGGAGTAAATGTATATGGGCAGGGTCTGCGTGGTCCCGCTGGTGAAATAACTGATCACAAAATCGTCAATTGACAGTGTGAATGCCATAATCAATCCTGTCACAATTCCCGGCATAATTTCCGGCAGCACTACCTTAAAAAAGGCCTTCAGCGGCGGACATCCCAGATCCTGCGCCGCCTCATAAAGATTGGGATCCATCTGACGCAGCTTCGGCAGCACCGACAGAATCACATAAGGCAGGCAAAATGTAATATGGGCGGCGAACAGAGATCCCATCCCCAGACTGCGCCCTCCGAGTAATCGTACCGCAGATACAAACAACAGCATCAGCGACACACCCGTAACAATCTCCGGATTGACCATGGGAAAGTTCGTAATATTCATCATGATACGCCTGGGCAGGCGCTTCATACTGTTGATCCCGATGGCCGCCGCGGTGCCCAGCACTGTGGATACCACTGCCGATACCACCGCAATCAGCAAAGTATTGCGCAGAGCTTCCAGAATCAGCCGGTCTTCAGACAGCTTCTGATACCAGCGCAGGGAAAAACCGCCCCAGACCACACGGCTTCCGGTCTCCGTATCATTAAAAGAGAACACAATAAGCACCAGAATCGGCGCATATAAAAAGAGAAAAATGAGAAAGGTATAAATCCGACCGCTTATCTTTTTCACAGCAGCATGCCTCCTATTCCAGTTCCGTCTCGCAATCGTTACTTAACATTTCCCAGCTGAACTTTTTCGTTCCCTTCACCATCATCAAACTGATTCATAATGCCCATGCAGATCAGGATGATTACCATCAATACCAGCGAAACGGCGGAACCCAGATTCGGATTATACGCACTGCCCAGAAACTGCATGTCAATCAGATCGCCAATCAGCAGATTGCCGCCCCCGCCCAGCATTTTCGAGATGATAAAGGTACTTACCGCCGGCACAAATACCATGGTCACACCGGAAATGACCCCCGGCATGCTTAAAGGCACCACTACTTTGAGAAAAACCTGCCTTCCGTTTGCCCCCAGATCCTGCGCCGCCTCAATCACACTCTGATCGATCTTGGTCAGAACAGAGTACAGCGGCAGAATCATATACGGAATGTAGTTATAAACCATACCCAGAACCACTGCGCCGGCGGTATTGATCATATGAATTCGGGGCAGTCCGATGGCAGATAAAGCCGAATTGATCAGACCATTGTCCTCCAGAAGCGTCATCCATGCATAGGTACGCAGCAGGAAATTCATCCACATGGGCAGCATCACCAGCATTACCATGACATTCTGACGCTTTACACTCATTCTGGCTATAATTGCGGCAAACGGATACCCTAATCCCAGGGAAATAATCGTTGCCACCGCCCCCAGCCAGATAGAACGCAGAAACACATTGGAGTACTGACCCACGCTCAGAATATTTTCCATGGTAAAGCTGCCGGATTTATCTGTAAAGGCAAAATATCCTACCAGCAGCATTGGCACTACAATAAAGATTGTCATCCAGATACTGTACGGTGCGGAAAGAAGCCTGGAATTAGATTTCATGGCCATTCTCCTCCCCTTTTGTCCATGTTTCTTGTAAAGCATCTGCCGCATTTGAAGCGTTTCCTTCATCCGAAGCATTCATATCTTCTTCCATTTCATCGCTGAAGGTACTATAATCGCCAAACACTCCGGAATATGCGGATTTCTGCATGACATGAATATCGTCGGGGGTAAGTGCAAGGCCGATGTGATCCCCTACCTGCCGGCACTCCGTGGACTGTATCATCCACTTGAATCCCGCCACATCCACAATGATTTCATAATGTACTCCCTTGAAGGTGACAGCCGTCACATCCCCACTGATCAGAGTGGAATCCGGCTCTACTACTTTGATATCTTCCGGGCGTATCACCACGTCCACAGGTGTATTTCTGCCAAAACCACTGTCCAGACAACGGGAGGTATGCCCGGCAAACCGCACCGCATAATCTTCCAGCATGACACCGTCCAGTATATTAGACTCCCCGATAAAATCCGCCACAAAAGCATTCTTCGGTTCATTGTAAATATCCGTGGGCGAACCGATCTGCTGAATCACACCGCCGTCCATCACCACCACCGTATCCGACATGGACAGAGCTTCCTCCTGGTCATGGGTGACAAACACAAAAGTGATTCCCGTCTGCTGCTGTATTTTCTTCAATTCTGCCTGCATGTCCTTGCGCAGCTTCAGGTCCAGCGCTCCCAGCGGCTCGTCCAGCAGCAGAACCTTCGGCTCATTGGCCAGAGCTCTGGCAATGGCCACTCTCTGCTGCTGCCCGCCGGAAAGCTGGCTTATGCCCCTGTGGGCATATCCGGTCAGATTTACCATGGCCAGCATTTCATGCACAGTCCGTTTGATTTCTTTCTCACCGCGACCTTTCAGACGCATGCCGAAAGCTATGTTCTCGTATACATTCAGATGCGGAAACAGCGCATATTTCTGAAAAATGGTATTGACCTCCCGCTTATGCGGCGGCAGACCGGTAATATTTTTGTCATAAAAAAACACATCACCCGCATCCGGCTTAATAAATCCGGCAATGGTGCGCAGCACCGTGGTCTTGCCGCACCCGGAGGGCCCCAGCAGGGTAACGAATTCCCCGTCATGGATCTCCAGATGAAAGCCTCCGAGAACCTGCTCGCCATCATAGGACACAGTAATATTTTTTAAGGAAATAATGGTATTTTTCAAGTGTGGCATCTCCTTTGCAGGGCGCCGCATAACATCGGCTTCGTTCCATGTCTGTCTCTCGAAACAGTTTGCCCCTCAATTGGGCTCTTCGATTCTGTATGACCGGACAGTTCCCAGAATACGACATATTTCGAGCACTGACATAATGAAATAAATATACGGGATAGCGAAGCTTTTGTCAATCGTTTACGCGGATTTTCCGCTATCTTATATCCTGAAGAAGATGTCATTCTTCCGGCGCGAGTCTGCGGATCACCGCCGCGCCATAGGGATCCAGCCGGAGCATGTTTTCTGTCACCGGATGTCCCGTTAAAAGATCCTCACCTTCCGCGACCGGCACATCCCGCGCCTGTGTCGTCCAGTTCAGGTAAAAATCGTAGACGTCCTTTTCCCCGCGCCTCTGATGGTATTCCACACCCTCCGGCAGGCATTTCACCGGCAGCCCCGCCTCCTTCAGCATCCGCTCAAACAGCGTCCACATCTGCGCAGGCGCCACCCTGGCCGCCACATAGTAAGCCTTTCCCTGGCCGTACGTATTACAGGTAACGGCGGCGCCGTCCTGATAGTAATCCTCCGCATATACACCGAGGACCTCCGCGCTTCCCACGCGCAGAACCTCCGCGTAATCATAAACCTCCCAGTGGGTTCCGTCCGCAAAACGAATACCGTTCCGGTCTGACGGATACAGCGTATCCAGTTCCTCGCTGATCACTCCGAAAAGCGCAGACAGGCCGTCCCCCGGGAATCCGCCCATATAGCAGAGCTGATGTTCATCCACATAACCGGTCAGATAAGTCGCAAGCAGCAGACCGCCATTCTCCACAAAGCGTTTCAGGTTAGCTGCCGTACCCGGCCGCAGCATATACATCATCGGTGCCACCACCACCCGGCATCCGGACAGGTCGGCTTCCGTGGACACCACATTCATCTCCACACCACGCCGGAAGAACTCCTTCCAAAGCGCTATACAGGTCTTCTCATAATTCTTCGTCTGCTCGCCCGCCAGCCGTCCCTCATTCAGGGCCCAGCGGTTATCCCAGTCAACAAGCAGCGCGGCGCCGGAGCCCGGCATACTTCCGGCCGCCTCCGATATGCGGCGCAGCATCGAACCCACTTCGCTCACTTCCCGGAATATCCGTGTATCACCTGTCCCCAGATGATCCACTACCGCGCCGTGATGCTGTTCATGGCCTCCCCGGTTCTTCCTCCACTGGAAATACAGGACCGAGTCAGAGCCACAGGCAATGGCCTGCAGGCAGGCCAGACGGTGGACGCCCGGGCGCTTCTGCTTATTATACGGCATCCCATGCACCACACTGGGCGTACATTCCATCAGCAGATAGGGCTTCTCCGGCTTCAGGGAACGAATCAGCACGTGATGGAAAGCCGTCTTCGCCATCGTTTCATACAACGTCTCCTGGTCATTATGGAAGGCCGGATAACTGTCCCAGGAAACCAGGGACAGTTCCTTCGCCGCCTCCCGGTAATCCAGCTTCTGGGAGAAAGACATAAAGTTCAGAGTGACCGGAATCTGCGGCGTCAGCTCCTTAAAAATCCGAATCTCCGTTTTGAGGAAATCCACAATATTCCATGTGGTGAATCGTTTCCATTCCACAAGCAGGCCGGGGATACTCGTCTCCCCGTTGGAATAGGGCGGTTCAATCTGGGCGAAATCACTGTAGCAGTGCCCCCAGAAAGGAGTCCACCACGCCTGGTTCAGCTTCTGAATGTCCTGATCGAACCGTCTCCCCAGATACTCCCGGAAGCGTTCCGCGCACAGGGGGCAGAAACATTCGCCTCCCACCTCATTGGATATATGCCAGAGCAGCAGACCGGGATGGGAGCCAAAACGGCTTGCCAGTTTCCGGTCAATGATCCCGATCTTTTCCCGGTATTTGGGAGAGGACCAGCAACTGTTGCCCCGTCCCCCGTGGCGGTTACGCTCGCCATTGGCCTTCACCATCATCACCGTCGGATAGGCGGCATCCAGCCACGCGGGATGCGCCGCCGAGGGCGTGGACAGGATCGTATAGATTCCCTCCGCGTACAGCCGATCCATAATCTCTTCCAGCCAGTCGAAGGAGAACTGCCCTTCAACCGGTTCATACATCACCCAGGAGAAGACTCCCAGGGTCACGCAGTTGACACCGGCCAGCTTCATCAGCCGAATGTCTTCTTTCAGAATATCCGGCCGGTCCAGCCACTGGTCCGGATTGTAATCTCCGCCGTGCAGAAAACCTCCCGCCTGTGGGAATAAACATCTTTTCTCCATCTCATCTCTCCTCATTTCTTTACTGTGAAACATAACCTTCCGGGTAGCCAAAAAAGCGCAGACTTCCCCTATC
>CAJUQT010000013.1 GCA_910588225.1 uncultured Acetatifactor sp.
GAAGGTAAAGCACTGATGAAATGCTTTATCTCTTACACTTATATGGTACTAAAAGTGCCTGCGGCACCTTACTTATTCCATGTTCGTCTGGCGACGAACTTTCCTATAATGTAAAAAGTAAGAACCCGCAACAGCGGGTTCTTAAAGGGAGTAATATAAAAGAAAACATGAAAGAGAAAGATATATAGTAAAACTGCCGAAGCAGTATTGTTGTTAGTCGAAGCTGACAGAACCCTAACCTGCTTGCTAAAATTCAACAGCTCCTTTGTTTATGTATCTATCATACTCTGAAAATGTGTCTAAAGTTTGACTGCGGACTTAAGGAATTATAAAATCTTTGTATAATAAATGTATCCTGGGGAAGACATTTTGGAAAAGATATAGTATGATGAATAAAAAGCTTTATGAAGGAAAGCTGTAGACAGATAACTGGAGGTGAAGTATGGGAAGAATAGCAGGAATTGAGATTAAAAATTATGGCTCATTGAAAAAGGTTAAACTGGGGAAATTATTATTTGACAGTAAGGGAAAAGAACTGACTAATATGAATGCGGTTATAGGTCAAAGCGGAACTGGAAAAAGTACTTTGGCAGATGCATTTGGTTTTCTTGCGGATTGCTTGGAGAAGGGTGTTGAAGTGGCATGTGATCTGAATGGCCGAGGAGGATATGAAAATCTCATATCTCAAGGGGTTGATGAATGTATAGAGTTCGAGATATATTATAGAGAAACCAGTAATGAACCTCCTATCACATATGAGCTTTCAATTGGATTGGATAAATATAACAGACCTATTATTGAGAAAGAAAGACTACGGCAAAGAAGAGCTAATGAAAGATACGGACGGCCTATGTCTTTTCTATACCTAGAATATGGGAAAGGATTTGCATTTAAGGGCAACGACAGCGGCTTTTTGGAAGAGGAGAACAAGGAGATTGGAGACAAGGTTGATGTGGAACTGGCAGATCCCAGACAGCTGGGTATTGTGACTTTGGGAGAGCTGCGGGAGCATCCAAGGATTGTAAAGTTTAAGAATTTTTTAAAAAACTGGTTTTTGTGCTATTTCAGCCCTACAGCGGCCCGTGAAATACCTAATGCCGGTCCGCAAAAATATTTAAATCGTCTGGGGAATAATGTGAATAATGTGGCACAGTTTTTATATAGAGAGGATCCCAAAGATTTTATGAAGGTGCTTCATAGTATCCAGACAAAGCTCCCGGGAATCAGGGAAATCAGGCCTGTTAAACTGCAAAATGGTCAGCTGGTACTTGAATTTTTGGAAAAGGGCTTTAATAAACCATTTTATTCTCAGAAAATGTCAGACGGTACATTGAAGCTTTTTGCTTATTATCTGTTATTACATGAGAAAGATGCAAGGCCATTGGTGTTTATTGAAGAGCCTGAAAATGGTTTGTACCATAAGTATCTGGCAGATTTAGCTTTGCAGATGAAGAACAGTATCAAGGGAACCTATTCCAAACAGCTTTTTGTTACAACACATAGTCCTTTTTTTGTAAATGCCCTGTCTCCGGAAGAAGTATGGGTATTAGAAAAGCAGGAGGATGGCTTTTCAACTCTTACACGTGCTTCGGAATATGAACATGTAAAACAGCTGTGCGAATCTGAAGTTGAGCTGGGAGATTTATGGTACAGTGATTATTTTGGATAAAACATGAGGGATATGGATGGACAAATATACGTATATTGAAATATTAATCGAAGATAAATCAGGAGAGATTCTTGTAAGGCAGATAATGAATAAATATGTGATGAACCGCGAAAATTTCACATATAGAATTCATAGTTTTAAGGGAATAGGGAAAATACCGCCAAAGGCGAAAAAGGTATCACAGATAAAGTCAGGGAGGCTGTTGAATGATTTACCTGGGTATCTGAAGGGGATGAATGCATCCATGGAGGATATACCAGGAAAAAAAGCTATTTTTGTTCTATTGGACAGTGATGATGAGGATTGCGCAAAACTGAAAACGGATTTGGTAGAGATGTATCAAAAATTACAGATAGAAATACAGGTGTATTTTTGTATAGCAATTGAGGAAATGGAAGCCTGGCTGCTGGGAGACAGTGAGGCACTGATAAAAGCATATCCAATGGCCAAACGTTCGTTATTACAGAAATATGTTCCGGACAGTATTATTGGAACATGGGAGTATCTTGCAGATATTGTCTATAAAGGTGGTCTGCATGCCTTAAAAAGAGATGCTACTTCCTATTATGAAATTGGCCTGTTTAAGATTGATTGTGCAGAGAATATTGGAAAGTGGATGGACATCAGGAATAATGCCTCCCAGAGCTTTCAGTATTTTATCAGGAAACTGGATAGTTTTTGCGAAAGCAATACATAACTCATGATCTGGCTGATAGACAGTTGTAGACCAGGTGTATAAGGAGATCGTTTGCAAAACATGAAAATAATCAAAGATTCCACGCCGTCCGCGGACGGTTTTCGAATGCCGGCAGAATATGAGCTTCATGCCGGCTGTATCATGATATTCCCGGAGCGGGCGGATTCCTGGCAGTACGGCGGGTATGCGGCCCGGAAGGCCTTTGTGCAGATTGCAGAGGCTATTGCCAGGTCAGAGAAGGTGACAGTGTGTGCCGGCGGAACTCAGTATGACAATGCCAGGGCCTTATTGCCGGCGCATATCCGGGTGGTGGAAATGTCCGGCAACGACGCCTGGGCCAGAGATTATGCTCCCACTTTTGTGAGAAATGACGCAGGTGTCATAAGAGGAATTGACTGGGGCTTCAATGCCTGGGGAGGACTGTATGATGGTCTGTATTTTCCCTGGGACAAGGATAATCAGATGGCCCGGAAGCTTTGTGACCTGTTGGACAAGGATGTGTACTGCAAGCGGGATTTTATCCTGGAGGGCGGCTCGATTCATGTGGATGGAGAGGGAACCTGCATAGTGACGGAGAGCTGTCTGCTCAGTCAGGGAAGAAATCCGGACCTGTCAAAGGAGGAGATTGAAGAGAATCTGAGGGAATATCTGAATGTGTCAAAGATTCTCTGGCTGCCCTGTGGAATTTATAATGATGAGACAAATGGTCATGTGGATAATATCTGTGCTTTCACGGCGCCGGGGGAAGTGGCGCTGGCCTGGACAGAGGACGAGACGGATGTGCAGTACGCCATGTCGAAGGCCTGCCTGGAGTATCTGGAGCAATCGGTGGATGCCAAGGGCAGGTGGATTAAAGTTCATAAGCTTCCATTGCCGAAGCCTGTGACTATCAGTGCGGAGGAATGCGAGGGACTGGATGCCTGCTGGGACGAGCCTGCACGCACTCCAGGGGAGAGACTGGCGGCTTCCTATGTGAATTTTTATATTGCCAATGGAAGTATTGTTATGCCGGGCTTTGGAGATCCGGCGGACGAGGTGGCGAAGAAGATTTTGCAGGGACTTTTTCCGGACAGGGAAGTGATACAGATCTACACAAGGGATATCCTGATCGGGGGCGGCAATATCCATTGTATTACACAGCAGATACCGGTGTGAACGGCAGGCAAATACTGAATAATCAAAGATACAAATCAGGTTTATATAACGAAAGGATATAGTATGATTGATAGTAGAGGAGTTAAAGATATTCTATTTGGTTTAGGAGCAGATTTGTGCGGGATAGCGGGTATAGACAGATTTCATGACGCGCCCAAAGGATATCATCCCACAGATGTTCTGCCAACATGCAAATCAGTTATTTCTTTTGGGTGTAGATTTCCAACAGGAACTCTCAGGTGTAATTCTCCTGTACCTTATACAAGGGTGAGAAATTCTATTACATCCAAAATGGACGCAATTGCTCTTGTGTTTTGTATGGAAATGGAAAAGTATCAGATTGCTTGTGTACCAATTCCGACAAATGAAAGCCAGTGGGACGAAGAGATGAAAAGATGGCGATCTATTATTTCTCAAAAGCATGCGGCGCAGGCAGCAGGCTTAGGGACAATAGGGAGACATTCTTTACTTATTACACCGGAATTTGGGAGTATGGTCTGGTTGGGAGCGGTTTTGTGCGAACAGGAATTAGAAAGTGACGAATTAAAGGATCCTGTTTGTAATAATTGTAATGCCTGTGTAAATATATGTCCGGTAAATGCGTTAGAGCATTTTGAGTTAGATCAACAGGCATGCTGGGATTACGCCTTTGGTGATGATAAAGCAACAAAAAACTGGGTAATAAGCTGTCATAAATGCAGAGACATTTGTCCTTACAATTTTGGAACAGAAAATTCGTTTATGAAGAAATAGGCCGGGCTTGGAGCATTGTCAGACGAGACGAAATGCAGTAACCGTATTTAAAAATATGCAAAAATAATTATAATGGATAAAGGCAGGCATGACATGGGTTTATATACATACATATCAGAAAATAAAACAATAACGGCAGCCGCAGTGCAGATGTACTGCAACCGCCCTGCGGAGGAAAATCTGGCAGCCGCGGAAAAATGGGTGCGGGAAGCGGCGGCGAAGGGAGCGCAGGTCATTTTACTGCCGGAGCTGTTCGAGAATCGGTATTTCTGTCAGGAGAGGAATTATGACTTCTATAAGCTTGCCTTGCCGCTGGAAGAGAATCCGGCGATAGAGCGCCTCCGCAGGGTGGCCGCCGAACTGCGGGTGGTGCTGCCATTGAGTTTCTTCGAGCGGGAAGGCAATGTGACTTACAATTCTGTGGCAATGATTGATGGGGACGGCAGGGTACTCGGAGTATACCGCAAGACCCATATCCCGGACGATCATTTCTATCAGGAGAAGTTCTATTTTACGCCGGGGAATACGGGATTTAAAGTGTGGGATACTGCATATGGGAGAATCGGTGTGGGAATCTGCTGGGATCAGTGGTTCCCGGAGGCGGCCAGATGTATGGCGCTGCTGGGGGCGGAGCTTTTGCTGTATCCTACGGCTATCGGCTCTGAGCCCATTATTGACTGCGACAGTATGCCTCACTGGCGTCGTTGTATGCAGGGACATGCCGCGGCAAACGTGGTACCGGTCATTGCTGCCAATCGGATTGGGGAGGAAAAGGTGCTTCCCTCCCCGGAGAATAACGGACAGTCGTCCTCGTTGACTTTTTACGGATCTTCTTTTATTACTGACGAAACGGGAGAAATTCTGGAGGATGCGGGAAGGACGGAGGAGAAGGTAATTCTGCACTCTTTTGACAGAAGCGCCATAGAGGAAATGCGTTTCAGTTGGGGATTATTCCGGGATAGAAGGCCTGAGATGTATCGAGAGATATGCGGACAGGCAGGGAGATGAATTTTAGCTGTTGCGGGGTAAAAGCAGAAATGATAAAAGAGAAAGAAGTTGCGGTACAGGAAGGAAAGTGCCTGAGAGAGTCACAGGAATACCGGTTTGCCTTTCGGCAGATTGTGATAATGGCTTTTTGTATTTTGATGGTTTTTATCCTGATTCTTTTAGTGCTTTTTGCAGGGAAGATGGAATATTCCTATAAACATTCTTTTCTGCTGGGAAACGGGGTGCTGCTTTGCGGAGTGATGCTGGTTGCCGGCGTGGGGACTGCGGGATTACGGAAATGCAGTACTTTGAGGGAGATGGTGGAAAAGCATTCCGGCAGGGGAATTAGGATATTGACGGTCCTTTTTATTTTTATCCAGATATACATTTGCTATAACGCCTATTTTTATACGGGGTGGGATGTGTCAGTGCTGTTGTCCGAAGCATTTCGGGTTGCGGAAGACCAGCCGCTGACGGCACTGGAATACTTTTCTTCTTATCCGAATAATCTGCTGCTTCTGCGAATTTTTTCTCTGATCAGGAAGCTGGACTTGTGCGTGGGTGTTCTGGATGTGCAGCAGGGAATCATGGGAATTCTTTGCGTACAGTGCCTTTTGTCAGGTCTGACGGGATATTTTCTGTTTCAGATTCTCCGTAAATATACTGTTGTGGGAGCATGGGCAGGGTGGTTCTGCTACCTTGTTCTGGTGGGAACCAGCGGCTGGATATTAATTCCGTATTCGGATTCCTGGGGACTGATTTTTCCTGCTGCTATTTTGTATTTATATATAAAATTACAAAACGGAAAGCATACAGGACTGAAATGGGGGCTGCTTGGGGCGCTTTCCTGCTTTGGATATCACATAAAGCCGCAGATTTCCATTGTTTTTATAGCGGTTGTGATGGTGGAATTATTTCGGAGGAAGCCCAAAAGGCAGGTGTACAGATGGGGAGTGTGGTATGTGCTGGCCGGGATCTTTCTTTCATCGGTTTTGTATGGCTGGCTCGTGGGGAATTTGACGAAACAGTTGGATGGAGAGAAAGCTTTTGGAATGTCGCATTATGTCATGATGGGCCTGAACCAGCAGAATAATGGCGGTTATCTGGAGGCGGATGTGGAGTTCTCCAGAAGCTTCCCCGTAAGGGAAGAGCGTGTGAAAGCAAATTTGGAAGTGGCTGGACAGCGGCTGAAAGACATAGGCGTTCCGGGCTTTGGGCGACATCTTGTCCGGAAACTGATGACCAATTATGGAGACGGAACTTTTGGGTGGAGAAACGAGGGAACTTTTTTCTCTTATGTATATGAACTGAAAAACAATCAGGTTTCACCTGCGCTCCGTAATATCATATGGGGCGATGGTCTGGCAAATGCCGTGAATGAAACCCTTAAGCAGGGGCTCTGGCTTTGGGTGATTATGGTCTCCCTGGGGCTGGCAGGATGCCGGAAAACGGCAGATGCTCCGCTGCTTGCGGTTTTGCTTGCGGTAATTGGAACCATACTTTTCGGATTGTTGTTTGAAGCACGGGCCAGGTATGTGTACCTTTATATCCCCTTTTATATTGCCGCGGCAGTTCTGGGCTTCCGGAAGATGATGAGATCACTGCATCTGCCCGTCATTCGGTGAGCTTTGCATTGGGGTAGATCCGTTCCATCCGTTCATCCGGAAAGTGAGAATCCAGAAAGGCATTGAGAGGATTCTCTGCCTCTGTGGCAGCAGGTATGGCGGTATCGGTACTGTCCGGATTGCTGCCAGCGCCGGAAGTATCGGTGTTGAATATCACGGATGGGACAGAGGTTTGCCGCTCTGAATACCTGGCCAGAGCCAGAGAAGAAAGAATCATGTTGAAGATCATAAATACAATCATGCAGTTGCACAGTATTTTTCCTGTCCGCACAGGCAGCTTTTCGATCAGAGCGGAGAGCCTGGGATAAATCATTTTCAGCCATACCACGGCGGCAATTCCCCAGAAGAAGCAGTACAGCAGATTGATGCGTCCGCCCAGGTTGAAGGCGAAATCGCTGTAATCCCAGAACACGGTGCCGAAGACCAGTTCGGTAAATACACTGCAGACATATTCATAGACGCCGCCCAGCAGAGTGCCCGCCAGAAAGATATGCCGGTCGTTTTTCTCACGGTAGCGATATAAAAAGAGGGTAAGCAGAGCACAGCCAAGACCCCACACAATACTGAAAGGACCGTATACCACACTGCTGCGGCTCATGAGGACGCCTGTTGTCAGGAGACAGAATATGGTCTCGGTGAGATCTCCCAGAAAAGCACCGATGAAAAAGAGAGCAACAAGCTTATAAAAGCTGCATCCCCGGGCGAAGATTTTGGGTTCACATTTTGCTTTTTCAGATTTTTCCCGGAAATCTTCCACGATGGCTTCTTTGCTGATAGAGGGAAAGGACTTCTGCATACGTTTCTGTACGCCGGCATTCAGCCTGTTTTCCAGCAGCCGTGAAGTGTGCCGTATTTCCGCGGACAGCCGGGAAAGGCGTCTGGCGGTGATTTTCATGCCAAGCACGGCCATGGCGGTGGTGACAAAGTCAAGAATCAGCAGGATGGCGGCCGTCCACTGAACCACAAGTGTGATGAGATTTGGGATATGCCTGAGAGCCCCACACAGCAGAGGGTTGACAAAAAGCATGGTAACCACCGCCAGCAGTCCCCAGAGCAGGGAGTAGCGGGCGCAGACATAGCCGCCCAGGTTAAAAGGGATATCGGAGTAATCCCAGAGCTTCTTCCGGAAGATTTTCTCCATTGCCATGCCGGTGGCATATTCCACTATACCGGCCAGCAGCAGGCCGCCCAGGAACAGGAAAAAGGGATTGGCTGTCAGCTCCGGCAGGAACACTGCGAACAGTACGGCGCTGAAGCCATAGACAGGACACAGCGGGCTGTTGACGAAGCCTCGGTTTACAAATTGCCTTCGGGTGAAGGCGGCATAACAGACCTCCATGCACCAGCCTGCAAAGGAATAGATAAAAAACAGCCATATGTAGTCTGTCAACGTATAAATCATGGAAAATTCTCCTCTTTTGTATTCTTCTGCTGTAATTCAGGCAGTTGTTTATGTGCATGCCTGCAATGGGAAATTTGCCGCTGATGCGGCATGCGGCCGCGCGGCGAGTAGTGGAAAGGAACATGCGGGAGTTCTTTTCAACATTATACATGGCCGGGAGGGGGACTGCAAGGGGGGAAGCCGGATATTAAAAAGAGACCTGAATTTGGATAAAAATGCTTTTCTTCAGACAGAAACCATGCAAAGTACAGAGGATTATGCCGCAATAATCCGAAAATTGATTGATATGGGGAAATGTTTTTCTATAAAATGTGTGAGATAATACGGGAAAACGACGATCCTGGCAGCATTGAAAACATATCTCGGGAGGAAGGTTATGATTTTTATATTACTGCCCAGCCGGGAAAGTGGGAGCGGGGACTGAGTGGATTGAACTCTGTAATCTGATTAAGGCAGATGATCCTTCTCCTTTTCCGGTGTTGAGCCAGATTGAGGTCTACGGGAGAAATGTGCTTTAAATGATTGGTAAAATTCGTGCTTAGAAGTGGAAGGGGATGCCATAGAGAGGCATCCTCTTGTGCTATAGCTATAAGTGTTTGGCCTTTTTTGCCAGAATTACTCTTGACGAATGGGACAGGGTAGTGTAGGATAATGTTAAGGCACCTAAAAATAAGCCTGGACTTGTAAAGAGTACGGAGAACATTTGGGCGTTTTGGGGAAGCAGGCGGCAAAGGAAAAAGAATCGGAAGAGAGGATGAGCGATGGAACAGAAGCGGGAATCTCAACATGGATGTGGATGCGGCAGGAAGCTGTCTTACGAGCATGACAGTCTGTACAGTATGATGCGTGCATGCGGGTATCATCTGTATGTGCGTTCCGGCAGAGAAGCGGGTCAGGGAAGAATCCTGGCTATTTTGCTGGATAGAAAGAGCATGACCCAGAAGGAATTACAGGATATCCTTCGGATACAGCCGGGGTCAGTCAGTGAAATTCTCACGAAGATGGAGGAGAAAGGGCTGATTCGGCGTCAGAGGGATGAAGAGGATCGGCGCAGAAGTGTGATTGCGCTGACGAAAGGCGGCCATGAGGCAGCAGTGCGGCAGGAACAGCAGGAGGACGGAACACCTACTTTTGCGGCCCTCTCAGAGCAGGAACAGGAAGAAATGAAAAAAATGTTGGCAAAATTGCTTGAAAGCTGGAAATAAAGATGAAATTTATATTTTCTTATTTAAAAAAATATCGGTTTATGATTGCCCTGGGTATGTTCATCAAACTGTCGGGGACTGTGGGCGAATTAATGCTGCCCTATGTATTGGAGCATTTGGTGGATGATGTGGCGCCGGAACAGAATGTAAAGCTTATTCTTGTCTGGGGAGCTGTTATGCTGCTTTTGGTGATTCTCGTGCGGCAGGCTAATGTAAAGGCGAATCGGATGGCAATCAGGGTGGCGAAGAGCAGTATCTATGAGATTCGAAGGGATTTGTTCTGGAAATCTGTGAATCTGTCCGGGGAGCAGCTGGACGAGTTCGGGCTGCCTTCGCTGAATTCCCGGATGACTTCGGATTCCTATAATCTCCAGAGCTTTATTCAGTCCAGTCAGACCATGGGAATCCGTGCGCCAATCATGCTTATCGGAGGTATCTTTATCACGCTGACCATGGACGTGGGATTGGCTTCCATTCTCTGCATTATGGCGCCGATTCTGATTGTGGCGGTGGTATGTGTGTCCATGAAGGGAATTCCTCTTTATGGCAGGGTGCAGAAGTCAGTGGATGACATTGTGCGGATTATGAGAGAGAATATTACCGGGATTCGGGTGGTGAAGGCGCTTTCTAAGGAAGACTATGAGATGCGTCGTTTTGAGGACGCCAACAGCGAGATGGCCAGGCGGGATATCAAGGCGGGCATTGTGATGGCATTGCCGGGGCCTATCATGACATTTATGCTGAATGTGGGTTTGACCATCGTGGTGATTGTGGGGGCCTATCGCGTGAATGGCGGTTTGACTCAGCCGGGCGTTATTCTGGCTTTCCTGACTTACTTTAACATGATTCTGATGGGGGTCATGGGATTGAACCGTATTTTCATGTTGATGTCGAAAGCCAATGCTTCCGCTCATCGTATTGCGGCGGTGGTGCAGACGGAGGATGAACTGATTCCCATTCCCTCAGAGAAGGCGGCAGTCACTAACCGGGAAGAATACATTATATTCGAGCACGTGGGATTCAGTTACGGAAAGAGCGATGATGCCGGGACGGAGAAAGATTCTTTCGGGGAAGAGGGTGCAGGAAAGAAGGATTCCGCCGGAGAAGAGCAGGCTGGAAAGAAGAAGGAGCTTTCCGGGGAGGAGAGAGCCGGAAACGGGAAGAAAGAAGCTTTCGGAGAAAAGGATGTGGGAATGAAAGCATCAGTTTCTTCCAGAGACAGGTTCGACGGACTGGAGCGGCAGAAATGTCTGGAGGAGATCGACTTTGCCATAAAGAAGGGCGGAACGTTGGGAATCATCGGAGCGACCGGCTGTGGTAAGACTACAATCATCAACCTGCTGATGCGTTTTTATGACGCTGATACAGGGAATATCTTTATCGGCGGGAAAGATGTGCGGGCTTATGACAAGGATGAGCTGCATCAGCTTTTCGGTGTCGTGTTCCAGAATGACGTGATTTTTGCAGACTCGCTGAGGGAGAATATTTCTTTTGGGCGGGAAGTAACCATGAAGGAACTGAAAGAAGCGGCGGAAGACGCCATGGCGAAGGAATTTATTGAAGATTACGAGGATACATATGATCACCGGGCGGTGGTCAGGGGGGCGAATTTAAGCGGAGGACAGAGGCAGCGGGTGCTGATTGCGAGGGCGTTGGCGGCGGCGCCGCAGATTCTGGTGCTTGACGATTCCTCCAGCGCATTGGACTATCGGACAGATGCCGCGCTGCGCAGGGCAATCCGGGAGCATCATGCGGATACTACCACGATTATCATCGCACAGCGTGTCAGCTCTATCATGGGGCTGGATGATATCATTATGCTGGATGAGGGGAAAATCATCGGACATGGCACGCACGAAGAGTTGTTGGAAAGCTGTGCCATGTACCAGGAAATCTACAGAACCCAGATGGGGAGTGTGTAAGGAACTGCCCGGATAAGCGGCAGTTTCTGAACGGAAAGGAAAGAATATGGCAGCCAGAGATTCAATCAGGAAAAAACCGAAGGACACCCGAGGGACATTCATACGGCTGATTGCTTATATTGGAAGATACAAATGGATTCTTGTGCTGGTATTTGCACTGTGCTTTACCAGTAATATCCTGGCGCTGCTGGGACCCAGTCTGGCCGGTGCGGCCATTAATGAGGCAGCGGCCGGTGCAGGAAAGGTAAATTTTGAGAGAGTATTTTATTATGCTTTCAGGATGCTGTTCTGCTATGTGGTATCTTCCCTGATAACGATATCCATCAATATTATCATGATGTGTGTCAGCAAGGGAATCGCAAAGGGAATGCGGAAGGATGTGTTTGATAAACTGATGCGGATGCCGGTGGGGTATTTTGACCGCAATCAGGCCGGGGATATTATCAGCAGAGTGTCCTATGATATCGATGTGGTAAGTACCTGTCTGGCCACGGATGTGGTTCAGATTCTTACAAGCTTTGTGACAGTAATCGGTTCCTTCAGCATGATGCTTTATATCTCGCCGATACTGGCAGTAGTGGTGGCGGTTACAATTCCGGCAGCCGTCATATATGTGACGAATATCCGTAAGATTACACAGCCCAGATATGCGAAGCGTTCTCAGAATTATGGTATTATGAATGGCTTTGTGGAAGAAATGTTTTCCGGACAGAAGACGATCATGGCTTATGCGTATGAGAACAGGGTGGCCGAAAATTTTGACAGAGTGAATCAGAATGCGGCGGACGCCTATTACAACGCGGATTATTATGGAATGACCATGGGGCCTACTGTGAACTCCATCAATAATCTGGGCCTTACTTTGATTGCCGTATTCGGCTCCTTTCTGTATATGGGCGGGCGGATTTCTCTGGGACAGATTTCTTCCTTTGTATTGTATTCCCGGAAGTTCTCCGGTCCCATCAATGAGATTGCCAATATTACAAATGAGCTGTATTCCGCACTGGCGGCAGCGGAGAGAGTATTTGGTCTGCTGGACGAGGAGGAAGAGCCGAAGGATCGGGAGCGGGCGGAAGAGCTGGAGGATGCAAAAGGGAATGTGGCGCTGGAGAACGTCTCCTTCGGCTATGAGAAGGCGAAGACCATTATTCACAATCTGAATCTCAATGCGGACGCAGGAAAGCTGGTGGCTATTGTGGGGCCTACCGGTGCCGGCAAGACGACAATTATCAATCTGCTGATGCGGTTCTATGATGTGGATGAGGGAAGCATTCTGGTGGAGGGAAAGGACAGCAGAGACTATACAAGGAGAAGCCTGAGGGCCGCCTATGCCATGGTGCTTCAGGATACCTGGGTGTTCAAGGGGAGCATTTTCGACAATATTGCCTATGGCAGGGAAGGGGCTACCATGAAAGAGGTGGTGGCTGCGGCAAAAGCAGCACACATTCATTCCTTTATCATGCGTCTGCCGCAGGGTTATGAGACCATCATCAGTGAAGATGGCGGGAATATTTCAAAAGGACAAAAGCAATTGCTGACCATTGCCCGGGCTATGCTCTATGATGCGAAGATGCTGATTCTGGACGAAGCCACTTCCAATGTGGATACCAGTACTGAGAGAAGGATTCAGAAGGCTATGAGGGAGCTGATGAAGGACAAGACCTGCTTTGTGATTGCCCATCGTCTCTCCACTATTCAGCATGCGGATAACATTTTGGTGGTGAACCACGGGGATGTGGTGGAGCAGGGGAATCATGAGAGTCTGATGGCACGGAAGGGATTTTATTACAGACTTTATGCGTCGCAGTTTGAGTAAGGCAGCTGGAAGAGCGTGAAGATATGTGACGAATCTGCTTTATGTCAGGCTGATATGAGAAAAGAGCAGATTATGGCCGATGGTTTGTAAGGAACAGGTA
The DNA here is from genome assembly GCA_910588225.1 of uncultured Acetatifactor sp. Taxonomy (GTDB): domain Bacteria; phylum Bacillota; class Clostridia; order Lachnospirales; family Lachnospiraceae; genus Acetatifactor. The sequence continues at coordinate 13,332 of CAJUQT010000013.1, forward strand.
ACTGCCGAGCGAATTGGCCTGCCATAGAAGAACCGTAACAGAGCCGATAAAAAAGAGAGTGGTTATTACAAGGCTGTGAAACTTGCGGGAAATCATATGAACAGAAAGAGAAAAAAGTTATGATGAAATTGCTATATGGAACGGGAAATGCCGCAAAGCTGGAGGTTATGCGAAACAGGCTGGCGGAGCTGGATGTGGAAATCCTGGGTTTGCAAGAGTTGGACAGAGAAATTCCGGAGGTGAAGGAGGATGGAGCCACGCCTCTGGAAAATGCCAGGATGAAGGCGCTTGCTTATTATGAGGCTTTCGGGATGCCGGTATTTTCCTGTGACAGCGGATTGTATTTTGAGGGAGTACCGGAAGAAATCCAGCCAGGCGTCCATGTGAGAACGGTAAACGGGAAATACCTGACAGACGATGAAATGCTGGTATATTACATTGGGCTGGCGAGAAAATACGGAGATCTGAAGGCCAGATATCGGAATGCCATCTGCCTGGTGACAGACAGGGACCATGTGTATGAGTCCATGGCGGAAAGCCTGGCCAGTCAGCCATTTTTGCTGACAGCATGCCCGCATTCAAAAGTTCGGCACAAGGGCTTTCCTTTGGACAGCTTGTCTGTGGATGCTGAGACAGGAATGTATTTTTACGATCTGGAGGAAGGGCAGGTGGATCGGGTCGCTGTGGAGGACGGATTTCTGCAGTTTTTCCAGGAAGTATTATGTGAATATGGCAGACTGTGAGCCTTTGTATGTTATAGGAGATTGTTATTGTATTTGCTGATTTTGCAGAAATTCAGGCCGTGAAGCTCAGGCCGTGAAGCAGAAATCAGTGTACAGGAAAGGCTGGTGGAAGCGAGTGGGGATTCCACGGGATTTCATCAGAAAAGAGGCCTGTCATACCGGGAAATTGGATGCAGGGTATGACAGGTCTCGAAAATTTATGATGGAATAAAATTTTCAAATATGGGAAGTACACCTTCGTCTTCCAACTGACTCATGATTTCAGGGCTTCTCACTGTCCATCCGGCTTCGCGGACTTTGTAAAGCTTTTTCATTAACCGCAGGCTTAAACAGGAGCGGTCTTCATGGTTGAAGGCGATAAAGTCCGGGCGGGTGAAGAAGGTGGTCATTTCTGCTGTTTAGTCATCCATAGCCTCAAAGGCTTCCAGTCCTTTTTTAGCCTCCGCCTTACTGTCGCCGTGCCGTACAAAACACATAGTGACGAAGCTGAGAAGGACGAAGACAGCGGCATAAGGGAAGAGAACAGGATACCCCAGCGTCTTCATCAGGGAGCCGGCCAGCACAGGGGTGATTACCTGAGCTATCATAGAAGCCGTATAGTAAAAACCGGTAAACTTTCCTACATCGCTGCCCCGGCACATCTCCACTACCATAGGAAGAGAATTGACATTGATGGCCGCCCAGGCAAGGCCTACCAGGGCAAAGACCACGAACATGACGGCGTTGATGGAGGAGAAGCGGGTAGTCAGGAAGAAACCGGCGATAAAGCAGGATGCTAACAGGATAATGCCGGCCAGGATGGTTTTCTTACGGCCGAATTTCGAGGCGACAATACCGATAGGAATAAAGGAAACAATGGCACCGCCGGTGGCAATCAGCAGACAGTTTGAGGCACCGCCCAGCCCCTCGCCCATAACCTGAGAGACATAGGTGGTAAACCAGGTGGTGACGGCATTATAGCCGATAAACCACAGCGCAATGGAAGTCAGCAGAAGAATGAGACTGCGTTTTACAGGAGCAGGCAGAATCTCACTTCCGCTGCCGTCATCTTCGGCCAGATTCCACTCCGGATGAACCTGTTCCAGCTTCTTATTCTCAGCTGCCAGTTCCGGTTCCCGGATGGTAAAAAGCAATGTGACGATAGCGATTACCATAATGGCAGAAACCACCAGAAACAATGGCTGGTAATTCACATGGGTCAGGTCTGCTACTTTGGAGGTAGGATACAAAACAGCAGCGACACCCAGATAAAGGACACCGCCCACGGCCCCCATCAGTGCAACAGCTCAGACAGGGTATTAAACTGTTACACTCTTTCTTTTATTATAACAGGAAAATCTGTTTATTGTACAGAAAAAGTTCGCCTTAGTGACATATAAAGCGAACTTTTTGTTATAACTTTTATTATATTATATTTTTTTTCGCCATATTGCAAGTAAAATCTGCTTTTTTGCTTTTTTTGGAAAATCTGTTAACATGATGGCGGATATCATCAAATATTTGTGACAGATTTCGGGATTTTTACAATTCTTCCCGTGCAGCCGATCGCATTACCATATATAAAAGTTGAGGGTTTTCTATAATTGATGCAACCATATCCGGTATAATTTTATTCACATTAAATTCAAAGGAGAAATTCAGGAATATGAAAAATGAGAGTAAATCAACATGGCCAGGTAAAACAATATTAGAAGAAGCAGGCTTTCAGGCAATGCAGTTCGAACTGTATAACGACGATAATGCCGCGTGCTGCAGAACATTGAAAGATCTATGCTTTACATGGCTGCAAAGATGCTATGAAACTGTGAAAAAGAGTACATATTGTGGCTACAATTATTGCATTAACTCACATGTTCTTCCGTTTTTCGGAGAAATTTTACTGGAAGATATGGATGGAACAAGAATATTAGCTTTTGTTGGCAAACTACAGCAAAAGAAGCTGGCAGACACAACAGTGTATTCCGTTCTTGCGACATTTAAACTTGCTTTAAAATATGGCATACGTATAAAATTGGTGGACAGCAGACTTTTAGAGTACTGCAGTGTCAGCTGTCGAAGAGCGGAATCAAAAATACTGACTTTACAGGAAAGTAATCAGATGAAGGAATATCTGCTGGAAGAAAACACAGTATTTGCCATTGCTATTCTGCTCTGCCGTGGTACAGGGATTCGGTTGGGCGAGCTATGTGGCTTAAAATGGGAAGATATAGATTTTTCTACCAACACTTTTCGAATCAGACGTACCATATCGCGTATCACAAATCCGCATGTTTCTGAGAATCAGCCCAAAACAGTGATTTATATTCGTGCTCCGAAATCCAACACTTCTGCAAGAGAAATCCCGATACCGCAATATCTGGTAAAACCGTTGAAAGGCCTGAGGAAAGACGCAGAGTGCTATCTGCTTACCGGGCGCCTTACCTGTACAGAGCCACGCAATGTACAGAAAAAATTTAAAACCATACTAAAACACTGTGCTATGAAAGACTACAATTTTCATGCCATGCGCCATGGCTTTGCCACGGCCTGTCTGGAAAATGGAGTGGACTGTAAAACGGTATCTTCCATTCTGGGACATGCATCTATACGCACTACCATGGAATTCTATGTCCACACATCCATGCGCCAGAAAGCGAACTGCATTAACTCCATTGAATAAAAGTTGTAACAGTTCAGACACCAATGTCATCTAGCTAAGCATTAGGTTAGATTCCGCTATGGGGGTCTAACCTAAATTATTATAAAAATATACCCAAAGGGATTGACAAAAACGCCAAAATGTGCGTCCGCGCGCACTATTGATGAATTTTAGAGGTAGTGAGCGCGGCCCTTGAAATTGAAGACAGAAACATCAATCCAATTCCACATCTTATATTATGTATATCTCTCCATCGGAAAATTAAATGGAAATCAAATCCGGACAAAGTGCACCCTACTTCCAGCCCTTCGGAAGGTAAGCGGAAGTATTGGCAATCATATCGTCTGCCAGCTTGTGAATTTCTTCTTCACTGATACGTCCTTTTACCAGAGGATCTGCGGCGAAAGCATCATAAACCAGCTGTCTGTCACAGGTGAGGGCTGCTTTCAGGATTCTGTCATGATTTTCCACATGTGGCATCAGCAGCGCCTTCACATTTTCCGGTACCTTGCCGGCGATCAGAGGCTTGATGGAATCGCGGCTGAACACGGCGTTGGTCTCCACCACGGCGTCGGCAGGCAGATTGGGAATCTGCAGGTTGGTGTTGGGGATGTTGACATTGCTCACAATCCGGTCCAGGCCGCAGATAGCCTTGATCAGCAGGATTCCCTCTTCTCCGGTGGGCTTCAGTTCAATCTCTTCCTCTCCGGAGGCCAGTCGGTGACTGCGTTCCAGGCGCTTCTGCAAATCTTCCTTTCTCCAGTTTACAGTGGTCAGGCCGAATTTCCAGCCGGTTACTGTCTCAGGATCTTTCAGATATTCGTCTCCGGGCATAAATTCTGCCAGATGACGATCGCCGGCTGCAGCGATGAGACCATATCGTCTGAAAAGGTCGAATTTTACTCTGTGAGCACAGTTAAAGGTGCTGTTTGCCCAGTTCTGATCACTTTCGGCAAGTCCCTGCTCATAATGTTTATTAATGTATTCCTCATAGACAGGGAAGAGATCAATACCCTTGTAGGAAGCCTGGTCAAACCAGGTAAAGTGGTTGATTCCCAGAACATTGACAAAGATGTCATGTCTGTCAATATCCTTTAAACCAAATGTTTCTTCACAGATACTCTTCAGCACCTTCTGGGTACCGAACACTTCATGGCAGCATCCAAAAGCTTTGATTTCAGGATATATGTGATACAGAGTCTTTACACAAAGTGTCATGGGGTTGGTGTAATTGATAACCCATGCGTCAGGGGCGCATTTTTTGATTGCAGAGGCAATATCGGCAAACATGGGAATGGTACGGAGAGCACGAATCATGCCTCCCGGTCCCGCAGTATCGCCCACAGACTGATAGATGCCGTGTCGCTCCGGAAGATGGACATCGGAGGCCATTTCATCGAATGTGCCGGGCAGAATGGAAATTACAACAAAATCGCAGCCTGTCAGTGCCTCTTCAATAGTTTTGCAGGTAACATAGTCCCATTTTCCAACGGCATCAGGGCGACTGCTCAGACGCTTCCCAATCTGCTCATTGTTTTTTGCCGCAGCCTCGTCAATGTCGTACAGACGGATGGTTCCGCTGATGGAGGCGTCCATTGAAAGGTCTGTCATAAATGTCCAGGCCCATCCGCGGGAGCCGCCGCCGATATAGGCAATTTGAATATCGGATACCTTGTTTTCAGTGTATTTCATAATGGGTATTCCTCCTTAATAATTTTCTGAAAACTTTTCACATTTAGATATTGTCATTATACAATAAAATAGTATAATAATCTCATATAATCTTGTCTGAATTCGGCATTTCCGTACTATTGGACACAAGACAACTTTGAATACGACATAGAGGTATATTTTGAAAGTGCGGACAAAAGGCAGCAGATCAGACAGAGAGTTGAAAGTAAAGGCTGTCGGTGGACAGAAAGCGGAAGCAGAAGCGTGAACAGCTTGAAAAGGAGTACCAGAAAGGGACGACTATGGAGCAGATAGTTTTCAGACAGCGGGTGGAGGGGCTGGTAGAGGCGGAACAGGTGATTCGTGAGAATGAATTTTCCATGGCAAACCGGCATTTTCATGATACCTATGAGCTGTATTATCTTCTGGAGGGAGAGAGGTATTACTTCATTGATAAAGAGACTTACCGGGTAGGGGCAGGGGATGTGGTACTTGTAAAGCCCAATCAGATTCATAAGACCAGCATGGCAAAATCTTCTTATCATAATCGGATGTTACTTCAGATTAAAGGGGAAGCATTTAATAGCTTTCTGAAGGGGAATGGTTTTCTGACGCTGGGGGAACTTTATGACAGGAATATGCAGATTATCAGCCTGAAAAAAAGGGATGCTGACGCTGTGAAAACAATGATACTGCAGATTATGGAGGAGATTCGGGAGAAGAAGAAGGAATATGAACTGATGGTGAAGGTGAAGCTGCTGGAGCTGCTGGTTTTGCTGGCACGGTATCGGAAGAACATGCTGCCGGACAGTAAGGAACAGACGGCTCAGACGGCAAAGCATCAAAAGGTTCACGAAGTGGCAGACTATCTGCAAACGCATCCTGATACGAAGGAATGCCTGGAGGAACTGGCAGGCAGATTCTATATCAGCAAATCTTATCTGAGCCGGATTTTCAAGGAAGTCACGGGATTCGGCGTCAATGAGTATACGAATATTGTGCGTGTCAAAAAGGCTCAGAATCTGCTGATATATGGGGAGTATTCTGTCACGGAGATTTCGGAACTTCTGGGATTTGAAAGTATTACCTATTTTGAGAGGGTATTTAAAAAATATACTCTTTACACGCCGCTGAGATACCGGCGGGAGAAGCGGGCTTAAAATGATTCGGGCAAAGCTATGTCCGGCGGATATTGACGGAAGTTGAATATAAAGTGATAACAGATCGCGGTAGAACTATAATGAGGAGCATATATGAACAGGAATAATGAAGAAAGCAGAGAACAGGATGTGGAGACGCTGATCGCGGTTCTGGATGGCTGCGCACAGGCAGGTGAAAGCAGAATTAAGGTGGACGTGGTAGACGGAGAGGGAGAAGTAGTGGAACACAGATATCATCATGGACGCTGTGACATAGGGAGTCCCTGGGCTTGTGGAACGGCATTTGACGTGTTGGAATAGTTGATAATGCGGAATCAATATGAGAGGAAAACATAGTGCATTTTGTAGAAGCAAAGGGGATTTTGTCTGCTCAGAACGGAATGAATCTCTACAGGGGCTGTACACATGGCTGCATATATTGTGACAGCAGGAGCAAATGTTATCAGTTTACCCATGATTTTGAAGATATTGAGGTAAAGCAGAATGCGCCTGAACTGCTGGAGAAGGCATTGCGCTCCAAAAGGAAAAAATGTATGATAGGAACGGGAGCCATGTGTGATCCTTACATGCACTGTGAAGAGCAGCTGCTGCTGACCAGAAGGTGTCTTGAAATCATAGACAGGTATGGATTTGGTGTCTCCATCCAGACTAAGTCGGACCGGATTCTGAGAGATTTGCCGTTGCTGAAAAGCATTAACGAAAAGGCAAAATGTGTAGTGCAGATGACATTGACTACATATGATGAAGAATTGTGTAGAATTCTGGAACCCAATGTATGTACGACCGGAGAGAGGGTAAAGGCTCTGCAGATTTTTCATGAGAACGGTATCCCTGCCGTAGTCTGGCTGACACCGATTCTGCCTTTTATCAATGATACAAAAGAAAATGTGGAGGGTATTTTAAATTATTGTATTCAGACAGGTGTCTGCGGGATTATCTGCTTCGGGATGGGGATGACTCTGCGGGAAGGGGACAGAGAATATTTTTATGCCGCGCTGGACAGGCATTTTCCTGGTATGAGAGAACGATATCATAAGAAATATGGGTATGCTTACCAGGTGCCCAGCGACAGAAACAGGGAATTGATGCAGTTATTTTACCGGAAATGCAGAGAAAACAGCATTATCTGTGAGGTGGATAAATGTTTTGAATATCTGCGGGATCTTCCGGAACGATATGAACAGCTTTCACTTTTCTGAGGAAAAAGGGAAGAAGACTGTTACAAATATTATGAAGAATGGAAAACTTATATAATTGAAAAAATGAGAATATCATGGTATCATAGGATATGTCAAAAGTTGACTTGTACACTTTATGGGGATGATAAGAATGAAGATAGAACGAGTAGATGATAAAACAGTAAAGTGCTTTTTGTCTAATGAAGATCTGGAAGAGTATGATATTGATTATAAAGACTTTATTCTGCGCAGTGATAAGGCCCGGGAGGTAGTGCAGGATATTATCGAGCAGGCCCGGGAGGAGGTCGGATATAAGCCTCCGCAGTTTGCCTTTGATTTGCAGATTATGCTTTTGCCTGACCAGGGGTTGCTCCTGACTTTTTCGGACAGAGATCCGGAGGGCAAGGAGAGCGACCAGTTTATTGAATGCCTGAAAGAAATGAAGAGAATTCTTCAGAGAACCCGGGAAAAGCTCAGCATGAATGAAAATTCTGCTTCTGCGGAGCAGGGGGAAAACGGTGCACAGGGAAGTCCGGAGGAGGGAAAAGAGTCCGGGCAGAAGCAGCAGACAGAGCGTCCGGGATTTGCGGTGTTCGTTTTCTCGGGAATCGGCAGAATTATGGAATATGCGGCTGTGCTGCCGACAAAGCTGATGGTGGACAGCAGGCTGTATGAGATGGACGGACTTTATTATCTGTATCTGCTGAAAGGGCGTGCTTCTTATGAACGCTATGGCAGGGCATGTGTTCAGGCTATGGAATTTGGCAGTCTGTACGCTGCAGACGAGTCTCAGGTGGCGGGACTGGAGGAACACGGCCAGTGTCTGATTGCGGAGAAGGCCCTGAAGAAGCTGAGAGGATGATCTGGCCATATTTGATCTTGACAATTTCAGCCGCCATGCACTATAATCCCATACATACAGACTGTGAAGAGGATTAGTACAGAGTTGGAAGCATCCCAGAGAGAGGACTGGCTTATTCCACACCGCGGACGGCGGTAGGAATGGCAGCTGAGAGGTCCTTATGCGGAAGCCTGGAACCTGCCTTGGAGTTCTCTGCGAAGCCCAAGCACAAAATCACTGTGTTATCAGGCGCAAGCAGGGCGTAAGCTGGCGTTAACGGCACAGGAGATGGATGCAATGGCATCAAGTAGGGTGGTACCGCCGGCTTTCCGGTCCCTTTGGGACGGAAGACCGGCGTTTTGTTGTACACAATGCGGAACTGTTACGGAACTAAAAACAGCAGCAGTGTGATTCCAAACTGCTGCGGAATTAAAATAGGAGGACAAGTGAAAATGGCAGACAAAAAGATGGTAGAAGAAATCACCTCCATGAAGGTGGACTTTGCTCAATGGTACACGGATGTGGTGAAAAAGGCGGAGCTGATTGACTACACTTCCGTAAAGGGATGTATGGTAATCAAGCCTGCGGGCTATGCGCTCTGGGAACTGATTCAGAAGCAGCTGGATGAGCGGTTCAAAAATGCGGGGGTGGAAAATGTATATCTTCCCATGTTTATTCCCGAGTCTTTGTTGGAGAAGGAGAAGGACCATGTGGAGGGATTTGCACCGGAGGTGGCCTGGGTGACTCACGGCGGGCTGCAGCCTCTGCAGGAAAGACTCTGTGTACGGCCTACTTCGGAGACGCTTTTCTGCGATTTTTATAAAAACGATATTCATTCCTATAGAGACCTTCCCAGGGTTTACAATCAGTGGTGTTCCGTGGTACGCTGGGAAAAGGAGACCAGACCTTTCCTGCGTTCCAGAGAATTTCTGTGGCAGGAGGGACACACTGCGCATGCCACAGAGGAAGAAGCCCAGGAGCGGACGATTCAGATGTTGAATGTGTATGCAGATTTCTGCGAAGAAGTGCTTGCGATCCCGGTCATCAGAGGGCAGAAGACGGACAGAGAAAAGTTTGCAGGTGCAGTAGCCACATATACTATCGAAGCACTGATGCATGACGGAAAAGCCCTGCAGTCCGGCACCAGCCATAACTTCGGAGACGGATTTGCGAAAGCCTTCGGAATTCAGTTTGCAGATAAGGATAACACTCTCAAATACGTGCATCAGACTTCCTGGGGAATGAGTACCCGCATTATCGGTGCAATTATCATGGTGCATGGAGATAATGAGGGGCTGGTGCTGCCTCCCAGAGTAGCGCCTGTGCAGGTCTGCATCGTACCCATTCAGCAGAAGAAAGAAGGAGTGTTGGAGAAAGCATACGAACTTCGGGAGCGGCTTGGCAGGAGCTTCCGTGTGAAAGCAGACGACTCGGATAAGAGCCCCGGCTGGAAATTTGCGGAAGCGGAGATGAGGGGATATCCTCTTCGGGTGGAAATCGGCCCCAAAGACATTGAGGCCGGAAGATGTGTGCTTTGTCGCCGGGATACCAGAGAAAAGCTGGAAGTGCCGCTGGAAGAGCTGGAATCGAAGGCAGGAGAGCTGTTGGAGACCATACAGAGGGAGATGCTGGAAAGGGCCAGAGTGCACCGGGATGAGAATACCTGGACCGCGGTGAACATGGATGAATTTGTGAATATTTTCAATGAAAAGAGCGGATTTGTAAAGGCAATGTGGTGCGGCGATGAGGAATGTGAAGTACAGATTAAGGAGCGTCTGAGTGTGACCAGCCGATGTATGCCCTTTGCCCAGGAACATATCGGAGATAATTGCGTATGCTGTGGCCGTCCTGCAAAGAAGATGGTGTATTGGGGCCGGGCGTATTGAGTCCTGCAGGCTGTATATAGCAACTGGAAAAGGAATATTGTATGAACTATATTGTAATGGATTTGGAATGGAATCAGAGCAATACCGGTAAAGAAGAGGAAATTGCTGTTCTTCCCTTTGAAATTATTGAAATCGGCGCTGTAAAACTGAATCATTCCGGGTTCGCATTGGGTGAGTTCAGTGAGCTGATCAGGCCTGTGGTATATCCTGAGATGCACAAAATTACCAGCAGACTGATTCATTTGCAGACGCAGGAACTGGAAAAAGGGGAAACATTTACGACGGCGGCGGAGCACTTCCTGGAATGGTGTGGTGACGCGGAATATATGTTCTGCACTTGGGGAAGTGCGGATCTGACAGAACTTCAGCGCAATATGAAATTTTACCATTTGACGCCGCTGGCCAGAGGGCCGATTGCGTTTCTGGATGTACAGAAGCTGTTCAGCCTGGCCTTTGACGACGGTAAATCCAGAAAATCTCTGGAACATGCTATCGACTTTCTGGAACTGGAAAAGGATATTCCCTTTCATCGTGCGCTTAGCGATGCCAGCTATACAGCCAGAATCTTTGCCGGAATTCTGAGGAAGAAACCGGAAGTGCTGGAGAATGTTTCCTATGATGTATTCTGGCCGCCGGCGGACAAAGCGTCGGAAATAAAGACCCGATTTGATTCCTATATGAAATATATTTCCAGAGAATTTGACAGCAAGGAAGAAGCTTTGGGGGACAGAGAAGTGGCTTCCAGCAAATGCTATCTGTGCCGCCGGAATCTTCGGAAAAAGATTCGCTGGTTTACGCCGAACGGGCGAAACTATTATTGCCTCGCCAGATGCGAAAAGCACGGATATCTGAAAGGAAAAATCAGAATCCGTAAATCAGACAGCGGAAGGCTGTATATTGTGAAGACAACAAAGCTGATCTCTGATCAGGAGGCTGAAAAAATCAGAGAGCGCAGCGGCCATGCAAAAGAGCTGAACAAGCAGCGCAGGGCTCAGAAAAAATCCAGATGATCGCGGCTGCGTCTTCTGCTGCGTCTTCTATGCCGGCCTCGTTTCCGCCGCCTTTTGCGGCGGGAAGGGCCGGATATTGCATAATTTTTCAAAATGATGCGAGTGAGCAGTATAATAAACAGAATAACTGCCAGCGCAGAAACGCCGATGAGAATGACTGCCATATTAATAAGAATGACAGGTTCTTCCTTTTCGGCTTCCTTCGGCATGATATCAAACACATATCCTTCGTCCTTCCCAACATTGAAATCTACTCTCACCCTTCCGATATCCACACCGTGATAAGAATAGGTAATGACAGCGGCCTGATTTTCGTTACCGGACTCATAGGAAATAACAGATTCTGTGTCTTGGAAAGAAATCGTTTTGGGTAAAATAATGTAGTCATCCCGGTTCAGGGACAAAATTGGCTGCGAACTTCCGAAGATGTCGTTTCCGCTATAAAACAGACCGGTATTGTCGATATTATATTTGGTTTCGGTCTGGGAGACATTTATTCTCTCAAAATTGGAGAATCCATATTCGAACAGGGCAATGGTGTCTTCATATTGATAAGGCGATTCATCATGCATCACCACACAGATCAGTTTCATACCATTTTTCTCCGCACAGGAAACCAGGCAGCTTCTGGCGTCGTCCGTATAGCCGGTTTTACATCCTACCAGATATTTATAGGCGTACTGGCCACCGGGAATAATCTGCATAAGATTATTCTCCAGCTTTCCCTGAGGGAGCTTATCTGTGGCCGGAAATTCCATACGCCTGGTCAATGTGATTTGACACAGCATTTCATTGGCAAAGAAAGCTCTGCCGATCATGGCAAGATCATAGGCGGTAGTATAATGATTTTCATCCGGCAGCCCGTTAGGATTGACAAAATTGGAGTTCAGACAGCCCAGTTCTGCTGCTCTGGTATTCATCATGCCGGCGAAGACAGCCCAGTCGGTGGTTCCCGATATATGTTCGGCTACGGCATAAGACACTTCATTGGCGGAGCGAATCAGGATGGCGTTGAGACACTGCTCCATGGTGAGTTCCTGCCCCACATCCATGGCGATATGGCTGCTGTCCCGGGGGGTATCGAAGACAGCGTCGTGGGAAAAGGTGACAATTTCATCCATCTGGCATTGCTCCGAGGCAATCAGCGTAGTCAGAATTTTGGTGGTGCTGGCCGGATATTGCTGCTGATGAATATTTTTGGCATAAAGCAGAGTACCCGTTTCCGCGTCAATTACAATGGCGGATTCGGCGCCTACCACTGGTCCCACCGGCCAGTTGGGGATTTCGTTGGACTGAATTTCCAGAGTGCGCTGGGTTTCCAGACGCAGCTGTGCTTCGGCGGACGAGGCCTGAACCGTGAGAGTACCGGCGGACAGACATATGGCGCAGGCAGCTGTTATGGCTGAAAAGGTAAAGAATTTATGGATAACGGTTTTGAACCGGATACATTTTTTGAAAAGAATCATATTGTAACCTCGCAAATTATGTGGGGGAATCAAATTCATTTGTCTTGGATTCTATTATAGAATTTGAATAATAGAATCCTTTCTTGGATTCTATTATAGAATTTGGATAATAGAATCCTTTCTTGGATTCTATTATAGAATTTGGATAATAGAATCCTTTCTTGGATTCTATTATATACCATTTCCCTTCAAAACCAAAGCAGGAATATGATGAATTTTCTGATTGACAAGCATTTGAATTTAAAGTACAGTGAGTAAGGAAACTTGTACAACAGTCCGGACAGAGCATTGAACTGTTACAAACTTACAAGATATGGGAGCAGGTATGTATGAGACTGCGTAATATTACAGGTTCGCGGGAGGTGATTGCGGAGAGTCCTTATGTTATTCGGGAGGAACTGCATGCCGGCTGTGCGGGCAGATGGAAAGAAATTTTCGGCAATGTCAATCCCATTCATATCGAAATCGGAATGGGAAAGGGAAAATTTATACATACTATGGCCAGGGAGAATCCCGACATTAATTATGTGGGTATCGAGAAGTACTCCAGCGTACTGCTTCGGGCAATCCAGAAGATGGAAAAGGAAGAGCTCACTAATCTGAAATTTCTGCGGATGGATGCGGAAGAGATTACCAGGGTGTTCGGTCCCCGGGAGGTAAGCCGGATTTATCTGAATTTCTCTGATCCATGGCCGAAGGACAGACATGCCAAGCGCCGGCTGCCTTCGCGGGAATTTCTGGCCAGGTATGATGTGATTCTGGAGAAAAAAGGATGGCTGGAATTTAAGACAGACAACAGGGCATTATTTGACTTTGCCGTGGGTGAACTGGAACCGGCCGGCTGGAATGCGGATGTGCTTACCTTTGATCTTCACCATGACGAAGTGCTGATGCAGGGGAATGTAATGACAGAGTACGAAGAAAAATTCTCAAGTCTGGGAAATCCTATCTGCAAGTATGTCATTAGCAGAGCAAACTAAAAAGTAAAGCGGAACTATAATCAGGAGGTAAATTTATGGAATACAAATTCACAGAGGACAATTTTGAAGCGGAAGTGCTGCAGGCGGCCACTCCGGTATTGGTGGATTTTTACGCGGACTGGTGTAATCCCTGTCGGATGATGGGACCTGTGGTGGAGAAAATCGCAGAGGAGTATGAAGGAAGAGTAAAAGTCGGCAAATGTAATATTGATGAGAATATGACTGTGGCGGCAAGGTATCGCATTTCCAGCATCCCGGCTTTTGTTGTGTTTAAAAACGGCATCCCGGAGACGACTTATGTGGGAGCTATGTCTGCGGCGGAATTAAAGGAAAAAGTTGAGCAGGCACTGGGGTGAGATGAAAAAAGAGGTTGTTCTGTACGAAGGAAAAAGGCTGCTGCTCTGTGTGCTGGGAGCATTTTTATATGCTGCGGGCACCAATCTTTTTGTGGTACCCGCAGGGCTGTACACAGGCGGACTGATGGGATTTTGTCAGGTAATCAGAACTGTGCTGGCAGAGTACTTTCACCTGAATTTCAGCAATTTTGATATTGCCGGTATCATTTACTATCTGATTAATATCCCTATTTTTGTAATTGCATTCAGGCGGATGGGGAGAATGTTTTTTGCGAAGACATTGTTTACTGTTACGGTGATGACTGTCTTCCTGTCTCTGATTCCTACCAGTATGATTGTGAAGGATTCCATGGCCGCCTGTATGGTGGGCGGAATTATAACTGGTGCGGGAATCGGACTAACGCTGAGGATGGGCTCTTCCGGCGGCGGAATGGATGTGGTAGGCGTATTGCTGATTCGGTGGAGGAGAGATTTCAGCGTGGGCAAGGCGAATCTGTTTGTCAATCTGGCTTTGTATGCTGTCTGCCTCTTTAAGTTTGATGTGGAGATTGTGGTGTACTCGATAATTTATGCCGCAGTACATTCTGTGGCTATGGATAAGGTCCATACCCAGAATATTAATGTGGAAGCTAAAATCATCACAAAGGCCGATACTGCCGAACTGGAGAAAGTGATTTTTGAAGAGATTTACAGAGGAATTACCAAGTGGTCAACAATGGGTGCTTATACCCATGAAGATTCCCACATGCTTTATATTACACTGTCAAAGTATGAAGTAAGCCGCCTGAAAGCGGCAGTACACAGATATGATCCCAACGCTTTTATTGTGATTAACGAAGGCGTGAGCATAGACGGAAATTTTATCAAGAAGCTGTAGACAAATCCCGGCAGAAATCAGTGCTTTATTTAACTGATTTCTGCCGGGATATTTTTGATTTACTTTTCATTTGATGCTGCCATGCGGCTTTTTCGTGTATGGTTTGTACGATAATTCAGAGACTTTTTGGCCTGGTTAAATCAATGTAATATACAGTCCGTGCCGGAATGACTGCGAGATGTTCAGGGCAGGGCTACCTCTTCGATAAGCCGCATAATCGTCCTGATGGAATCCATTTGTCCGCTGTCGTTCATGGCATTGCGGAAGGTCTGCCTGGAGAAATAAAGCTCATGTACTTTATCCAGCAGCAGGTCTGTGGTCAGATCATCTTCATGGATGACAATGGAGAAGCCCTGTGCTTCAAAGGATTTTGCATTGAGCAGCTGATCTCCCCGGCTGCTGGAGGCAGGAAGCGGTATCAGAATATTCGGTTTCTTCAATGCCAGCAGCTCACAGATGGCATTGGCACCGGCCCGGGAAATAACCAGGTCCGCCATGGCAAATAAATCCTTCAGCTCTGCTTTTACGTATTCGAACTGTTTATATCCTGCGGTATTCAGGAGCAGATTGTCTATTTTGTCCTTACCACAGATGTGGACCACCTGAAAATCCGTAAGCAGCCTGGGAAGGGCGGATCGGATCGCCTTATTGACATTGGCGGCGCCCAGACTTCCTCCCACTACCATAATGACAGGCTTATTGGCACTGAATCCACACATATCCAGGCCGGCAAGCTTATTCCCCTGGGCCAGTTCCGCCCGGATGGGGGAACCGGTGAGTACGGCTTTCTCCGCGGGAAGATTTTGAAGCGTTTCCGGGAAATTACAGCAAACCTTTCTGGCTGCGGAAATGCACATTCTGTTGGCAAGGCCCGGTGTCATATCAGACTCGTGAATAATACATGGAATACCCAGGGAAGCAGCAGCGCGAACTACCGGAACAGAGACAAAGCCGCCCTTTGAGAAAACCACATTTGGTCTATAGGTCTTCAGGAATTTCCTGGCTTCCGAGAAGCCTTTTATGACGCGAAAAGGGTCTGTAAAATTTTTCAAGTCCAGATATCGGCGGAACTTACCAGTGGAAATGCCTACATAGGGCAGATCAAAATCGCCGATCAGCCTTTTTTCCATACCGTCATAGGATCCCATATAAGTAATTTCGTAACCGGCGTCCTTCAGAGAGGGAAGCAGAGCTATATTGGGGGTAACATGTCCGGCGCTGCCCCCGCCTGTCAAAACGATTCTTTTCATATGCCAAGCCTTTCGGAAGTTATATCATTTTTTCAAGAGCCAATGCCAGCTGATCCGGACAGGAGGTAGACTTTGTGCCGCACCGGATGCCTTTTAATCTGGAAATAGCTTCTTCCGGCGTCATTCCTTTTACCAGGGCACTGACGCCCTGCAGGTTGCCGTGGCAGCCGCCGGTAAACAGAACGGAATCGATGACGCCATCCTTCAATTGAATGTCAATTTCCCGTGAACATGTACCTTGTGTTGTGTATTTCAGTGAATCCATAGAACTCATCTCCTTTTATTTTATGCGTTACGATATATTCTATCAGATTTTTCGGCATTCTGCAATCAAGGGATATAAATTTTTGCAGGAGTGCGGAAAAAAGATGCATGTGTTGGTATTTTTTGTCGGAAAAAGAGAGAAAAATGCGATGAAATATTCTGTAAACATGAATATCGATACGGTATACTGGAGTTACAGGAGGAAAGGTAACGGCTCAGATTTCCTTTGAGCTGTTAATGTGACTTTGCCTGGCCCGTGCGTTGTAATAGTGAGAGGAGGCGCAATATGTTTCGTATTTTTCAGGAGGAAAAGCTGATATCGATTTTTATGTTTCTGTTTCTGGGAAGCAGTATTATTCTGCGGATATTCCTGGGACTGCTTTACCGGAATATGATAAAGGAGGCAGACAATATGGCTTCCACAAAAAACAGATTGTTAAAACAATGTAAAACAAAATTTGCCAGCTGCTATCAGCTGAGCAACGGAGTTGCCAATATTCCCGTTTTTGTGGACAAGTTTCTGAACCGGATGTCTCTGGGGCATCTTTCCTTTGAGACGCTTTACCACCTTTCCGGCCAACTGATGTTGTTGTCGGTGGTCTTTTCCGGTATAGGAGTGTGTAAAAGTATTGTTGAGGGACGCACAGTGGGAGATGTGCTTCCGTTTTACATTGTGAGCTTTTTTGGACTGTACATATATTTCAGTGTGTCCACGGTTGTGGATGTGCGGGGAAAAAAGCGGATATTGAAGGTGAATCTGGTAGATTATCTGGAGAATCACCTGTCACCCCGCATTGAAGTGACAAGGCAGGATATCGAGATGTTGTACGGGGAATCCGCCTTTGAGGAAAAAACGGAAAATTATGGACGCGTACAGGGAGGCAGAAGCGGCAGAGGAAGAAGCCGTAGGGGAGGCAGAGCCCTGGTGCGGCCGGAGGGAAGAAGGACAGTGGAGCTGATGCCTATCGGGAACAGACTGGCGGCAGGTGGAGAAGAACTGAATGTTTCGGCGGGGGCAGAAGAGGAGGCGGAACAGATGTATGCACCCATGCCATCCGTGGCGCCGGCGCCACCCATACAAGTTCCGCCAGAGCAGACGTCTGCGGATGAGAGTGAATCGTCCGAGGATTCTGCTGCGGTGACAGCCGAAGAGCTGGAAGCGCTGCTGAAGGAGTTTCTTACATAAAGTACTTGAATTTGCCATATGACTTTGTTACACTTAGGACAAAGTCTTATGGCTTTTATTCATGGCAATATATGACACTGGGATTCTGCTCTGGAATTCTGGTGCAGAAGACTCGCGAAGCGTGGATTCTATCGTTTAGCAATGTGGGTGGAGTTTATATGAAGATTGTTATTCTGGAGAGAAACAGTGTGGGCACGGATGTATCTGTGGAAGCTGTACGTGCCTTTGGGGAAGTAACGATTTATGAAAATACAGTGACGGTGCAGGAGGTCCGGGAGCGGGTCCGGGACGCGGATATTGTGATTGCCAATAAGTCGCCCTTATGTGAGGATACGCTGAAAGGTGCGAAAAATGTAAAGCTGATCTGTGAATTTGCCACAGGCTATGATAACTGTGATTTGGAATATTGCAGATCCAGAGGCATTAAGGTCGCCAATGTGAGGGATTATTGTACCGGTATGGTGGCACAGCATACTTTTGCAATGGCGCTTGCACTGAGCCAGAAGCTGTTCCATTATGATCAATATGTGAAGTCCGGGGCGTACAGTGCTCAGGAGCGTTTTTCCAATTTTGACCTGCCCTTTTATGAGCTGGAGGGCAAGACCTGGGGAATCGTGGGCATGGGAAATATTGGCAGAAGAGTGGCGAAGATTGCGGATGCTTTTGGGTGCAGAGTGATTTGCTGTTCTGTCACCGGCAGCGGCAGCGAGACCGAATATCCCAGAGTGAATAAGGATACACTGCTTGGAGAGAGTGACTTTTTGTCCCTGCATTGTCCGCTGAGCCCATTGTCAAGGAATTATATTGACGGGGCTGCGCTGAAAAAAATGAAGAATACGGCGATATTGCTGAATGTGGCCAGAGGCCCGGTGGTGAATAACAAAGATCTGTACGAAGCGCTGACGAACGGTGAGATTGCGGCGGCAGGCCTGGATGTGGTGGAAAAGGAGCCCCTGCAGCCGGACAATCCGCTGAGCCTTTTTAAGGACAGCAACAGGCTGATTATTACGCCGCATCTGGCCTGGGCCAGCGTGGAAGCCCGTACCCGATGCGTGCAGGAAGCGTGTAAGAACATCGCTGCATTTCTGAGAGGCGAGGCAAGAAATGTAGTGAATCCATAGTCGATGCAGACACTTTTCTCTTATGGGAAAAGTGCGTCGTCAGAGAGAAGCTGCCGGAACAAACGGAGGAACGAAATAAAACGAATGATAGAAAAATGGAAGTTACTTTATAGAAAATATGAGGAAATTATTGTATACCTGATTGTGGGAGTCCTGACCACCATAGTGGCCTGGACGGCAAAGTTTGCCGCCAACGCAGTGCTGTTCGGCAATACTATGCATCCGGACCACTTTCAGAATGGGGTGCTCAGTGTCATCAACTGGGCTGCAGGTGTGATTTTTGCCTATTTTACCAACAGGAGATTTGTCTTTAAAAGCAAAAAGCCTATGGCAAAGGAGGCGCCTAAGTTTGTGCTTTCCAGGGTGTCCACTTTGATTCTGGATGTGGTGGTAATGCAGATATTTACGATCCTGAATGTGAATCTGGTGGTGGGAAGCGTGGTCTCTGCGGTGCTGGTAACCATTGCCAATTATGTATTCAGTAAGCTATTTGTGTTCAACAGGAAATGAGAGTCCATGCTGTCAGGCTTAAATCTTCCTGACCATTTCTCTGACCAGAGCAGCAGAGTGCTTCGCCGCGGCTTTCTCAAAAGCAGGATAATCCATCTCGGCACTGTCATCAGCCTTGTCTGAGATAGCACGGATGATGACAAAGGGAATATCGTTGAGATAAGCACCGTGAGCGATGGAAGCACCCTCCATCTCCGCGCAGTCTCCCTGGAATGAGGAAATCAGATGTTCTTTCGTTTCTTTACTGGAAATGAACTGGTCTCCGCTGACTACCCGGCCCAGGACCACATTTATATCCGGATTTGCTTTTCTGCAGACGCTCTGTGCAAGGGCAACGAGAGATTCATCCGCCTTGAATTCGCGGAAGCCTATCTGAGGGACTTCTCCCAATTGATACCCGAAAATGGTGACGTCCATATCATGATGCAGGGCATCCTTTGAAATCAGAATGTCGCCGATATCCAGCCCGGTATTCAGGGACCCGGCTACACCGGTATTGATCAGATGGGTCACGTGAAAGATATCTGCCAGAATCTGCACGCAGAGCGCCGCGTTTACCTTCCCGATGCCGCAACGGACGATGACGACGGAAGCACCGCTGAGAAGCCCTTCATGAAAATCCATTCCTGCTTTTGTGGTAATCTTATCGTCTTCAAGTTCTGCAATCAGCTGTTCCACTTCCAGCTCCATTGCGCCTATTATTCCTGTCTTGTTCATAGTATATATTCTCCTATTTATAGTTCCGCCGTCCTTTCTCCGGCCCCAGTACCTGGAATCATTTCCGGCCGCAGGAAAAGTGTCCGTAAATGATTCCGGGGCCGTTCGGAAGGACGACTGATAATAGTTCCGCCGTCCTTTCTCATAAAGGGTAAGACAAACGGGTATCATCAATGTTATACAGTACATTTTCCAGATATTTTTTTGCCAGATAATTTGTCATGGGAAGATTCATATCCAGATAGTTTCCGCAGTCCTTCGCGGAAGCACCGGGGACTTCGTCTCTGTAATCCCGGATAAATTCATACATTTGTGTAATCAGCGGCACGATATCCCGTGACGAGAGATCTCCTGCCAGCAGGAGATAAAAGCCGGTGCGGCATCCCATGGGACCGAAGTAGATGGTCTTCTCACCATATACGGGATGGTTTCTCAGAAAGGTGGCGCCCAGGTGCTCAATGGTATGTACCTCCGCGGTATTCATGACGGGTTCCTCGTTGGGACTGGTCATACGCAGATCGAAGGTAGTAATGACTTCGGCTCCTATGTGATCCTTACGTGACACATATACGCCGGGCTGCAATTTGATATGGTCTATGGTGAAGCTTGCAATTTTTTCCATAATATGGGTTCCTTTCTTTCATTCTGACGGACATACCGCCTTATTATTGTATTGATTATAGTGGGAAAAGTCAACATTTTTAATGTTCCTTTTTTAACTCAAGTGTCACTGGCAAAAAAATTTGTCGACTTTACCAATGGTCTTGCAATAGATATTTTGATATGTTACATTAAAAATGATATATCGAGATTTGTGGGAGGAAATTATGAGCAGTACAGGAAATCTAATTCTGGCAATTATGTGGATTGCTGCATTACCATTATGGTTTTTATATAGAAAATACTGCGGCGGGTATTATATGGCTATGTGCAGGAATTGCTGAACTAATCATTGGATTGATAGATGCAATAAAGAGAAGAAAGGCAGGAAGCGGCCGAACGGCCAAATAAAGAGTATGACAGGAGAAGGATGGGTATGGGACAGTATGAAGAAAAATTGAAACTGCTGGAAAAGTATTATACTGGGATTCCTACCGTATATGGATTTGAAATGAAGGAAAATATTTCCGCCAAAAAGATGGAGAACGCAATAAAAAAGTTTGCACCGGGTCTGGATAGAGACAGTGTACTGGGTTTTTATGATACAACAGTTATCGGAAGCGGGAAAAACGGTTATATTTTTACGGACACAATGGTATATTACCTTGAGATTCTGGACACTCCCAGGAAGCTTCGGTATGAAGACATAGAGGACGTGGAACTGATTGATATGGGGAAGAAGGATGGTGACAATAAACTCCGGTTTCGTATGCGTGACGGAAGTGAAGTGATCTGGACAAACTGCGGGCTGAACAAGACACCGCTGTATCACTTTTTTAAGGAGTTGCTGGAATACGAGAATACACCTTCCGTGGAAACGGAAAAGCAGGTATGTCAGGCAGCTCATGGTCAGTTATCCTATGAGGAGAGCAGAAAATATGAAGGTGCCATGGCAGGCGGAATAGCGGTGGCGGCACGTGGTCAGGTCAATAAATCTTACGAGGAAGAGAAATTCCACGGCAGACAGGGACACGGCTTTGCCGCAGAACGGGCCAACACGCTGTATGACAGGATGACAGGACATGACGCGAAGATTGTGGGAGATGACAATATTAAGAACGGCGCGGACAGGATTGTGGATGGTGTGGCTATTCAGTCCAAATATTGCAGGAGTGGTTCTGCGTGTGTAAACGAATGCTTTGACAAAGAGGGAAACTTCAGATATCTTGTGGATGGAAAACCCATGCAGATAGAAGTCCCGTCGGATAAGTATGACGCCGCTGTAAAAGCAATGGAGGAGAAAATCAGGGAAGGAAAAATGCCTGGCATCACAGACCCGGAAGAGGCGAAGAACATTATTCGAAAAGGGCATTTTACATATGAACAGGCGAAAAATATCGCAAAAGCAGGGACGGTAGAATCCCTCACATACGATGCTGTCAATGGAGCGGTTATTGCCACATCGGCGTTCGGCGTGACGGCTGTGATTACGCTGGCCGTGAATCTGTGGAACGGAGAAGATTTTAATACTTCTATTAAGGCGGCTACTTATTCGGGGCTCAAGGTGGGCGGTACCGCGTTCGTCACAACGATTATTGCCAGTCAGCTTTCTAAGGCAGGACTGAACAGTGCGCTTGTGGGAAGTTCAGAGGCGATTGTGGCGTTTATGGGACCCAAAGCCTCCGCTGTGCTGATCAACGCCTTTAGAAGCGGGAGCAAGATTTACGGCGCGGCGGCAATGAAAAGCGCGGCAAAGCTGCTGAGAGGAAATGTGATTACGGCAGGTGTGACAGTAGTGGTTTTATCATCTTTTGACATTGCAAATATTTTCAGAGGAAGAATATCCGGGAAGCAGCTGTTCAAAAATCTGGCCAATACAGCGTCCACCGTGGCGGGAGGAACCGGCGGATGGCTGGGAGGAGCAGCTATTGGATCGGCGATTTTTCCGGGAGTCGGCACCATCGTGGGAGGTCTGGTTGGATCCATTGCCGCCGGTGCCGCAGCCGGAAAGGCTACAGGTGCGGTCCTGAATAATTTCATTGAAGATGATGCAGATGAGATGGTTCGAATCATTCAGACAGAATTTGAAAAGCTTGCTCAGGATTACCTGCTGAGCCAAAGGGAAGCTGAGAAAATTGTAGAAGAGCTGAGCAAAAAGCTTGATGGGAAAATGCTGAAAGATATGTTTGCTAGCTCTCACAGAAAAAAATTTGCCTATAATTTGCTCGAGCCCCTCATTGAAAAAGAAATCAAAAAACGGAAACGTATCAGGGCAGTATCGGATAAGCAGATGGCAAAGGGATTAAAAGAAGTTCTGGAAGAGATATCAGACAGCATGAATAGAGATTCCGCAGGCGGCAGTACTGTGCCGGTGTGAGAACAGGAAATGGTTCAGGGACTGTCTGAACGGTTTTCGAGAACAGGGAAAAGCATTGGGGAAGAGAAGATGAGAGCAGAAGCAGACAAGATTTTATTGGAAAAGGTAATGCTGTATTCTGGAAAGAAAGAGAAAGGAATGATATTTAAACAGGCAGCAGTGACAAAGCTGACGTTTGCGCAGCTGAGGGACTCCCTGCTGGGACTGGGGAGAATTCTGGAAGAGGATTTTGAGAACAAAATATATGTTACTTCAATAGCGGCAGGGGTGGCAGACAGGAACGCCGCGGTAGTGGCGGTGAGATTGTCAGGAGACAGTCTCGATTTAGCAGGATATGCGAGAGAGGGCCTGATAAAACAGCACACGGCGGAAAAGGCAATTGAGAAAATCTGTACAGCTATTCATGCGAGAGGTTTTTCGTCTGATGTCTCGAAGGCGCAGGGTGAATAAAGTGTTCTCAGAGAGAACGAGTTATGAACAGCAACAAATTAACATTTTGACAGGTTCAAAAAACAAATGGATGTGGCATTCCCGCGGTTTATCCGTGTATAATAAGGGCATGAGAAAAGCGCAAGTATTAAGGGCGCATATACAGGAAACGGGACAGATCACAGAAAGGCAGGGTTATCAGAATGAAAGACATGATTTTGAAGAAATTTCAGGAAGTATTCGGAGATGCAGAAGGGGTAAAATGTTATTTCGCACCAGGCAGGGTCAACCTCATTGGAGAACATACCGACTATAACGGCGGACATGTATTTCCCTGTGCGTTGACTATCGGAACATATGGGGCAGCCAGACGGAGAGAGGATAATAAACTTCGCTTTTATTCCATGAATTTTGAAAAGCTGGGTGTGATTGAGTCTTCGCTGGAGGAGCTGATCCCATCCAAAGAAGCGGGATGGACAAATTATCCGAAGGGTGTAATGTGGGCTTTCGGCGAGAAGGGAAAGAAAGTTCCCTCCGGAATGGATTTGCTGCTGTACGGGAATATTCCAAACGGTTCGGGACTGTCCTCCTCTGCGTCGGTGGAGGTTCTGACAGGGTATATCTTAAGAGACTTTTTCGGATTTGAGATGAGTAATCAGGACCTGGCGCTGATCGGACAGTATGCGGAGAATCACTTTAACAAAGTAAACTGCGGCATTATGGACCAGTTTGCCATTGCCATGGGAAAGAAGGACAATGCCATTTTTCTGGATACAGCAGATTTGTCTTTTGAATATGCCCCCATTGCCTTGAAGGGAGCGAAGATTGTGATTGCGAGCAGCAATAAGAAGCGGGGGCTGGGGGATTCCAAGTATAACGAGCGCCGCAGTGAGTGTGAGACTGCTTTGGCAGAGCTGCAGAAGGTTGTGGAAATCCAGAGCCTGGGAGCATTGGATGAGGAGACCTTTGAGAAGTATGCATCCGCAATCCAGAGCGATGTGCGCAGAAAAAGGGCGAAGCATGCCGTATATGAGAATCAGCGCACCATCCGTGCGGTGGAGGCTCTGAAAGCGGATGATGTGGCGCTGTTCGGGAAGTTGATGAATGAATCTCATGTATCGCTTCGGGATGATTATGAGGTGACAGGCATTGAGCTGGATACTCTTGTGGAAGAAGCCTGGAAGATTGACGGCGTCATCGGTTCCAGGATGACAGGCGCCGGATTCGGCGGCTGTACGGTGAGCATTGTAAAGGATGAGGCCATTGATTCCTTTATTGAAAAAGTGGGGAAAGCTTACGAAGCAAAAATTGGATATGCGGCGGACTTTTATGTGGTGGAAATTGGAAACGGACCGGTTACACTGTAAAGGAACATGTGCGTACCCATAGAGACTGCAGCCGGGGATGCCTGCCGGATGTCTGAAATCAGCACAGAGAGGCTGTGGCAGCGAGGCAGACTGTATGAAAAAGGACTGCAGGCGGCATGTAGATGCTGCAAAACCATGGAGACTGTGGCTGAGCAGGGAAAGCGAGGAGAGCAAAATGATTCAGTCGGATATCAGGAAACTTGTTTCTTACGGTGTACAGACGGGACTGGTTCCTTTAGAGGATGTGGTATTTACCACCAACAGACTGCTGGAGCTGTTTGGACTGGACGAGACGGAGGAGCCTCTGGAACCGGAGACGGAAGAAATGAAGATGGAGGACCTGGAGGCGGTTTTGAATCGCATGTGCGATTATGCATATGAAAATAGACTCATTGCTGAAAACAGAGTGGCGTACCGTGACTTGTTCGACACGAAAGTGATGAGTCTGCTGATGCCCAGGCCCAGTGAGGTAATCAGAAGATTCCGGGAGCTGTATGAAACGAAATCCCCCCGGGCGGCCACGGATTATTATTATAAGCTCAGCAGAGATTCCGATTATATCAGAAGGTACCGCATTGCAAAAGACAGGAAGTGGATTGCACCCACTAAATACGGCGATCTGGATATTACCATCAATCTGTCCAAGCCGGAAAAGGATCCGAAGGCCATTGCCGCCGCCAGAAATGCGAAGCAGTCCGGATATCCGAAATGCCTGCTCTGCAGGGAGAATGAAGGGTATGCGGGCAGGCTGAACCATCCGGCCAGGCAGAATCACCGTATCATTCCGGTGACCATCAACGGCAGCCGGTGGGGCTTTCAGTATTCCCCTTATGTCTACTATAACGAGCATTGCATCGTATTTAATTTTCAGCATGTGCCCATGAAAATTGAACATGACACGTTTGTCAAGCTGTTTGATTTTGTCAAGCAGTTTCCCCATTATTTTGTGGGCTCCAATGCGGACCTGCCCATTGTGGGCGGCTCCATTTTAAGCCATGATCATTTTCAGGGAGGTCATTACGAATTTGCCATGGCGAAGGCGCCTGTGGAGAGAAGCTTTACCGTGGAGGGTTTTGCGGATGTGAACGCTGGCGTGGTCAGATGGCCCATGTCGGTGATACGGCTGAACGGCCCGGATACGGACCGCATCATTGCATTGGCGGACAGGATACTGAATAAGTGGCGTGAATATACGGATGAAGATGCCTTTGTCTATGCTTATACAGGCGGGGAGCCTCACAACACCATTACTCCCATCGCAAGAAAGCGGGAGGAAAATTTTGAACTGGATCTGGTACTGCGGAACAATATCACCACCCAGGAGCACCCTCTGGGTGTGTACCATCCCCACGCAAAGCTTCATCATATCAAAAAGGAGAACATAGGCCTCATCGAGGTCATGGGTCTTGCGGTGCTGCCTGCCCGGCTGAAAGAGGAAATGGCGCAGCTGAAAGAGGCCATATTGGCGGGGGGTGATCTGCGCGCAGACGAAGTGCTGGCCAAACATGCGGACTGGGTGGAGGAATTCCGCCTTAAGTATGAGAGCATCAATGTTTCCAACATTGACGATATCGTGGAGAAGGAGATCGGGCTGGTGTTTATGGAGGTACTGGAGGACGCCGGGGTGTACAAGAGGACATCCCAGGGGCAGCAGGCATTTGACAGATTTATACAGAGTCTGTAAAATGATGACAGAGGGTAGCTTAGTGACCTGTCTGAACCGTTAGAAAAGAGTCTTGCTTTACAGGAGAAGAGGTGTGAAGAATCCGGCTTGATGGGAAGATTCAGGCAGGGAACGGAAATGTTTATGGGCAGTATGGAGTGAGCCGATGGTAAAATATGCGTTAATCAGTGACATACACGGAAATTATAAGGCCCTGGAGGCCTTTTTGACCTATATTGAGGAAAATCCGGTGGATGGTATAATCGCACTGGGAGATTATGTGACGGACGGGCCTTATCCTGAGAGAACGATAAAATATCTGCAGGAAATGTGTGAGAAATATACCTGCTATTTCCTTCGGGGCAACAGGGAAGAATATCTGCTGAACAATACAGATAACAAGGAGGGATGGAAGCCGTCTTCCGCCAACGGTACACTATATTATACTTTCAGGCGTCTGACGGAAGCGGACAGGGCCTTTCTGGCATCCTTCCCAACGGAGCGGGAGGCGGCAATGGAAGGCTGTCCGCCGTTGTATCTCTGTCATGGGGTACCCGGGAAAGTGCGGGGAAATGTACAGGAAGAACCGGGCCTGAAGGAAAGGGTGATGAGAGAGTTGCCTTATGACTATCTGCTGGGCGGGCACAGCCATCACCAGGAAAAAGATGTGCTGTACGGGAAGATATACATCAATCCGGGTTCTTTGGGATTTGCAGTTGACAATGTGGGCAGACATGCGCAATTTGCCATCCTGACAGGCAGCCAGGATAGATGGGAGGCAGAATTTAAGTCTGTTTCCTATGATGTGGAGGGCTATCTGAGGGCCTTTGCGGAGAGCGGTGTGGATGAGCTGGGAATGACTTTGAATAAGGCGGTGAAGAAAAGCCTGGTGACAGGGGTAAATTATTTCTACAAATGTATTGTTGCTATGGATGAAGAGGCAAAAAAAGCAGGGGCACAGTCCCTTGGAGAAATGCCGGAAGAAGCATGGCGCAGGCTGGAGGAAAGATTCGGATTATGAAATTCTTACTGGTGGCAGTGAACGCAAAGTACATCCATTCCAATCCCGCCATATACAGTCTGCGGGCCTATGCGGGAACAGAACTGCAGCAGTACGTGGAGCTGGCGGAATACACAATCAATCAGCCTATGGAGGAAATTCTTGCGGATATTTATGAGAAGAAGCCGGATGTGACAGGATTTTCCTGTTATATCTGGAACTGGAGGCTGATTCAGGAGCTTCTGACAGAACTGGAAAAGCTTCTGCCAAAGATGGATATCTGGCTTGGAGGTCCGGAGGTATCCTGGAATGCGGACGAAATTCTGCAGAAATACCCGCAGGTTACCGGGATTATGGTAGGAGAGGGTGAGGCCACATTCAAGGAGCTTCTGGAGACGTATGTGGGACAGAAGGAGGGAGACATTTGGGACGGCGAAGAGGCGGGCGGACAGAAAAAGCCAGGATGGGAGAATACAGAAGTGCCGGACGTGGCGTATAATGGGAGCCGGCAGTTTGGTGAAAGGTGGAGGAAAATCCCGGGGCTGTATCTGCATTCAGGTGCCACTCCGTCTCGGAAGTGTGTGGAATTGAATGATCTTCCTTTTCTTTATCAGGACCTGACACCTTTTGAGAATAAAATTATTTACTATGAGAGCAGCAGAGGATGTCCATTTCTCTGCAGTTACTGCCTGTCTTCCCTGGAGAAGCAGCTGCGCTTTCGTGACATAAATGTCATAAAGGAGGAACTGCAGTTTTTTCTGGATAACAGGGTAAAGCAAGTGAAGTTTGTAGATCGGACTTTCAATTGTAATCATGAGCACGCAATGGCTGTCTGGAGCTATCTGGAGGAACATGACAATGGCGTCACAAACTTTCATTTTGAAATTTCGGCTGATATTCTGAGGGAAGATGAAATAGAATTATTAGGGCGCCTGCGACCGGGACTTGTACAGCTGGAAATCGGTGTTCAGTCCACCAATTCCGGGACACTGAAAGCAATTCGGCGGGTGGCAGAGCTGGAAATGCTGGAAAAGAACGTAGCATCTATCCGCAGAGGTGGAAATATCCACCAGCACCTGGACCTGATAGCAGGTCTTCCCTATGAAGATTATGAGAGCTTTGGAACATCTTTTAATCGGGTTTATCATATGAAACCTGAGCAGTTGCAGCTGGGATTCCTGAAAGTGCTTAAAGGCTCTGAGATGTGGGAAAAGGCAGAGGAATATGGGATTGTGTATCGGCAGCAGCCGCCCTATGAGGTACTGTATACACGATGGCTTTCCTATGAGGATGTCCTGAAATTGAAACAGATAGAAGAGATGGTGGAGCTTTATTATAACAGCGGACAGTTCCGACATACTCTGCTGTTTCTGGAGAAAGCATTTCCGAATCCCTTTGCAATGTATGAGGCAATGGCGAAATTTTATCAGGAGAAAGGGTATCTTAAGACAAATTCCGCGCGGGTTTACCGTTATCAGGTGCTGCTTGCCTTTGCGTTAAAATATGATCGGAGACGGGAAGCGGTGTACAGGGAGCTTCTGACTTATGATATATATCTGCGGGAGAAAGTCAAAAGCAGACCGGCTTTTGCGGCAGAACTGTCCCAATATCAGGAAAGTATTCGTAATTTTTACCGGGAGGAAGAGAGCAGGCGCAGATATTTGCCGGATTATGTGGGGTATGATAGAAAACAGCTCAGCAAAATGACGCATCTGGAGCCGTTTTTCTGGCCGGTGTGGGACAGGGAAAGGATGGCTGAACTGTATGAAAGCAGCAAAACGGAAGGTGCCGTGAATGACAGGGAGCGTAAGGCGGAATTTATTTTGTTTGATTATCGGAACCGGAATCCGCTGAATTCTGAATCAGGGATATGTCATGTGGTTTGCAGGCGGACAGAAAATGAGGTATAATCTACATAATATTTGTTGTGGAGGAGTATTTACCATGAAAGAGATAAGAAGTATAATTTCATCTTTTCAGAAGACAGCCATAAAAACGATATGTATGCTTTTGGTTCTGACTGTCGCGGGAACATCTACTGCCTGTGCTGTGGGTAATTATAAAGAAGAAACCATGGACAGAAATGCGGCGCTGGAGTACGCTCTGGCAGATGCGGGGCTGAAAATGGAGGACATTGTCCTTATGAAGCAGGAGCTGAAGAAGGATGGCGGAGAAAATTATTACGAAATTGCGTTTAACGGTTCCGACCACTCTTACCAATATGAGATTGATGCTGTTACCGGAACCGTGGAAGGAGTGAAAATTCAGGCGCTCTCCATGCAGACCCCGGAGGGAACTGAGCAGTCAGCAGCGCAGATCCCAGAGGGAACTGAACAGTCAACAACGCAGAGTCCGGCAGAGTCAGGGCAATCCGAACAGCAGGAAGGGGGAGGCCGGGAAGGGACGTCTGGTGCTCAGGGAGACCAGAACTCCGATGCCGGTCAGGCGCCTGTGGATGTCCAGCCTTCGGAAGAGCAGAAGCAGACCGGGAATCAGGCGGAGCAAATCGATTTGGAGACTGCGAAGGCGACAGCTTTGGCCGATGCCGGCCTGAAGGAGACGGATGTGACTTTTACCAAACAGGAAACGGACCGGGACTACAGAGGGACTGAATATGACATTGAATTTTACACAGCCGAGGCGGAATATGAATATGAGATTAGTGCTGAGACCGGCATGATAATCGATAAGAGTGTGGAGCAGTTTCAGGTTCCCGGGGCTGTATCAGGCGGAGGGGCCGACAATGCGGATGGATATATAGGTTTGGAAAGAGCGAAAGAAATAGCGGTGGGGGACGCCGGATTTGGGCTGGAGGAAGTGGTGTTGACCAAAGCGGATCTGGACTGGGATGACGGTCGTGCGGAATATGAAATCGAATTTCAGAAAGAATGTGAAGAGTTTGAATACTGTATAAATGCTATGGACGGAAGCATCCTGGAATTTGATTATGACCATGACGATCACTGCAGCCGGAATCATACGCACCATGGATATCGCGGGTATTGAGGATGCGAATAAAAACCGGTGAAACAGAAACAGAACCGGGCTGATTGTCCGGTTCTGTTCTTATGTTTTGAAGCATAAAATATACTCATACTTGTGGATTGTAGTCAGGGAAACTGATTTTCGTGCTGCTTCAGTTTTTGCCTCAGGTGTCGTATGATAGAATCCTTGCCGGCGGTTCGAAGGCCTTCGGCAGTCCGTATCAGACGTTCAATCCGAAAGCTTTCACCTTGAGAAATCCAGTAATCTGCCAGCTGATAATAGGTACGGCTGATATCCGTATTGGTGCTGACGGCAAAGTCCAGGAGGACAGAGGCCTCCTTATCATAACCGGATTCCAGCAGCAGATCAGCCCATTTCTGCAGAGTGCGAACCAGCAGAGTGTAATTCTGGTCATATTCGGATAGCAGGGTGATATTGGCCGTGCCGTACTCCAGCTTCAGGTCAGTGTTGGACCAGCCGGTGAGATTTACGGTTTTCCGGGAAGTGAGGGATTCCACAATGCCGATACACTCCATGACATCGGCATTTTCATTCATTAAATGGGTGGGAAATTTTTCAAGGGGTATGGTAATGTAATTCAGATTATCCAGGGGCTTGCGGCGGACGGAATTAGCCTGGGATTCCCTGGCCCAGAAGTCTTTTTCACTGTTGCGGTTCTTTTTTGCCTGCTTTTTCACATTGTAGGAAATCAGTACGGAAAAGGTAATAAAGCTTGCCAAAAATCCTAAATTCATATATAATTCCTTTCATAAGCTAAAGTTGTTATTGTCCATTGGGTGAACAGTAATTTCCAATTGACAGTGCCTGCCGCTGCTCCGGGAGTGAACTGCGGCAGAAGAGGGAAACAGGAGTATGCCATGTTTAACATGAATAATAAAAAAACAAAACAGAGGGTGTCTGCAGTTATTGTGATTTTGCTGGTGCTTGCCATGCTCATTCCCACTCTATCATATTTAGTTTATTAATTCAATACTTTGAGTGGCAGGAATGAAAGATACTTAAAGAGTTAAAAGAGTATAAAAGTGACAGGCAGCCGGCCGGTTACGGAATGGGAAGTGACAGAAAATGAAAAATAAAGTCAAAAAATGGATAAAAAAAGTTTGTTTTCCAACAGCAGTGTTTGTATGTGTTCTGATGATTGGGGTGACGGTGAAGGCACAGGAAAGCGCTGTTGTCAAGAAGGGAATCTTTGCAGGCGATATTGATTTGTCCGGTATGAGCGAAGCAGAAGCGAGGCAGGCGGTTACAGATTATGTGGAAGAGCTGAAAGAGACGGAGATTACGCTGCTGGCTTCCGGGGACACGGAAGTGGCGGTGACGGCAGGCGATCTGGGTATTACCTGGGCGAATCCGGAGCTGGTATCCGAAGCGCTGGAAGTGGGAACCAGGGGAAATGTGATTGAACGATATAAGACGCTGAAGGATCTGGAGCATGATAACCTGGTTTATCCGATTCAGCTTTCGTTTAATTTGCAGATGATCAGTGATATTCTCCTGGAAAAATGCGTTCAGTACGACGTACAGGCGATGGATGCCACGCTGACCAGGGAGAATGGCGAATTTCAGGTAGTGGAGGGCAAGACCGGCTATACCCTGGATGTGGAGACTTCCATTGACAAAGTAAATAAGTTTCTGACGGAGGAGTGGGATCATACTGCATGCACGATAGCGTTGGATGTGGATGTGACGGAGCCCAGGGGAAAGGCGGAAGAACTGGCGCAGGTAAAGGATGTTCTGGGGACATTTACTACATCCTATGCTTCTTCCGGATCCAACAGAAGCCAGAATGTGTCTAACGGCGCGAATCTGATCAACGGTACTTTGCTGTATCCCGGAGACGAGTTCTCCGCATATGAGTGTGTGGCCCCTTTTACCAAGGCTAACGGCTATTACATGGCGGGTTCCTATATGAACGGCAAGGTTGTGGACAGTCTGGGCGGAGGTATCTGCCAGGTATCCACAACGCTTTACAATGCGGTACTGCTGGCGGAGCTGGAGGTGACGGAACGCTTTAATCATTCCATGATTGTAACTTATGTGGAGCCTTCCGCGGATGCGGCCATAGCAGAAGGGTTAAAGGACTTCAAATTTGTCAATAATCTGGAGTATCCTGTATATATTGAAGGCTCTACTTCCAACAAACATATTACATTTACCATTTATGGTAAGGAGACGAGGGCTTCCGACCGGGAGGTGCGCTATGAGAGCAAAGTCCTGGAGGTGAATCAGCCGCCTGCGGATATTATATATCCGGATCCCGGGCAGCCAATCGGATATATCGTGTATGACAGCGCTCACGTGGGCTATAAAGCAGAGTTGTGGAAGGTTGTGCTGGAAGGCGGAAAGGAAGTCAGCCGCACACAGGTGAACAGCAGCAGCTATAAAATGGTGCCCAGGAGTGCCACTGTGGGAACGGCCACTGCAGACCCGGCGGCATACGAAGAAATCATGGCTGCAATCGGTACAGGCAGTGTGGATCATGTGAAGAATGTAATTGCCATTCTGATCGCTCAGGCCCAGGCTCCTGTGGAAAGCCCGGAAATAGGAGATGAATAATTGAAAAATGTGTTTCGGCGCGGAGGGATGAGATGAAGACAGGAAAAGTGTCGGAAAATGTCCTGAAACGTTCTGTTTTACGACAGATAAAAACGAAGAGAAGAGAAGTATTGTGTGGCGCGGGGATAGGGGTGGACTGCGCCACTTTCTCATTTCCCGGGGAGGGTGAAATTGTATCCTGCGTGCAGGAAGCAGTTCTTATCCCGGGCGGAGCGCCGGGCTGCAAGGTGGACATTCCGGGAACCTTTATGACAATGGCCGCATTGATACAGAAATGTGTCAACAATCTCGCGGCGGGAGGCGGGAGCGCAGCGGCTGTACTGATCAGCTTGATGATGCCGGAGGTGTCGGAGGAATCTGAACTGAGAACGCTGATGACGGAGGCGGAAGAAAAGTGCAGGGAGTTATCTTTGCAGATAGCCGGCGGCCAGACCAGAATTACGAAGGCGGTAAGTCTGCCGGTGGCAACGGTGACGGGGATTGGCAGAAAGTGGGAAGAGCCTGCAATTCCCGGAGAGGTCAGGCCGGGGCAGGATATTGTAATCAGCAAATGGATTGGACTGGAAGGAACGGCATATCTCGCGGGCAGACACCGGGAGAAGCTTCTGCGGCGGTATCCTGCCTGGTTTGTGGATGAAGCAGAACATTTCGGGCGATATTTATCCATTGTGACCGAGGCTAAGGTTGCCGTAAAGCAGGGAGCAACACTCATGCACGACGTCTCGGAAGGCGGCATATTCGGAGCACTCTGGGAGCTGGCCGAGAGAGCCGGTGTGGGACTGACAGTGGATATGCGGAGGCTGCCGCTTCGTCAGGAGACCGTGGAGGTGTGTGAATGCTGTGGTGCGAATCCCTATGAACTTCTGTCAGGCGGCTGTTTGATTATGATATCTTCTGACGGGCCGGGGCTGACGGCAGCGCTGGAGATGGCTGATGTTCCGGCGGTTACAGTGGGAAAAATTACGGACAGCAATGACAGAATTCTGCTGAACGGAGAAGAAATCCGATATCTGGACAGACCGAAAAGTGACAGTATGCTGCCGCTTTTCAGACAGGTCACAGAGTTGTGACAGCATTTTAAGCCTGACAGATTTGTTCGGTTCAGGAGAAATCAGAAATACAAAAAAGAGAGGAGAATAAAATGAGAGAGGCATTATTGACGATAATTGAAAGGAACAGTCGGATTGACATCAAAGAACTGGCAATCCTTCTCGGAGTGGAAGAGGCGGCGGTGGCAAACGAACTGGCCGATATGGAGGCGGAGGGGATTATCTGCGGATATCATACTCTGATAGACTGGGAAAAAACTTCAAAAGAAAAAGTAACTGCGCTGATTGAGGTGCGGGTGACGCCCCAGAGAGGGCAGGGATTTGACAGTATAGCAGAACGCATTTATCAATATCCCGAAGTTCAGAGCGTGTATCTGATTTCAGGCGGTTATGATTTGATGGTGATACTGGAAGGAAAGACGTTGCGGGAAGTATCTGCTTTCGTGTCGGATAAGCTCTCCACTCTGGATTCCGTACTCAGCGCCGCGACCCATTTCATCCTGAAGAAATATAAGGACCACGGTACTGTGCTGGCCAGAAAAAAAGAAGATGAAAGGGAGATGATTACCCCATGAGGAATCCATTAGCAGAAAAGATTGTGGAAATCAGGCCGTCGGGAATTCGTAAATTTTTTGATATTGCTCAGGAGATGAAGGACACTATTTCCCTGGGAGTGGGTGAGCCTGATTTTGATACCCCCTGGCATATCAGAGATGAGGGTATTTATTCCCTGGAGAAGGGAAAGACGTTTTATACCTCTAATGCGGGTCTCAAGGAACTGCGTGAGGAAATCAGCAATTATATTTACAGAAAACAGGGAATTCGCTATGAACACCCGCTTAAGGAAATTCTGGTCACGGTGGGCGGTTCTGAGGCTATTGACATAGGATTTCGTGCCATGATTAATCCCGGAGATGAGGTGCTGATTCCCCAGCCAAGTTTTGTCTCTTATGAACCCTGCGCGGTGATGGCCGGAGCGAAACCGGTGATTATCAATCTGAAGGCGGAAAACGAATTTCGTCTGACAGCCAGGGAACTGGAAGAAGCCGTTACAGACAGGACGAAGATTCTGGTGCTGCCTTTTCCCAACAATCCCACCGGAGCCATAATGGAGAGAAAAGATCTGGAGGCCATTGCCGAGGTGATATTAAAACACGACATTTATGTCATGTCAGATGAAATTTACTCTGAGCTTAGTTATAAGGAGAAGCATGTGTCCATTGCACAACTGCCCGGGATGCAGGAACGCACTATATTGATTAACGGTTTTTCCAAAGCCTTTGCCATGACCGGCTGGCGGCTGGGATATGCCTGTGGTCCGGAGCTCATCATTGAACAGATGATTAAGATTCATCAGTTTGCCATCATGTGTGCGCCTACCACCAGCCAGTATGCGGCTATCGAGGCCCTGAAAAACGGTGACGAGGATGTGACGGAGATGTGCACTGCCTATAACCAGAGAAGGCGGTATCTGCTGCATGCATTCAGAGAGATGGGACTGGAGTGTTTTGAACCATACGGGGCATTTTACATATTTCCCTGTATTAAGGAATTTGGTCTGACCAGTGAGGATTTTGCCATGCGGTTTCTGAAGGAAGAGAGAGTCGCGGTAGTACCCGGAACGGCATTCGGCGACTGCGGAGAGGGGTATCTCAGGATATCATACGCTTCTTCGCTGGAAAATCTCAGGACTGCAATGCAGAGAATGAAACATTTTGTATCAAAGCTGAGAGAAGAGAAGAAAGGATAAAAGACAGCGGTTAAACGCCTGAGTAGGAGGAAAAAGATGAAGAAAAAGATTTTGGTGATATTGATTGCTACAATGACAGTGTTGTCCGCATGCTCTTATGATTTTGGAGCAGGCAATTCGGAAGGCGGACAGAAGGAAGAGAGCGGGCAGGAACAACAGGGACAGGAAGAAGGTTCCGGGCAGGACAGCGGAACTGATGAATCGGAAGAGACAGACGATTATACCAGAGGAACCAATACGGATACCGGCTGGGAAAGTGAATTCTGGGAACTGCGCTTTACAGCTCCGGAAGGCCTTTACATGCTGAACGAGGAAGGCCTGAACACGGCAATGGGGCTGGGTAAAGAATTGCTTTCGAAAAATTATACCGAACTTCAGGCTGAATATGCGGAAATGGTGTCTCTGTATGAGATGATGTGTATGAGTCCCGGGGGAGAAACGAATGTGGTGGTGACCGTGGAAAAACTGATGATGAAAAACATGTCGTCTGCGGATTATATGAAGGCCGCCATGACACAGCTTGAGGCTCTGAAGGAGCCGGTATATACCATCTTGGAGAATGATGGCAATGAGACGGAGATTGGAGGAGAAAATTTCTGCACTGCAAAAGTTAAGGGAGAGAGCGGTGGCGCTTCTCTTTATCAGGATTATTATGTGCGGGTTAAGAATAACCGGGCGATTATCATTATCATCACTTATGGAGACGGAGACGAAGAGGGTGCTCAGACAATTCTGAACAGCTTTGAGGCGTATTGACGGAGGAAGATGTGCATATCATTTTACATCAACCGGAGATACCGGGGAATACGGGAAATATCGGGCGTACCTGTGTGGCTACAGGCACGCCCCTGCATTTGATTGAACCTTTGGGATTTCGACTGGATGAGAAGTCCATCAGGCGGGCAGGAATGGACTACTGGCATCAGCTGGAAGTATACAGGTATACGAACTTTGAGGAATTTCAAAAGCTTCATCCAGGCGTGAAAATCTGGATGGCAACTACGAAAGCAAAGTATGCTTATACAGAGGCTGTGTACGGATCAGATGATTATCTCATGTTCGGGAGAGAAAGTGCCGGAATTCCGGAGGAAATTCTGGTGGAGCATGTGGAGAACTGTATCCGGATTCCCATGCTTCCGGCCATTCGGTCCCTGAATCTGTCCAATTCCGTGGCAGTTGTATTGTATGAAGCGCTGCGTCAGAACGGTTTTGGAGGGATGCAGCAGGAGGGTGAGCTGCACCGGCTGCAGTGGAAGGGCTGAGCGGACAATAACAGGCCTTGCTTTATAAAAAGTTCACTTGTGTTGGCAGGTACTTTCAAGTATACTTAGTAGGACAGAAACTATATGAAAGTGCAATTGCTGAGTCCGATAGCATAATGTCGGATACAGGGAAATGAGGAAACGTAATCGTGTCAGAGATATATGAGGAAAAGGAAGAAACGGAAGTAAAGAATCAGACAGCGGCCGAGGATGGAACAGAGGTGACTGCCACAGAGAAGGGGCCGGGTGAGGAGAAGCCGGCGGCTGAAGAGAAGAAGGCAGATCTGACAGAGGGACATTTTGATGCTTCCACAACAAAAAATGCGGGGAAAAGCGAAAACAGTGAATATGAAGACGTCTGCTTTATCTGCCGCAGGCCGGAGAGCAAGGCAGGCAAGATGTTTAAGCTGCCCAATAATATCTGTATCTGCAATGACTGCATGCATAAGACCATGGAGACAGTCAGCCAGTTTGATTATCAGGGAATGCTGAACAATCCGCAGCTTCAAAATGAGCTGGATCAGCTGACAAAGCAGGGCGGCTTTCCCAATATCAGCTTTGTCAATCTGGCGGATCTGCGGGGAGACGGGGGGATTCCCAACAAGCAGAAGCTGAAGAAGAAAAAGAAGCAGGAGAGTGAGCAGCCGGTATTGAATATCCGGAATATTCCTGCTCCCCATAAGATTAAAGCCAGTCTGGATGAATATGTGGTGGGTCAGGACCATGCCAAAAAAGTGATTTCTGTGGCGGTTTACAACCATTATAAGAGAGTGGCCACCGGTACTATGGACAATATTGAGATAGAGAAATCCAATATACTGATGATAGGTCCCACCGGCTGCGGCAAAACCTATCTGGTTAAGACACTTGCCAGACTCCTGGATGTACCCCTTGCCATTGCGGATGCCACTTCTCTGACGGAGGCAGGTTACATCGGCGACGATATTGAGTCGGTAGTGTCCAAGCTGCTGGCCGCGGCAGACAATGATGTGGAAAAAGCGGAAAGAGGCATTATCTTTATAGATGAGATTGATAAGATTGCAAAGAAGAAGACTACCAATACCCGGGATGTCAGCGGGGAGAGCGTGCAGCAGGGGATGCTGAAGCTCCTGGAGGGAGCCGAGGTGGAGGTGCCTGTGGGAGCCAACAGCAAGAATGCCATGGTGCCGCTGGCCACGGTGAACACACGGAATATCTTGTTTATCTGCGGAGGTGCTTTTCCGGACCTGGATGAGATCATCAAAGAACGACTCAGCAAGACGGCTTCCATCGGGTTTAACTCTGAACTGAAGGATAAATATGACAAGGATAAAAATATCCTGGCCAAGGTGACGGTGGAGGACATCCGGAAATTTGGGATGATACCTGAATTTATCGGTCGTCTGCCCATTCTCTGCACATTGGAAGGGCTGAATACAGAGATGATGGTGAAGATTCTGAAGGAGCCGAAAAATGCGATTCTGAAGCAATATCAGAAGCTGCTGGAGTTGGACGAGGTAAGGCTGGAATTTGCTGACGAGGCCCTGGAAGCCATTGCTGACAAGGCTATGAAGAGAGAGACGGGGGCCAGAGCACTGCGTTCTATTATAGAGGAATTTATGCTGGATATCATGTATGAGATTCCGAAAGATGATAACATCGGCAGAGTCACTATCACCAGGGAATATATCGAAGGGACTGGCGGCCCGGTGATTGAGATTCGAGGAAATCTGCTGCTGGAATCCTCAGCAGAGCTTAAAACGCCGGTGTCTGGGAATTCATAAAGATATCGCCTGTGGCTGAAACCGAATAGCATGGAATCGTTCAATGAATCTGGAAGCCTGGAAACAGAAAAAATATTGAAATAACGATAAAATGACAGATGTCATCACAAAAGGGAGAAAAAGAATGAATCCTGCGTCTATCATGAAGCTGATGAGTGCAAAGAGTCAGTTTAGTAATAATCACCCAAAGTTTGAAGCATTTCTGAACGCAGTACTTTCAAGAAAAATCGAAGAAGGCACCGTGATTGAGATGACGGTGACACGGCCGGGGGAGAAACCTCTCACGGCCAATATTGAGGTGCAGCAGTCGGATCTGGAACTGCTGGAGGAATTGAAAGGACTGATGAAATGATTTACCTGTCACATTTTTCTTTTCCGGATATCGAGCAGGAATACAGCTTTATTATGGCATTGAAGAGGACATGCTATGATACGGTCTATCCCTTTCAGATATTGTCCAGACATGGTCTGCGGATGCTGGATTTTGAACCCATCACTATATTGTATGGGGGAAACGGCTCCGGCAAGACTACGGCGCTCAATGTAATTGCCGAGAAGCTGAAGCTGGAGAGGGATACTGCCTTTAATCGATCTAACTTTTTTGAGGATTATACCAGAATGTGTGACTTTGAGGTGCAGGAGAAGATTCCGAAGATAAGCAGAATCGTTACAAGCGATGATGTCTTTGACTTTATATTGAATCTGAGAGAACTCAATGAAGGAATAGACCAGAAAAGGGAAGAACTGTTCAAGGAATACCTGGAGAACAAATATGCCCATTTTCAGATGAAGTCACTGGATGATTATGAACAGCTGAAGAAGGTATGTATGGCGCGCAGTAAAACACAGTCAAAGTATGTCAGAAAGAATCTGGCGGATAATGTGCGGGAACATTCCAATGGGGAAAGCGCCTTTCTGTATTTCACAGAGAAAATCCAGGAAAACGGACTGTATCTTCTGGATGAGCCGGAGAACAGTCTGTCACCACAGCGTCAGCTGGAGCTGATGAAGTTTCTGGAGGATTCTGTTCGCTTTTTTGGGTGTCAGTTTATCATATCCACACATTCACCATTTTTGCTGGCCATGCAGGGAGCGAAGATATACGATATGGACGAGGAAGTGGTTGATGTAAAGCGATGGACGGAGTTGAGCGGTATTCGCGCCTATTATGATTTTTTTAAAAAATATGAGCCCCTGTTTTGAGATAAAAAGGACGGACACATTACATGCCCGCCCTTTTTTGCATTATAAACAGCAGTTGGCCGTGACCTCATTGCTGTGATATCGTTCCGTCTCTGTCTCTTAATTATAATTGTCGATGCAGGGCTGGAACATGCTCTTATTTACGCCGCAGAGCGGGCAGCACCAATCATCCGGCAGATCCTCGAAAGCAGTACCAGGAGCGATGCCATGTTCAGGATCACCTTTTTCAGGATCATAGGTATATCCGCAGGGATTGCAAAAATATTTTTTCATAGTAAATTCTCCTTTCCCAAAGCTCAAACTTAGTGTTTGCTTTAAGCTAAATAATTTTTAATTGACATTCGAAATATGGAAAACACTTGTTCTTAACTGAAGTATCTCTTGAGAAGTCCTTCAAATGCCTTGCCATGCCTTGCCTCGTCGCGGGCCATCTCATGCACGGTATCATGAATTGCGTCAAGATTAGCAGCCTTTGCGCGTTTTGCAAGGTCAAACTTACCGGCAGTAGCGCCGTTCTCGGCATCAACTCTCATCTCCAGATTCTTCTTGGTAGAATCGGTCACAACTTCACCCAGGAGCTCGGCAAACTTAGCGGCATGCTCCGCCTCTTCGTAAGCGGCTTTCTCCCAATACAGACCGATTTCAGGATATCCTTCTCTGTGGGCAACTCTTGCCATAGCCAGATACATACCAACCTCTGAGCACTCACCTTCAAAGTTTGCACGCAGATCCTTGACAATATCTTCAGGAACACCCTGAGCAACACCTACCACATGTTCTGCAGCCCAGGTTCTGTCAGCGGACTGAGCAGTGAACTTTTCAGCAGGCGCATGGCAGATAGGGCATTCGGAAGGGGCGGCATCACCCTCGTGAACATAACCACATACTTGACATACATACTTCATAGTTTTATCTCCTTTTTCTATATTATTATTGTTGCTATGTAAGCTGTCGGGATATGCAAATCTGCTGTCGTCTTTGCGAGAGGGACATGCATTTATTCCCGACACCTATTATATAGGTTTTTAGTTGAAAGTCAACCATATATAAACAAAAATTTTTCTGAAAAATATGAAAAAAATATTATTTCAAAATTCTGTTCAGTCTGGAACCAAGACGGCTTAATATTTCATTTGTGATTGTTCCGCACTGTTCGGCCACATGATCAGCTGTAATTTCCAGCGCACCGGATTTTCCGATGATAATGGCGACATTTCCGGCCTGGACACGCGGAATATTGCTCACATCCACAATGGTTTGGTCCATGCAGATTCTGCCGATAATGGGGGCCATGCAGCCATTGATAAGGACACTGCCGATTCCGTAAGACAATTCTCTGGGCAGCCCGTCCGCGTAACCAATAGAAAGCGTGGCAATACGCATATCATATTTGGCTGTAAATGCGGTTCCGTAACCGGCAGCCTCCCCGGTATAAAGTGTTCTGATAGAAATGACACGTGCTTTCAGCGACAGAACCGGACGCAACGCACCGCGCCAGAGGTTGGTATCGTCTTCTGTGCTTAAAAGGCCATACAGGGCAATGCCAGGCCGTACATAGTCCGCTGCAAGCGCCGCTTTGCTCCAGACATTTCTGCTGGCGGAACGATGTGCGCGTCTGGACTGTTTTTCCTTCTTCTGCAGCAGATTTAAAATACCATAGCTGGCCAGGAGATGGAGACCTCGGCAGGGATATTCTTTTTCTTTTAAATAATTTACTACCTGATAAAAGGCTGTTATCTGGCTTTCTGTAAATGCTCTGTCTTCTGGGCGGAGAGAATCGCTCACTGACAGGTGAGTAAACATTCCGTCGATAACCAGATTCTCCATTTTAAAGGCAGACGCGATTTCTTCCAGGTTTTCGCATCGAATTCCAAGCCGATGCATGCCGGTATCAATAGCAAGATGGACATGCAGAGGTTTTCCAAAACTGCTCAGCAGCCGGGCATAATGATAATCAATGACGGCCTGGGTCAGCAGATAGCGGCTGAGAAGCGGGAAATCATCCGGAGGTGTATAGCCCAGTATCAGGATTTTGCCCTTGACGCCGGCTTTTCGCAGTGTGATTCCTTCTGACAGACAGGCAACACAAAATGATGTCACATTCAATTTGTTCAGCTGCCGGGCGATGAGCACGGCACCGTGGCCATAAGCATCGGCTTTTATTGCGGGCATCAGTCTGCAGCTGTCGGGAAGCCGTGAACGGAGGAATGATACATTGTGCTCCAGTGCGCTGCTGTCCACTTCTATCCAGGCGCGGAATTCCCCCTGGCTTTCATAGGGATCTGCAGTTTTTTGCTTTGAAAATATGTGTGGTGCCGCAGGTTTTCTGGATTGTGTCCTCTGGGCCATTACCCGTGATGTACCGCGGATATTCGGCAATGTTATACTCCGCAGATCAACAGGCTTTCTGCTCGCTGCTTCCAGCTCCTGTGTATCTGCCGGATTCTCAGGCTCCTGCCAGGAATATTGTTCGTCATTTTCTATATCAGACAGTTCAAAAGCTGCTTCTTTTTCTGATAATGTATATTCTTCGGTGTCATTTTCTTCTGGTAAAGTCTCTTTCATTGAGAGTTCTGATTCCTGAAAAGTAATGTCGTCTGCTTCTCTGAGCCGGGCAATTTCACCATCGTCAGGTTCTCTGAGGCTGTCAATTTCCTCATCGTCGAGTTCTGGCAGGCAAGCAGATTCGTCAGCATAGGATTTGCTTCTGTCGGCTGATTCATCAGCTGCTGTTGGCAATGTACTGATTTCTTCCATGGCTGCCGCTGTCATTTCATTGCTTCCATCGGCCTGAATTTCCTGTAATACAGGATTTTCTGTTTTTGTGTCTTCCTGTAAAGCTTTGTGCAAATCTGAAATTCCTTTCTCATTTAAATCCGTATCAGAAAGAGGGGAGACATTTGTGTCTCCTGTTTTCTGAAGCTCGGAAGTACTTACTGTTTTTAATGTGCTTCTTCGTTTCTGCAGGAAAGAATTCCAGGCCTGCCCCAATATAGGAAGAAGACGAGGCAGAACACATCTCTGCAGATAGAGAACCAGGAGACTGGCAACCACTGACACCTGTGCCACCACAAGATAGTGGACAATACTGTTATCAACAAGCTGAGTTGTCAAGTGTAATAATTTGGCCAATCCGCGGACTGCTACAATGATCGCCGGGTGAAGGATATAAATCCAGGCGGAAGCAGTTCGAAATGCCCTGACAGATGCCCAGGGAGTACTGTTGAGACACAGATACAGAAATATCATCACCGGAACCAGGGTCAGATACATGCTGTCGTGACGCTGCAATTGAAAATGGCGCAACGTAAAGGCTTCCGCTGTCATAAGGATAAAAGAAACTAAAAGGCCAACGCAATAAAGGCGAACCACCATTTGTCCGTCTGTGTGTTGGGAAGGTTTATCTGTCTGTTCGGGATTTTCCTCCGGCTCTGTTGAATTTCGTGTTGTGGACCCTTTTTCATTCCGCAGAGACATCCATACACCCAGCAGCAGAAACAGTGGTGCAAGAAAGAGGCCGTTGCGTGTATGGGACCAGAGGTGGAAACCAAAATCGTACACTGCCTTCAGCGCGGGAACTTTCTCGATAAGGCCGAAGTAACTGTCGCCCAACAGACCAATAATATACAGGACTGCAGATACGGCGGTGGCTCGGCGCAGATTCAGGAAAAGGCTCATCACATAAACGACGATCA
Organism: uncultured Acetatifactor sp.; assembly: GCA_910588225.1. Lineage (GTDB taxonomy): Bacteria > Bacillota > Clostridia > Lachnospirales > Lachnospiraceae > Acetatifactor. The sequence goes on from CAJUQT010000013.1 coordinate 56,906, forward strand.
TACCCAGTATGCAGGCAGGGAAGTACCATAAGTGGTAGAATGTACCGTCAAAAATAAGCATACGAAACAAACCTCCAAAGGTGAGCTTCGTATAATGACCTGCGTAAATACCGATTGGCAGATACAATAAAATACAGAAACCGTACAGCAGAAGCATTTTTCTTAAATATTTTTTCAGACCTGCCGGATTCTTATCAGCAGCCGACATAAAATCAGCAGCTACAAACTGACCGGTTACCATGAAGAAAAAGGGAACGGCGGTTCTGGCAAGGATTCGTGTCAGAAAGAAATCCATTCCCTCGTTTATAGAAGCCAGAGGAGAGGTGTGAATTGCAATGACAAGCAGAGCAGCCACTACCCGAAATCTGTCAAGACCGCCGTAATTCTGTCTGGTATGCATATTTATACCCTCCTGCCTGCAGCAGCAGACATTTATTTTGTATTTCTGATTGATATCTATTATTCTATATTACACGTTTTCGCCCTTTTGCTCAAGTGCTAATTCCAAAATTCGATCAAGAACCTGGCGGAAAGAATATCCTGCGGCCTTCATCATGCCGGGATAGCGGCTGTGTTCCGTGAATCCGGGGATGGTATTTACCTCATTGAACAGTACCTGGCCTTCAGGAGTGAGAAACATGTCTACTCTGGCAAAACCGCTGCATCCCAGAATACGGTAAATGGATTTTGCCGTTTCTTTGATTTCCTCTGCTTTGGTGCTGCTGATCCTGGCCGGCACATGAATACTGGAGGTTTTCAGAGTATATTTTTCCGTAAAATCAAAGAAACCGCCGGAAAGTTCGATTTCATCCACTTCGCCGGTAATTGGATTTCCGTTGCCCAATACGGCGCATCCCACTTCAAACCCTTCGATATTTTTCTCCAGAAGCACCTGACTGTCGTACTGGAATGCCAGAGAAACTGCAGCGGCCAGATGTTCTTTGGCTGGGACCTTAGTGACGCCGTAAGAGGAACCGGCCTTCACCGGCTTGACGTAAAGAGGATATCCAATCTCTTCCGCAAAGGCTGATGCCTGTTCAAAGGACGTATCGGGTTCCAGCACCATATGTCTGGGAACGGGGATTCCGGCGAGACTGACCAGCCTGTGGGCTCTGTCCTTATCCATGCTGAGGGCGGAGGCCAGCGTGCCGCAGCCTGCCAGAGGAATACCGCACAGCTCCAACATCCCCTGAAGGGTCCCATCCTCTCCGTTGCAGCCGTGAAGAACCGGGAATGCAATATCTACCGGGATGCGCGTAATGCTTTTATCCTCCAACAAGAGCAGACAATTTTCTCCACGGTTGGGAGATAAGACCGCCGGGGTACAATCCTGATCATTGTGCCAGGTGTCATTGAGCAGTTTTTGCACCGGGCCGGTATAATAATACCAGCTTCCGCTGCTTGTAATACCAATCATCAGGGGATTGTATTTTTCCGTGTCAAGGTTGAGAATGACACCGGAAGCGGAAGAGAGTGACACACTATATTCGGGGGAGCAGCCTCCAAAGAAAACGGCAACATTTAATTTTTTCATTATAAAATCCTTTCTTTATAGTAATTCTATTCGTTCTTATCCTACAACTAAAACGTGGAAAAGTAAATAGTTGGAAGTTTAAGATTTTTTAATGATAAAATTTTTCTTATTTTACAAATTGGAAGAGAGAATGTGGTATAATGTTCAAAAAGAACAAAGTCAAGCGCCCGAATATTGGCGGAGATGATTCAGGGAGTGCGGAAATGAAATTTAGAACGCGGCTGCGGGTCACATTTGTGATAATTATTGTCTTGCCGCTGGTGTTGACGGCACTGGCATTCAGCGGAATCGGTTTGTATCTGATGAATGTGCATCAGGGTTTCCCTGCTGTGGAATTGGATTACACTGCGATGACGGAAAATATGCGGGAGATAGTGGATGCCACGGATCAGGCATTTTTACGTCTGAAGGATCAGGCTGAAGAAGATGCTTCCAGATTGGCGGATATGCAATACCTGGAGGAAGTGAATTCCGGAATTACACACAGAACGACCTATATCATGGTGAGAAAAGAGGATACGCTTTATTACGCGGGAAACGAAGAAGCGGCGGAAGTGATATTTCCCCGGCTGCCCGGTTATGGGGAGCGGGATCTGTCGGAAGAGCCAGGTATTTACTATGACGATCTGGACAAATTCGTCAAACAGGTGGATTTCCTGTTCCCTGATGGCAGCAGGGGAAGCGCTTTTGTGGTTACAAAGGTGAATTCGTTGATTTCCAGGAAATTGCTGGTGGACATGTTTGTGGCGATTTTTCTCATTTTGATTTTCACCGGTTTGATGCTGACCAGGTGGATCCGCAGAGGTGTGTTCAATCCTATTAATGAATTGAATGCGGCCATGAGAAAAATCAAGGAAGGCAATTTCGAGTATGCGCTTGAGACGGACGCAAAAGGTGAAATAGGGGATTTGTACCGCAATTATGAGGATATGCGTCTGAGGCTGAAGGAGAATGACGAAGAAAACAGGGAGAGCGAAAAGCAGAACAGGGAGCTGGTCAGCAATATATCACATGATTTGAAGACACCTATCACGGCAATCAAGGGATACGTGGAGGGAATCATGGACGGAGTGGCAGATACGCCGGAGAAGATGGATAAATATATTAAAACCATCTATAATAAGGCAAATGACATGGAGCGCCTGATCAATGAACTGACTTATTATTCCGGTATTGACAATAACAGAATCCCCTATAATTTCCATCGAATCAATGTGGCGGATTATTTTGGAGACTGTGTGGAGGAAGTGGGACTGGATCTGGAACAGAAGAATATTGAATTGAATTATTCCAACCTCACACAGCCTGACACAATTGTCATTGCGGATCCGGAACAGATGAAGAAAGTCATTAATAACATTATCAGCAACAGTGTAAAATATCTGGATAAGCCCCGTGGAATAATCGATATTCGAATTCTGAACGAAACGGATTCCATACGCATTGAAATCGAGGATAATGGCAAGGGGATTGCACAAAAAGATCTGCCGAAGATTTTTGAACGGTTTTACCGTACGGATGCTTCGAGAAATTCAGCTCAGGGCGGCAGCGGTATCGGCTTATCCATTGTACGGAAGATTATAGAAGATCACGGCGGATACATCTGGGCTACCAGCAGAGAAGGAGAAGGTACCTGCATGCATTTTGTATTGAGAAAATATGTAGAACTGCAGGATGAAAAATAGGTAACAACTTAGCGAAAAAAGAAAACAGACAGTAATATAGTCAATAACCGAAGCGTTACGGCAACTACAAAAACAGAGAGGGATACGGGAAAGGCAGGAGCATTGATATGAGCAGGATTTTGATTATCGAAGATGAGGTTGCGATTGCGGATTTGGAAAAGGATTACCTGGAATTAAGCGATTTTCAGGTGGATATCTGCAATAGTGGAGACGAAGGGCTGACCATGGCGCTGAATGGGGAATATAATCTTGTGATTCTGGATTTGATGCTTCCGGGGATGGACGGGTTTGAGGTCTGCCGGAAGATTCGGGAGGATAAAAATATACCTATTCTGATGGTCTCTGCCAAAAAGGACGATATTGATAAGATCAGAGGCCTGGGACTGGGAGCGGATGACTACATGACGAAGCCTTTCAGTCCCAGTGAGCTGGTGGCAAGAGTAAAGGCACATATGGCCAGGTATGAACGGTTGGTTGGTACCAATCAGAAACCACAGAACGACATTGTGGAAATCCGGGGAATCCGTATTGACAAGACGGCAAGACGTGTTTACGTGAATGGTGAGGAAAGAACTTTTACTACAAAGGAGTTTGATCTGCTTACGTTTCTCGCAGAGAATCCCAATCATGTTTATACGAAGGAGGAGCTGTTCCGGGAAATCTGGGATATGGATTCTATCGGAGATATCGCAACCGTTACCGTGCATATCAAGAAAATACGGGAAAAGATAGAAAAAGATACCGCAAAGCCGCAGTATATTGAGACAATCTGGGGAGTTGGGTACCGGTTCAAAGTATAATCGAAAGACAGTAACGTTATGCAAAAGCATCCCCGGGCTGATAATGGCCCGGGGATATTTGTAAAAAGCAGTTTTCAAAGGGAGAATCATCTGGTAATATATAGGAAACAGCTGCCGGGCTGCTTTTGAGCAGGCAGTCTGAACATTTTGCAATGTGAATTAAGTATATTGGAGGGACTCTCAGAAGTGATAAAAGGGGATGCAGAATCGGGGCATGGGATGCTTCCGGAAGTGTTTCAGCAGAGAATGCGGCGAATGCTGGGTGAGGAGTATATTTCTTTTCTCGAAGCCTTTCAGAGGGAGAGTCATCATGGGCTGCGCCTGAATCCGTTAAAGACAGGATTGGACGGACAAAGTGCTGCGGAAAAGTATGGGGCAGCGCAGGGGAAAGATACAGGCTTTGCTCATCTGACACCAGTGTCATGGGCGGAGAACGGTTATTATTACCCTTCCTCGGACCAACCAGGCAGGCATCCGCTTCATGAAGCAGGGATATATTATATTCAGGAACCCAGTGCTATGGTGCCTGCTGAATTGCTGGACGCGAAGCCAGGAGAGCTTATATTGGATCTCTGTGCGGCACCGGGAGGGAAAAGTACGCAGATTGCGGCAAAAATGAGAGGAAGCGGATTTCTGCTGTGTAATGAAATTCATTCTGCAAGGGCGAAGATTCTGTCGGAGAATATAGAGCGTATGGGGATCTGTAATGCCTGTGTCACCAATGAGCCGCCGGAGCATCTGGCGGAGTCGTTTCCGGAATATTTTGACAGGATACTGGTGGATGCCCCCTGTTCCGGCGAGGGGATGTTTCGCAAAAAGGAAGAGGCCTGCGGGGAATGGAGCCAGGAGAATGTGGAACTGTGCGCCCGCAGGCAGGACGGAATCCTGGATTGTGCCGCAAGGATGCTTCGGCCCGGAGGAATTCTTGTGTATTCTACCTGCACCTTTGCCCCGGAAGAAAATGAGGGAAGCGTCAGCAGATTTCTGGGAAGGCATCGGGAATTCTCACTTTTACCGGTGGACAAGAACCGTCTGGGACTGACAGGAGCCGACGGTGTGCCGGAATGGGTAGAGGAGCCGATGGAGGGAATGGAAAATGCGCTGCGGCTGTGGCCCCAGAGAATAAGCGGAGAGGGACATTTTGCTGCCATTATGAAGAAGGCGGAGGCAGCTTCGGGGGAAATCTGTCATGGGGCGGACTGTTTTGAGGAAGAGCGCGGTACAAGGAACTGTCCGGAAGAAAAATACAGTATGGCAAACTGTATGAAGGAAGGGGGCGGCAGGCCGGCACGGAGCAAAGCAGGTGCACGGGCAAGAAGAAAAGAAGAGAAAGAGAAGGAATTACAGGATTTAAGTTTGTTTTGCAGAGAGAATCTGAAGCTTTCAAGCTTTGAGAATATTGACTCGGGTGTATTCTTTTCACCAGAAGAAAACAGATCGAAAGAACAGGAAGAGAAGGAGCGCCAGCAGAATTGGGATGGTGTGGACATTGCGGAAGCTTTGGGCAGGGCTGTGGGGATGAAAGGAAAACTGCAGATTATTCGGTTTGGAGATAATCTCTATCTGGCTCCGGCGGAAATGCCGCCGCTGAAAAGACTGAAGGTACTGCGCCCCGGTCTGCACCTGGGTGAGCTGAAGAAAAATCGTTTTGAGCCTTCTCACGCGCTGGCACTGGCGCTGGTACCGAAAGCGGCTGCGCACAGATGGGAAATGAAGGCTGACAGTGCGGAGGTAATGAATTATCTGAAAGGGCAGGCTTTTTCCGCAGAGGGCGAAAAGGGATGGTACCTGATCTGTGTGGATGATTTCGGCATGGGATGGGGTAAGCTGTCCGGAGGGATGATGAAAAATCATTATCCCAGGGGATTGAGAAAATAATTATTCAAGATTTATCTCTGCTTTTTCCTTTGGCGGGATAGGAGGCGGCAATCGGAAAACAGTATGGACACATGCTGAAAATGAAAGGGCATCAGGATGAAAACGGAAGTTCTCTATGAAGACGAATGGGTGGCAGTGGTGTATAAGCCTGCCGGCCTGGCCACGCAGACGGCACGAATGGGGGAGCCGGATGTGGTCAGTGAGTTGAAAAATTATCTGTACCGCGCGAATCCATCCCCGGCCGGGCTTTCCGGCGGGGCTGCCCCGTATCTGGGGACGATTCATCGCCTGGATCAGCCTGTGGAAGGGCTGTTGGTTTTTGCAAAAAATGAGAAGGCTGCGGCTGTTTTGAGCGGACAGCTGCAAAAGCAGGAAGGGAGTTCCTTTTCAAAACGATATTATGCTGTGCTTTGCGGACAGCCGGCAGAACGGAAAGGGAAACTGATAAATAAATTATATCGGGACAATGGCGGCAGAGCAGTCATTGTGGAGGAGTCTTCGGAGGAAGGGAACCGCTTTGGGGCACGCAGGGCGGTGCTATACTATGAAATTCTGGAGACCTGTGAGGGATTGGCACTGGCGGATATCAGAATTGAGACGGGACGTTTTCATCAGATTCGTGCACAGATGGCTTACTCGGGGACTCCGATTGTGGGAGACAGAAAATATGGGAATAAAGAGTCTGAAGAGGCCGCCAAAAGATATCATGTCCGAAATACGGCGCTCTGTGCCTATAGCCTGGAATTCCGACATCCTGTTACAAAAGAGAAAATGAGCTTACAAACGCAGCCAAGAGCAGAGGTATTTTCCTTTTTTTCACAGTTATGAACAGAAATAAAATCTACCATACTATATAGAAGAAAGAAAAGGATGGCAGGCATTGGTTATGGTAGAGAAAATCAGAGAGAACACAATGATCGTACTGCTCCTGACATCGGGAGCAGTTTATTTTTTCCTGAAATTTATTGCGCCGCTTACGGCGCCGGTTCTTACGGCCATGTTATTTGTGACAATTTTCGGTCCTTTACTGCAGAAATTGCAGAGGAAACTCAAGATTCATCGACAGATAGGCGCTATCTTTCTCCTTTTGCTGGCATGCGGAATTCTGGCGGCGCTGATATGGATCCTTTTTTCCTGGATTGTAGGGAGTCTCCCAGAACTGTTGAACAGGCTGGATTCGCTGGAAATGGAATTGTCCAACTTTGTTCATGACATCTGCAATGTGGTGGGCAGGACTTTGGGAATAGATAATCTGTATCTGGAAGAACTTCTTCTCACAGGGATTCAGGAAGGAATGGATTATTTTCAGCTGGAACTTCTGCCGGGGATGCTTTCTCAGTCTCTGACCTATGTGAAGACAGTGGCCGCAGTGGGAGGATTTCTGGTTACGTTTCTGATTGCCACCGTGCTGCTTGCAAAGGATTATGACGATATTATGAATCGGCTGCTGGACAGGGAGGAGTGCTATGTCTATCTGGAGATTATCTGTGGAATTATACGATATATTGCTACCTATATAAAGGCACAGATTATTATTATGAGCATTATTGCCGTGCTGGCAGCTGCAGTATTGGGAGTCAGCGGGATACAGTATGGTATATTATGGGGACTGCTGGCGGGAATTCTGGATGCGCTGCCCTTTATTGGAACAGGAGTTGTGCTGGTTCCTCTGGGCATACAGCAGTTTTTTTACGGGAATTATATGACAGCAATTATCTGTATACTGGTATACGTAGCATGCATTTTTATACGGGAGATTCTGGAACCCAAATTAATTGGCAGGAAGCTGGGCGTATCCCCCATTGCGATTTTACTGTCTATATATGCAGGAATTAAGCTGTTTGGACTCTGGGGAATTATCGGCGGTCCGCTGGGGTTTGTCATTATTTATCAGATTTGGCTGAGTATAGAAGGGAGAGGACATCTTCGGAATTGTTGACGGAGCAATGGCCCCAGTGGATGCCAGAGCATTGGCAGAATACGGAACGGGTCGTTTCGGAATGAGATATCCCGTACATTTTACTGCCTGGATAGGCGGGCAGAATATTTTGTAGGAAGAGAATCCTGTCAGCAGATTGTTGCGAAACAGGATTCTTTTTTAAAACCTTTTTTAGATGAAAACGATTATATTATTAGGAAAGCACATTTTGACAGACTTGAATTGCTGTGAAAATGATACAGAGGAGGGGCTGTGGAAGAGCGTCATTGGATACATGCCATTCAGAAAGGAGATAAGAAATATCTTCAGGATATCGCCGAGAAATATTATGACGATATCTTTCGTTTCTGCGCCTTTCAGACGGGCAGCCGGGAGGAGGCATATGATTTGACGCAGGAAACCTTTCTGCGGTTTATCCGGTATGTGGAAGGATACCGGGACAGGAACCTGAAAGGGTATCTGCTGACTATAGCTATGAATGTGTGCAGGAATTATCTGAAGGAAAAGGGGAGGGAATCCAAAAGGTCCTTTTTCGGAAGCCGATCAATGAATGAAGAGCTTGGAAGAGAAGGGGAACTGCAGCCGGCAGCGGAGGATTTATGTGAGTGGAAGCAGGAGCTGTCGGAACAATCCTGTCCCGAACGGCAGGTGATAGAAGCGGATGTTCACCACAGATTGATGCAGGCTCTGGCACAGCTGCCTGAAATACAGAGAGAAGCTATTTTACTGCATTATCTGTATGAATTGAAGTACCATGAAATAGGAACTATGACAGGAGTGTCGGTTTCAACGGTGAAGTCCCGGGTGAAACAGGGAGTGGAGAAACTGCAGAATTTACTGAGAAGGGAGGATTTTCTGGATTGAGAAAGGAAAGAGAAGAGTTCAAAACGATGGGGATTGTCTGCGGGCAGCTGCGGCAACTGCAGCCGGATGCCGCGGCAAAAAGGCAGGCCATGGCGCAAATGGAAGGCTTGATTCGACGGAAAAGGATTCGTTATACTCCTTCCTGGCGGGAACTTGCATTGATCGAGCTGCAGTATATTTCTCGCAGCTTCTGGGTAATGCAGGCAGGGGTAGTAACGATTCTGCTGATATGGTTGGGGAGAACTTCGGCACTGCAGGGGGCGCTGAAGGATTATCTGCAGTGGATTTCCGTAGCGGCTGCATGGATGGGGGTAATTGCCTGCGGAGATTTGGGGAGACATTTTTCCAGAGGAATGGCGGAGCTGGAACAGAGCTGCTATTTCAATCTGCCTCAGATGTGGACCATTCGGATGACTTTGGCCGGCACAGCGGATATTCTGGTTTTGCTTCTGTGCGGGTTTAGAATTTCGGAGAATACCTCAGTTCCTTTTGTACAGGTATGTCTGTATATACTGGTACCCTTTGTGCTGTCGAACGGGTGCTGCCTTCTGTATGTCACAATATTTCGGAGTACCCGGGGAAGATATGGGCAGCTGATATTGTTTTTCCTGACTGGAAGTGTGGTATGTGTATTTGTGATGACACCATCCGGGCTATATACGGAGGCATTTTTATGGCTGTGGGTGATTTCTTTGGCGGCAGGAACGGCATTTTTCCTGCTGCAGCTGCGGCGGATATACGGAAAAATCAGGAGAGGAGAAACATTATGTTGGAACTGACGTTGGAGGGAGTAACGAAAAAATACGGCGGCAGAGCAGCGGTAAACGGGGTTTCGATGAATCTTGTAAAGGGTGTATATGGACTGCTGGGGGCTAATGGCTCTGGAAAAACCACACTTTTACGTATAATCTGCGGGATTCTGGAGGCGACGGAGGGCAGGATACTGTATGATGGCACAGAGGTGGGAAAGCTGGGAGCAGAATACAGAAGAATTCTGGGATATCTGCCGCAGGATTTCGGCTATTATCCTGAGTTTACTGCAAAACGATTTCTGTTGTACCTGGCGGCATTAAAGGCCATACCCAGAAGAACGGCAGAGGAAAAGGTGGAAGAACTACTGAAAAGGGTAGGGTTGGAATCAGATAAGAGGCGGAAGATAAAAACTTTTTCCGGAGGTATGATTCGAAGGCTGGGAATTGCACAGGCACTCTTAAATGATCCGGAGATTCTGATTCTGGACGAACCCACGGCAGGGCTGGACCCGAAGGAACGTATTCGATTTCGGAATATCATCAGTTCCCTGTCCAGAGACAGAATTATTATCCTGTCCACGCATATTGTATCAGATGTGGAGTATATAGCGGATGAAATCCTTCTGATGAAGGCCGGGAGGCTGCTGACGACGGGAAATATTGAACACATGCTGGAAAGGGCCCGAGGGAAGGTGTGGGAATGTTGTGTGTGCCCGGAGGATACGGAAAAATATCAGGCGCGGTTCTCCGTGAGTAACCTGAGGAATACGGAGCAGGGGGTCAGAATGCGGATTGTGTCGGACACACGACCGCTGGAGACGGCAGTGCCGGCGGATCCGGATCTGGAGGATGTGTATCTGTATTATTTCAGGGAGGAGGGAGAACATGATTAAGACAGAACGATACCGCATTATTTCAAGGAAAACCGCTTTGGCCGCCATGGTGGTGACAACTTTGACACTGATATATTTCAGCCTGGGTAATACACTCTGGGGAGAGGGCGTAATTGATGGGGGTAAAATCTATCACGGAGAAGCGGCAGTGGCCAGAGATAAGGAGATAACAGCCGCATTTACAGGTCTGTTGACCGAGGGAACAGTGCGTGCAATCTGGGAAAAGTACGGACCGCCTGTTAACTACAATAACCGATCCACAACCCTGGAAGGGATGACTGCGGCAGCGGCGAATGGCGGAAATGATAATTACTGTAACAGGTTTGTGGCAAAATGGTTCTGCGACGAGGTTCAGGGGGAAGACGGAGAGACTGTATTTGTACTGCGGGAGGATTTGGCCGGGAGCAGGTATCTGCAGGGAAATTACTGGTTCGGTTACGCCGGAAGCGGGGGGAGCGGATATTGGGATAGATTTTTAATTGCCTATATACTGGCATGTGTGACAATTGCCATAGCACTGTGCCCGACATTTTCTGAGGATTATGCGTTTCATACGGCAGATATTATATTGGCCACAGAGAAGGGACGTATCCGGATCTGGTGGATTCGCATACTTACAGGGGCAGGATATGCGTCACTGTTTTACTGGCTGTTGTGCGGAATTGTTTTCCTGGAACATCTGATCGTTTACGGAGGGGAAAGCCTGAAAGTAAGCAGTTCTCTGGCGGGAAGTGCCTTGTATTTCGAAAAGGACTTCATGCCGTTGGGAAGAGCAATATTGCTTTTGTATCTGCTCGGATGGTTTTCGACAGTGACATTGAGCATACTGGTGCTTGCTGTGTCTGCAGGGAGCAGAAAGACGTTTTCCTCGCTGATTCTCTCGCTGCTGGTGTATGCGGGACCCTTTGCGCTTATGCGGGTGGTTCTGGATATGCTTCCCATGGGGAGGGTGAATGTGTTTTTGCATTATATCTGCTATGCCATGCCGTTTTCCTTTCCGGGAGTGTTCCTGGATGCGCCGCCCGAGGCAAAAGGGCTGCTGGCGGGTATCGCCCTGACCGCGGCTGTTCTGGGGTTGGGGTTGGGAGGGATGCGCTACTGCAGACATCAGGTAAGCAGGAATTAAGTCAAATCTTTTTTGGGCGGCGTTCCGTATTCCTTCCGGAAAGCTCTGTAGAAAGAAGAATAGTCCCGGAAGCCTGCCTCCATAGCGGCATCACCGATGCGCAGTCCCTGTGAACGGAGCTCATGCACCTTTGTGAGTCGCTTTCGGCGGACATACTCGTGGACCGTGAGCCCGGTGGCTTTGCGAAATTCTCTGCAAAGGTGATATTTGGAAATGAAGAATTTTTCCTGGAGGGCGTCCAGTGTGATTTCCCCGGTATAATTGCCATTCAGATACAGGATAATGGATTTCACCGGATTGGTTGTAAAATCGGAGGAGGAGAAATGACTGACCTGATTTATCAGGTACAGAATTTCCGTAATGATGGATTTCAGGACAGGAATCTCAAAAGGTAATTTATAATCTTCAGAGTACTTTTTATACCTCTGAAAAGCGTCATATAAACCGCTGGAACGGACTGTATCCGCGGTAATTTTGTGGCCTGTGCCGGTAGGAGCAGTCAGAAACTGCGCCTCATATTCGGCGCAGGCGTTTTCCTGGAAAAAAAGTGGAGAAACCATCAGAATCACACGCTTATAAGGGGAAGGACTGTTATGGTAGATGCGGTGGAACTCATGCTTACGGATAAGGATCAGGTCGCCTGGTTCCAGAGAGTATATATTATCCTCCACAATATATCTGGCATCTCCCTCCAGAAACAGGAGAATTTCGTAATCATTGTGGTTATGGAGCTGAAAATATGCATTAGTAGGAGCAGAATGAAAGGATTCGCCGATTGTGTAGCAGGATTCCATGAGGTACCTCCATCCGAAAAATTCAACAGGAATTGTCTGCCGGAGCAGAATAGTCAGGCCATAGTTATATTGTAAGATAACAGGGCAAGAAATGCAATCTTTTGCGCAAGAAACAATATATTATTTGAAAAAAAGATGTACTAAGATAGGATTATGAAAGCAGATAGTCCAGACAGGACAGTGAACTGTCACAGGAAAAGGATACAAGATGCAGGAAAGGCGGGATATTGACATGAACTATGAAAAAATAAGCGGTTTTTCGGATGAAATCGCAGAGGACATTGACACTCAGTTTCGAGTGCTGAAGAAACTGAATATCAAGTATTTTGAGCCCAGAGGAATTGACGGCAAAAGCATTGCCGACCTTTCTGATGCCGAAGTTACTGCGTTGAAGGAGAAAATGGCGGCCAACGAAATCAGGGTTTCTTCCATAGGCTCTCCTATTGGCAAGGTGAATCTTGAGGGGGATTTCGAGGAGCATTTTGCCCAGTTCAGAAGGGTGGTGGAGATTGCCGGGATGCTGGATGCAAAATATATTCGGATGTTCAGCTTCTATCATCAGGGTGGAGAGGACTGGAGCGGGCAGGAACGGGAAGTGGTACTGACACGTCTTCGCAGGATGATTGCCTGTGCAAAAGAGCAGGGGGTGATTCTGCTTCATGAAAACGAGAAGGGCATTTATGGCGATACGGTGGAAAGATGTGCGGATCTGATGACAGAATTGGGCTGTGCTCATTTCCGTGCGGTGTTTGACCCGGCAAATTTTGTACAGTGTGGCCAGGATACAAGAAAAGCTTACGAAGCGCTGAAAGAACACATTGCCTATGTACATATTAAGGATGCGTTTCTGGCTGATGGCAGGGTGGTGCCTGCGGGAAGCGGAGACGGTAATGTGGAATATGTGCTGGAGAGGCTTTTTGCCGGCGGGTATGACGGCTTTTTAAGCCTTGAACCTCATCTGGGCAGCTTTGCAGGACTTGAAAATCTGGAGCTGGATGATAAAATGGCTGATTTGCCCCAGGGAGGAGAGGGAACCTTTACTCTGGCATATCGTGCATTGGAAAGTGTTCTGGAACGGGTGCTCTGAAATGCGGTTTGGTCCACGGCTGTCAAAGTGATCCTTCTGATTACTTAGGATTTTGTGCAAGAGAGCACGAAAAGCTTCGTGGTTTCTGCAAGGCAAATTTGAAGGCTTTCACAGTAACAGGAAAAATGAAAAGCGGTGTTCCTGTCCGGAGGAAAAGGGCGGGAGGGGTTGCGGAAAGGAAAAGAAATGGAAAAACTGAAATTAGGTGTGATTGGCTTTGGCAACATGGGTACAGGCCATGTAAAAAATGTAATGGATGGCAAGGTGCCGGAGATGGAAATAGGAGCCATCTGCGACAGCTCTCCGGCCAGGCAGGAGACTGCCAGGCAGCTGTATCCGCAGGTGCCGGTATTCGCGTCAGCCGAAGAATTGTATGAGAGCGGACTTTGTGATGTGGTGATTGTTGCAACTCCGCATTATGATCATCCGACGCTGGTAATAAAAGCGCTGAATCATGGACTGCATGTAATTACGGAGAAGCCTGCAGGGGTATATACCGGACAGGTGAAAGAGATGAATGCCGCGGCCGCAAAAAGCGATAAAGTGTTCGGCATTATGTACAACCAGAGAACCAACCCGGTATATCAGAAGCTGCGGGAAATGATACGCCGAGGGGACCTTGGACATATCAAGAGGATTACCTGGATTATTACCGACTGGTACAGACCGCAGGCTTATCATGACAGCAGCACCTGGCGCTCTGCCTGGAAGACAGAGGGAGGCGGAGCTTTGATTAACCAGAATCCCCATCAGCTGGACCTGTGGCAGTGGATGTTCGGTATGCCGGACAGAATATTTGCCAAAGCCAGCTTCGGAAAATATTACAATATTGAAGTGGAAGACGATGTGATGGCTTACTTTGAGTATGACAACGGCACCACGGGAGAGTATATCACTTCCACCGGAGAAGCGCCGGGAACCAACCGGCTGGAAATCGCCTGTGATATGGGTAAGGTGGTAGTGGAAAATAACCGGCTTGTGTTTCACAGAAATGTGATATCGGAGAGGGAGCACAACAGAACGAACACAGTGCCCTTCGGCAGGCCTGAGTGCTGGGAATGCAATATTCCGGCGGATTTTTCCGGTGGCCCTCAGCATGTGGGGATTCTGAATAATTTTGCCTCCGCGGTACTGCGGGGCACGGAGCTCCTGGCCAGAGGTGAGGAGGGCCTGCTGGGTCTGACCATTTCCAACGCCATTCACCTGAGCGCATGGACCGGAGAAACAGTGGATGTGAAAAATTTCCCCGACGAGAGATTCTATGAACTCCTGCAGGAGAAGATCCGTACCTCTACCATCGTGAAAAAGGAATCGCAGGTGGTTGTGGATAACAGTAAGACCTATTAAAATTGGCAGAGAAAGGGGCCGCTATGGATAAGAGAATCGGTGCGCAGTATTATACTCTGAGAGAGTATACGAAAACCATATCGGATTTTGAGAGAACCTGTGAAAAGGTGAAGGAAATTGGCTACCAGATTGTCCAGATTTCCGGCACACCTCTGGGCGCAGCCCAGATGCGAAAAGTGCTGGACCAATATGAGCTGCAGGTGGTGACTTCTCACAGAAGCTTTGACGACTTTCAGAAAAATTCGGATGAGATTATGGAATATAACAGGACACTGGGCTGCGATCTCTGCGGTGTGGGTTCCATGCCAGGCTGGGCCAGAGAGAGCAGCGATAATCTGAGTCGCTTTATTGAGGAATCGAACAAAATTGCGGAAAAGTTCCGTCAGGCAGACATGTACTTTGGCTATCACAATCATGCATTTGAATTTGCGAAGCTGGACGGCAAATATATCATGGAACGTCTGATAGAAGAAACAGATGCGGATGCCTTTCGCTTTATTGCAGATACCTATTGGCTTCAGGCAGGGGGAATGAACCCGGTTTCCTTCCTGAAAAAGCTGGGACACAGGGCAATGGCAGTCCACTTTAAGGATTTGAAGGTGAATGTGGATAATACCACAGAGATGGCGGAAGTGGGCGAGGGGAACCTTGACTGGGACGGTATTATCGCAGCATGTGAAGAGGCCGGAACAAAATGGGCGCTGGTGGAACAGGATGTCTGCCGGAATGATCCCTTTGCGTCCATGAAAATGAGTTATGAATATCTGTGCGGAAAGGGATTCTGCTGATGCTTTGGAGCTGATGCATATTCTCATTTAACCGGAGAGAGGAGGATATCGATTTGAAAGGTATCCTCCTTCTGATTTGATATCATTTCATTTTATAAGGTGTTTTGCCATTTCCTGAAGATCTTCCTGGGGAAGGAAGGGATAAAGGCCGACAATTTCAGGGTTCCCTGTCTCCGCGAATCTGCCGACCAGCCAACGCAGGCTGTCATCCGCCAGAAAGGGAGCCAGAGCAAGAATGCCGGACATGTCAGATGCCGCATCGGCTCTTCGGATTAAAGTATCCAGACTTTTATCGCTTATAAAAGGAGCCAGGGAGGCCAGCTCCTTCAGGCTGCGTACAGGTATTTCCTGAATAAGTTTGTCAAGATAACTTTCGTCAAGAAACGGAGCCAGTCTGGCCAATGCGGCAAAATCAATCTGGTGCTCTTCCTGCTGCCGGAGATTATCATGTATCAGCTGCCGCATATCGTCGGGCGGAAGCAGGGGAGCGATTTCCTGAATATCATTCATGGCAATTGGCTCATTCCCTGCATCCGAAGACTTCTCCTTATTGAGTACTCTGATTATGGTGTTTGCGGCGGTGCCGGTTCCCAGCAGCTCATCTACACTGAGCCGAAGGATCTGACACAGTTGTTCCAGCTTGGCGATATCCGGCATGGAATTGCCACGCTCCCAGTTGGAGACAGCCTGATAACTGACTTCCATGGCGTCTGCCAGATTCATTTGTGTCATATTCTGAGAGATTCTGGCTTCTCTGATTTTCTGGGCTACTTTCATGGTATTGAACATTTTTTCCCTCCTGACATTATACGGTTTCTGTGCCGCCGGTCGCCGGGCACAATGACAGTATAAATGATTTAGATGAAACAGGGAATAAATTGTTGCTTGAGCAGACTGTTTTTTACTAAAGTGATGGTTGAGCATACTGGATAAGGCGGACAGTAGTCAAGGCTCCAATTTTATTTTGGGTATTGACAACAACTAAAAATGTGGTAATATAAACATATGAACAATAGTTCATATGAAAAAATAAAAGTTAAAGGAGGAGCATCATGAAGAAAACATATAAGATCGAGGTGGATTGCGCAAACTGTGCGCTGAAAATGGAGGAGGCAGCCCGAAAGGTAGAGGGTGTGCAGGAAGTAACTGTCAGCTTTATGACACAGAAGATGAAGGTGGAATTTGCAGAAGGTGCGGACGACAGCGCGGTTATGCAGACAGTGCGGAAGGCCTGTAAGAAGGTGGAAGACGACTGCGAAATTTTTCTGGACTGATACATTGTAAAACGGTGTCTGCTCTGACAAAGGTCAAAGTAAATTCGGGGCTGGCAGAAGGTGAATCTGTTTTAAACGGAGAACAATAACATGACAAAAAAGCAGAAAAAAGTATTATATCGGATTATTATTGCCGCAGCGCTCATGACAGCGCTGCAGTTTGTTCCTGTACAGGGATATGTGAGGTTTGCACTGTATTTGATTCCCTATCTTGTCATTGGCTATGACATTCTCCGCAAGGCGGTGCTGGGCATTGCACATGGAGAAGTGTTTGACGAGAATTTTCTCATGGCAGTGGCCACGGTGGGGGCCATGCTTCTGGGAGTCTATAATGAAGCAAATGGTATGGAAGGAGAATTTGCCGAGGGCGTGGCGGTAATGCTGTTCTACCAGATCGGAGAACTGTTTCAGGCGGTGGCTGTGGGAAAGAGCCGCAGGAATATCAGTGCACTTATGGACATTCGGCCGGATTATGCCAACGTGGAGGATGAAAGCGGCAGGCTGACACAGATGGATCCGGAGGATGTGGCCGTGGGGACAGTGATTGTGGTACAGCCGGGAGAGAAGATTCCTATTGACGGCGTGATTGTGGAGGGGAGTTCCACCCTGAATACCAGTGCGCTTACTGGGGAAAGTGTACCGAGAGATGCGTCTGCGGGAGAGGAAGTCATCAGCGGATGTGTCAATCTGTCCGGGCTGCTGCGCATCAGAACCACGAAGGAGTTCGGGGAATCCACGGTGTCGAAAATACTGGATCTGGTGGAGAACTCCAGCATGAAGAAGGCACGAACGGAGAATTTTATCACGAAATTTGCCAGATACTATACGCCTGCGGTATGCTACAGTGCGTTGGCGCTGGCAGTGATTCCCTCTGTGGTCAACCTTCTTATGGGGAACCCGGCCAACTGGAATACCTGGGTGATCCGTGCGCTGACCTTTCTTGTAATCAGCTGTCCCTGTGCTCTTGTGATTTCCATTCCGCTCAGTTTCTTCGGCGGAATCGGAGGGGCTTCCTCCTGCGGTATTCTGGTGAAGGGATCCAATTACCTGGAAGCGCTGGCACGGACGAAATACGTAGTCTTCGATAAGACAGGAACCCTGACCAAAGGGGTATTCCAGGTGACGGAAGTGCATGTGGATGAGGAATTCGCAGCTTTAGAGGGAGAGAAAGCACAGGAAGTGCTCCTGGAGCTGGCTGCCTGTGCGGAAAGCTATTCTGTCCATCCCATCAGTAAGAGCCTGAGGGAAGCTTACGGAGGCGAAATCAAACCTTCCAGAACGGCAGAGGTGGAAGAAATCGGCGGCCATGGTGTCATTGCCGCAGTGGACGGGAAAAAAGTGGCGGCAGGGAATGCCAGACTGATGGAAAAGCTGGGATTAGGCGATGTGCTCAGATCGAATTCCCCGGAACAGAAGAACGGGGGCACCGTTGTGCATGTGGCGGTAGATGGAAAATATGCCGGATGCATTCTGATTTCCGACGTGGTGAAGCCGCAGTCTGCGGAGGCCATTGCAGCGCTGAAGGCAGAGGGCGTGAAGGAGACGGTGATGCTCACCGGAGACAGCAATGCGGCGGCACAGCGGGTGGCGAAGGAGCTGAAGCTGGACCAGGTGAAGAGCGAATTGCTGCCAGGTGACAAAGTAAACGCAGTGGAAGAATTGCTGGCGGCGAAAGCTCCGAAAGAGGTGCTTGCTTTTGTGGGAGACGGCATCAATGATGCACCTGTACTGTCCAGAGCGGATATCGGCGTGGCCATGGGGGCATTGGGATCCGATGCCGCCATCGAGGCTGCGGATATTGTACTGATGGATGATAACCCAATGAAACTTGCACTTGCCGTGAAGATTTCCCGAAAGTGTCTGCGTATTGTATATGAAAATATTGTGTTTGCACTTGCGGTGAAAGCAATTTGTCTGGCGTTGGGGGCTGTGGGCATTGCCAATATGTGGATTGCCATTTTTGCCGATGTGGGTGTCATGGTGCTGGCAGTATTGAATGCCATCAGATGCCTTCAGGTGAAAAAAGGGCTTGCCTGATGTGGGGAGAACACTTATAATGATTTTGTGAGTGATGCGGCAGTTCAGTGAGCGGCTGAACTGCCGCAAAAATCATATCCCGGACCTGTATCAATAATATGCAATAGTGCATACTATGATTTATAATTACTGATTTGCATATAGATACAGGAGTGCGGTAATTGTCTGGCTAAAGCTGAACAGTTCCGGATAGTTCGGCGTTATGCCGGGCCTTTCTGCTGTAAATGGGAGGGATATGGAGGAATTTGGAGTATTGGCCCTGCCGTTTCTGGGGACATCTTTGGGAGCGGCGATGGTGTTTTGCCTGAAAGGGAAGATGAATTTCCGGCTGGAAAAATTTCTGCTTGGTTTTGCCTCTGGCGTAATGATCGCTGCATCTGTGTGGTCGCTTTTGATTCCGGCCCTTGAAATGGCCGAGGAACAGGGAGGAAATGCCTGGCTTCCGGCAGCGGCAGGCTTTCTGCTGGGAGTGGGTTTTCTGCTGCTGCTGGATATGGTAGTTCCACATGTAGATGGAGAAAATGCCAGGCCAGAAGGGATGAAGACTGGTTTTCAGAAGACAACTATGCTGATGCTGGCGGTAACACTTCATAATCTGCCGGAGGGTATGGCTGTGGGTGTGACACTGGCAGGCGCCCTGATGGAGAATACTGGTATGACCATGGCAGGAGCGCTGGCGCTTGCTGTGGGAATTGCCATTCAGAATTTCCCGGAAGGAGTTATTATATCCATGCCGCTTCGAAGCACGGGAGTCTCGCGGATAAAGGCGTTCTGGTATGGAGTGTTGTCCGGGGCTGTGGAACCGGTGGGAGCATTGGTGACACTTCTGCTGGCCGAGCAGGTGATCCGGATTCTTCCCGGTCTGCTGGCTTTTGCAGCAGGGGCAATGATTTATGTGGTGGTGGATGAATTGATTCCGGAGGCTCAAGCCGGAGAGCATACGAATATTGGAACCATCGGAGCTGCTGTGGGATTTGTGCTGATGATGGTGCTGGATGTGGCAACATAATGGCTGAAACGGCAGGTTTGCCATACTGCTGGAATACGGAGGAAGAGAAATGAGACTTATAATAATACGACATGGAGATCCGGATTATGAGAAAGATTCTCTCACGGAGAGAGGATGGCGGGAGGCTGAATTGCTGGCTGACAGGATTGCAAAGCTGGATGTGACGAAGTTTTATGTATCTCCGCTGGGGCGGGCAAAGGATACGGCTTCTCTGACTCTGAAGAAAATGAACAGAACAGCGGAGGAATGTGACTGGCTGCAGGAATTCTGGCCCAGGATTAACCGTCCCGATGCGTCTGGAAAGCGGATGACACTGGCCTGGGATTGGCTGCCGGAGGACTGGACTGCGGAGGAGACTTATTTCCAGCAGGATACCTGGGCGGATACGGAGATTATGCGGGAAGGCAGAGTAGGTGAGGTATATGAGAATGTAATCAGACATTTTGATGCTTTGATGGCGAAGCATGGCTATGTCCGGGAGGGAAAGCTGTACCGGGCGGAGCGGCCGAACAGAGACACGCTGGTATTTTTCTGCCATTTTGGATTGGAGTGTGTGCTGCTGAGCCGTCTGATGAACGTCTCGCCCATGATACTCTGGCACCATATTTGTGCGGCACCCACATCTGTTACCACTGTTTACACGGAGGAACGCAGAGCGGGCAGGGCAGCTTTTCGTATGAGCGCATTTGGAGATATTTCACATCTGTATGCGGCGGGAGAGGAACCGTCCTTTGCAGCAAGGTTCTGTGAGACCTTTGACTGTGAAGAGGAGCGGCATGACTGAAAAGCATTGAACAAGCAGCTGATGGCGGCTTTAAAAAGCACTTTTTTTTCAGATCAACATATGTTATAATATTCATATTCCGGGCAGGAAATGGTCGAATGACCTGATAAAAACTACCACACAATGAAATCGCAGAAGTTACTTCTGATTCTGCAGGAAAATGTGTGGATTTTTATTTTGTCCGGAAATATCAGTCTGAAAAAAGGAGAGCTGCGAGGAAATGTCAGAGAGTCAAATGTCGGAAAGTCAAAGTTTCGGAATCGTGAAGAAAGTGCTTCCACAAGTAGGCGAAGGCAATGCCGGAAGATATTTTGAAAAAGGATAGGGGGAGCTTATATTATTTTATGAATATGGGGGTATGTAACCCTTAAAGTAAGAAAACATAACAGAATATCGGAGTCAATGGATATGAAAACGAAACACATAATAAACGGGAAAAAAAGTAAAAAAATCGGCCGCAAGGTGGGCATTCTGGTGGCGGCTATGTTAGGTGTAAGCATTATTGTAGTCGTGACAATATGTCTGATGATGTTTTATCGTCTCACACTGTCTATGATGGAAGATGTATGTGTAAGCGGGACGAATATGCTCGCCTATGAATTGGATAATTACAACGGACCGGAGGACAAGACATCGCTTCTGGACGCGCTTAGCCAGCAGATGGGATGTGAATTTACAATTTTCCGCGGAAATGAGAGGGCTTATACCACCATTCAGCAGGATGGCAAGCGTGTCGTGGGTACCCGGCTTTCCGATGAGCTGTCTGAAATAGTGCTGGAACAGGGCAGGACTTATGTAGGGCAGGCGACCATTCTGGGAGAAGAACATCTGTGTTCCTATGTTCCAACGCTGAATGCGGAAGGAAGGATTGACGGTCTTATCTTCGCAGGAATTTCCATGTCGGAGGCCACGGAACAGATCAACTTTACCATGAAGCTGTCAGTCCTGACCGGCGGGGTGCTGATCATCATTGGTATTCTGCTTATTGGTGCTTATATCAAGAGCGCTGTCTCTCGGCCCCTTTCTCGTCTGACTTTACTGGCTCAGAACCTGGAGAAGGGAAATCTGGGATTGGACGGACACCAGAGCATGACGGCGGACATTATATCTAACGACGAAATTGGGATACTGGCGCAGAGTTTTGACAATACAATCAGTCGGTTAAAAAATTATATCGGAGAAATTTCCGGTATGCTGGAAGGCATTGCGGAAGGAGATCTGACTGCCCAGATTACACAGGAATATGTGGGGGACTTTGCTGCTATCCGTAGTTCGCTGAATGACATTCTGCAGAAATTTAACAATACCATGGGGCAGATTGTCCACAGCTCGGAAAGTGTATCCGGAGGAGCGGACCAGATGTCTGCGGCAGCCGGAGGACTCAGCCGTGGAGCCGTGGAGCAGACTTCTGCGGTAGAGGAGCTGGAGGCTGCCGTACAGGAAATTACCGGGCGGGTCAGACAGACAGCTGATAATGCCAGACAGGCAATGGAACAGGCTGGAAATATGGAGTCACAACTTAGCGAAAGCGACCGGAAAATGCAGGAAATGATTGTTGCCATGCAGGAAATCAGCAACAGCTCCAATGAGATAGGAAAGATTATCAAAACCATTGAAGATATTGCCTTCCAGACCAACATTCTTGCGCTGAACGCCGCTGTGGAAGCGGCCAGGGCCGGGGAAGCCGGAAAGGGATTTGCCGTGGTTGCCGAGGAAGTACGCAGTCTGGCGGGCAAGAGTGCGGAAGCGTCCAAGTCCACTGCAAGGCTGATCACCCACTCAATCGCTGCGGTGGAACAGGGAACTCATATCGCTGATGTTACAGCAGGACAGCTGCAATGTGTGGTGGAAGGAGCCAGAGGCATTGTGGAGACCTTCAACGGCATTGCCTCAGATGCACGTACGCAGGCAAATGCAGTGGACCAGGTACGTGCCCAGATCACTCAAATTTCCGAAGTGGTGCAGACCAATTCCGCCACTGCGCAGGAAAGTGCGGCTACCAGTGAAGAGTTGAGCTCACAGGCCGGTTTGCTGAAACAACTTGTCAGGACATTCAGGCTTCGGGAGGAATAGGTATTTCTGCAGGAGAAAGAAGTTTGTTGACAGATAGTCTGCTTTATGCTATGATAACTCTGCCGACGACATGTCGTGTATCGACATGTTGCCATTTGACATAGCTGGCGTGGTCAACAGAGCTGATACACGGCTGTTGTGTGGAAGAAGCCGGATGACCACAAAGTCAGCAGAAAGGAGTGAAGGATTTGAAGGATGCCCTGCGGAAGAAATATATTCCCATGACCGAGACCATTTATTATACGCTTCTGGCTCTTACCACTCCTAGGCATGGATATGCCATCATGCAGTATGTCAGTACTCTGACGAAAGGTAGAATTATACTGGGTACCGGCACTCTTTATACGATGGTTGGCAGATTGACAGCAGACGGGATTATTGTGACGCTGCCAGGCCATGAACGGAAGACCTATGGCCTCACAGATGTCGGCCTGGAACTGCTGAAGGAAGAAACCGCAAGGCTGGAAAAGCAGCTTGCGGACGGCAGAAAAGTGCTGACAGGGGGGGCGGAAACGGTACAGAATATATAAAACATGGAAAAAGAATGAAAATGAGCCTGATCCAAAAACGATTTTTCATATTATCGGCCGTTGCCGCAGGGAGATAAAACGGCGGTGCAGAGATCGGGCGGGAGGAAGGAAATGAGACTGGAAGTAAAGGAAATTCGCAAAAGTTTCGGAGAAAAAGAAGTGCTTCACGGCGTAAGTTTTCAGGTGGACAGCGGAAGTGCACTGGGACTGCTGGGTCGAAACGGCGCGGGTAAGACTACTACAATCCGTATTCTGATGGATGTGTTTCATGCGGACAGCGGTGAGATTTGTCTGGACGGCAGGAAATTTGTTCCATCAAAACAGCAGATTGGCTATCTGCCGGAGGAGAGAGGACTGTATCCTAAAAGGACGGTGATGGACCAGATGCTGTATCTGGCTGCACTGCGGGGTATGAAGTCCACGGATGCAAAAAAAAGCGCCGAAAAATGGCTTGCCAGATTGGAAGTGTCAGAATATGCTTCGAGAAAGCTGGAAACTCTCAGTAAGGGAAATCAACAGAAAGTGCAGCTGGCGGCCACACTGGTATGTGACCCGGAGATTGTCATTCTGGATGAGCCTTTCAGCGGGCTGGACCCGGTGAATTCCCAGATACTGAAGGATGTGGTAAATGAACTGATAGCAGGGGGGAAACTGGTGATTTTCTCCAGCCACCAGATGAGCTATGTGGAAGAGTTCTGTGACAATATTGCAGTCATTGATCACGGTCAGGTGGTTCTGGCAGGAGAACTGAAGGAAATCAAGAAGGAATATGGAAAAAATCGTCTGATGCTGGCTGCGGAAAATTATTCTCTGGAACAGCTGGCGGAGAAGACAGAGCGGGAATGGTCGAATCTGGTAAGCGTCTCAGGGAGGAAGAAGGAATTCCTGATTCTGGAACTGAAGGAGGGTGCAGATAGACGCGGATTTATGGAGAAGCTGGTTGATTCCGATGTGACAGTGGAGAAATTCGGCAGATATGAGCCTTCTCTGAATGATATCTTTGTGAGCAAGGTGGGTGAGGAAGAATGAGAAAATTTATAACAGTACTTAAGTTTGAGCTGAAGGAATATCTGGGCAACAAAACCTTTATGGTTCTGACTGCTATTCTGGCCATTCTGGGAGTGGCGCTGCTGTTCCTGCCCCGCTTTGTAGATATGTCAGGGATGACCGGTGTGACTGTAGTTGGCGGGGGAAGCGCGGAGACTGAAACGACTCCGGAGGAAGAGCAGGAGTTATTCCTGTATCTGGATAAGGCCGGGGTTGTACAGACAGACATTCTGGAGCAGATATTCCCGGAGGCGGAATGGCAGACGGCGGCGGATGAGACGGAAATCAGAACTGCCGTGGAGGCACAGGAAGCGAAAGCCGGTTTTGTGGTAACTGCGCCTGCGGAATATGAGTATTACGTGTTTAATAAGACCATGTCGGACCAGAATACAGCAAGATTTGACCAGGCAATGAAGATTTTCTACCGGATGGACTACTGTGCGAAATCCGGCTGGAACCTGGAGGAAATCACGGCTATGTATGATGTACCTGTCACAGTCACGGAAAATGTGCTGAATAAAGATACGGAGAGCAATTACTGGTACTCCTATTTCCTCATTATCTTAGTGTTTATGCTGATTGTATATTACGGACAGATGATTGCCGTATCAGTCACCAATGAAAAAAGCAACCGTGCCATAGAAGTGCTGGTGACCAGTACCTCTCCCAATAGTCTGTTGTTCGGGAAGGTCATTGCCGGAGCCATAGCCGGCGTCTTTCAGATGGGAGTATTGTTGGGGGCCGTGCTGATTGCCTATCAGGTGAACAGAGAACAGTGGGGCGGCATGCTGGACAGGATTCTGTATATTCCGGGGGATGTGCTGCTGGCATTTGCCTTCTTCGGACTGGGCGGTTATCTGTTCTATGCCTTTCTTTACGGGGCAATGGGCGCGCTGGTCAGCAAGACCGAGGATATCAGCAAGAGTGTTTCCGGACTGATGGTAGTGATTATGGCGGTATACTTTTTCTCGCTGCTGCAGCTGACAAATATTGACGGCAGTGTGATCAAGATATTATCCTTTCTGCCGATCAGTTCCTACAGTACCATGTTTGCCAGGATTGCCATGGGAACCGTGGCGGCCTGGGAGATCATTGTGTCTTTCCTGATACTGGTGGTGTCTATCGGAGCGGCTGGAATTGTGGGAGCCAAAATTTATCGGATGGGAACATTGAGATACGGTAATCCCATTAAGATTACGACTGCACTGAAAGCGCTGAAAAAGAACGCCTAGAACGAGAAGAATATCTGAAAATGAAAACAGATTTTCAGGGGGCAGTGACTATACAAGCCGCTGCCCCCTGTTTCAAGACATTTCAAAGCTATTTCTAATGTGACTCCCGGACCAACAGAAATTCCATAAACTGAGAGGTCAGGTTTGGATCGTAGACGGAACCGCTTTCTCTTGCCAGCCGATCCTTCATTGCTTCTTCACTGTAATAGCCGCCTGTCACTGTGGGATGGGTACGGCGGGCATAGTCGCTGACCAGGTGAATGATTCTGGATTCGACGGGCACATGGTCGCCCTTCAGAGAGCTGGGATAACCGCTGCCGTCCCAGTTCTCATGTGAACAGTGAATAATATCTGCCAGCTTGTAAAGTTCGTCAAACTGTCTTGCCATTGTGTAGCTGTGTGTGACATGCATCTGAATCTGCGTGGTTTCTTCTTCCGTTCTTGACTGTCCCCGGATAGCGGCGGACTCCGGCAGTTTAGCCATACCAATATCCTGAAAATGAGCGGCCAGACTGGTTTCTTTTGCACGTTCTTTCGTAAATTTCAGATACAGGGCAAACTCCATAGTAAGATTGGTGGTAAACTCGACCACTTCTTTGTTCAGAACCTGCCTGTCATATAAACGTTCCATGATATAATTAGGGATGCGCAGCTCGTGTTTTAATGCCGCCTTGTTCTGATACATTTTGGCATCTGCTCTGGAAAAACAGTCTTGAAGAGTTTCTTTTTCACTGCTCCACTCGGCGGCGCCCAGAGCCACGGACAACGGCAGCGCCAGGCTCTTGTCCCGGCGACAGTTACGGGCTACGCGTCTGCAGTAATCCAATGCTGTTTCCAGCGTTGTATCCGGTAAGATCACACGAAATTCGTCTCCACCGCACCGCGCCACCAGCCAGTCGCTTTTTGCCAGGTCGTTCATGATTTTGGCGATAGCCTGGAGCAGATGATCGCCGGATTCATGTCCGAAGATATCATTGGTAAGCTTCAGAAAATTCGCATCTGCAGAAATCATACAGATTTTGCGGGTCTTAAGCCGTGCATACAGGGCGACCACTTCTTCAAACTTTCGACGGTTATAAAGGCCGGTCATAGAATCCTTTTCCGCCAGATTGGCCAGAACATTTTTTTCCTGCTGATGGAGAAATTCCTGGCTTTCCAGGGAACTGATTACGGATTTCAGGTACCTGTTTCTATTACCCAGCTGAGAGAATTGCTCCATTATAAGAGAAACTGCACTTAATATGTTGTCGAAATGTACCCGAGTGATAAGAGGGACGGAATGAACACTCTCCAGATACTGCTCTTCGTCCAGCTGGAGGGCGCGGGCAATGGTGAGATACTCCGTGTCGTCAATTTCCTCTTCCAGCAGGCGAACCCATCCAACCTGAATGAAAAAGTCTTTTAATCCCCCATCTGAGATGGGGGAACAGGCAAAGCCG
>CAJUQT010000014.1 GCA_910588225.1 uncultured Acetatifactor sp.
TGTCAGCGTTGATGATAAGTTAGTTTCTATACTTCCTTATCACCGTAAAGCGAAGTTTTTGAGTAATTTCATTGACAGTGATAGGAAATGATGTAAAATGGAAATGTGCAGGGCGCAGGAGGCGTCGGCAGGATGTTGTAAACTTACTGGTATCAGTTTCAGAAAAGAGAGGATGTAATTGAATATTTTGTTGAATCGCCTTTTGGCCCTTATCAATCAGAAGGAATCTTTTTCCACGGAATATTATATAGCTTATTCCTTTTTGCAGAATCTGTTTAAGATCAGCAGTTTTTCCATTGACGAAACAGCGCAGCTGTGCAATGTATCCAAATCCACAATATCCAAATTTGTCAGGGAGATCGGCTTTGACGATTATACAGACTTTAAGTTGTCGGCCATGGCGGCCAGAGAGAGTGTCAATTACGGTTGGGGAGAGGATATCTGCAGATATATCGAAAAATTCGGGGCAGAAAGCTATACAGACATTCTGAAAGCAGACGTGGAACGAATGAAAGAGTGTATCAACATGAAAGAAATAGATATTTTGGCGGAAGATCTGACCAAATATGAAAAAGTGGCAACATTCGGAACAGTTTACTCGCAGACAGCCGCCATGGATCTGCAGTTTAAGCTGGCCTTCCACAACAAGATCATCTACACAAGCCTGAGTGACATTGCCCAGGAAAAATATATAGCCAATGCGGATTCGGACACACTGATTATCATTTTCAGCAATTCAGGCAAATACATTACAGAATATCAGCTTTTGGAGGGACATCCCGGAAAGGGCATTTTCACTTCGACAAAGGGCAGAGTCGTACTTATCACTTCCAACAGAAAAATGAAGGAAGACGCAAGAGTGGATCTGTGTATCGGGTTCGACTATAGCTCCAACGTACAGAACCATCCTTATTATTTTCAATTTATCACCGATCTGATAGCTGTAAAATATAAACAAAAAATAGAAAAAAAATCTTAAGAAAAAAGACAGTTTCCAAAATGCGAAAAAGTAAGGGAACTGTCTTTTGTATGTTATACTGAATGCACAATAGAGAAGGGAGCAAACATGTATACAAAAACGCCAATCTGCAAAGAAGAATATGAAGAAATGACTGCTGCCACAAGAGAACGGAGAATGGACTGGTGGAGACAGGCCAGATTCGGAATGTTCGTCCATTATGGCATCTATTCTGCGAAGGAGACCCATGAATGGTCCATGGCATACGAGAATCGTACCCCTGAAGAATACAGCATGTATCTGAAGGACATGAAATTTGATCCTTCCATGCCGGAGAAGTGGGTGAAGACAGCTAAACAGGCAGGGATGAAGTACGTAGTATTGACGACCAGGCACCACGAGGGCTTCAGCCTGTGGAATTCCAAGGCGAATCCTTACAACTCAGTAAATTACGGCCCTGGGACAGATGTGGTAAAGTTATTTACAGATGCCTGCAGAAAAGAAGGTCTTCGCATAGGTTTCTATTTCTCACTGATGGACTGGATGCATCCTGACGCGTGGAAATGTGCGGTTGACGCAGAGGCCCGGCTGAGATTTACATCGTGGCTGCAGGACATGCTCAGAGAACTGATGACCCAATATGGGAAAATAGACATTTTGTGGTATGACATTCCCAGGCCCATGGTTTCCCATGAGGGCTGGGACAGTCTCAGAATGAATCAGATGGTTCGGGAACTGCAGCCGGACATCATTATCAACGATCGTTCAAAGCTGAAGGAAGACTTCGGCACTCCGGAGGAGATGATTCAGGCGGAGGACAGGGACTGGGAGTCCTGCATGACATTCAACGGCATCAGCTGGGGCTATATTGATTCGGATGCCTGCGTCCCATACAGCTACAATGCCCATGAAATCATCAGGATGCTGTGCAAGGCCACAGCAACAGGTGGCAATCTCCTGTTGAACATAGGGCCCAAAGCAGACGGAAGCATCCCCACCGAAGCCATAGAACCGCTGAAAAAGGTTGGGGCGTGGCTCGAGCGGAACAAAGCCGCCGTATACGGAAGAAAAACCCCCACCGTAGTCTATAGGGCCAACGGCCTGTGCAGCGCTACGGAGGAGAGAAATAAGGTCTGGATGTGGAACTGGATCCGGCCGAAAGAAAAGGAACTGCAGTTTGGAGGCTTTCTGGGGAAACTGAAAGCGGTACGAGAAGCAGCGACAGGGAAGGAGGTGAATTTCGTGCAGAATGCCCGTTATATACGCCTGCTGGATCTGCGGGAGGATATATGGGATCCGGTGCTTTCGATTACCGTCTTTGAGCTGGAATTCGAGAAAGAACCAGAGTATGCAAGAGGTTTTCTCTATCCTCAACTGCACATGGGAAGGACATATGCAGAAAAAAGGGAAGTATTGGAGCGTAGTCTCCATGACGCCTGAGCTGCTTTATATCCGAAGGAAACAGGAGCAACGCAGCTCGTAATAGAAAACTGATTACGAAATATAATTAAAGGAGGAGAACATGAAAAACAGAACTCTACGGAAAATGTGGGTGTGGATTGCAGCGGCAACGCTGACGGCAACAATGCTGGCCGGATGCGGCGATACCAGTGAGCAGAACAGTACAGGCGGCAGCGAGAATGAGCAGATATCCGGAACGGAAAGTTCGTCCGCGACGGAATCCTCCGCAGCCTCAGAACAGACACCGGATCCTGCGGCATCTGGAGAAAGGAAACTGGTTGTTTATTCCAATACCGACGAGGCCGGAGCCACGGCTATGGAGGAAGCAGGAGCGGAAATCGGCATCGACGTGACTATTGTGAGATTAGGCGGAGGCGGCGACGTGATAGATCGCGTTATGGCGGAAAAAAATAATCCAACGGCAGATATCGTGTATGGCAGTAATCATATCGGATTGGCCAGACTGAAAGCGGCGGACTGCCTCGAACAATTTGTGCCTGCTTGGGATGACAAGGTGGATGAAGGGCTGAAGGATCCCGACGATTATTATTATGGCATTGGAATTTCGGCAGTACTTTTGGCGTATAACCCTGAAGCCGTAGGAGATAATATACCAACAGACTGGACAGATCTGTGGACCGTGCCCGAATGGCAGGGAAAATATTTCGTGAATCCTTCCACATCCGGTGGTACCACTCAGCTTGTCTTATCAGGAATCCTGAGCAGATATCGCGATGATTCCGGTGAAATGGGAATCTCTGCGGAAGGCTGGGATGCGCTGGCGGCTTACTACGGGAATGCTTATATCCAGAAAGAGGGGGACGATTTCTTCGCGATGCTGACAAAGGGTGATGTCTGGGCAGGCCAGAACTACAGCAAGGGCGTGTTGGTCGCAGAAAAGGATTATGACTCAGATATTGCCTGGGCGACTCCCGAGATCGGTGTCCCTTTCGCCACGGAGATGGTCGCCATTGTAAAGGGCACGAAGAATTATGATGTGGCAAAGGAATTTTTGGACCATTATGGCAGTGCCGAAGTCATGGAGCGGATATCAACCACTTACCCCGCCAATGTGGATGCAAGGAGCGGAGAGAACATGGCTGAATTGAAAGCGCTCACAGATTCAGTGAAACCGCAGGTAATTGATTATGACTTTGTGGCAGAACACTTAGATGAATGGCTTGAGAAGATTGAGCTTGAATTAATCCCGTAAGTGAAGAAGACCGGCTGAAAGGGCTGCTGTGCGGAGCGGTAAGCGACAACTTGCTGTTCTTGCGGCAGTTCCTTTCATAAGACATTTTCTGCAGGGAAAGGATAAGAAAGGGAACAGAAATGATCCAATTTGAAGATGTTCAGATCAGGTACGGTAATACGACGGTTATCGATCATCTGAATCTTGAGATTAATACGGGGGAATTTTTTACGTTTTTAGGCGCTTCAGGATGTGGAAAAACAACAACACTTAGAGCACTGGCCGGGTTTCTTGCGCCTTCCCGTGGAGACATCAGGGTAAATGGTCAAAGTATCGTGAATGTACCTGTGGAAAAGAGGGGAATCGGCATGATTTTCCAGAATTATGCATTATTTCCCGGCATGACCGTCTATGAGAACATTGCCTTCGGCCTGAAAGTAAAGAGAATGAAAAAAGCAGAGATTAAGACCGCCGTGGACAGAGTAGCCGAAATGGTGGAGCTGAGTCAGGAGCAGCTTAAGAAAAATATTTCCAGGCTTTCCGGGGGACAGCAGCAACGAGTGGCGATTGCCAGGGCGTTGGTGAATAATCCGGAGATACTGTTGCTGGACGAGCCGTTGTCCAATTTAGACGCAAAACTGAGAAAGCAGCTGCGGATTGAGCTGAAAAAAATGCAAAAGGATTTCAATATTACAGCAGTATACGTGACGCACGATCAGGATGAGGCGCTGACGCTTTCAGATCGGGTGGCCGTATTTCACAATGGTAAAATCGAGCAGGTAGGAACGCCGGACGAGCTTTACAACAAGGCTGAGACGGAGTATGTATGCAACTTTATCGGAGATGTCACAAAGCTGAATGGGGATCTGATCAGGCTGTTCAATGAGAAAAGCGACGGCAGGAAATTTGATCCGAACACAGCCTGCTATGTGAGACGAGAGCGGGTTGAGACGCAGCGGCTGTGCCCGGAGGCCGTGGAACTGGAGGCCCTGGTGCTGGAACGCGAATTTTACGGGACCCATTCTATCTATACCTATTGCGTGGGCGAATCGGTTATCAGAGGATACGTGAAAGAAAACGGCTATTCCGTTCACAAGCCCGGGGAGCAGCTGAAGATATACATTGATCCCAGGGACATTCTCCAGTATTCGTAAGAGAGGAGCGCATATGAAGCACAGGAAAAACAATCCGGCATATCTTATATCAGTCAGTATCTTTTTGGCGTGGTTTATTGCCGCTTTTCTGATTTACCCCAATGTCAATATCGTACATCGAACCTTTTTCCCGGACGGTGAATTTTCCTTTCGGGCATTTGAGCGCATTTTTACCTCTGCAAGGGCCGTGAAAGGGCTGAAAAACAGCTTCCTTTTAGCCTTTACCATCATGCTTACCTCCAATGTATTAGGAATTTTTGTGGTACTTGTGACGGAATATTTTGAAGTGGCAGGCTCTAAGTTCCTCCGTGTAGTCTACAAGATCCCCATGGTGTTCGGGGGAGTGGTTTTGGCTAACGGATACCTGTTCGGGTACGGCGCCAACGGTTTTCTGACGAAAATACTGCTGAACTTTTTCCCGGGGATAAACCGCTATTGGTTCTCGGGATATTTTGCAGTGATGTTCGTCATGACTTTTGCATGCACGACAAACCATCTCGTTTTTCTCAAAAACGCATTACTGAACATAGATTATCAAACCGTGGAGGCAGCAAAAAATCTTGGGGCGGGGAGCTTTTACATTTTGAGAAGAGTCGTCTTCCCGGTGTTGCGGCCTGTGATGCTGACCTGCACCATCATGCTGTTCCAGACCGGTCTGATGGCGGTTTCCGCCCCTACGATGCTGGGGGGCACCGATTTCCAGACAATAGGGCCAATGATCCTCACTTTTTCATCGAGGACAGGCTCAAGGGATATCGCTGCCGTACTGTCCCTGTTGTTGGGTGTTGCGGAGATTATTTTGCTGTGCATATCCATACAGATAGAAAAAAGAGGTGATTATGTCTCCGTTTCCAAAGTAAAAACGCCTCTCCGAAAACAAAAACTCAAAAACCCCACGGCAAACGTTATCGTCCATATATTTGCGTACGCCACGGCAGTAATCTATCTGCTTCCCCTGCTGACAGTGCTTCTATTCTCCTTTACGGACAGATACTGCATAACAAACGGAATCTTTGATCCCCAAAGACTAACCCTGAAAAATTATATCTGTGTGCTGACAGATTCCAGGGCCTACAAGCCTTTTGTAACCAGTCTTGTGTACTCTGCGGCGGCAGCCTTTGCAGTAATCCTGATCGTGATGGTCTGTATCAGGCTTATTCTGAGATATCACAACAGGCTTACTGCACTTTTGGAATATTTGCTTCATATTCCCTGGTTCGTTCCTCCAGTTATGTTTGCACTGGGCATGATCATAACCTACGACCTTCCGCACGGGATCATGTTTGGGAAGCCTCTTGTGGGAACCGTGTTTATCATGCTGGCAGCATACATTGTGGTGATGATCCCGTATACACTGCGAATGCTGAAAGCTGCATTTGCTTCCTTTGACACTAATTTAGAGGATGCGGCAAAGAATCTGGGTGCCTCCGGACTGCGGACATTTCTGCAGATTGTAATTCCCTGTGTATTGCCTGCAGTCCTGGCAGTGTTTGCCATAAATTTCAACGGAAAGCTGTCGGACTATGATATATCAGCCTTTATGTATCACCCTGTGTATGCTCCGCTGGGTGTGGTAATCCGCAATAATGTCGCAAATAACGTGGAGGCAGATGCACAGGCCCTGAATTTGGTCTATTCCGTACTTCTGATGGCGATCAGCAGCGTGATTCTGTATTTAGTATACGGACGCGGAGCCGGGAAAAAGGAGACGCAATAATAGATAGTAATTAACCCCGGTGAATTTCTTCACCGGGGTCTCTATAACAGGGCTACAAGGATTCGAACCTTGAAATGACGGAGTCAGAGTCCGTTGCCTTACCGTTTGGCGATAGCCCTATCTCGTTTATGATGGTGCTTTTCCTACACCACTTGACCTATTATACACGAAGTCTTTCCAATTTGCAATACCTTAATTCAAATTTTTAGTAATATTTTTGCAGTTGTGTTATTACAGCATATTTCCTCTGCAAAATCCCAGCTCATTTAAAGGACTAAAATGGCTGCCGCACCAAATAATCATTACCTTCATGCGGCAGCCTCTCGGTTTTAAGCTTATCTCACCAAGCTTTACACTTCAAATGTCAACTCGCCGTAGCCGGGCACCGGCCACACATCCTTATCCACAATCATCTCCAGCTCATCAATGGGCGCACGCAGCTCTTCCATTACCTGCACAACCGTATCTTTATAGAAAAATGCCTGTACCTTCGCGTCTTCCATACCAACCGCCTGCGCTGTAACCTCCTTCAGCCTGTTCAGAGCATCCTTTGCCGCCATAAGTTTTGTATTCACTTCTGTCAGCAGCTCCGCCTGCACCGCAGGTTCAGCTCCCGCCTCCCGCACTGCAATTACTGTATCCGCCAGCATTTTCGTATACTTCATCACAGCTGGAATGTATTTTTTACCTGCCATATCTATCATGGTATTGGCTTCAATATGAATGGTTTTCGCATAGGTCTCATAGATAACCTCTTCTCTGGACTCCAGCTCAACCTTTGTGAAAATGCCGAACTTCTCGAACAGCCGCACCGATTTTTCCGTAGTCAGCGTACCGGCGGCCTCAACCATTGACTTAATATGGGGAAGCCCGCGGCTCTCTGCCTCCGCAACCCATTCGTCAGAATAGCCGTCACCATTAAAGATAATCCTCTGATGTTTCCCCATGTATTCTTTAATCAAATCATGTACAGCCAGCTCAAAATCATCCGCCTTTTCCAGAATATCCGCCGCCTCACAAAAAGCTTCTGCCACAATAGCGTTCAATGTGGTGTTGGGACTTGCAATGGAATCCGAACTGCCCACCATACGGAATTCAAACTTGTTGCCCGTAAAGGCAAAAGGTGATGTTCTGTTGCGGTCTGTGGCATCTTTCTCCAAATCCGGCAGAGTAGAGACACCTGTTTCCAGCTTACCTCCTTCCAGGCAGCGGGCGGCTTCCCCGGTTTCAACCAGCTGTTTTACCACATCCTCCAGCTGCTCTCCCAGGAATACGGAGATAATGGCGGGGGGTGCCTCATTTGCTCCCAGTCTGTGATCATTTCCCACATCTGCCGCACTCTGGCGCAGCAAATCTGCGTGAATATCCACTGCCTTGATAATGCAGGCCAGCACCAGCAGAAACTGAATATTCTCATTGGGCGTCTCACCAGGCTCCAGCATATTGACGCCATTATCCGTGCCCAGTGACCAGTTATTGTGTTTGCCGGAACCGTTCACACCGGCAAATGGCTTCTCGTGAAGCAGGCAGGTCAGTCCATGGCGTCCCGCCACTTTTTTCATGGTCTCCATCACCAGCTGGTTATGGTCCACAGCAATATTAGCTGTCTCATACACTGGTGCAAGCTCGTGCTGCGCAGGTGCCACTTCGTTGTGTTCTGTTCTGGCCGTTACCCCCAGCTTCCACAACTCCACATTTACATCCTTCATAAATGCACCCACCCGCTCACGAATCGTACCGAAATAATGGTCCTCCAGCTCCTGTCCCTTCGGAGCAGGAGCACCGAACAAAGTCCTTCCTGAAAAAATCAGGTCCTCCCGCTGCAGGTATTTCTCCCTGTCTACCAGAAAATATTCCTGCTCCGCTCCTACACTTGGCACCACTTTCGTGGCTTCCGTATTGCCGAACAGCCGTACAATGCGCAGCGCCTGCCCGCTGATTGCCTCCATGGAACGCAGCAGCGGCGTCTTCTTGTCCAGTGCCTCTCCTGTATAAGAACAGAAGGCCGTGGGAATACACAGAATGACACCTGTGGCATCTTCCTTCAGAAAGGCAGGAGAAGTAATATCCCATGCGGTATACCCTCTGGCCTCAAAAGTGGCCCGTAAACCTCCCGACGGGAACGAAGAAGCATCCGGCTCCCCTTTAATCAGCTCTTTCCCGGAAAATTCCATAATCATCCTGCCGTCTTCGTCCGGATGCGTCACAAAGGCATCATGCTTTTCCGCCGTAATGCCGGTCAGTGGCTGGAACCAGTGTGTATAATGGGTGGCACCGTTTTCCATGGCCCAGTCTTTCATAGCTTTCGCAACTACTTCTGCGTCTGCCAGCGACAGCTCGCCTCCCTGATCCATGATTCTCCGCACTTCTTTGTATACACTTTTGGGCAATCTCTCCTTCATCGTCCCAAAGGTAAATACTTTACTGCCAAAGATTTCTTCCACATTCAGCACTTCGCTTATCCTCATTTTCCCTCTCCCTTTCTGTTTGCATTACAGCTTACAGCACATTTATATTCATCCAACCGCTTTCTTTGTCAAATCTAACCCCTGCTCCATAGGCTCTGCAGGATTCATACACATAAAAAGGTCCCAAAGTAAACCTTACTATGGAACCTCCCCGTTCAATACTTACAATTATACTGAAATGCCTGCCCGCGGCTTACATTTTTTATTAAAATACTCTACTTTCTGCCAAATTGCAATACCCGAAAACTATTTTCTCATTTTTGCCGGAAAAAGTTTTTTTCCAAAACCTGCTCCGGACACATTGCACATATTACTGCCGGTATATACCTTTTCCGGTTGACTTTCACAGCAGAAACGCTTCCCGTTTTCCTGTTTCTATAGTAATAGTTTGCAGCAAATTTCAGACACCCTGCCTGCAAGTTCAAAATTGCATTTCAAAAGTGGCGGCAACCCCCGAATGGTTACTGATTAAATATGGACGAACTGGTCAGAATATGCTAAACTCAAGGAAATAACAGGGCGAATAAGGAGTAATCTATTGAATAAGAAATTTAAAACTATCCTGACTCAGTTTATCAAATTTGGTATGGTGGGTGTCATCAACACTGTGCTCTCCTATCTGATTACTAATGGATGCTACTATATTCTGCATCTTCATGAACAGATAAGCAATCTCATTTCCTTTCTGATTACTGTGCTGATTTCCTATCTGCTTAACAGCCGCTTCGTGTTCTGTCAGGAAGAAGGAAGCCGCCAGCCCTGGTACAGGGCCCTGGCCAAGGTCTATGCCTCCTATGCGTTGACAGAGCTGGTTTTGATGGGGATTCTTCTCTTTATTCAGGAAAGGCTGTTCGGCGTCCCACATTATATTGCCACCTTTGTCAACCTCTGCGTAACAGTCCCGCTGAATTTTCTTCTGAATAAATTCTGGGCCTACAGGAAAAGTGAAGGGAGCAGCAATATCACATAAAAACGGCAATATTTCTTGAAGAAGCCCTGACATTGTGGTACACTGAGATTGGTTTTTCATGCAATACAGGAATCCATGCAAATATTGACAGGAAGGATCTTAAGGTTATCAATGAAAATTATGCCTAACCGTATGGACTACGGTTTTATGAAATATCAGAAGGAATTCGAGGAGAAAGCCTTGTCCGTGCTGCGGTCCGGCTGGTATGTGCTGGGAAAGGAAGTGGCTGCTTTCGAAGAAAATTTTGCCTCCTATACGGGTTCAAAATGCTGTGTAGGTCTGGCCAGCGGCCTGGACGCCCTGTGGATTGCCGTGAAGCTTCTTGGCATCGGCCCCGGCGACGAGGTTCTCGTCCAGGGTAATACCTACATTGCCAGCGTAATGGGTATTACCATCAACGGCGCTACTCCTGTATTTGTGGAACCGGATGAATATTACCAGATAGATGCGGACAAGATAGAGGAAAAGATTACGGAGAAAACCAAGGCGGTAATGGTGGTACATCTGTACGGGCATGTGGCAGACATGGATAAAATCATGCATATCTGCAGCAAGCACCATCTGAAGCTGATTGAAGACTGCGCCCAGTCTCACGGTGCGCGCTACAAGGGAAAAATGACCGGAACTTTCGGTGATGCCGGCTGCTTTTCCTTTTACCCTTCCAAAAATCTGGGCGCTTTCGGCGATGCCGGAGCCCTGGTAACCAATGATTCTGGACTGGCGGAAGACGCCCGGATATTCCGGAATTACGGCAGCGAAAAGCGTTATTACAACAAAGTGGCAGGTGCTAATTCCAGGCTGGACGAGCTGCAGGCCGGACTTCTCAATGTGCGGCTGGCTCATATGGAAGAAATCACGGAAGAACGCAGGCAGCTGGCCGAAGTATACAGCCGGGAGCTTCATCAGGAGAACATTCTCCTTCCGGCCACGCGCAGAGACACTTGTCCCGTATGGCATCAGTATGTCGTCCGCACTCATCGGAGACAGGAGCTGATAGATTATCTGAATGACAAGGAAATCGGCACCATAATCCACTATCCCATACCGCCCCATCTCTCGGAAGCTTACCATTCCCTGGGACATAAAAAGGGAGATTTTCCGATTACCGAAGAATACGCGGACACAGTACTGTCCATTCCTCTGTACACAGATATGCGCAGGGAAGAACAGCGCTATACCATAGAATGCATCAATGCTTTTACATAGGAGAGAACAATGGCAAATTTAGACGAACAGATTCAGATACTGGATTTCCCGGATCTCGGCGACGAGAGAGGCAATCTGGTGGTGGTGGAAGGCGGTATCGCCGTTCCCTTTGACATACAGAGAATTTTCTATATCTATGGTTCCGACGCGGAAGTTATCCGCGGCTGCCATGCCAATCTGAGATCGGAGTTCGTGATGATCAATGTATCCGGCACCAGCAAGGTAAAAGTGGACAACGGCTTTGAAACCCGTATTATCGAGCTGATCAGGCCCCGTATGGGACTTTATCTCAAAAGTAATGTGTGGAAGGAAATGTATGATTTTTCTCCTGATTCCGTATTGCTGGTGCTTTCCAATGAACATTACGATCCGAAGGAATACGTGAGAGATTACGAAGAGTATTTGAAAATGGTGAGAAAATGAGCAAAATATCAATTGTTGTTCCCGTATATTACAATGCGGATACCCTGGAGCTTTTATATGAAGATATGAAGGAAAAAATCCTGGGAAAGCTGGGAGAATATGAACTTGTGTTCGTAGACGACGGCTCGGGCGATAATTCCTGGCAGATAATGAATTCTCTAAGAGGCCGTGATCCCCATGTGAAGCTGGTAAAGTTATCCCGCAATTTCGGCGAACATGCCGCGTTGCTGGCAGGCCTCTCAGCCTGTACCGGAGACTGCGCCGTTACCAAACAGGCTGATCTTCAGGAAGATTCCGGCATTATACTGGAAATGTATGAGAGCTGGAAACAGGGCAATAAGGTGGTTCTGGCCGTCCGGAAGGAAAGAAAAGAAAATCCGGTGAAGGTATTTTTCGCCAATATGTACTATGCCATCATTCGAAAAATCGTTAATAAAAATATGCCTGTGGGCGGCTGTGACTGCTATCTGGTTGACCGAAAGGTCATTGAAGTCCTGGAACGGCTGGATGAGAAAAATTCTTCGCTGACCCTGCAGGTGCTCTGGGCCGGTTTCCGCACCGACATGATTTATTTTGTCCGTCAGGACAGAGAAATCGGAAAGTCACGCTGGACCCTCTCTAAAAAGGTCAAGCTAGTAATGGATTCCGTAATGAGCTTTTCTTACTTTCCGCTTCGGCTTATGTCCGGACTGGGGGTTGCTTTTAATGTTCTGGCAGCCATTCTGCTCATCAGCGTTTTGATAGAGAAATTTACCCATGGCACGCCCATTGTGGGCTGGGCTTCTCTGATGTGTGTTGTTTTGTGCTCTTCCGGCGTCATTATGTTGATGCTTGGAATCCTGGGAGAATATATCTGGCGTACTCTGGATGCCGCCAGAACACGTCCTCCCTACATTGTAGACGAAATCCTGGAGGAATGCGACGCAGAAAAGCAAGATGAAAAATAAAACCCGGCTTTTTCATATCCTGAACATACTACTGACCGTTTTAACCATATTGGCCGCTCTGAAAATGTTATTTTTCGGTCTTGGACTTGACGAGGAATATCAGATTGTCATGGCATATCGTAATGCCAGAGGCGACAGGTTGTTCCTGGACATGTGGGAGCCCCACCAGTCTTCTGCTTTTTTGTGCAGCCTGTTAATGAAACCGTATCTTACGCTCTTCGGAACCACAGGAATCGTGTTGTACCTAAGAGTCTGGGGTACGCTTTTTCATTTGTTCATCAGCCTTTATCTGTACAAGGTTTTGAAATCCTTCGTACGAAATGAGTATGCCCTTCTTCTGGCCTACATCTATTTTAATACCATTCCCAAGCTGATTATACTGCCGGAATTCGGTATCATGCAGGTATGGTTTTATACCCTGCTTTCTTTATTCCTGATACGCTATTATACAGATGGCAGAAAAATGAGATACCTGGTATCAGCCGCGCTGTCCCTTGCGCTGAATGTGCTTTCCTATCCCTCCTGTGTGATCCTTTTTCCCTTTCTGCTGCTGTCTCTATACTACTTTTCCGGCAGAGAAAAATGGCGAGATATTGGTATATTCACGCTTGTCTGCGCGATCTGCGCAGCTGCTTATCTGGGAATCCTTTTCACCTACACTGACCCGAAGACGCTGGGGGACACGCTTTCCCATATTCTGAGCGGGGATATTACCCATTCTCTCAGTTTGAGCGGTAAGCTCTTATCCTGGCTGTCGGATATCCTTCACCTTTCTGTCCTGTGGGCAGGCTGTCGCCTCTTTGCGCTGGTATTTTCCAATCGCAAAAAGCCTGATGCCCCGAAAATGCACTGTCTGACGATTTTGGCCGCATGCGGAATAGTGCTATTCTACTGGGTTGTTCTGAACGTTGGATATTCCCCCATGCACATTCACCTGGCTGCCGCCACCCTGGCAGGTTTAACTGCCGTTGCAAAGGCACGGAAAGGACAGGAAAAGCCTGCTCCCGAGGCGGAAAATACAGCCGCACTGTTTTTATCCGCAACAGCAGGAGCGATTCTTTCTCTTCTGGCGGTGGTCTATCTGACAGACCTGTCTCTGGCGGAATCTGTTCCCCATGCCATGCCTGGCGCCATATACGGTACTGTTCTGCTGCTTCTTACGCTGGAACAAAAGGAGACGCGAAAACCATCTGGATGGCTTCTGAGCATGTTGATCGTATGGGCCTTTACCGCGGTTTTCGGAAAGGGTTATACCCTGCGGGGCGGTGCTACCAATGAAAATGTGCTGCAAAGCGGCGGTATTTTCAGAGAAGGACCGGCGGCCGGAATTATAGCCAATTATATAGCTGCCTATATTTACAACAGCGACTGGGAAGACTGGCAGACTTACCTCCAGGATGGAGATTCCGTCCTGATTATGGTGGATCAGGTAGGAAATCTGGGTACCATCCAATACCTCTTTAAAGATGTGGAGATTTCTCACTTTTCCATTGTCAACCCCACTGCCTACGATGAAAGGCTTTTGGAATACTGGGCTCTGCATCCGGAGAAGTTTCCCAATGTAATCATTGTGGATTGTTGGTATGGAGAGCCAATGACAGATCCTGCGAACTGGTTGATGCAATATATTGAAACCGACTTCGGATATACACAGGTGAATGACGGCAAATATATACGAATATACCGAAAATGAGGAAAAGCCATTTTGCCGATGGCTATTCCTCATTTTATAATTTCAATATAGTCATTCCAGTGACTTTTCCAGGCTCCCATTCAGTCAGAAGCACCGGCGTGCGCTTTGAAATCATGAAGGTGATGAGTTCTTGCGCATCCGCAGCACCGCATACTGTTTCGCCGGCTGCGAAAGCTTCACCCATACCGTCTGTCTGGCATGTGGGCAGCTTTCTATAGAATCTCCGGTTTCATCATACATTGCCGTCACCTTTACCGCAGCATTTTGACCGTCCGGTTTCATAATCTCGATTTCATCCCCCACGGAGAATTTATTCCGCTGTTCAATACGTACCAGACCTGTCTCTGCGGAAAGCTCTTCCACAATCCCCAGATAAATGTACTCGTTTATATAGGTACTGTTGTCATATATCTGTGTGTTCTCATCCGTTTTCCCGAAGTAAAAGCCTGTGGTATATTGACGATAGGTACACTTTGCTATCTCAGCTCTATACCATTCCCTATTACTGCGGTATATTTCTTCAGATACGAAAAAATCGTCAATGGCCCTGCGGTAAGTTCGAGCCATGGTTGCCACATAGAGTGCATTCTTCATGCGCCCTTCCACTTTCAGACTGTCAATCCCCGCCTCCACCAGCTCCGGGATATGTTCAATCATACATAAATCTTTGGAATTAAAAATGTATGTTCCTCTCTCATTCTCAAACACAGGCATATATTCTCCGGGCCTGGTCTCCTCCACCACCGCATATTTCCAGCGGCAGGGATGTGTGCACTGTCCCTGATTGGCATCCCTGCCCGTGAAATAATTGCTCAGCAGACAGCGCCCGGAATAGGAAATGCACATGGAACCCTGCACGAAGCTCTCTATCTCCATTTCATTGGGAATATGTTCCCGAATGGAGCGGATTTCAGCCAGAGACAGTTCTCTGGCTGATACCACCCGCTTCGCACCCTGCTTCCACCAGAACAGGTAAGTTCCGTAGTTCGTATTGTTGGCCTGTGTGGAAATGTGAATTTCCACCTGAGGCCACACTTCCCTGGCAATCACAAACAGCCCTGGATCGGATATAATCAACGCATCACAAGGCTCCGGCTTCATGTCCCGCAGTTCTTTAATATAAGCTGCAGCCTCTTCCAAATCCTCATTATGAGCAAGAATATTGGCCGTCACATATACCTTTACTCCGGCTGCATGTGCAAAAGCAATTCCTTCCGCCATTTCCTCGGGTGAGAAATTCTTCGCCTTCGCCCGCAGGCCAAAGGCTTCTCCACCAATATATACGGCATCTGCTCCGAAAACCACTGCCGTCTTCAGCACCTCCAGACTGCCCGCTGGAATCAGCAGTTCCGGTTTCTTTCCTCTTATCATAGAACTTCCTCTTCTTCATCTGCCAGACAGTCACCCGGCCGCTTCCTGCCCCGAATCAGCAGCTAGGTTCTTCTCTCTGACCTGCATTGCAGCACAAATCCACAGCACAGTCCCTCATCACACTCAGCGCCGCTCCGTCTCCCACCGGCAGCACCACTGTTTCCAGTTGGGGCCGATGCTTCAATTCATACAGGTACTCCCGCATTCTGGCATGAATAGTCCTGTTTCTCCTGGTCACCGCAAATCGCGACTGTATGACATCCCCGTCTTTCAGCACATTGTCTGACACCAGCAGGCTCCCCGGTCCCATCAACCGGAGGATATCCGGCAGAAAATGAATGTACTGCCCTTTCGCAGCATCCATGAAAATCATAGGATACGGGCCCTCCAGATTCTGTAAAATCTCTGCAGCGTCCCCTTCCAACAACGTAATTTTCGCTTCCTTTCCCGCCCTTCTGAAATTCTCCCGGGCAAGAGCAATACGATTCCCATCCTTCTCTATGGTGGTAATACGACTATTTTCCGGCCCATACTCACACATGAGCAGAGCAGAAAACCCGATGGCGGTACCTATCTCCAGAATCCTCTCCGGGTTCCTGGCCGCCAGCAGAAATTTCAGCAGACTCTGCATGGATTTGCGCACCACCGGTATCTGATGAGCCAGCGCATATTTTTCTATCTCATCCAGAAAAGGCGTATTACCTCTGTCCAGCGAATCTATATAGCAGGTCAGCCTT
This sequence comes from uncultured Acetatifactor sp., assembly GCA_910588225.1. Taxonomy (GTDB): domain Bacteria; phylum Bacillota; class Clostridia; order Lachnospirales; family Lachnospiraceae; genus Acetatifactor. The sequence continues at coordinate 16,298 of CAJUQT010000014.1, forward strand.
TCGCCGATAATCATTCTTCTTCCTCTTCTGCGTCTTCTTTCGTGTCCTCTTCCTTTTCCACCACCATGGCCTGCATCATCTCTTCCACCGTCATGGCCGTGCTTAGCTCAAAGGTCCCAGGCCCCACATCTTTGGTGTATTCCGAAAGATAATACTGCAGGACAAACAGCTTCGCATCCCGTATCAGCCCCCGGCTCTCAAAAAGCTCTCCTATCTCCAGGGGCTTCATTTCCTCGGTGACGGATACTGTTACTGTTCTCCCCTCCCCTATGGCTACAGCCGGTTCGGTAAAAATGCGATACCCGTAATCATAACAGATTCCCACGCCCCGATAGATCACATACACCACCGCCACGGCGGCCACTACTCTGAAAATTGCCCCAGCCACGGCTCCTATAATACTTAATGCTTTCATATGCGCCTCCATTCCCATGCACATGTTATCTTCATGTCTCTCGCAACAGTTCAGACAGGGCGCTGAACAGTGACATTACTTTTCTCAGACTTCCATGATAATCGGCAATATCATGGGGCGCCGCTTTGTCTTCTTCCAGACATAATCACTGAGTGTATCCTTTGTGGTATTTTTCAGCTTACCCCAGTCCGTAATTCCTCTGTCCAGGCATCGCTGAAGAGCCTCGTCCACGGTCTGTCTGGCTTCCTCTATCAACTCGTCGGACTCCCGCACATACACAAAGCCTCTGGATACAATATCGGGTCCGGCCACTAGTCGGCCTTCCATTCTGTCCAGACTCATAACCACCACCATGATGCCATCCTCCGCCAGATGCTGCCGATCACGAAGCACTACATTTCCTACGTCTCCCACGCCAAGTCCGTCAACCAGAATCGCGCCTACCGGGACTCTTCCGGTTACTCCGGCACTCTCTTTTTTCAGCTCCAGCACATCGCCGGAGGACAGAATGAATATATTATCCTTCTCTATTCCCAGGCTCTGGGCAATCTTCGCCTGTGCCTTCAGATGCTTGATTTCTCCATGCACAGGAACGGCGTACTGTGGATGAATCAACGAGTAAATCAGCTTGATTTCCTCCTGGCAGGCATGTCCTGACACATGTGCATCCTGAAAGATGACATCCGCTCCTTTCCTGATAAGCTCATTGATAATCTTTGTAACAGATTTCTCATTTCCCGGAATGGGATTGGAAGAGAAGATAACCGTGTCTCCCGCACCGATAGTAATCTTCCGGTGCATACCGCCGGCCATTCGGCTCAACGCAGCCATGCTTTCCCCCTGGCTGCCCGTAGTGATAATCACCTGCTGCTCTCTGGGATAGTCCTTCATCTGCTCAATCTCAATCAAAGTGTTCTCCGGAATGCTGATGCACTCCAGATTCCTGGCCGTCTCTATGATACTGACCATACTCCGGCCTTCCACGCATACCTTCCGTCCAAATTTATACGCGGAATTGATAATCTGCTGAACGCGGTCCACATTGGAAGCAAAAGTCGCCACAAAGATTCTTGTATTTTTATGCTCCTCGAACAAAGTGTCGAAAGTCGCCCCCACAGTTCTCTCCGAAGCTGTAAATCCGGGCCTCTCCGCATTGGTGGAATCACACATAAGCGCCAGCACACCCTTTTTCCCCAGCTCCGCAAAACGCTGCAGGTCAATAGCATCTCCAAATACAGGAGTATAATCCACCTTAAAATCACCTGTGTGTACCACAATGCCCGCCGGTGAATAAATTGCCAGCGCCGCCGCATCCACTATGCTGTGATTGGTCTTGATAAATTCCACACGAAACTGTCCAAGATTAATAGACTGTCCGAATTTCACAACCTTCCTCTTGGTTCCCTTCGTCAGTTCATGCTCTTTCAACTTATTCTCAATAATTCCCATGGTAAGTCTCGTGGCATAGACCGGCGCATTTATTTCCCGGAGCACGTAGGGAAGCGCTCCGATATGGTCTTCGTGTCCGTGGGTAATCACAAAACCCTTTACCTTGTCAATATTGTCCTTCAGATAGGTCACATCTGGAATTACAAGGTCTATTCCCAGCATATCATCCGCCGGAAACGAAAGTCCGCAGTCTACCACAACAATACTGTCCTCATACTCGAAGGCAGTAATGTTCATACCAATCTGCTCCAGTCCTCCCAAAGGAATGACCTTTAGTCCAGAGCCATTCTTATTCTCTTTTTTCTTCAATCAATTCTCCTCCATATTCTACACAGCAGCCTGGAGGCCTGACATGATTCACAGCACAGAATCCGGCAAAAGCAGTAATTTCCTTTCCAGCTCCTCCCATAGATCATCCTGAAAAGAAATCACCCTGCCGCACCTGATACAAATTAAATGATAATAATGGTACTTTAGTCCGCCTTCCTGAGCATCCCCCGTCCCCTCGGCATACAAAACCATCATAAGCATTAATTTTGTCAATCAAATACAGTTCCCCCGACAGTGATATTTATAAACAACGTTCTGTCCAATACAGGGACAGCCCGCTTTTATGTCTTCTTCCGTTACGATTGCTTTCACTCAATCCAAAAATGCGCGGCAGTTCAGACCGCTCACTGAATGATTACGAAAATTCAACATCATCCAGCATACTCTCAAATACACCTGCCACCGCGGCAAGCTCCTCATCGTCCTCTACGGGCATATATACCCCTTCTGCCTCTCCGTCCGCAGACAGATCCTTCAGAATCATGGCTTCCCCGTCTCCGTCCTCACAGTCAGCTACCAGAATATAGTCTGCCCCGCCGATTCTGGTCTGCTCCAGCACGTAAAAGCTCTGTTCTTCTTCCCCTTCAAGACGGAAGGTAATCTTTTCCGTTTTTTTCATATCCTGCTTTCTCCGTTTCGCGGCTTTGCCCTGACTGTACTCTTCTACAGCACACCGCCGGTAAATCCCATCTGAGCAGATTGCGGATTCTGCCCGCAAGCGGCCATCTTCCCCGGTTATCCGCGTTCCGGTATCTCAGTCTTCCTGTCGTTCTGCGCTTTCTGCATGCTGCGTCTGTCCAGATATCCCTGCAGGATCATGGCTGCCGCTATTTTGTCCACATATTCCTTTCGATTCTCCCTGCGGATTCCCGCCTCTATCATAAGTTTGTCAGCGGCAACGGTAGTCAGACGCTCGTCCCACAGAACAACGGACAGACCAGTCCTCCGCTCCAGTTTTTCCTTAAATTCCTGTGTCAGCTCCACACGAATCCCCTCCGACGCATTCATATGCTTCGGAAGACCCAAAACAATTTCCTCTACTTCGTATTCTTCGATCAGCTCTTCAATCCGCGCCAGAGTCCTGCGCAGCTTATTCTCTTCCTTACGGCGGATAATCTCCAACCCCTGTGCCGTTATAAGCAGGCTGTCGCTGACAGCCACACCCACCGTTTTGGAACCGAAATCAAGACCCATAATCCGCATAGAGTCCTCCCCTTGTCCCATTCCTGTTTACCAACCGCTATTCCCATTTGTTGGCATGAATGTACTCTCTCAACAGCTCCTCCACCAGTTCGTCCCGCTCTACTCTCATAATCAGGCTTCTTGCGTTACCGTGGCTGGTAATATAGGTGGGATCGCCGCTCATAATGTATCCTACAATCTGATTTACCGGATTGTAACCTTTTTCCGTCAATGCTTCATACACAGCAGCCAGCACTGTTTTTGCCTCGATTACCGGCTCCGAATCTACCTTGAAGTATTGTGTATTTCCCAAATCCTGCATACCCGTCCTCCATGTTGCCCAAAGCGTCTGCTGCCGACATTTTCGCAGCCGGCGGCAGACAGTTATTATGCTACTTTACAATATACCTCATTCATTTGGAAAATTCAAGTATCCCGGCAAAGGTTAAATTTTATCCCATAATCTCATCTGTCAGAAACTTTTTCACCGGTATTTTCACCACCGTATTGAGCGCCGGCAAGGCGGAATCCGCACTCTCCGTTATATCCACTGCAGCCTTTACATAATCCTTTGTATGTCCCACAAGATAGACACGCCCTGCTATCTCCCTTTTTTCCTCCAGAAGTACCTCTGCTTCCCGCCCTATGTATCCACTACGAAACTGTACTGACTGCCTTGCCGTCAATTCCAGCAATTCCTTACTCCGAGATGCTTTCACCTGCTCCGGAACCTGGGCCTGCATGGCGGCTGCCGCAGTTCCCGCCCGCCGGGAATATTTGAATACATGTATCTCATAAAAGCATACTTTCTCCAGAAATTTTCTGGTCTGCCGGAATTCTTCCTCTGTTTCCCCCGGAAAGCCTGTAATCACATCAGTGGTAACAGCAGGATTCGCAAAATGCTTCCGAAGGATTTCCACACTGTTATAGTATTCCCCTGCTGTATAATGCCTATTCATCCTTTTTAAGGTATCGTCACATCCGCTTTGAAGTGACAGGTGAAAATGCGGGCAGAGCTTCGGCATGGCCGCCATTCTCTCCGCCGCTTCCGATGTGATAATTCTGGGTTCCAGAGACCCCAGCCGAATCCGTTCCAATCCCGGAATCTCATGAAGCTTCTCCGTCAGGTCCAGCAGACAGCTGCTGCCGTTATAGTCGGCTTCGCTCTCAAAGTCGATTCCATAAGAGCTCAGGTGAATGCCCGTGAGCACCACCTCCCGGTAACCGGCCTCCGTCATTCCCCGCACTTCCCGGAGGACATCCTCTGCCCGGCGGCTGCGCACCCTTCCCCTGGCATAGGGAATTGCGCAGTAGGAACAGAACTGATTGCAGCCATCCTGAACCTTAATATAGGCTCTGGTATGTTCCGAAGTCTGACGCAGCTGCATTTCCTCGTATTTTCGAATATTGCCTATCTCCGGAATTGTCTTCCCCTGCAATGTTTTATCCTGTCTGTCCGCCAGAAAAGTCTCCAATATCTTGACAATGTCTTTTTTACGGTTATTTCCGACGGCCAGGTCAATACTTTCATCCTTTTCCACAGCTTCCCGGCCTGTCTGCACATAACATCCAACCGCCACCACGACAGCATCCGGGTTCATCTGCTTTGCTCTGTGAAGCATCTGCCTGCTTTTTCTGTCCGCAATATTAGTGACAGTACATGTGTTCACAATATAGATATCAGCCTGTCCGTCAAATGCCACAATACGATATCCACTTTCCTCCAACATTTGCCGCATTCCGTCTGTTTCATAGGAATTCACCTTACAGCCCAGGTTATACAATGCCACATTTTTCATTTCTGTCCCCCGCTATTTTTGTACTGTTTTTGCCTTGACTTTTGCCTGTCCAGCCATTAATATGTAGACGGAAGGCATGAGTAATCTATAAGGAGGTAAACCCAATGAAGACAGTACAGATTTTTTTAAACTCTATCGACAAAGTAAAATCATTCGTTAACGACATTTCCAAATTCGACTATGATTTCGACCTGGTATCCGGCAGATATGTCGTGGATGCAAAATCCATTATGGGCATCTTCAGTCTGGATCTGTCCAAACCGATTGATCTGAACATTCATACGGAAGAGGGCGCCGAAGAAGTACTGGAGTTTTTAAAACCCTACATAGTTGAGTAAATCCCCGGAAATTGGAACGGGAAAGACATCGCTTGTCCGCGATGTCTTTTTTATGCGCGGCCCGCAGAAGAGACGGGTATTCCCCTACTCGATTTCCACAACAATCAGTTCCTTCCTCTCCAGTGCGGTTTTCACCAGATCTTCAATCCCTTCATCCAGATTATGCTCATGGCGCCGTATAATATTGAGATTGGGTTTTATCACCGGATGCTTTGCCACAAATATGGTACAGCAGTCTTCATAAGGCAGAATGGATGTCTCAAAAGTGCCGATTTTCTGAGCCGCCTCTACAATTTCCTGCTTATCAAATCCAATCAGCGGACGATATACCGGCAGCTCACATACCTCATTGGTGGCAACAAGAGAATTCAGTGTCTGAGAGGCAACCTGTCCGATACTTTCTCCCGTAATCAGTCCCAGACAGCCCGTCTCCCCTGCGATATGTTCCGCAATCCGCATCATATAACGACGCATGATGATAGTCAGCTCCTCGTGCGGACACTTTTCATGAATATACAGCTGAATATCCGTAAAGTTGATTACATGAAGCCAGATGGGGCCCGCATATGCCGACACGATTCTGGCCAGATCCACTACTTTCTGTTTTGCACGCTCACTGGTGTAAGGAGGTGCATGAAAATACACCGCGTCTATTTTCACACCTCTCTTCGCTATCATATAACCGGCCACCGGCGAATCGATGCCGCCGGACAGAAGCAGCATGGCCTTCCCCCCTGTGCCAACCGGCATCCCTCCCGGGCCTGGAATCGTCTCTGAATACAGATAAATTTTCTCTCGAATCTCCACACACAATAAAATGTCCGGCTCATGGACATCCACTGACATCTCCGGATAAGCATTTAAAATCGCTTCTCCCAAATCCGCATTGATTTCCATGGACTCCTTCGGATAGTCCTTGCGTGCACGCCTTGCATGCACCTTGAAAGTTCTGTTTTTATCCGAATAGACATCGTCAACATATCTGACAACCGTGTCACATAATTTTTCGAAGCCCTCATCTTCCACATATACCACAGGGCAAATCCCGGAGATGCCGAACACCTTTTTGAGGCAGTCCACAGTCTCGTCATAGTCAAATTCTCCCTGACAGTCCACATAAATGCGGCCCTGAGATTTATGAATCAGAAATTTCCCCTCGCATTTTTTCAGGGCATATTTTATCTGATGCATCAGGGCATCTTCAAACAGGTGACGATTTTTTCCCTTTACACCGATTTCAGCGTATTTTATCAAAAAAGCGGCAAACATAAATCATCCTTTCCCGTTAAAATCCGGCTGGATACCGGATTTTAACTTCCCGTCGCTATCTGCGGGTATATTTTCTCAGCATAGGAATTTTACCATACATTGTCCGTAATGTATAGTCCAATTCTTCCGCCGTTGTATAAACGGAAAAGCTGAACCTGATTGTGGACTCCAGCAGAGGCTTCTCAATGCCGATGGCCTTCAGTGTCACGGAGGGCTGCGGTTTTCTGGCGGCACAGGCGCTGCCTGCGGACACATAGATTCCGTCCTCTTCCAGCGCGTGCAGCAATACCTCGCTGCGCACGCCGCTGATGGATGCGCTGACAATATGAGGAGCTGTTCCCCCTCCGTCCGGCCGATCCGGAAGCAGTCCGTTCAGCTTCACGCCGTCCAGTTTCCGAAGTCCGTCCATGAAATAGTGTTTGCACTGATACAACCGTTTCACATCATCTTCATAATGCTCGTATAAAAGCTCCGCCGCTTTCGTAAATCCGGCAATCCCCGGTACATTATCTGTGCCGGAACGAAGGTTCATCTGCTGTCCTCCACCGTAAATAATCGGCTGAATCTTCACTTTTTCTCCGATATATAAAAGCCCCACACCCTTCGGCCCGTGAATCTTATGTGCGCTTGCGGACAGTAAGTCAATCCCCATCTTCTTCGGATGTATTTTCGCCTTTCCAAATCCCTGTACCGCATCCACATGAAAAAGCGTATTGGGATTTATCCTCTTGATCAGCGCCCCTGCTTCCGCGATGGGCTGCAGCGCCCCGATTTCGTTGTTGGTGTGCATGACAGACACCAAAATGGTATCCGGCGTCATGGCACGCTGTAAATCCTCCAGCGCAATTCTGCCACATACATCCACAGGCAGATAAGTTACTCTGTAACCCACAGATTCCAGATAACGCATAGTGTTCAGAACAGCGGGATGTTCAATCATGGTGGTTATCAGATGGTTCCCCCGTCTCCGATTGGCAAACGCACATCCTGTCAGTGCCATATTATCCGATTCCGTGCCGCCCGAAGTGAAGAAGATTTCCTTTTCGTTCACCTTCAGCAGCCTGGCAAAGCTCCCCTTTGCCTGCCGAAGATACTGTTCCGCCTGAACACCCTTCAGATGCAGACTGGAAGGATTACCATAGTCTTCACACATAATCTTCACCATCAATTCGGCCACTTCCGGAAATACCCTGGTAGTGGCGGAATTGTCCAAATATACTTCCATGGTTTTCACTCCTCTATCATAATCAGCTGTAATCTTCCGGCCGCCGTATTTCCCTGATAACTGACCGGGTGATACAATCATGTAATATCATATGCACAGAATGCTGTCCCCGTCCCTGCCTGGTGTACCGTTCACTGCATTCACAGCAGCAAATGCGCTTCTTCCGAAATCCGCCCCCCTACTGCGTCTCAAGTACATACATCAGCCAGGAAAGCATCGTCATTCCGGCAGTCTCCGTTCTCAGAATGCGTTTCCCCAGTGTAATCGGTTCCAGCCCCTTCTCAAGTGCAAAAGCGATCTCCTCCTCCGCAAAGCCGCCCTCCGGCCCGATGAAAACCGCCACATCCTGCTCCGGCTTTATCTCTTCAAGCAGTCTCCTGGTTTTGGATATATCCTGCGCCAACTCATAGGGAATTAATCTCACATTCATCTCCGATGCCATTTCAACAGCCTGTCTAAAGTCTGACACTTCTGTCACTTTTGGAACCAACCCTCGTCTGCTCTGTTTTGCCGCCGCTTCCGCTATACTCTGCCAGCGTGCGGTCCTGGCCGCCGCCTTCTTATGGTCAAGCTTCACAACACAACGGCTCGCCGCCACCGGCACAATGCGGAAGACCCCCAGCTCCACCGCTTTCTGCACAATCAGCTCCATCTTATCTCCTTTGGGAAGCCCCTGGAACAGGTGAATTCGGGCCGGAAGCTCCACCTTATCTTCTTTGATAAAACGAAGCTCGCCAAGGATCCTGTCCTCCTCCATGGCAAGTACCGCGCAGCGATACTCTCTGCCATCCTGCCCGTTGCTGACAGAGAATTCTTCTCCCATGCGCATACGAAGAACATTTTTTATATGATTTACGTCCGTTCCAGATATTATGACACTCCTGTCATCCACATTGATCTGCTCCGGCGCTACAAAAAAATGATGCATTCCGACCTCCTCTTTCAGGGTTTCCGGGCAGTAATGCTGACCCACTCCCCCTGGTATGTAACTTCCAGAACATCCAGTCCTGCGGCCCTCACCGCCTCCGCCACTGTCTGCTCCTTATCGTCAATAATGCCGGAAGTAATATAAATCCCGCCTGACTTCAGCTGATTTACAATCACAGGGGTCAGCGGTACCAGAACCTCGGCCAGAATATTTGCCGCCACAATATCATAGCACTCGTACCCTGCTCTGTCCTGAATCTCCCTGTCCGTAATGATATTCCCGATGAGCAGTTCAAATTGTTCCGGCATAATCCCATTGGCTTCGCAGTTCTGAGCAACTGCTTCCACCGCACAGGGATCCAGATCTGTCCCCACGGCATGTCCGGCGCCGAACATCAGCGCCAGAATCGCCAGAATCCCGCTGCCCGTCCCCACATCCAGCAGTATAGTCTCCGGAGTCACATGCTTCCTCAGCTGCCGGATACACAGCTGTGTGGTTTCATGCATTCCCGTGCCGAAAGCGGTGCCCGGGTCAATGTGCAGCACCAGTCGGTCCTCGTCTTCCTTCTTCTGTTCCTCCCAGGAAGGAATCACCAGAATATCGTCTATATAAAACTGATGAAAATACTGTTTCCAGTTATTAATCCAGTCAATGTCCTCTGTCTCGTCCACGGTGACAGAGCCTTCTCCTATATCACAGAACTGCCGCAATTCTTCCAGCTCCTGCTTCACTCGCTCCAAAATCGTCTGCGCGTCCGTCCTCTCCCCCTGGATTTCCAGGCTCCCGTCCTCTTTTTCCTCCACAAAAAAGCTCAGATACGCAATGCCGTCGTCCTCCGGCCCTTCCGGCAGAATATCCACGAACATCTGCTCCTTTTCCAGCGCGGTCAGAGGAATCTTATCCTCTATCTGTGCTCCTTCCAGCCCAATATCATACAAAGTACTGATTACAATATCCTCCGCTTCAGTCACTGTCTTTACCCTGAATTTTGTCCATTTCATCTCGCTATGCCTCCCGTCATTTCCTATTTCCTTTTCTGTTCTCTCTGCTTTCTCTCCCGCTCTCGCTGCTTTCCTTTCTGCCTTGTCATTCTGTTCCTTCTGTTCTTTTTCTTCCTTCTATTCCTTCTGTTTCTCCAATTCCTTCTATTCTTCCGGTTCCTTCCCTTCCTCTGTCATCTCTTCCAGTCGTTCCGACACTTCTCCTGTCTCCGCCCGGTACTTCCATTCTGCCTCCGCCTTATACCTCTCCCGCCGACGTCTCATCCCCTCGCATATTCCAAATGTAAGGAACAGCAGCGGTGTATTTAATACCTGCTGAAAGCTGACCAGCGAATGTGCCCCGTACATTGCCGCCGCCAACAGCCCCAGCCAGTCCTCCGGACGGCCGTCTCCCCGCCTGATATTCCCTGTGCAGACCCACAGCATAGTCAGGAAAATGGCCAGATAGCTCACTGTTCCCAGCATTCCCACATTACAGAGCTGATTCAAATACTCATTGTGCGCACTGGTAAAAACTGCCCCCTCCCAGTGCTCTCCTTCCCAGACATCCGTTCCCACGGCCAGCCTGTTAAAAACCGCCTCCGCATAGCAGTCAGGCCCCGCGCCAATCAGCTTCTCTTTCAGTCCTGCTCCTTCCACATTCTCCAGGGCGATTCGCCACAAAAGACCTCTCCCGCTGCCGAAACCGTCGTCCACATAATGCACTGCTGCCCGGAACAGCAAAAAGAGCCCGATCAACACTCCGCCTGTCAGCAATATAATAATAACCCCGTTTCCCTTTTTATCCTCCTTTGACAGAAAAAGTTCCGTCCTGCCGCTTTCTCCCCAATGAGACTGCCACCAGCCGGAAACCTTTTTTCCGGCCAGAAGCAAAAAAAGCCCCAGGAAAAAAATTCCTCCGATTATCCAAATATACCCTTCCACGCTCTCCAGAATATTTCCATCCCGCACCACCGCCGCTTTCTTTCCCCGCAGCTTCATCAGGAAATCCACCAACGGCAGACACAGGAAAAAACCGCTCAGAACAAGACACATCTTCCGCAGAACCTGTACGCTTCTCCAGCCTGCCAGCCCACAGACTGCGGTACAGACCGCCAGAATCAGCAGACCGCTCTGGCTCCCCTGAATTCCCAGCAAGACATAAGCCATTACCATCGCCACATACAATACTGTCTGCAGCAGCTTATTCTCTTCCCGTAGGAAATGGGCCGTAATAAAAGCCAGTGCCACACTGTAATAACCACAGAGCCAGTTAATATTTCCCAGTGTGGACAGCATATGGCTATATACCCAGTCTCCGCTGTTCCATCCGCTCTGCAGCCCCAGCGGATCTATTCCCAATTTGTGAAGCAGCCCCAACACCGTCACCAGAAAAAGCGCCGCCTCCGCCAAATACAGCGGCCACTTCGCCCCCTCATACTGTCTGGATACGAAAAAATAGATCCCCACGAACAAAACCTGAGAAAACGCTCCCATGTACCAGCCTTCATATCCCGCCCATGCAAGATCCCCATAAGGGCTCCAGAGAGCAGATAGTATCACACATGCTCCGTAACATGCCACCGCAAAGTCAGTTCCGCTGAAACCTGTCCGACCTGCCTTTCTTTTCTGCCCGTCTGCAACGATTCCCACCCTTTTCATAATTGTGCAAATACGCGCAGGCATTCCTCCAATCAGCCATCCGCCCAGACACAGCAGCGACAGATTGCGGAACAGCATATATTTTGTATCGCCCAACTGCCAATAGCCCTTCCCCGTATATAAAGGAAGGGCAGCCAGCAGCGCGACAATCAGCATATTGCAAAGTACTTCTAAAAATTCATTTCTGTATTTCTTCATACCTATAGTTTCTTTCTGTATTCCACTGCCGGTCTGAACTGTTACATTTGGTGTACAGAGAAAAGTCTGCTGTAGCTTATCCATATTTTCCCGGGCCCATTCATTGTGGTCACGAATGATGCAGATTGTAGAATATATCCCATATCCCGCATGAACTATTTCATCCGACAGCACCGTTCCGTCGCTGTCCTGGATTACGTCAGCTCCCCACTTCCGTGCCACTTTCAAAGTAAGCTCTTCATATCCGAATTCCCCGGGAAGGGTGAATCCGCCGCTTTGTTTTGCCATTCTTTCCTCCAATCTTGTGCGATTTCCTCTTGCTTTGTCCTCCCTTGAAAACGTCCGTGGCAACAGTTCTGACAGAGAACCGAACTGTTACTGTCCGTCTGCTCAGAGCGCGCCGTCCTTCTCAATGCAATCGGAAACCAGCAGCCGGGTGAAAAATGCCAGCGCAAGTCCCTGCCCCCATCCCTGGATCCAGTCTCTGGAAATCCCTCTGTAGCCCTCCCTATCCCGCATAACTGCGGTGCCGCCGGACACATTCATCACCTTTCCGTCCTCGCTGACATTTGCCAGCAAGCCTCTGATAGATTTATTAATATACACTGATTCCGTAATAAGCCACTCCACAGGGCCAGTCCCAGGTCAAATCCATATTCATGGTTTTCCTTACAATTTTATCTATCACTTTTTCAATTTCATTCCTGTCAAAATCCAGTTTCAGCATAATCGGTTCCCTTCCGCCGCTCCTGCGGCCCGTTTTTCATCTATATCTTTTCTTCTTCTCTTTATTATCACCGCGATGTTCTCTTCTCTCACGTATTTCAGCTTATCATATCCAGGCAGAATTGGCAATCAAAAGGCAACACAATCAATGCCTGGATTTTGAAATGCCACAGTCCCCCTTTATCTAATAAAGCTCCCCGGCAAAATGCCGGGGAGCTCTGCTATCTTCTTCCGCGCCCTGTAACCCCGTCAGCCCCGGACACTGTATCCTGTCCAGAATATTTCCCTGATTACTGCTGCATTGCGGAAGTCAGGCCATCCTTCATTGCCTGCAGTCTCTCTTCAGCGATTACCTGATAACCTGCTTCGGCATACTTCTGCGCCCACTCGTCATATTTTGCGTCGAATGAATCATGCAGACGTCTCCCAGAGACTGCCGCAAACAAATGCGGCTCTCAGCTGATGATGCCGAGAAGCGCTCTATTCTGGAATATTCAGGATGGATGTATCCGGAAAAGTAAAAAGCTGCTGCTCTGGTCCACATTTTAATGGGGAATACATTCCAGCCTTTACTCCTCCTGCTTCCGGTACTGCATGGGAGTCATGCCGTAATTTTTCTTGAAAAGCCGGTTGAAATGTTCCACATTTTCATACCCCACTTCCACTGCCACCGTTTCTACTGTCATCTCTGTCTCCCGCAGCATGGTGCGGGCCTTTTTCATGCGCTCCTTCTTCACAGCCTCCTGGAAAGTCATACCGGCCTTTTCTTTAATGTATTTGGAGAGATACGGTTTGGAGAGATGAAACGCTTCGGCCAGTGTGTCCAGTGTCACCGTTTTATACTCATTTTTGATAAAACTGATGATCTCTACAATGCGTTCTTCTCTGCCCTCTGTTATGTGCTGCTCCACAGCAAGCTTATTGGCGGCGGAGGCCAGCGCGGCAATGGAAGCCTTAATGATGTCTTCATCCACACCCACACCCCAGTAGTGCTTTCCACCGCATAGCACGGCCACATAGGCCGCCGCCCGGGAGCTGGATCCCTTCGAGATGGCATGCTCTTCATACACAGCCAGCTGATAGCTGATGCCGAAGTAAGTCTTAATGGCATTGCTCACCGCGTCAAGCCGTCCGTTTCCGCCTGCTTTGATCACCCGTGTCTCACCGTTCTGCTCTATGGTCACTTCTGCCTGAATTCCTTTTTCCTGCCGAAAATGGCACTCGGGAATACGGAACACACTCCGGGGATTGATATAATTTTCCTCGAAAATCTCGTAGATTTCCGAAGGATGCAGCTCCTGATGCCTTCTGTCCGACACACCCTTGATCAGATAGCCCACTTCTTCCTTCATAGCCGCCGGCAGGGAAAATCCGAACTGCTGCTTCAGCACAAAGGCCACGCCGCCCTTGCCGGACACACTGTTAATGCGAATCACATCGGATTCATACTCCCGTCCCACGTCTGCCGGGTCAATGGGCAGATACGGCACATCCCAGCGGTTCCCGCTCTTTCCATCCTTCAGCCAGGTCATGCCCTTACTGATGGCATCCTGATGAGAACCTGAGAAAGCGGTGAAAACCAGATCTCCCGCATAGGGTACCCTCTCATGTACCCTCATCCCTGTAAACCGTTCATACGCTTCTCTTATCTTCATAATATGTGAAAAGTCCAACCCGCTGTCTACACCGTGACACATCATATTTATCGCCACTGTGACAATGTCCACATTACCCGTGCGCTCCCCGTTCCCAAACAAAGTACCCTCCACCCGGTCCGCACCTGCCAGAATGCCGAATTCCGCATCACTGACGCCGCAGCCTCTGTCATTGTGCGGATGCACGCTGAGCACCACATTTTCACGATATTTCATATGCTTATGCATATACTCCACCTGGCAGGCAAACACATGGGGCATGGCAACCTGTACCGTGGTGGGCAGATTGATAATCGCCTTATGCTCCGAATCCGGCTGCCATACATCCAGCACCGCATTACAGACCTCCAGGGCATATTCCGGCTCTGTCTGAGAGAAACTCTCCGGACTGTACTCAAAGGTGAAATTTCCTTCTGTCTCCTCTGCCATCTCCTTCAGAAGCTTTGCACCGTCCACTGCCAGCTGCCGAATGGCTTCCTTATCCTTCTTAAATACCTGCTCTCTCTGTTCCACAGAAGTAGAATTGTAGAGATGAACCACCGCGTGCGGAGCTCCCTTTACCGCCTCGAAAGTCTTCCGGATAATGTGCTCCCTGGCCTGGGTCAGCACCTGAATGGTCACGTCGTCGGGAATCATATTGCGCTCAATCAGTGCGCGTATGAAATTATATTCCGTATCGGAGGAAGCCGGAAAACCCACCTCGATTTCCTTGAATCCAATATCCACCAGCATTTCAAAAAAAGCCAGCTTATCCTCCAGCGGCATGGGGTCAATCAAAGCCTGATTGCCGTCCCGCAAGTCCACACTGCACCAGATCGGCGCTTTCTCTATGGAATCCTTTTTCACCCAATCATAAGTTACCTCCGGAGGCATATGATATGTCTTGCCGTATTTTCTGCTGATTGTTGATTCTTTCATAAAACTGTCTTCCTCTCCTATAAAATCTGTGCTACTGATTTAGAAATAGTAACACAGATTTTAATATTGTGCAAGAATATTTTTAATGTATATTATTGATTAATTTTACTTAACTTTTTCTCGTTTTCTCCGCAATCCTTCAATTTACTCCTTATTTATCCCCTGTTTTCCCGTCTTTTTATAACTACTTTTTCTGTTGTATTTTAATTATATATAAAACTGAAATTAACCCCTCCCAACTTGCCTTTCAGAGCTTTACCTGCTTCTTTCTATTACACACTCATGCTTCTTCGCCTTTTTATCATAACAGATTCCTGCTAAAATCACTTCTCCGGCGTATTCCTTCAACATACCTTCATATCTCTTTTCTTTAATTTGTCTGACAGCGCCGTCAGCTGCTTGATCCCACTTCAATTCCACAACTATGGGCGGTTTGTTCTTCCCCTTTCTCGGCAGAAATGCAATATCTGCAAATTCTTTTCCGGCAGGTAATTCTCTCATCAGGATATAATCTTTTCTGGCACTGTAATATGCCAATGTTATCACACAACTCAACGCATTTTCATTATTATATTCAAGCACCGAAACGTTTTTCATATGAATTCTGTCGATATTCTCAGCGACAAACGATTCGTCTCCTTGAATTGTAGCATCCAATAATTTCTCCGATTCATTCAGCGCCGATGCAATTTCTTCCCATCCTCCATCCTCCACTGAATTTTTAAATTCGTCAATAAGCTCCTGATTTGGTATATACACTTCACTTTTCTCTAAATCAAAAGCCAGATAGCCCAGATGTACCAGCAGTGTCAACACGTCATCCCTGCTCCGGAAAGAAGTCATATCATTTTGGAATTTTCTTGTATTTATCCTGCATCGTTCTCCTCCAAGCATCAAAATGATAGCATCCTTCATACCGTCAAAATTCATATTAATATAAAATTTCAACGATTCATATGTTTCCGTCTGGACCCAATAGCTGCTGAAGCATTTTCTCGTGACAGCATCTAAAACCGATTTGGGGCTATACACATGAATGCCCTTTCCCAGCAAATAACCGTCGTACCAATAACGCATTTCGAAGGATTCCCGTCATATAAGCTGCTTCAATCATATTATCTGTCTGGTTGCTTTTGAACAGTCCTCTAAGCAGCCGGATATACTCTTCCTGCAAATCAGTGTCAGTCCTTGCCTCACGAAACAAAGCATCCCATTCATCTATTATGACAATGAACTTCGTCCCGTACCCAAACCTATTCTTGCCAGCTCCACAGTCAGCGAACCTGTATTCGGCCTGTCGGCAGAATATGTCTCCCTCAGTTCTTCAATTACCTCTTCCTGTAGATTTAACACAGCCTCCCTGATATTTTTTGAATTGGAAATAAACCAGGTAATATCCAGGTATAAAACGTCATACTGATTTAAATATTTTTCAAAGGAAGGATCCTCCGCAATCTCCAGATTCAAAAACAAGTCTCTGGATTTACAGCTTCTGTCCTAATATGCACACAGCATCTTGGCTGCAAATGATTTTCCAAATCTTCTGGGACGGCTGACACAAGTCAGTTTTGCAGAGGTTCCCAAAGTACTATTGATATATGCAATCAGACCCGTTTTATCCACGTAAGAACCCTTTATCATGGAGCGGAATCCTGCATTTCCAGGATTTAAATACATCCCCATACTTCTTCCTTTCCGGATTTTCTATCCTTTACAAACCGTCCCCGTCTTCTCACCCCTTATCCAGCAGCCGATGTATCTTCTCATGGGGGTCCAGAAGCTTTGATATGGACTTGCCGGCATTCACAGAGTTGATGTAGATGGCAATATATTTTGTGATATCCACCTCCCGATACCAGGGCGCATTTCGAATTTCATCCCGGCGGTAAGAAGCATTGGTAATGAATACAGCCTCCAGCGCATTCTTCTTATAGGCCTCATCAAAGCGCTGAATTCCCTCTGTGAACAGCGCAAAAGTCGCTATTGCAAATACTCTGTTAGCCCCCTGCTTTTTGCAGTATTTTGCCACATCCAGCATGGTGGTTCCTGAACAAATCATATCATCTACAATAAATACATCCTTATTCTTCACACTTGGTCCGATATATTTATGTACATCTACCACATAGTTGCCGCCCACTACCTTGGTTCTGGATCTGCGTTTATAGAAAATGCCCATGTCCAGTCCCAGTTCATTGGTATATTTATAATTCCTGGTGGTGGCACCCAAATCCGGAGAAATGAACAGAGAATGCTCCTCCGAGAATTCTATATCGGGATAATGCTTCTTAATCGCCTTGATTACCTGATAAATCGGGAACAAATCATCAAAACCGTTATAAGGAACCGCATTGGCCACCCGATTGTCATGAACGTCAAAAGCGGTGATGTTTCTCACCCCAATGTTCTCCAATTCCCGCAGGGCCATGGCACAGTCAAGTGATTCCCGGGAAATCCGCCTGTCCTGCCTGCTGGCATATAAAAGGGGTGAAATCACATTGATTCGGAACGCCTTCCCCCCAATGGCAGATACCGTTCTCTTCAAATTCTGAAAGTGCTCGTCCGGAGACATGGGAATTGTCTGTCCGTGCATCTGATAAGAACAGGAATAATTTCCCACATCCACCAGAATATACACATCCGCTCCCCGGACGGTTTCCTCTAATACCGCCTTACCATCACCTGTGGAAAAACGGACAATCTGGGAGTTCACCACATGACATTCCTCCTTATTGTAAGTTTCCCGCAGATAATATTCAATTTTACTGGAAAGCTCCTCCGTTCCGCACAGAGGGATTAATACGATTGGAATAGAATGTTTTGCTGCCAATGGACTCATGTTTTCCTCCTTATGTTATGACCTGAAGCTGCGTTTTGAATGTCAATTTCATCATGAATCAATTTAGAATCTGCATTTCCAGTTTATATTATCTCTCCCACTTTTACAAGTCTAATTTGTCAACATTTCATTATCCCCTCATACTTCCTTCCGGAACCGGCTGGGCGTGGTCCCAAATTTCTTCTTGAATAATCTGTTGAAATTTGACAGATTGTCAAATCCGGTCTGCTCCGCAATCTGCAGCACTGTGTCACTGCTGTTCCGCAACGCATGTGCCGCTTTCTCCAGGCGAAATCTAATCAGATACCCGGAGAATCCATATCCTGTAGCTTCCTTAAACCAACGCATAAAGTGGCTTTCGCTGTAGCCGCATTCGGCCGCCAGGTCTCTGATCGTCAGCCTCCTGTCATAATCCCTTTCCATCCTGGCCAACACCATCTTCAGCTTTTCCACGTGTTCTTTCTCCACCATTCCGTCTTTCCGTTCAACCCCCTGCTGAAACAGTACGGAAAACATAAGAAGCAATCTGCCCTTTACCCCCAGCTCATATCCCGCGGGTCTGGAAGCGCACAGGCGGTCCGCAGCATTCAGATACGCCGACACTTCTCCATGCAGCGGATTTTCTCTGCCCACACGGACAGGCAGCTGTATTTTCCCACTGGCCATAGGCTGCAGATATTTCTGTGAACAGATATCAATATGGTTCCCGCTCAGAAAGCTCAAATCAAAAATAATATTTTCATATTCCATCCGTTCCCCCTCTATGCTCTGCAGCCCATGGATCCGCCCGGGCATTATCAGAAAAATGTCTCCCTCCGCTGCCGTGAACGCATCATAATTCACCTGAACAATCCCCTTCCCACGCTTTACATAGATGATTTCCACGCTGTCCTGCCAGTGCAGCGGCACAAAAGTAAAATCCGTCGGAATGGTACAGGGATACACATTAAATGCAAACATTGTATCAGAATGTCTCTTCGTCTCATAATAGGCAGACCCGCTGATTTCATTTCGATTCTCAATCTTCTTCATAGTATTCACCTGCCTTTCCCATTCCTAATATGATAGAATTGTACTATATTTTGATGGTATTATACAAGAATTATTTCCAGATATATGGTAAAAATGAAAATATCTTGTATGTGTTTCATAGGGAAAGGAGACTTCGAAATGGCAGAGATAGAAACCATCTTAACCGAATTATGTAAAAAAGATCTGGATACTTGCACTTACGAAGAAATCTATACAGCGCTGCTTCATTTTGTGGAGGCAGAAAGCGCAAAACGCGTTACACCTGTCAGCGGACGTAAGCTTTACTATATTTCCGCTGAATTCTTAATCGGAAAATTATTGAGCAATAATCTCATCAACCTGGGACTTTACGACCAGGTAAAATCCTGCCTGGAGGCACACGGCAAATCCATGACGGAACTTGAAGAAATAGAGCCGGAGCCCAGCCTGGGCAACGGAGGCCTGGGCAGGCTGGCTGCCTGCTTCCTGGATTCTGTGGCCACCCTGAATCTTCCCGGAGACGGCATAGGCCTCAGATATCACTGCGGTCTGTTCCATCAGAACTTCACCCATCGCCTGCAGGATGAGACTCCTGATTTCTGGCTGGGAGAGCATGACTGGGCAGAGAAAACAGACATTACCTACACGGTATCCCTGGCGGGCAAGGATTACACTGCCAGGCTTTACCGAATCGCTGTCACAGGATATGAAGGCCGCACCAATTACCTGAACCTGTTCGACCTGGACAGCGTTGACAGTTCCTGTATCGGAGACGGCATCAGCTTTGACAAATCTGACATAGCAAAGAACCTGACGCTGTTCCTTTACCCGGACGACAGCGACGATGCCGGACGTCTTCTGCGGATTTACCAGCAGTATCTGATGGTCAGTGCCGGCGCACAGATGATTCTGGAAGAATGCACAAAACGCGGCAGTAATCTCCATGACCTGTACAATTATGCCGCCGTTCAGATCAACGATACGCACCCTTCCATGGTCATTCCGGAATTAATCCGCCTCTTGTGTGCGAAGGGTATCGCATTTGAAGAAGCTGTGGAAATCGTCACCAAAGTCTGCGCCTACACAAATCATACGATCCTGGCGGAAGCGCTGGAGAAATGGCCCAGACACTATCTGAACGAAGTCGTACCGCAGCTGATGCCTGTCATTGAAAAGCTGGATGCCCTTGTCCGCTCGAAGACAGCAGACAAATCCGCCGCCATCATTGATGACAATGACCTTGTGCATATGGCTCACATGGACATCCACTTCACGCACAGCACCAACGGCGTGGCAGCCCTGCACACAGAAATTCTAAAAGACAGTGAGCTGAACCATTTTTACAGGCTCTATCCGGAAAAATTTAATAATAAAACCAACGGAATCACATTCCGCAGATGGCTTCTGAAATGTAATCCGGAACTTACCGCTTTTATCGAAAGCCTCATAGGACCGGGCTTCAAAAAAGACGCTTCCGACCTGGAGAAACTGGCGGCCTTCACAGAAGACGAAAATGTACTGCGCCGTCTGGCTGCCATCAAGCAGGACAACAAAAAAGCGCTGGCCCATTGGCTGAAAAACACACAGAATATTACTGTCAATCCCGACAGTCTCTTCGCCATTCAGTCCAAGAGACTGCATGAATACAAGCGTCAGCAGCTGAATCTTTTATACCTGATTCACCAGTATTTTGAAATCAAGGCCGGACATCTGCCCGGCACACCGCTGACCGCCGTTTTCGGCGCCAAAGCTGCCCCCGCCTACACCGTCGCAAAGGATATTATCCATGCGCTGCTGGTGCTGTCGGCAGTTATCGCCGATGACCCGGAAGTGTCAAAGTGGCTGCAGATTGTCTTTATTGAGAATTACAATGTCACTGCCGCCGAGAAAATGATTCCGGCCTGTGACCTCTCAGAACAGATCAGCCTTGCTTCCAAAGAAGCCTCCGGCACAGGCAACATGAAATTCATGCTGAACGGCGCACTGACCCTTGGCACTATGGACGGCGCAAATGTGGAAATCGCCGAGGCCGTAGGCCAGGAGAATATCTATATCTTTGGGGAGAGCAGCGCCCAGGTTATCCGCAGGTATCGTCACGGCGACTATTGTGCCCGGGAATGGTATGACATTGATTCCAATATACGCAGGGCAGTAAATTTTCTCACCGGCAGCGAAATGCTGGCCCGTGGCAGCCGGGATCATCTGGGACGTCTCCAGAATGAGCTGATTCAGAAGGACTGGTTCCAGACCCTGCCTGACTTTAACGCCTACCTGGTCCGCAAGAGTCAGGCGCTGGCCGACTATGCACTAAACCCTCTGGACTGGACCAGGAGAGCTCTGGTCAATATCAGTAAGGCCGGATTCTTCTCTTCAGACCGCACCATTGCGGAATATAACCATGATATCTGGCATCTGGGTATCTAAAACGTACAGCAAATCGGCGCACCTTCTGCAGATGCGCCGATTTGTCATAACTGTCTGAACGGATGGTTGCCGCGGTTTGCCATACAAAAGTACAACAGCATTCTGTCTTGACTTTTCCTGAAAAATGGATAATACTAGCACTGTAAAGGTACGTATCAAATCCCAAAATATCAAACAGGCAGGAAAGAAAAATGAACCGAATCTCTTATGTCGGATATGACGCTGCTCATCCGGCAGATTTCAGATATGATATTCCGGAAGGTTTTCATAATTATTTACTGGTACTCACCACTACACCTGCTCTTTTCCGTGTCAGCGGCGTCACCTCGGAATACCCGGCCCATACGGCCATCCTGTATCCTCCGTATCACGCCATCTGGTATGGCGCTGCCGGAAAACAATACGGAAATCACTGGATTCGTTTCTCTTCTGACGAATCTTTTGTCACAAAATTTCCCCAGTACGCCGTGCCTTTTTCCGTTTCAGACCCGGAGTATTGTCGCAGCCTCTTTCAGCTTCTGACCTGGGAGGCCTCCCAGATGATCACACCGCTCAGAGGCGGTGCCGATTCCGATACGGTTTCTCCTGCCAGGAAGAAAAATCCCAGCTGGCTTCATCCTGTTTCTTCCGAAACAAATCTCATCATTTCCCAGCTGCTCAGAATTCTTTTTTATAAATTGTATGACGACCTGATGAATACAGAGGGCTCCTTCCATGATCACGAGCTGCTGGCACTGCGCCGTAAAATTTCCGCCGCGCCGCAGCTGCCCTGGAATACCTCCGATATGGCCAAAGAACTGCACATCAGCGTAGGTCATCTGCAGCTTATCTATAAGCAGAAATTCGGCATTTCCTGTATGGATGATGTAATCAGCTTCCGTCTGTTCAGGGCGAGAGACCTGCTGACCTACACCACACACAGTGTTGCAGAAATAGCAGCCCAATGCGGCTATAACAACACGGAACATTTCTGCCGTCAGTTCCGCAAAAATACAGGACTTACCCCGGGGCAATATCGAAAACGCAGTTCCTGATCTGCGTGATATCTCCCGACAGGTAAGTCCTCATTGCCTTATCCGGCTGTCGCCTTGTATAAATGTTCTATGAATTGTTCACAGAAATCACCATAGGCTTCATTCCCGTCAATTCCTCCGTCCTCGCATCCGGCTGCCCAAAGCCCACATATAATTTGTAAGCGCCTCCGGGATTGAATCTCTCTCCATTTTCGTTCACTACAGTAAACGCCCGTGCGTCAATGGGCAATTCTGCCGTTACAGTTTCCTCTGCCTTTACAGCAATCCTCTTAAAAGCACACAACTGCGGATTGGGAACAGCAAATGTGGAATCCTCGGCTTTAATGTATACCTGCACAATCTCATCCGTATCACATATTCCCTCATTTTTCACGGTTACTGTCACATTGCCGTTCCTGAAAGCAGCGTCCTTCAGCACTGTCTTCCCATAATTCAGTCCAAATCCAAAGGGATACTGGGCTTTGCGTTCCATATAGCGGTAGGTTCTCCCCTTCATGGAATAATCTGTGAACTCCGGAAGCTCTTCCAGCGTCTCATAGAAAGTCACCGGAAGCTTTCCGAACGCAGACATCTCACCGAACAGCATTTTAGCTGCTGCTTTTCCGCCCTGAGCACCGGGATACCACAGCTGGACCACGGCATTAAAATGTTCGCTGGCATAGCCCATATCGATATCGCTTCCCGCACACATGCAGAGAATCACCGGTTTCCCACATTCCGCCATAGCCTCCATCAGAGCAAGCTGTGAATCCGGAAGCTTCAGAGATATCTTATCCCCTGAGGCATACTGATTGCTTCTGTCGCCTTCTTCTCCCTCCAGACTTTCATCCAGCCCCAGACACAGGATAACCACATCGCTGTGTTCCGCCACAATCCTGGCCTCGGATATCCTGTCGTGGCGGTGACTTAATCCTTCTGTCTTTTCTCCGGCCAGTTTAGCGCCGACAGAATAAAGAATCCGGATGTCTTCTCCCACATATTGACGTATTCCGTCCAGAATTGTTATATACTCCGTGGCTGTCCCGTAATAATTTCCGATTAAAGCAGTCCTGCTGTCCGCATTGGGGCCAACCACTCCTATGGTGTGCAGTCTCTCCCTCCGCAGCGGAAGAATACCGTCATTTTTCAGAAGGACAAAGCTTTCTGCCGCAGCCTTTTCCGCCAATGCCAGATGCTCTCTGCACTCCACCTTCTCATAGGGAATATTGTCGTACTCTGTCTCTTCGAATAATCCCAGCAAATATCTGGTAGTGAACAGTCTCACAGCCGCCTCCGTGATGGCATCTTCTGTGACAAGCCCTTTCTCATACGCACTCATCATATGAATATAAGTATTTCCACAGTTCACATCGCATCCGGCGTTCAATGCCATGGCCGCAGACTCTTCCGCGGTATCAGTTACCCCATGATGCGTATGGAAATCTCTGATCGCCCAGCAGTCTGACACAAAATGTCCCTGGAACTCCCATTTCCCCCGCAGAATATCCTGAATCAGCGTTTTGCTGCCGCAGCAGGGTTCGCCGTTGGTACGGTTATAGGCTCCCATCACAGCCTCTACCTCCGCCTCCTTCACCAGCGCTTCAAATGCCGGCAGATAGGTCTCTTCCATATCCTTTGCCGTGGCCTGAGCATCGAATTCATGTCTCAGTCCCTCCGGTCCCGAATGTACGGCAAAATGCTTAGCACAGGCAGCCGCCTTCATCACAGGTCCGTCTCCCTGAAGGCTCTTCACAAATCTCACACCCAGTCTGGAAGTAAGATAAGGGTCTTCCCCGTATGTCTCATGTCCCCTTCCCCACCTGGGATCCCGGAAAATATTTACATTCGGCGCCCAGAAGGTCAGTCCCTTATAGATATCCCTGTCCCCCTGTCCGGAATAGGCATTGTATTTTGCCCTTCCTTCCTCTGCAATCACTTCCGCAATATCAGACACCAGCTCTTCGTCAAATGCCGCTCCCATGCCGATGGCCTGGGGAAATACTGTGGCCTGCCCGGCTCTTGCAACTCCGTGAAGCGCCTCGTTCCACCAATTATAGGCCGGTATTCCCAGCCGCTCGATAGCCGGGGCATCATACCGCAGCTGGGACGCTTTTTCTTCCAACGTCATTTTTGAGACCAGCTCTCTCGCCTTTTTTCCTGCTTCTGCTCTGTCCATCCTCTTTTTTCCTCCTGAATTTTTCCTATACTCGAGTAGGGGAATGCTTTTCTTCCCCTCTACTCGCACGGTCCGCATGCCGCCTTAGCGGCAAACTTCCCATTGCGGGCCTGCGCATAAAGAAGGAACCGCCACAGGCGGTTCCTCCCTCCTCACAGTGTCCTGTGCTCTTCTGTTCTTTAATAGCCAAGTAAAGCTTTATTCTTCTGGAAAATCTCATTGACTCTGTCTAAATAACTCTGCAGGCCCAGGCCTTCCAGTTCCGCCTTGTACTCTTCCCACTGTGTCTCGATATCAGCCTGACCCACGATAAATTTCTGGATCCAGGTCTTAGTGGCATCACCCAGCGGTGTGGAAATCAGATTCAGCTCTTCGCTCTCTTCCTCGCTCGGCATATAAGGAGGATCAATAGGACGCTCATTCCTGTATTCAAAGATTCTATTATTGAAGTCTCTCTCGCCTTCACTCATTTTTGAGGTCTTCAGCCAGCTGGAACCACCGTAAGCAAACATACCGCCGCCGAAACCAAAGTCTACGTTCAACTTCTTCTCCGCACCAGCATTCAGGCCGTTGTAAGTGATACCGGGATCCAGTTTCACTGTGTCGCCCTCCATGGTATAGGTTTCACCCTCTACACCCCACAGAGACAGCATCTGTCCTTCCGGAGAATACCACAGCCAGTCAACAAAGCGCAGCATCTTGATGAACCCTTCTTCACCCAGATCATCCAACGCATTCTGTGCAATCATGATACCATTTTCCAGCTTGGAATTCTCCATCTGAGGGAATCCGGCCGGTCCTCCGGGTACAAGCGCCATATACAGCTCCGCCTCCGGGAAGTTGGCTGTTACATTAGGCGTATAATCGGACAGCTGCTGATAGTTGGCTGTCATGGCAAAAGACTCACCATTGAAGAACTTTGCTCTTGCTGTGTCATCATCCTGAGAGAAGGATTCGGGATCCAGGATACCTTCCTTCACCAGTTTGTTCAGGAAAGTCAGATATTCTTTCATGTTGTCCGTAGTATCCGGATAATAGAACTCCAGCTTGTCATGATCAAATTTCAGGGTACTGAAACCCCAGCCTGCAGCGACGCCATAGGAAGCTGCGACGATATTCAGCAGACAGTCACCCTTGGAATAATCGGAAATGACATAATCACATCCGGTATACTCTTTTACCTTCTTGCACGCCTCATAGAAGTCGTCATAAGTCCAGGTCTTCTCCAGCTCTGTAATATCTACACCTGCTGCTTCCCAGACATCTTTTCTGATCATGTAAGCATAGCCGCCGCCTGCCGCCTCCCAGATACCAGGAAGCTTATAATACTTGCCATTGGCCTGAAGCTGTACCTTCAGATACTGATCGATTCCCCAGTCTTTCACACATTTCTGGTAATTGGGCATATACTGTACCCAATCAGAAATAGCTACTACCTGGCCGCCGTTTACGTATTGTCCCTCACTGTAAGTCTTGGGGATAATGTAAGGAGAGTCACCTGAGTTAACCAGCACGGACTTCTTGTCCTCATAATCTGTTCTGGCAATGATGGTCAGGTCAAAGGTTACATTGGTCTTCTCCTCGATGGCAGACCAGAGTCTCCAGTTTTCCTGATAAGGATAGTTCTCATGATCGGAATACATCATGGAATAAACCACCGGCTCATTGGAATGGAAGGTTACACCCTCGCCATAAGTATAGTCCAGTTCCCCTTCACTTTCGGTATCTGCCACATCTGTCTTGATCAGTTCCTCAGAACCGCCGGATGAGGCATCCGAATTCCCGGCACCGCTGTTCTCAGGTGCGGATGAGTTTCCTCCTTCGTCACCGCAGGCTGCCATGGACAGAACCATTGCACCGGCCAGCATCAAAGCCAACACTTTTTTTGCTTTCATAAATTTCCTCCTTTAAATTTATTTAGTTCTATGGGCAGAGCGTTTCTTCTCTGCCTCCTGAACACATTGTAAAAAGTTCCGTGCACAGTTTCGGCGCACATTTATCCCTTAACGGAACCGATCATCATACCCTGTACAAAATATTTCTGCACGAAAGGATAGACACAGATGATGGGCGCCGCTGTCAACACCATACAGCAGGAGCGTACGTTTGCGGCAATCTGACTGGCTTCCTCGCTGGCCACACCGATTTCCTGGGTACCGGTTGCTCCCATAATAATCTGACGCAGATACAGTGCCACCGGCCATTTACTCTTCGTATCCAGATACAGGAACGGCCCCCACCAGTTATTCCAGATTCCCACGATATAGAACAGGAACATGGACGCCAGAACCGGTTTGGACAGAGGAATGATGATTTTGGCAAAAATTCCATAGGCATTCATTCCATCGATGGAAGCCGCTTCCTCCAGTTCTCCCGGAAGTCCCGCAAAGAAGGACTTCATAATCAGCACATTGTAGGTACTGATTGCCCCGGGGATAATGATGGCCCACAAAGTGTCACGCATATGCAGGGCCTGTGCGATCAGTACGTAAGAAGGAATCATACCGCCTGCGAAGAACATGGTAAACACTACAAAAGGTGTAAAAAACTTATTTAACACCAGCCGCTGTTTGGACAAAGGATACGCCAGTATGGCAGAACCAAACAGAGAAATCAGTGTTCCCAGCACTGCATACACAATTGTATTCTTATAATAG
Source organism: uncultured Acetatifactor sp. (assembly GCA_910588225.1). Lineage (GTDB taxonomy): Bacteria > Bacillota > Clostridia > Lachnospirales > Lachnospiraceae > Acetatifactor. Next base: position 43,492 of record CAJUQT010000014.1, read on the forward strand.
ATGAAGAAATCCGGTTTACTCAGAATGACCTCATAAGTCTTCGTCGTAAACTCCACCGGATAAAAGCTGACCTCTCCGGCATAAATCGCTCTCTCTGAACTGAAAGACTGTGCCACCAGATAGATAAATGGATACAGGGTGAAGAACACCACTCCAAGCATAATCAGGGTATTGGCTACGATAAAAATTTTATATCCTGTAGACTTTCTTACTTTTACTCCGCTCATTGAGCTGGCTGATTCTTTCTTAGCCATCTTTTTTACCTCCTGTTTTCAGTTCCGCATCCGCCCGGCTGCCTCTGACATTTGAGAAGCTTTTCCGGACAGATGCTGTTTTCCACTTCCATATCTGCTACCACAGACTTGCCTCGGTCACTTTTCGGGAGACCAGGTTGGCGGTTACAACCAGAATCAGACCTACCACGCCTTCAAAGAGCCCCACCGCCGTGGCATAGCTGAAATTACCGCCGCTGATACCCATTCTGTATACCAGTGTGGAAATAACATCTGCTGTTTCATAGGTAGAAGGTAAATATAACAGGATAATCTTCTCAAAATTGGAACCCATGATTCCGCCGATATCCAGAATCAGCAGAGTCACAATCGTGGGCATAATGCCGGGAATCGTTACATGGATTGCCTGCTTGAACCGATTGGCGCCGTCCACTTTGGCTGCTTCATACAGTTCCATATTGATACCCGTCATTGCCGCAAGGTACAGGATGGTTCCCCAGCCCAGCCCCTGCCAGATACCGGAAATGATATAAATAGGAGGGAACCAGGAAGCTTCCTGGATAAAAGAAATCTTCTCCCCGCCCAGGGATTCGATCATGGTGTTGATAGGGCCTGTCAGCGATACCACTTCCTTGATCATACCGGCTATGATAACCATGGAAATAAAGTGAGGCAGATAGGAAACGGTCTGCACGAACTTCTTCCACTTCAGATTTCTGATTTCATTCAGTAAAAGCGCAAATGTCAGCGTAATCGGAAAACGGAAGATCAGATAAGTAATGCTCAGCGTCAGTGTATTGCGGAACGCATTCCAGAAGGAAGGATCCTTGAAGAACTGTTTGAAATACCTGAAACCCACCCATTTTTGACCAAAAATGTTCGGTCCGCCGGAATACTTACGGAAAGCAATCACATTGCCGAACATAGGTATGTACTTGAAAATGATGTAGTACAACACCGGAATAATCAGAAAAGAATACAGCATCCATTCCTTTTTCAAATGCTTTCCCAGATTCACCTTTCCCAGATGGTTTTTTTGTTGCTTTTGCTTTGCCATTTCATCACCGCTTTCTTTTTATTTTTAGTAAATCTCTCTTCCCTGTTCGTCCCCGATTCCCGTCTTCCGGAAGAAATAGGAATTGATCTGATCACGCCATTCCGCCGCATGCCATACCTGATGTTCCATTCTCTCCAGCACACGTGTGTAAATTTTCTCAGGCACTTTGTCTTCCAGAGACCGCCACAGTTCTTTCATCTTCTCCGCATCTGCAGCACCTTCGAAATGGGTGTCATAAATATGCTGCAGAACCGTTTTGCCGGAACGCAGTCTGTAGGTATATGGCACATGATGGAAAAACAGCTTCAATTCATCAGGGCAGCTGTCCAGGTCATTGTACAGAGAAGCATTGGGCTCGTTATACTGCATCGCATAGCCGGTCCCTCTGTCGCTTCTGTCCACACCCAGTCCTTCATGATCCGCCCGGTGATAGGTTCCCCATCTGGAGTATTCATACCCATCCACGCTGGGCCCGTAATGAAAATTGGGGTTCACCATCCAGCCAATCCCCAGAGGCGCATTGTACTTTTCGTATGCCGGCCAGGACATCATCAAAATTTTCAGAATTCTTTCTCTTACCTCACTGTCGTCGCCAAAGGTACAGACAATCCATTCTTCCGCGATTTCTTCCGCTGTCAGATCAGTCTGAAAGCTCAGCCTTCCGAATCCATACAGGTTTGCCGCCGCCATGTCATGCCCCGTCCAGTTGACATCATCTCCCGTATTAGCCACTGCCGCCATACCGCACAGCTTATTCCCCCAGGTCCTTCCGCTGACGATATCCGCCACCGTGTCTTCTGTCTCACTGCAATATGTCCGAAACGCCAGAATCTCTCTGAACATGGGAATCAGATAGCACACATGCCGCTGCTGTCCCGTGTACTCCTGCGCAATCTGTACTTCCAGAATCTGATTGGTCTCCTTCATGCCCCCGAACAGCGGATGTACCGGCTCCCGAACCTGGAAATCCATGGGGCCGTTCTTCACCTGCAGTATCACATTGTCAAGGAATCTGCCGTCCAGTGAAGCAAAGTTATCGTATCCGCTCCGGGCTCTGTCTGTCTTATAATCCCGCCAGTCCTGCTGACAGTTGTACACAAAACAGCGCCAGATAATGATTCCCCCGTAGGGCTTCACAGCTTCCGCCAGCATATTCGCACCGTCCGCGTGATCCCGCCCATATGTAAACGGTCCGGGGCGCCCCTCCGAGTCCGCTTTCACCAGAAAGCCCCCCAGATTCGGAATCCGGTTAAATACTTCCCCCATCTTTTCCTTCCACCACCCGCGGACTTTTTCATCCAGCGGATCGGCGGTGTCAAAGCCGCCCAGTTCCATAGGCGCCGCAAAATTCAGACTCAAGAAGAGACGGATTCCGTAATCTGCGAAAATCTTCGCCATTTCCGCCACTTTGGACGCATAGGGTTCTTCAATAAGCCGGGTAGCATTCCCCCTGACGTTCACATTATTGATCACCACCCCATTGATTCCCACCGAAGCCGCCAGTCTGGCATAAGCCACGGTTCTCTCGTTAATCAGGACTTCCTGATCACGGAAGAAAAAGGATTTCCCCGAATATCCCCGCTCAATGCTTCCGTCCATATTGTCCCAGTGATTCAGTATCCTGAGCGGATTGGATGGATTCTCCCTGAGCTCCGCGCCCCTTAAGGTACGCCCTGTCTGCAGATATCGAATGCACGCGAAGCTTCCGTACAAAATTCCCCTGACTCCGCCGGCTGCAATCACCACAAGACCGTCCCTCTCACTGATGTGGTATCCTTCTTCGGAAAGTGCCTCTTCCGGGTCTGTTTTCAGCCAGATACCCGTCGCACCCGGTTCCGGCATTCCCCTCTTCCGCTCTGTTTTCACATCCAGAATTTCCGCTGCCGCTCTTTCGATTTCCAGGAACGCCGTGTTCATCACCGGTTCCTCGAATTCTCCATATACAGCCGCAAAATATTGTCTGTTCGTGTCATCCGTGCGCTTTCTGTAAGAAAGCCATGCCTGTTCAAAATCCATTTCTTTCTCACCTCCCTGACTTTCTCCACATAAAGCCAAAGCTTTATTGGGTATTTTGTATATTAATTTTTTAAACTTAATTCAAATTATAAGCGTATTGTATACTTTTTTCCTATCAATTAATGCTGTGCTGTGCTCACATATTGCTACTTTTTATTTTCCTGTTTCACATTTTTTATATTTATGTTTACTTTTTCTTTTTATCTGGTGTATACTTATTTATAGTTTATTTATAAAGAAGAAATTTTTTATTGTATTCTTTGTACTATGATTTCACTTTTTCCGGTAATAGCATGTAAACGGGCATTAAAAAACAGCAATTTCTGCATTGTGCAATAATTGCTGTTTATCAACACCAGATTATACTGAAAGGGAAAGGCGACATGATAGAAGTTCTGAACGGCATTCAGGAAACCGTAGTCTACCGAAACCTCAAGGGCATCCGCCTCTATCACAACAGGGAAAACGAGAATTACCCGATACACTGGCATATGGCTATGGAAATTATCATGCCCTACCGGGAAAAATACTCTGCAAAGGTGGGAGAAACCGACTTTACTCTGAATGTGGGAGACATCCTCCTCATTCCGCCCGGCGAGCTCCACTCCCTCTCCGCCCCCCCAGGAAAGGGTGAACGTCTGATTGCCCTGCTGGATTTGTCCTCCGTCTTCCGCTCCAGTGATATGAGTTCTCTGTTCCACCTTCTTCATCCCTATATGCTGATCCGCAGCTCCGACGACCCTGAATTCTCCCGGTCATTGTGTGCCTGCCTTTCAGAAGTGGAGCGGGAATACTTCGGAAATGAGCCTCTGGCGGAAGCATCTATCTATTCTCACCTGCTCCGCTTTTTCACACTGCTCGGCCGCAGAACATTAAACGCCACTGTCAAATTCCCGGATATCATGCCGGGCAAACAGCACGAATATGCCGAAAAGTTTATGGCTATCTGTAATTATATCTGTGATCACTGCGCAGAAAACCTGACTGTGGAAGCACTGGCAGAAAAAACCGGCTTCAGCAAGTTTCACTTTTCAAGGTTATTCAAGCAGTTCACAGGCATGACCTGTTATAATTACCTTATGAATAAACGTATCTCCTGTGCGGAAAGGCTCCTTATTATGCCGGGCCTGTCCGTCACAGAAGCTGCCATGCAGTCAGGTTTCAACAGCCTGTCTACTTTTAACCGCATTTTCAAGTCTGTCAAGGGCTGTACCCCCAGTGAATACCGGCAGCTGAACAACCGCCGCTTTAAAACCCACTCTGACGCAGACCTCCATCCGCAGAAATGACCGCAGCGGCCTGCCTTTTCAGTCAAACCGCCGCGTATTATCCCTATTATTTATTCTTCGAATCGAAACCATTGAAAATCAAACTGACTTCCCGGCAGGAATACGAATGTCACATTTTGTATTCCTGTCACTTTTTCCAGTGTGAAATGAATTTCCTCCGCCTCTTCTCTGTGCGGAAACGTTACCAGCTGTTTGATTTCCCCTTCCGCATTCCCGAATCTTACATGGACAGCATTATTTTCAAGAGGCGTCCTCCCGCAAATGGTAATGCCTGAAATTCCCGATTCCCCGAAATCCATGTCATGGAATTCAACGGTTACATTATTGCCAATTCCGTCAATTCCGCTGTCGGTCACGGTAAAGCTGTCCCCATATACATTGTCACACTCACAGGCTGACAGCATTTCAAATGCCCGGTTCTTTCTGATGAAAGAAAATCCCTTGATATGTACTTTCTGATTTAATACGAAACACAGGCTGGTAATACCTTTCAGCCGCTTGTTCAACTTCCAGGTCTCAGGCTGATAGGTATTCCAGCGGGAAGGTTTCTGATATACCACATCTGCCACCATTACGCTGCCTTTCTCTCCCGGCATTCCCTCCCAGATCTGAATCGGATAGGCTTCACTGGTCAGGGCAAAAATCGGTACCGTAATCTCGTCCGCTCCAAAACTGCCAAAGTCAAGATTTCTATATCCCACCTGAGTCTCTCCGTCTCTGGCTGTGGCAACACCCTTTTCGTTTCCGTTTCCTACATCACCCTTGCTGTACTGATACTGTCCTCCGCAGACAAAACCGTAAGGATCCACATAGACAGTGCCGATTCCGGTGACTGTAAAGTCAAGCTGAGAGATAATCTCCACATGATCCTGACCGCATTTTGACATACACCGCAGAAAGAAACTGCCGTCCCCCATGGCTGTTATCTTCGCGCAGTCTCCTTCCGTCTCCAGCTTAGCCAGATTGGAAGGGATTCCGGCATCGTCCACCAGTGCAAATATCAGCTCCCTGTCGGAAGCATTTGCCGGGCAGATACGCGCATGTACCTCTGCGGAAGGATGCGTTTCGTCCAGCTTTGTCCCTGTCTCGCAGATAAGCTCTATCTTGCGCACAAATATGTTGTCCGCCGCATCCTGTACTGCCGTTCCCGTTTCAAATCCGTTTTCTGCCGAATCAGCGTCCTTCCCGGCGCCGTCATATCCGCGGTTTGGTTTACATCCGGTTCCCATTCCGTACGCCACAAAGCTGATCCCTTCCTCCGGCTCACAGGCCTTCGCGTAAAATCTTTCCTCCGCTTCCGTCACACCCGGCGACGACACAGAGAAAATGATCTCTCCCGCTTCCCTGACCGCCGCAATTACCGCCAGCAGTTTCCCGCTGAAAAGTCTTCTGCTGTCACCTTTATACTCATCACGATCCGTGCTGTCCCCATTGTCCAGCCCTACCAGCCGTCCAGCGCCTTCCACCCTGACTTTCACGCGATTATTAGCATTTTCCACCGGATATCCCTGGGCATCTCTGGCCGTAATTTCCACGAAAATGAGATCTTCTCCATCCGCCAGCACTTCTCTTTTGTCCGGCTTCAGGCACAGCTGCGCCGCCTCTCCAAAAGAATGCCTCGCCTGCCTGGCTGTCACGGCTCCCTTTTCGTCGTAAGCCACCGCCTCAATCTCCCCCGCTTCATAGGGAATAATCCAGTTTCCCGTCAGCTGCCTGCCGTTTCTGTGATCAATCCGGTATCTGCCCTGACTCTTTCCATTTACAAACAATTCCACTTCCGGTGCATTAGAACAGACTCTCACATCCACACTCTGCCCCTCGTTGAAATCCCAATAAGGAAATATATGTACCATGGGCGCCTTTTCCGCATCCGTCCATTCCGCCTGATAGATATAGTAGGAATCCTTCGGGAAACCTGCCGTATCAATCTGCCCGAAATAGGAGTTCTTCGTATGATATGGGGTGGGCTCTCCGATATAGTCGAATCCGCTCCACAGGAACTGCCCGCAGGAGAAATCACAGTCCCGCTCTGCCAGAATACAGCTTTCCGAGGACTTGGCCCCCCAGCTGGTGGTAGAATTCCCCAGGGCGGAGCACTGCAGATCCTCCTCTGCCAGCACCGACTGCCTGTAGGGAAAATGATAAATTCCTCTGCTCTGTACAGTGGACGAGGTTTCGCTGCCGTAGATAATCCAGTCCGGATGCTCCCTGTGATGAGCCTCATAATATTTTTCCGAATAATTATAGCCTGCTGCCTCCACAATGTCTGCACATTTCCGCGCATTTTCCCAGGGCATATAATTAGAACCTATCGTTACCGGCGCATGGTTTTTCGGGTCATGCTTTTTCACCTCCGCAAGCAGCTCCCGCGCAATCCGCTGTCCGCTGTCATCCGCGTGTGTATCATAAATCTCGTTCCCTATACTCCACATAATCAGGCTGGGGTGATTTCTGTCACGCCGCACCCAGCTCTCCACATCCCTCGGATACCATTCCCTGAAAAAGCGGGCATAATCATAGGTAGTCTTCGCACGTTCCCACATGTCAAAGGCTTCCGAAATCATCAGCACACCCATCTCATCCGCCAGTTCCATCACCGCGGAGGCAGGCATATTGTGCGTCAGCCGGACCGCATTGACTCCCATTTCTTTCAGTATCTTCAGCTTACGGCGCATGGCTGTCCTGTTAAACGCAGCCCCCAGACACCCCAGATCATGGTGTTCACAGACGCCGTTCAGCTTCAGATGCCTTCCGTTTAAGGAAAATCCGCTATCCGGACAGAATGCTGTTTCGCGGAACCCCAGAGATACTTCCTCTTCCTGGACTTTGCCGTTCTCTGTGAAAAGCGCTGTCCGCAGCCTGTAAAGTACCGGGTTTTCCACATCCCACAGAACCGGATTGCCCACCGACGCCGTAGTCGTATGAAGAATTACGTCCTTTTGCGGCAGAAGCGTTTCCTCATTGTTCCACACAATCCTTCCCTCTGCGTCACACAGAGTGTATACCAGTCGAGCTCTGCTTTTACATATGATTTCCGTATCCGTCTCCAGCCACCAGTTTCCGTTTTTCAGCTTTTTTGTCGTCACATAGATACCGTTCCGGGGAATATGTGTCTCCTGCACTCTCCGGAGCCTCACATCCCGGTAAATCCCGGCTCCGCTGTACCAGCGGCTGTTGGGTGACTGATATCGCACACTCACCCAGACCTCATTTTCGCCGTCCTGCAGATAAGGTGTCATCTCCACTTCAAAAGCCGAATAGCCATACTTCCATTCTCCAGCTTCTTTTCCGTTTACATACACACGGCAGTCCATATAGACACCGTCAAAGCAGAGGCTCACCAGCTCTCCCTGTGTCCGCTGCCATTCGAAAATCTTCCGATACCATCCGGTACCGCTCTCATACAGATTCTGCACCTGCCCAATCAGCCAGTCATGTGGAATGCCTACCGGCGCAAATTCATTTTCTCTGTGTCTCATTTCTTCCAGTGTGGTATCCAGCTTCTGTCTGGAAAATTCCCACCCGTCATTAAAAAGCACCTCTGTCTTCAAGCTTCTACCTCCGTTTCAAAAGGGGATGCCAAAAGGCCGGCCCCATTACACAACAGCCCTTTTTCCGGGCAGTTCCTCCAGGCATATCTTATCTTTTTCATTTTTCGTGAAAACCGATCAGCCAGCAATATGGAGTTCCCTTCTATTGCCGCCTCCACAGGAAAGTATATTCCGTCTTCCCCTGCGGCTTCAAATTCCTCCGGCTGCCTTCCATCTGCCGTCAGAAGTTCCGTTCCCGTCTCCGAGAAAGTAATTCTCACCCTTTCCCCTTCCGCCCTGCACACCTCTGCCACCGGTCCCTGCCACACTACATCTTCTCCATAAGCCAATGCTCTGGCCGCCAGAGAAAGCCGATAAGCCACATCCTTCTTATTTAAAGGATGCAGGTCATTCCATTCACCCAAATCAAGATTCACCGTAGTCGCCGTATTGGGAAGCTCCATGGCTCTGCGCTGTGCTTCTCTGAGAGCCGGCCATCCACTGTCCGCAGGCAAATCAATGGCAAATCCCGGCAGCTGCGCCACCAGAAATGGAGTCTCTCCCTGCCCCCACTGCCGTCTCCAGTCCCAAATTAAAGCTTTCAGCCGCTTCTCATATGTCTCCGGCGTCTTGTCGTTACTCTCCCCCTGATACCACACGAATCCTTTTACTGTATATCGGCGACATGGAGCAACCATTCCGTTGTACAGGCCAGTAGGTTTCCAGGATACAAAATCTGCCGAAGGCGCCGTTTCCTCCAGGATAGTTCCGATCCGATACTCCCACTCTCCTGCAAGCTCTACCCACAGCCGTTCATTAAAAAGCCCGCAGAGCTTATCCGGCGTCATTCGGCCTCTCCCATCATTGCAGGTCAGCCGGATAATCACTTCATTCTCTCCTGACCGCAATATGCCTTCCGGCACCTCATACTTACGCGGCGGATACTGATAACCAGTCCACCCAACCATTGTCCCGTTTAAATAAGTTTCATCGCTGTCCGTCAATGTCCCCAGCCAGAGCCTTGCCGCCTTCCCGGCCATCTCCTCCGGCAGGTGAAACCGTTTCTTAAGCCAGATAACACCTTTGAAATCCTGCAGTCCCCGCTCCGAAAGGCTTCCGGGAAGTGTAATCTTTCTCCATTCCCGCCCTTCCTCTCCCCGGGCTTCTCCCAGATACCACTTCTCCAAAAGTCCCCTGTCTGTCTCCCGGCTCCTGCGCATCCAGGCTCTCCCGGCCTCTTCATCCTGCTTCTGCTTCTGTTCAATAAATCCTTCCGAAGCATACAGCCGAATGGTCTCCTGCAGGTCCGCTTCTCCCTCGAACAGCTCCTTTCCCATCCATGCCTCAACGGGCGTCCCTCCGAGGCTGACATTGATCAGCCCAACCGGCACAGCTTCCGCCTCCCTCAGGAATCTCCCATAGAACCAGGTAAGCCCTGAGAAATCCGGCACATTTTCCTCTGCGCTCTCCTTCCATTCTCCGCTGAGCAGATCTTCCAACGGGCCTTCAAAAGTATAATGTTCCGCAATCTTGAATATTCTCAGCTGTTCATCTGCACAGTTTCTGACTTCTTCCGGAAAGCGATCCTGAATCCGCCGTATGGGCAGTTCCATGTTGGACTGTCCGGAGCACAGCCATACTTCCCCTACTGCCACGTTCTCTATCTTCCTGACATCGCCGGAATCTGTTCGGATTTCCAGCAGGTACCCGCTGCCTGCCTCCTGAAGATCCAATAATACTTCCCAGTATCCGGACTCATCCGGCTTTGCTTCAGCATAGGCCAATATCCGGCTTCCGTCATGCAGTGTTGCTTCCACGGATTTCATCTTGTGACTCCACCCCCAGATTCTGGTTCTGCGGGAACGCTGCAGCACCATACCTTCCGCAAATATTCTCGGCAGGCGCAATCCGTCTCCATCCAAAGCAGCCTCTCTGCTGCCCCTCAGTTCTCTCTCCTTATCCATTTCTGTCCTCCTTCTGAATCGTAATTCCAGATTCTCAAATCCTGTGGCCAGACTGTTTTCTTTGCGGCATTTCATTTTTATCATAGCAGATAGTCTGCCCTGGAACAATGATGTATTGTGATAAAAATTGATATATTCTCATAAAAAAATCTGCACTCTACTCATTTTTTCTCTTTCGCTGTATAATGGAATTCGACAGCATCAAAAGGCCGATTCCATAATAGAAGTTAAAGGACAGGAAGCAGACTCTTCTGCCATATCATGCAGTGGTGCCTGCCGGTAATTATTATGAAAAGAAATAAACTGACTCCAACCAGTATTATCATGCTGGGTTTCCTCATTGGCGCATTGTTGGGAACCCTGTGTCTCATGCTCCCTGTCAGCCTGCGGCAGGGGCAGAAAATAGATTCCATAGACGCCTTATTTGTGGCCATGTCCAGCATCTGTGTCACCGGTCTGTCCACAGTCAATATCGGACAGACTTTTTCCGTTTTCGGTCAGATTATACTTTTACTTCTGATTCAGTTCGGCGGTCTGGGAATTGTCACATTTACCACCATCGTTTTATTCCTCTTCCGGCGCAGAATTACCCTGTCGGACAGAATGCTGATTCAGAGTGCCTACAACCTGGATACCCTGTCCGGCCTGGTACGGCTGACTCTGCGGATTCTGAAAGTTACCCTGTGCCTGGAAGGTATAGGGGCACTTGGTTATGCTCTGGTATTCATCCCGGAATACGGTCTGAAAGGAATCTGGTTCAGCATTTTCCATGCGGTATCTGCATTCTGTAATGCCGGCATCGACCTCCTTGGCGGGAACAGCTTCTGCGGCTATGCGGATAATGTCATCCTGAACTTCACCACTATTTTCCTGATTATTGTCAGTGGTCTTGGTTTTCCCGTATATTGGGAAATTGCCCGAACGTTTCGCTCTATACGCAAAAAGGTCGGGAATCCCTACCCACGCAAAATGAATCTTCAGGCCAAAATCGTCATTCTGGCAACATTATCCCTGATTCTGGCAGGTACCGCTCTGACTTTACTCTTCGAATACAACAATCCTGATACCCTGGGCGGTATGAGCTGGCCCCGGAAAGTGATGGCGGCCCTGTTTCAGTCTGTGACACTGCGCACAGCCGGCTTCGCCACCATTTCCCAGGAATATTTCAAACCTGCATCCTGCCTTGTGTATGTGGTGATGATGTTTATCGGCGGTTCTCCTGCGGGTACGGCAGGCGGCGTCAAGACAGTGACCATTATCCTGCTCTTCGCCTCCATGTTCGCCAATATTCGAGGCAAAAAGGATGTCAGCATCATGCGCAGGAAAATTGCCGACGATACCATCCGAAGGTGTGTAGCCATAGTCACATTCAGTTTAACCGTTTTACTTCTGCTGACCACAGCTCTGCTGGCGGTCCAGGAAAGCAGCTTCCTGGATACCCTGTATGAAATGACCTCCGCCATCGCCACCGTCGGTCTGTCCAGAGGTCTGACAGGCGCCCTGAATCCCATAGGAAAGCTGATTATAGCCCTCACCATGTATCTGGGGAGAATCGGTCCTATTACACTGGCTCTGGTCTTCAACAGCCGCAGGCCCACCGGGAATGTGTCCTACGCGGAAAGCAAAATCATCATCGGATAATGAAAATGTCAGAAAAAGGAGAATCAGATGAAAAAACAGACACAGAAAGAATATATTATAATCGGACTGGGCCGCTTCGGCACCAGCATTGCAAAACAGCTGGAGGCAAACGGCTGCAAAGTGCTGGCAGTCGACAACAATGATCAGAAAATCCGACAAATTGCCGAGCATGTCACACTTGCCATGTGTGTGGATGTCACCAACGAGGAAGCTCTGTCCGAGCTGGGCGGAAGGAATTTTGACGGAGCCATCATCTCCATCGGCCACAGCCTGGATGCCTCCGTACTGGCCACCATCTGGGCAAAGGAACAGGGAATCCCACAGATTATTGCAAAGGCATACGATGATATGCAGGGGAAAATCCTCACAAAAATAGGCGCCGACAAAATTGTCCACCCGGAAAAGGAAACCGGAATCCAGCTTGCCAACGATCTGGCTTTTAATAACCTCTTTGACGCCATCGAATTGTCCTCAGAGTATTCCATTGCGGAAATGCTCACCCCCACCGAATGGATAGGAAAGAATCTGATTGAACTGAACCTTCGGAAGAAATATAATGTAAACGTAATTGCAGTCAAACGGGGCAGCACTCTGCTCATCAACCCGCCTGCAGACTCCCCCACAAAAAAAGGCGACCTGTTCATGATTCTGGGGCTGAACAGCACCCTGAAGAAAATCGCAAGCGCTAATGCCGCACGGCGGGAGTGAGCAGTTACCGTCCCTAATGTGCGATGATATACAGCAAAGTCAGCGCCAGTCCGATACAGAACAACAGCAACCCGAAGGAAAGGCTCCTCTGGATGATGTGGTTAGTCTCCCGGAACTCCTCTCCCTTTACCGCTGCCAGATGCACATAATCCCTGTATACAGGCCTTTTCCTGCGCCAGGTGAGATTGCCCAGGCTCTGGAACCCATTCAGCAGTTTCCCCAGCACTTCCGTAAATGCATTTCCTTCCGGGCGCTCATGGGGAAGCCGGCTGTCACGGTACAGAGTCCTCCGGAGAATTACCACCATCGTATCCGCAAAGCTGTCCAAAATCCTGCACAATACACCCAGAAATACCGGTAAGATCCCCAGCAGAACAGGCCTGTAAATTATCTCCTCCAAATCAAGCCATTTGGGCCATGCATTGATATATTCTCTTTCTCCATTCTCCTTCCTCTTCAGCAGGCAGGGCCGGATGAACAGACAATACACCGCCGCCCCAATTGCAATGGAAGTCATTCCCCCTTTTAAATTCTCCCATCCAAACCAGGATACCGAATGTATCTCTCCTTCCATACGCAGAAATTCCTGCGCAGACCTTCCCGCAGACATCATGATGCTGTCAGGGAAGAGGCCCCAGAAAAAGAGCAGCCCGGCGCTCCCTGCCAGAGCAAATACTGTCACCGGTTTCATATACCCTTTCATCCCGTCATAAGCTTCCTGCCGGGCGGCATCCTGATTCTTCTCCACAAATACTGCCACAAATATTTTTGTCATATATGCAACCGTAAGGCCGCCGGAAAAAAGGAAGATCATTTCCGCTGCCTTCATAAATCCGTCTCCGCCATACTCCACAATGCTCTCATGCAGCAATGTCTTACTGACATAACCGCCGAAAAAAGGAATCCCGCCAATTGCCAGCGCTCCTGTGAGAAAAATCCCTGCCAGCAGAGGCTTTTTCCTCCCGAATCCCCTGATATCATTGAGGTTCAGCGCATGTACATTCATGTAAACCACCCCTGCCGCCAGAAAAAGCACCAGCTTAATGAGAGAATGGTTTACCATGTGGAGAAAACTTCCCTGCGCCGCAGCCAGCTGATGTGCTGCAGAAACCGTCTGTACCATGCCATCCTCTTCTCCCGGCATACACAACATTCCGATGCCTGTCAGGATAAATCCAATCTGAGACATGGAGGAGCAGGCCAGCGTCCGCTTCAAGTCCACAGAGAACACTGCCAGTATGGCTCCGCCCAGCATAGTTACAAGTCCTGTAAGCAATATGGCAAATCCCCAGGCCCTGTCAGGCAGAAACAAATTGCAGCTGACAATTAGAATGCCGTAGACACCCGTTTTCGTCAGAATGCCGGACAGCAGGGCAGAAGCCGGTGCCGGCGCCACCGGATGAGCCTTCGGCAGCCAGATGTGCAGAGGAAACGCACCAGCCTTCGCTCCAAAGCCAAATAGCATACATGCCCCGGCAATATATAATGTCTCTTTATCCTCATATCCTGCTGCCGCTCCGGATAATTCCCCTGTCACCAGTGTTCCCAGACAATGATACAGCAGGAAAATTCCCATCAGCAAAACCAGACCTCCAAGTATCGCCACTGCCAGATAGGTATCCGCAGCCCTCAGCGCCGGCCCGTTTTCCTCCTGTGCCACCCATACATAGGAAGTAAAAGACATAATCTCGAAAAAAATAAAGGTTGTATATAGATCCCCCGACAGAAATACACCCATCGTAGCCCCCAGCGTCCACAGCAAAAACAGATAATAGCGGCTGCGGTTGGTATGATGATTAAAATATTCCATGGAAAAGGCCGCCGCCATCATCCACATAAAGGCCGCCACACAGCCATACATGGCCCGGAACCCATCCAGAATAAAATACAGTCCCATCCCGCATATTTCAGGAATTTCCAGAGACAGCGCCTCTCCTCCCCCGCTCCGGAATACCGGAAGCGCCAATCCAAGCATCACCACGAATTCCGCCGATGCCGCGCAGACAGCTAAAAAGTCCCCCGCCTTCTCCTGCCAGCCTTCCGCTCCTGCTTTCCCCCTTTTCTTCCGCCAATATGTGCCGGCTCCGCAGACCGGTATCCCCGCCAAAAAAGGGAAAAAGACGACAAATATCAGATACATTTCTTCCTTCATATCATTCACCGTTCCTTATTCTCAACAGGATGCTGCTTATTATCCCATCGCTTATCCCTGAAATCCTGCCTGTGATTACAGCGTTCCCAGTTCCCCGGCAATCCGTTCCAGCACTTCCAGAACAGGCCCAAAATGCAGGCCCAGACAGATCATCGCAGCAGCGGCCATCCCTATGGGTGCCAGCATCATCCATCCCGCATCTTCCACATCCTCCAGCGTCCGACTGTCAAAATCCTTTCCCGGGAAAAAGAAGCGGATCACAATCGTCAGCATGTAGACCGCCGTAAGCAATGCCGACACCAAAAGCCCCGCCACACCCACATATGCAAGAATATTTCCGTTTTCCACCGCGGCTTTTGCCAGATACCATTTGCTGACGAAGCCGCACAGTCCCGGCACACCGGTCAGCGCAAACGCTGAGATGGAAAAAAAGAAACAGACTTTCGGCATCTTCCGTCCGAATCCGTTCAGCTCATGAATATAATTCCTGCCGGTCTTATGCATAATCGCTCCCGCGCAGAAAAAAGAGCAAAGCTTCATAAACGAGTGACATATCATATGCGCCATTGCCCCTGCAAGACCGGCCGGCGTCATGAGCGCGGCTCCAAATAGAATATAAGACATATTGCCCACTGTAGACCAGGCCAGCCGCCTTTTTAAGTGTGTCTCCTTCAATGCCCTGCTGCAGCCATAGACGATAGTGAAAACGGTCAGAATCAAAATGACGCTCTGCACCCAGGTTCCCCGCAGAAGCTCCGTGCCGAAGCTGTAATAGGTCACACGCATGGCGGCAAAAGCGCCGGTATTCACCACGGCCACCGCATGCAGCAAAGCCGTTACGGGAGTCGGCGCCACGCTGGCCTTCGGCAGCCAGGAAGAAAACGGCCACATGGCAGTCTTCACACTGAAACCGCAAAAGCAGAGCAGATAAATCAACAACAGCATATCCGTCTTCCCCCCGGTCCGCGCCATGTCCAGCACCCCTCCCGCCACGAAGGTGGAAGTCGTCCCGTAAGCCAGCACAAAAGTCATTCCGATAAAAGCAAATGCCGCGCCCCCCAGCATATAGTACAGATACATTCTGCTGGCATGAACAGCCTCCCTGGTCCTTTCATGCATCACCAGCGGCAGCGTCACCAGGCTCAGCATCTCAAAAAAGAAGTACATGGTCAGAATATTTTCCGCCAGGGCAACTCCCAGTGTAATGCCATAGGTTACCACATAAAACAGCAAAAATGACTTTTCATTCTTCTCCGATTTCATATATTCAAAAGAATACAGCATGGCAAAGGGCCACAGCAATGCCGCAAGCGCCGCGAACACTGCCCCAATGCCATCCAGCCGAAGGGTAATACTCAAATTACCCGTAAATCGGAATACCGTCAAGGTTCCCTCGGGTGCATGCAAAAGCATCCAAAGCACCAGAAGAGAATTCACGCATACTGCTGTCTCCAGATAAATCCACATCCCCTTCCTGGTTCTGAAAAAGAGAAGCGGCAGTAAAATACCTGTAAATATGGGCAGAATCACTACAATCAACATCATTACTTCTTTCATCTCACCCCAGCCCTTTCATCCCCAAAAGCTTTCCTGCAAAATCCGAAGCATACCGAATCAGCGGATTCGGGAAAATTCCTGCCAGAATCGCTGTCCCTCCCAGCAATACTACCGGCAGCAGCATCCCGAAGGAGCACTTGGTCTCCTCTTCAGATACCATTATCTCCGCAGCCTTTCCCTCTTTCCCCGGAAAAAAGCCTTTCATGGACACAGGCAGCAGATACCCGGCGGTCAGCAGTGCACTGACCAATAGTATCACCGGTCCCATCCATGAGAAAATTCCTGTCTCCGACTGCAGGGCCCCCAGGCCCAGGTACCATTTGCTGATAAACCCGCAGGCAGGCGGAATCCCTACCAGTGCCAGAGATAATAAAGTATAGCTCCACAGCATCACCGGCATTCTCTTCCCAATGCCCCCAAGCTCCTCCACATGCTGTCTGTGAAGACAGTGCAGAAAAATTCCGGCTGTCAGAAACAGACCACATTTAACAAAAGCATGAAAAACCACATGAAGAAACGCTCCTGTCATGGCGTCAGCTTCAAACAGCGACAGTCCGAACAATATATAAGAAACCTGACTGACCGTGGAATATGCCAGCCTTTTCTTGAACACCTTCTCCCGAAAGGCCAGCAGTGATCCCACAAAAACTGTCAGCAGGCTCAAAATCATCCATCCATACTGTACCCAGGTTCCCCTCAGGAAATCCGTCCCCACAATATAGAAAACCGCCCGCAGAAGGGCCAGCACACCGGACTTCACAATGACAGACGACAAGACCGCAGACGCCGGCGAAGGCGCCACAGGATGGGCTGTAGGCAGCCAGGCATGAAACGGCAGCATTCCCGCCTTCACTCCAAAGCCCAGAATCATGACGAACACCGCCGTCAATAAGATTCCTTCCTGTCCCTGTACCGCGTTCAAATTCAGCGTTCCCCCCGGCGCAAACGTCAGAGAGTCACAGTATCGGTACAGGAAAAAGATGCCGAACAACCCTCCGTATGCTCCACACAGTGAATAAAAAAGGTATTTCAGCGCCGCCATAATCGATTCTCTGCTGCCATCATGAAGCACCAGAGGCACGGAAGCCAGTGTCATCATCTCATAGAAGAAGTACATTGTCACCAGATTCCCTGCAAAATCCAGTCCCACCAGCACACCGTACAACAACAGCCAGAATCCGAAAAATCGTTTTCCATCCTTCTCCTCTTTCATATAAGCCAGAGCATAAACCGTCACCAGCAGCCACACAATACTGACAAGAGTCACAAAGAGCCGGCCTGCTTCATCCACACGAAAATAAACCGGGATTCCTTTTAGCAGAGAAAACAGCCTGGCTTCTCCTTCCCCCTGCCAGGCGGCAGTCAATGCCAGGACCGCAGATATTCCTATGACACCGCTTACAAATATGGAAAGTCCCTTTCCCACACCTATGGTACCAACGCCTCTTCTGCATTCCAAAAAAGAGGAAAGCAGAAGCACTACACCCGCCAGTATGGGCAGCCCAATGGGAATCAACAATAATTCATCCATCTTCCATCCTCCTCAATCGAACATTTTCAGGCCGCTCTGAATCAACCGAATCACAGGTTCCGAATTCAGACCCAAAATCAGGTTCAGCAGAACGAACAGCAGCAGCGCCGCGGATTTCGAGGGCTGTTCCTCTATGGATATGGTTCTTCCCTCTGATTTCGGCATGGGCGTGTAAATCCGAATTACCGTTTTCATAAAATAGATAGCATTCAATATTGTGCTGATAGCCAGAGCAATAAAAGTGGGCAGCATCTTCACCCCATGTCCCACTGCAGCCTGAGCAAAGAACAGCTTTGAAATAAATCCGGAGAACATGGGCATACCCACCATGGACAGAGATCCTGTTGTAAATGCCACGCCGGCCAGCTTATTACGATAGCCTGCCCCTGTAATATCCTTAAAATGGTTCCCCCGGGAAGCATCCGTCAGACCTGCCGCCGCCACAAAAAGCAATGACTTGGTGGCCGCATGAGACAACACATGATAAATACTGGCCACCGTGCCGGCTTCCGTTGCCAGTCCCAGTCCCATATAAATGTACCCTATCTGCGCCACGGAAGAATAAGATATCATCCGTTTCAAGTCCTCCGTTCTTATGGCATTTACAGAACCCATCAGCATCCCGAGAATTCCGAATACGAAAAGCACATTGACCACCCTGCTCTCCGTGACCACCTGAAATCCCATCACCCTGTAGAAAATCTTCAGCAGCAGAAAAATATACCCCTTTGACACCAGAGAAGACAGAATCGCCGAGGAAGAAAGTGTGGAATATCCGTATGCATCCGGCAGCCAGGCATGAAAAGGATACAGGGCGCTCTTAATGGCAAGTCCCACGGACATCAGGCCCAGCGCCACCATCAATGTGGTATGATACTGATACGTGGCCGCGAGTACCTGCACCTGCTGTGCAATATTGCTCATCAGCAGATGTCCTGTGACAGCATACAGATGGCAGATTCCCAGAAGCAGCAGTCCGGAACCCAGAAGACTCATTATCATATACCTGGTAGCCGCCTCGATGGTACGTCCCGTCTGTCGTATCATAATCAAACCGCAGGCAGATATGGTATTGATCTCCACGAAGACATAAGCGGTAAACAAATCATTGGTATAAATCAGCGCAAGCAAGGAACACAACAACAGATTCACCATTACATAATAGAGATTCCGCTTGCTTTCTTCAATATGCTGCTCCCGCTCCCTGGCTCCGCCCATCATGCACAGGAGCATAATCACACAGAAGAATCCTGCCATAAAGGCTTCCAACACCCCCACCCTGATCTCATTGCCCCAGGGTGCCGGAAAGTGTCCCATTCGATAGATAAAAGGCTCTCCCGTGTCAAGAACAAATACAAGCACTGCCGCAGACATTGCCCCAACCAGAATAATCACAGCGGTATTTACACGTTTTGCCCATTTCCCGTTCAGAATGGAACACAGCGGTCCGGAGAACAGTGACAAAATGATGGACATAAAGGGAAAATTCTGTACAAGCTCCATCATTTCCCCTCCTTTTTCAGCCGGGTTGTTATCTCATCCAAATCCAGGGTATGATATCTGCGGTACAGCCGAATGGTCAGAGACAGCATCAATGCTGTCACCGACACGGAAACTACAATGCCAGTCAGCACCAGCCCGCTGGGAATTGGATTCACATAGGCTTCCACATCTGTGACGCCGTTCACCGCCACCGGCGCCTTCCTCCCGTCAATATATCCCTTCAAGGCCAGAAACAGATAAGTAGCCGTATCCATAATATTCAGGCCGATAATCTTCTTAATCAGATTCTTCTGCAGCAGCAGGTTGGAAAATCCGATGCCGAACAGAATCATGGCCACAGCCTCTTCATAATGATTCAGTAAATACTCCAGGTTCACTTACCGCACTTCCTCTCCCATTTTTCCTATTATTTTTACTTTCCCTGCAAAACTGACAGGAAACAGCAGTTAATAATTCCCCTTGCGGAACATGACATAAAACGTATACATGGTTCCTGCCACCACAATACCCACGCAGATATTCAATATCAGAATAAGCCCGCTGCTTAAGATTGTCCCCGGCGTTCCCAGCGGAATCACGCTTTCTATATGGTTGGCTCCGGTATAGAAAGAATAGCTCTTCGCCACACTATAGCAGGCCAGTGCTGCAAAGCTCATACGCCGATAGGTTTTCGCTGTGAAAAATTTCTCTGTTCTCGCAAACCCAAAAGCATTCAGATACAGAATCAGTCCGGCCCCTATGACTGCGCCGCCTGAGAAACCGCCTCCCGGTCCCAGATGCCCTGCAAGGATAATATAAATGCCGAAAATCAGAATAGGCGGCACAAGAATCCTGGCCACAGTCTGTAATATCATATCATTCTTCGGCTCATGAATCCTGTCGTTTGTCTCATGTACCTCCCTGTCATCCTTTTTATCCACTCTCAGTAAAATCAGCACGGTGCAGGTGGCAATAAAGAGGACATGGGATTCTCCCAGCGTATCAAACGCTCTGTAATCAAGGATCATTCCCGTGACAATATTCACCGCGCCCGTCTCTTCCAGCCCCTTCTCAATGTAGCGCGCCGCCACCTCATTGTTCACCGGATTTTCTTCATGACCGAAAGGAGGCAGATCGGACACCGCCATCAGCAGCATGACCACCAGGAAGATACAGAACAATGCACTGAACACACGATAAAACCGCTGAAAAATCTTCAGCTCCAGATTGTTTCCAATGTCGTAAACCCGCTCTGTCAGGCGCTTTTTGTCCTGCTCCCTCTCCTCTTTTTTCTGCGGCGTTTCCTGAAAAGACTCCTGCTTTTTCATTTCCACCGTTCCCAGAAACGGATCCTTTGTCCCATCCATCCACTGTCTGAATTTCCCGGAAAATGTCTTCTGATACTCCTCCTCAGGAACCTTTTTGCTCATCTGACTTCTCTCCCTCTGTCTCCTCTTTTTTGATGATAGCGTTGATTTTCTTCAATGTAACCAGGAACAGCACCGTTGTGACGCCTGCCCCTACCGCCGCCTCCGTGATGGCCAGATCCGGAGATTCCAGCAATATCCAGATAATTGACATAATCAGACTGTAGGACATGAAAATCAGTATGGTATTCAAAAGCTTTTTGGACAAACTGGCCGCAATAGCACAGACCACCAGAAATATCAGTAAAATACATTTAAATGCTGTCATTTTTCTCTTCCGCCTCCTCTTCTTCCTCCGAAATATCCAGATTGACTTCCTGATAATGCTTCTCTTTATCCTCGTTTGTGGTTACCTCCAATCTGGCTACCAAATGCGAAGAAACCGGCGAAGAAAACCATAAAAAGACAATCACAAGAAACAATTTCAGAGAGTTAAAGTTCAACCCGCTCATCACAATCAGACCCGCCAGGGCAAAGCCGATGCCCAGTGTATCCCCTATGGCAGCCGCGTGCATTCGGTTCAGTACATAGCGAAAACGAAATACCCCCAACAGCTCAATGATAAAGGTGGCGAGACCAGCCATAAGCAGACCGCCGCCGATTATAAAACGCAGCCATTCCAGTATAATCATGTTTTATTCTCCTGTTCGTCTGATTCTATGGAAGCGTCGGCAGTATTCAGACTGTCTGCACTCAGACGGCCTGCAGCCGCGACACCTGTACTCAGGCTGTCCGCACCTGTCCTGTCTGTGCTCAGTCTGTCGCCTTCCGAACGGTCTTGATCCATATTATGGATATCCTGTGTGGATACCTTCTCAACGCCCTGCATTTTCCCGTCCAGATATACACCCGTGTATACTTTTGTCAGTACAATCACGGCCAGAAAGCTGATCATGGCATAGATGATGCAGATATCCGCCAGATAGCCCTCTCCCAGCATCAATGCCAGTACGGCGATTATTACAATGACCATGGTTCCCATCATATTTACCGACACAATTCTGTCCGCGACTCTGGGCCCGATTATTGCCCGTACCAGGCAGAGAATTACAAGAATCGCCAGTATAATCAGCACCCCCACTAAAAATACATGATATGCCTGTTCCAGACCTTCAATCCCTCTTCCCATGTCTCTTCCACCCGCTTTTCATTTCCCTTTCGTCTGCTTTCTGTCTTCCCCGACCTGCTTCTCCTCTTCAAATTTCCGGATATACCGGATAAATTCACTGTCATTTAATCCTTTTGCCAAATCCCTGTCAAGACAGTGCACCCGATATTCCGAACCTTCCAATGTGACAGTAATAGTGCCGGGAGTCAGCGTAATAGCATTGGCCAGCAGAACTTTTCCCACCTGTGTTTTCAAGTCAGAATGAAAGGTTACCAGTACCGGTTCTATTTCCTCCCGCTGTGTCAATATCAGATGCATGGCGCCGAAGTTTGCTTTGACTATCTCCTTCACCAGAAGCACACAGTACCCGCAGAAACCAAATATATGACGGTAAATCTTCCGTTCTTTCGCCAGACTGTAATCCATAAACCGACAGGAGAAACCTAATAACACTCCCGCAATCACCAAACCAAAGACACAGATTTCCAATGTAAAACTGCCGTTAAAAATCACCCATAACAGAAAATAAACCAGAAACATCCCGCACCTCGTTATCATAATCAAATTCAACAAAAAAGCAACCCCATAATGGCGTTACTTCTTTACAGTCATTATTGTTTCCAAATAAGAGTATACCTAAATAATTTCAATTCTTTCAAAATATCTGAGCAAAATATCCGCGCACTTATCAATTCCCAGCTGCGAAGTGTCCAGAATCATATGATAGTTATTCACATCTCCCCAAACCTTTCCGGTATGCCGGTAATAATAATCCGCCCTGGCCCTGTCATTCTGTTCCAACGTCAGCTTCGCGTCCTCATAGGACAGTGACTTTTTCGCCATCACCCGATGGATACGGTCCTCCTTATCGGCACAGATATAAATGTTGAAGACATTACCCTGATCCTTCAGGATTTCGGAAGCACAACGTCCCAGAATGATACAGGAGTGAGTCGCCAGCTCCTTTATGAGTTCCGCTTCGTCCGCATAACTTTCGCCCTCCAGCTCGTGTTCAATGTATGCCTTATCATACACCGGAATCTCAAGCCTCCTGGACAATTCCTCCGCTATCACACCTGCGCCGGTACCAAATCTCCGGCTTATGGTAATCACCAGATTCATCGTTCTTCCTCCTCCCTCCCGCCCGGCTCGCCGCCTGCGGAAATAAGCCCGGTCGTGTCCGATGGACTTTCGGCCGCTTCCTGCTTAGAATAAGGTCATTTTATCATATGCGGTCCTCCATTACAAGTCTGTGCAGCTGCCAAGATATGGTCTGTGGCCAGACAGGCCTTGTGCTGTGGCAGAAACCTTATGCCAGTGATCCCATGGGATCCCAGGGCTCCAGCATAATCGGTTCTGTTTCATACTCTGCCAGGAATGCTTCCGGCAGGTATTTTTTGTGAATTACAATCTGGTACATGAACTCATCAAACCACCTGTCACTCATGACATAATAGCCCTTTTCTCCGGCTTTCTCCCCCCAGCTGTTCTCCACACGCCAACGATTCGGCTTTCCCTCCTCGTCCAGATTGACTCCCAGGAATACCATGGCATGAGTCATCAAACTCTCGCCGTATTCCAGTCGCTCTGCTTTGTTCAGACCGAATCTTACATCAAGCAGCTCGTCCAGTTTGTAGAGGTCCAAATCCATTATACCACCCTCTCTGGAAGAATATTTTCCCACATCACAGCCAAACCACACGGGAGAACCATCCTTGAGCTGTGCGATTGCCGCTTTTTTCAGCTCTTCAATCTCCAGATTCAGATAACGCACCGGACGGCCTTCTTTTATATTGCCCAGGAATTTCACACTGTAGCTTCTGTGGTAAGGCTTATCCGCAGTGGGTGCATTGATCAGACTGATATAATCCTCCAGATTCAGGCCTATGTATTTCTCATAAAAGGTAAGGGGCGTCAGTCCCGTATCCCGGATAAATTCGCCGTCCTTATTCTCCGCTTCCAAATCGAAAGTCTTCGGCGGTTCACCCAGGCAGATACACAGAATCCGGTAAATGTCCTCCATCATGGCATCCTTTTTACCTGTCAGTTCTTCTCGGGTTGCTCCCTGCGCATAGGCACAACGCAGCCGACAGGCGTCCTCCCGAAGCTTCACAGTCAATGCGCTGTTCATTTCTCTGGTCCCGGAAGAAGCCTTCGTTTCCGGCATGGCATATTTCGGCACCACCCCGTATTTCCTCACCAGATTACAAAGCATATCCCACTGCCCGCCATCATTCATGGGCGCGCCCAGCAGCCAGGAAACCAGTCTTCCTTCAGTGGGTTCCTCCAACGTATCCAAGATGCTTTCCAGAAAATAATTCGACTTCTCCAGCTTGTCATAGAACAGCATATAATTCTGAGAAAGCTCAAAAGTCTCCAGATTCAGCTTTTTGATTATTTCAAAGCGGAATGTATTCAGCGCCGCAAACATCCAGCAGCGTCCGCTCTGCTTCTGATCTGTAATTGCTCCCTGCTTCAGGTTTACGGAAAAACTGTGACGGGTATTCCGCTGTGCCTCTCCGTTTTTCGCTGCCGCCCACAGACCATTTTCGGTGACGGCATTCATGGCTACTCTGCAGGATTTATCCGCTCTGCACTTTTCCCGAAGCTGTTCCAATCTTTCTTTCGTAATATTTTCACTCATACGCTTACCTCTTTTGTAAATTATTTCCATAGTGGTTTCACATATCCGGCCGATTTTCCGCGCCTGCATTCACATCTGCTGCCACTGCAACAGCCTGAATATCATACAACGTTTCCAGAACTAAATATATCACACTTGAAAATCACTGTCAATTTCTGACATTTCGTTCGCTTTCAATCTCAATCCTCTGACTTTTCCATTTACACAAGTGAGAGAGCGTATCGATTATCTTCAATCAATACGCTCTCTCATACCTCGTTGTCCAATGGACTTTACCTCCTTATTCAGTTTTTCTTCTTCCACATTCTACCCTTTGTGCCTTTCCACTTTTCCTTGTACCATGTGTACTGTAACGTTCTGAATTTCAAGTAATGCGTTACTTCTTTGTGTACTTGCACATTTTTCTTACTGCCTTGCTGTTTATTATTAAATTGTCTTTGTGGAAGATGTTCTCTTTTCCCTCTCTATTTTTGTAACTACAGTATATGACAGTATCTCATATTTGTCAATACCTTTTTTAAAATTTATTTTACATTTTTATATTTTATATTTTATCTGTATTTTTTCAGAATATTCTGACGCATTTAAAATCCCGCATACTCTGACTGTTCTGAAGACGGCCGCTCCGGCCCCGGAACCTGAAACCTGCAGGTGTTTGGCTGTGCCATTTGGGCCTGCACTGACGATACACTGGCAGGACCGTAACAGTTCAGACAGGGCACGGACCTGTTACGACAGGCCGGATATTCTACCGGAAAATGGCAAAATCCTCTGGACAAAATGTTAAAATAACTATTGCATCTGTCAAAAAAATGTGATATGCTATCTGAAATTTTAAATTATCAGATTTAATATGGCTACAGGCTCCGGAGTCTGAAGAAAATCCACATTCACATACCCGGAGCAATAAGGAGTATATAATGAATTATAAAAGTAATGTGCAGTTTATTCTGATTATGCAGGTCCCTCAGATTTTGCATATTACGGTCACCACCTGACACCGGTTTCCAGCCGGGGAGACGCATGGCCGTAAGATGGAAAGTCTTATTTGGCTATGCGGTAATCAGGATAAGAGAGAACCGCAGGGCAGATACACAAAAGTGTATTGTGTCAGGCGGTTTTTTATATATAGCAATAAAATATGACAATAAAATCCTCACAGACCATGGATTCTATTGTTGATAAAAAAGGGAGGAGCAGAACATGAACGTAATTGAGACAGAAAATTTATCGAAAACCTTTCGGGTAAAGCAGAAGGAAAAAGGGATTGCCGGAAGTATGCGGGCCATCTTCCATCCGCAGATTAAGGAAATCCCGGCGGTAAACCGGGTTTCCTTCAGCGTGGAAGAGGGAGAAGCACTTGCTTTCATCGGTCCCAACGGAG
Organism: uncultured Acetatifactor sp.; assembly: GCA_910588225.1. Lineage (GTDB taxonomy): Bacteria > Bacillota > Clostridia > Lachnospirales > Lachnospiraceae > Acetatifactor. The sequence goes on from CAJUQT010000014.1 coordinate 69,215, forward strand.
CGGGCAAAAGCACTACTATCAAGATGCTGACCGGAATTCTGTATCCCGATGGAGGCAGAGCGGAAGTGTTGGGCATGGATCCTTCCAGAAAAAGAAAACCGCTTGCCTGCAAAATCGGCACTGTATTCGGCCAGAAGGAACAGCTTTGGACTCACCTGACACCTTATGATAATTTCCGCTTTTTCGGCGCCATTTATGATTTGTCGGATAAAGAGACGGAAAGCCGCATCCGGGAACTGGCAGATATCTTCGATCTGAATTCCTTTGTCAATACACCCGTGAGAAGTCTGTCTCTGGGTCAGCGAATTCGCTGTGAAATTGTGGCTTCCCTGATCCACAGGCCCCGCATCCTGTTTCTGGATGAACCTACCATTGGTCTGGACCCCGTGGTGAAGGAGAATATCCGCTCTCTGATCAGACAGATGAATAAGGAACTCCACACCACCATCTTTCTGACCAGTCATGATATAGGGGACATTGAGAAGCTCTGCAAACGAATTATCATTGTCAACAACGGACAGATTGTGCTGGACAATTCCATGTCCCATTTGAAATATCACTACCTCAACAGGAAAATCCTGGAGGTTAAGCAGCAGGAAGAGACAGCGCCGCCGACTGCAGAAGGAATCACCGTATTAAAGCAGAAAGGCAGTCACATAAAGCTGGAAGTGGATACCGGTGTCCTGCGAATCAACGACGCTCTGCGCCTCATCAATGCAGAACATGTGGAGGACATCACCATTTCCAACATCCCTCTGGAAAGTATTATCACAGAAATCTATAAAAGCGCAGATGCCGGTATCTGATGTCGTATATGCATCTGCACAACGCAAATAAACATGCATTCAACATGCAAAAAGCAAACGAGAAAGGAGATCTGACTCAGTATCATGAAAAAATACGCCGTCATTTATCGTTCGGTGCTGATGGAGAACCTGCAGTATGCTGTGAATATTGCCTTTGGTTTTATCAGCTATTTCATTTTCATTTTCGTCTTTATCTGTCTGTGGAACTATATGTATGCCTCCCCCGGGGAGCTGATTGCCGGTTATACAAAGGAGCAGATGATCTGGTATGTCATGATTACGGAAGGTATGTGGTTCGGCACCCGCTCCGCCACAGTGACAAGGCAGGCGGCAACGGATATTCGAAACGGTAATATTGCCTATCTGATGAATAAACCTTACCACTACACCCTCTATGTGCTGACAAAGTACACTGCCGAGTGGGGAATCCGGCTGCCCATGTATGCCGCACTGTCCATTTCCATGGGACTGACTATGGTAGGGCGGCTGCCCGGCTTCCGGCCGATTTCCCTTCTGGCCACCGTGCCTGTCATTTTGCTGGGAATCACCATCAACGCAGTCTTCAAGTTGAGCATCAGCCTGATTTCCTTCTGGATTGAGGATTCCAATCCCTTCCAGTGGCTCTATGACAAAATGCTGCTGGTGATAGGAACCATATTTCCTGTGGAAATATTCCCCGCCGCGTTGCAGCCTTTCTTCAAGCTCACGCCGATTTATACAGTCTGTTACGGACCGGCAAAGCTGGTGGTAGATTTCAGCTGGGAAAAATTCCTGGAAATTGTGGCGGCGCAGATGATTTACCTTGCAATCGGCTGCGGACTTATGTTCTTCCTCTATGGAAAGGGGGTTAAAAAACTTCATGTTAACGGCGGTTAAAAATCAATTACGGGTATGCGGGCTCTCTGTCAGATACAATATTATGCGGGAGATGCTCAACAGAGTGACCTTTCTGACAAATATTGGATTCATGATTCTGAATAACGCAACCTTTATCGTACAATGGATAATTTTGTTCCATCTGAAAGAAGATATCGGCGGCTATCACATGAGCGACGTCATGCTCCTGTGGGGCCTGGCCGCCAGCAGTTACGGCCTGTCACGGATTCTTTTTGCCAGAGCCTTTGCTCTGCCGGGTCTGATTATCAACGGTAAGCTGGACGCCTATCTGGTACAGCCGAAAAATGTGCTCCTGAGCGTCATCACCTCCGCCACCAATACCTCGGCCATCGGTGATCTGATTTATGGCTACCTGATTGTCTGCCTGTTTTGTTTCAGTGTCAGCAGGCTTCTCCTGTTTACTTTGTTTACCATAACAGGGACCGTGATTGTAACGGCCTTTGCCCTGCTAATGGGAAGTCTGACCTTCTGGTTCGTGAGGGCGGATGCCTTTGGTGATAACATGATCAACTGCCTGATCAGCTTCTCCACCTATCCGGATGGAATCTTTCAAGGGACGGCAAGATTTCTGCTCTACAATATTATCCCGGTGGGCATGGCGATTTATCAGCCCATTCATATTATGATAGAATTTGACGTGAGAAGTCTGCTCACCGTACTGGGGTATACCATCCTGCTGTCAGCAATAGCAATACTCGTATTCTACCGGGGACTGCGACGTTATTCTTCCAGTAATCTGATGGAGGTAAGGCAGTAACCTCCTGCAGCCGACGGCGCCACCAAGCTTTTTCTTGACCGGAAATTGCGTTTCTTCTATAATAAATAACAGCCGTTCAACCTTTGGCTTTTGCCTGTAGGAAAAGGAGACCATTCATAATGTACATTTCAATCTGTGACGATGAACCGCAGGAAACAGAATATCTCTCCACTCTGGTGTCGAAATGGGGCAGGCTATATGGATATCCCTGCGAAATAAAGAGCTTTCCCTCCGCGGAAGCTTTCCTCTTCTCCTATGCGGAGAACCGCATCTGTGATATTCTCCTGCTGGATGTGGAAATGAGCGGAATTTCAGGTGTGGAGCTGGCCAAACGTATCCGGGAAGATAAGAGCCGGACCGAAATTATCTTCATCACCTCCCACACAGAATTTATCGGCGAAGGATACGAAGTGGACGCTCTGCACTATCTGGTGAAGCCTGTGGCCGGAGACCGGCTGATGCCGGTGCTCTCCAAAGCGGCCGGGCGGCTTTCGGCTGAACCGCCCTCTGTGGTCATCACCTGTGAACATGAGACAATCAAGCTGTACGAGACGGATATTCTGTATGTGGAATCCTTTCTGCACTATATCTCCATTCATACAGGGAAACGGGAATATCGAATCAAGGAAAATATCTCCTCCTTTGCCGCCAGGCTCAGTCCGGACTTTTTCCGCATTCACCGTTCCTACCTGGTCTCTCTGAAATACGTCACCAGGATTTCGCGCACTTTTGTTACCGTGGAAGACAGTTCCATGAAAGAAGCGATTGAGCTTCCACTGGCCAGGGGAAAGTACGACGAGATCAACCGGGCTTTTATCAGCCGGAATTAAGCAGCAGCAAGTATTTCTGCAAGGAAAAGTATACAAACACGGATATATATGCTCGCGAGTATAAAATACAGGGCTGACTATGAAAAAGAAAACCTATCTGAGACTTATAGAATATCAAACGGTACAATCCAGACAGCATCTGGGCGAAGTACAGAGCATCTACAGAGAAATGCGGGGATATAAGCATGACTTTCATCATCATCTGCAGGCTCTGAAAGGACAGCTGGAAGCCGGGGAAACCGAACGGGCGCTTGCCTATCTGGAAGAGCTGGACAATCAGCTGTTGAATGTGGATACTTTGCTGAAAACAGGGAATATCTCCCTGGACGCCATCCTGTCCGCGAAAATCGCACAGGCCAAAGCCGCACAGATTGCAGTCACAGTAAAGGCAAACGTCCCGGACAGGCTCCTTCTCTCCGACCTGGAGCTCAGCATCATTACCGGCAACCTGCTGGACAATGCCATCGAGGCCTGCCTGGAAGCCAGCGGCGAACGCTTCATCCGTATCTTCATGGGTATGAAGGGCAAGATGCTTTACTTTTCCATGCTGAACTCCTCCGGCGCCAAAGTCCGTAAGGCCGGCAGTCTGTTCTCTTCTCGCAAAAAAGGCTTCCATGGATTCGGACTGCGCCGGGCGGAGGCCATTCTGGAAGAACACGGCGGCTGGTGCAAGTACAACAGCGAAGACGGCGCGTTTACCTCGGAATTCCTGGTGCCGGCTGTGAAATAATACCTCTTACCCTACAAAGTAAACACCTGTGTAAACCGTTTTTTCTGTTCTGAGGAAAGATGATGGCTGACCAGGATCAGTGTCAGTTCAGGTTTGGACAACAGGTTTTTTCTATTCTGTCTGCATTTTCCTGATCCAATGCACTGGTGCCTTCATCTACCAAAAGAATGGAACGGTTGTGGAGCAATGCTCGCGCAATCGCCACCCGTTGTTTCTGACCACCGGAAAGATTGCCGCCATTTTCACCCACAATCGTCTCCAGACCGTCGGGCATGGATAACAGGTCGTTTTCCAGAGCACTATCCTGCAATGCTTTCCAGACCTGCTCTCTGGTAAATTCCCTTCCCATCCCGGAGTTCTCGATTATCCACACGTATTGAACCCATATACTCCGGCAGACATCCCAGCATAAGTTTCCCTCTTCTCCATTTCCTTCCTCCGACAAACCGGAATTATCATAATTTCCAAAATAAGTATAATTCGTTCCAGCCTGCACGATATTCTGGGAATTATACTGTTCTTTCCACTTTTCCTTCTGAAGCAGCGGAGCATCATAATTTCCGGCACATATATAATTCATTCCAGACTGCATAAAACATCTGGCAATATATAGAAACGGAATAAATGCTGCTGGTTCGACAAGTTCATACGCTTTTACTTCTCCATCTTCCAGTGCTAATTCTATAGATCGCAGAATCTTCCGTTCCTCTAATGCTCTCAATAATTCCTCCACTGCCTTGCAGGGCATTTCCATCTGTTTTGCCGCTGCTTTCGCTACAAAGTAACTGTGTTTCCGGCAATGAAGATATTCCAACAGTTCCAGACAGCCTGGTCTGAACAAAAGCTCAAACAGACGGCGATATTCATTTTTTGGCGCAAGCCAAACAGCATAGCCATCCTTTGACTCCGGCCAAAGAGTAACAAACGATAAATCCTCCGCATGAATATCCAGCAGAATACCTCCTGCTGTCCTGAGCTAACTGAGCATCAACCGGTTCAGCCCATCACCCATGTCAGGAAGACACGTTTCCAGATATCCCATCTCCGGTATGCCAAGCCCATCGTCAAGCAGATGTTTGACAGATGCCCAGACCAAACGACAAAGCCTGCTCAATCGCTCCTTTTTAGGGAAAGAACACAGCCAGCTGCCTACCACATCTTCCACATCCACCCGCTCACTCCCATCCCGACCAAAGAGAGCATCAATAGTAACTCCCAATTCCTCCTGAGTCATACCTGCTGCTTTCCGAAATTTGGAAATCTGTATACCAATCAAATTGTCATTCATTTTAATAACCATGCTCCCTTCCCAACGATTACTTGTATTTTAGCCAAAAGGAGACTTGGATGCAAGGAAGGTATATTTGGAAAAATCCAACTGTGAATTGATTTTTGACTTAAAGGCTCTGTCCGCAACAAATATTTACAGGTGTATTTCCGCAATTCATGCCCCGTCAGAAACAATTCGTGCCCGGATTGTCTTTTCCCAAATACCGAAAATTATGCTCTCCGTCATGTAAATCTGAAATTCAGAATCGGGGAAAAGCTGGCGGTAGTGGGGGTAAACGGCAGTGGAAAGACTACCTTCATCAAGCTGATGTGCCGTCTGTATGACCCCACGGAGGGAGAAATCCTGCTGAATGGGGTTAATATCAAAAAATACGATTATGACGAATATATGGCCATCTTCTCCATCGTCTTCCAGGATTTCCGCCTCTTTGGCTTCCGTCTGGGAGAGAATGTGGCCACCGGACCACAGTATGATAACGAAAAGGCTGTCCGGTGTCTCCGGCAGGCTGGTTTCGGAGAACGCCTGGCCGCCATGCCGGCCGGCGCAGGAAGCTACCTTTACAAGAGCTTTGATGGCAGCGGTGTGGAGATTTCCGGCGGAGAAAGTCAGAAAATCGCCCTTGCAAGAGCTCTTTACAAGGATGCGCCCTTCCTGATTCTAGATGAACCAACCTCCGCGCTGGATCCCGTCTCGGAATACGAGATCTACAGCAAATTCAACGAAATCGCCGGAGATAAAACCGCCATTTATATCAGCCACCGTCTGGCCTCCTGCCGCTTCTGCGACAAAATAGCCGTATTCGACGGCGGAGAAATCATACAGGCCGGAAGCCATGACTCTCTGATTGCCCAGGAAAGCGGCAAATACTATGAACTCTGGCATGCACAGGCACAGTACTATGTCCGCAGGTAGCCTGCGTATAGCATCAGTCACGAAACCTTACTGTCCCCCCTCACAAGGCTCGTTTTTCCCTGCAAAAAGAGGTTGTCGCATTAAGCGGCTTAAATACCAGACATAGATGCGACAGCCCCTTTCAATTTCCTTTTTTCGCGGGAAAAACCATTCAGGCAATTATGCCATCGGTTGCAGAAGTATATCCATCCAGGGCAATTGTTTCATTGCCTACAGAGCCGTATCCACGCAAACGTTTTATCATTTATAGAATAGTATCGTCCCGCAGGGCTTCCACCAGACTGAGCTTCAGCACCCTGCGGCCGCCGATCCCATAAGCCAGCGCCACACAGCCCAAAGCCGCCAAAAGGAACAGTGCACATGCCAACACCGGCGCCTCCGCCAGAAAGATACCGATTTCCAGATGACTTGCCGTGACCATGACACCTGTGAACAGCACTGTCAGAACCAGTGAAAACAGCATGGGCCGGCCCGCCAGAACCAAAGCTTCGATGCGGAACATCTTCCGGATTCCCTCCGGTGTCAGTCCCACGGACAGATACCGGGCGAATTCACGCTTTCTCCTGCGCAGAAATCCCAAAGTATTGGCGAACACATTGGCAATTCCAATAATGGCAATCAATACACAGAATGCCCCCAATATCAACATATAGCCATCTATCATTTTATCATTATCAAGCTTCTCCCGGATGCGGTTTTCACTTTCCATCTCATATTTCCCGTCCAGAGTCTCCCCTATTTCCGCTTCCAGCCTGTCCAGCAAGGCAAGCTCTGTCCGCTCCCCGGCCAGCACCCGAACAAAAGTGTCCCGCTCTGCGCCGCCAATCTGTCCTGCAAATTCCCTCCAGGCAGACAAAGGAATAAACTGCACCAGTTCGGAACTATCCACCGTTGCATACTCTTCCCGCAGCACAGGTGTCTGCATGGTACAGGCTATAACCGGAAGCTCTGCCATGGAAGTCCCGGCTTCTGCATCCGCAGCTCCCGCTGCCTGTCCTGCGTTCTGCAGCATTACCGTCTCTATTCCTTCCCGCACATAAGGAACATATTCCCTGGCCCGAAAATTACTGTTTTTACTGTCCCAGAACCGATTCAGCAGGATGCATCCGTCCAGCCGGACGGACACGCCGATCTGTTCACAGTATTCCTCAAAGCTTTCATCATCCAGGATGACCAAAGGCGCCGGAAGTATCAAAAAACCTTCTTCTGCTGTCACAGAGCCGCCCGCAAAGGATTGGGGTCCTCCCAATGCTGACAATGTTTCGCTGATTTCTCCTTCCGGCAGTCTGCATACAGCCCGGGCTTTCTGGTAAATGACAGTGTCTTCCGCCCCGGGCAGTGCTTTCAGCGCCTCCGTTTCTTCAAATGCTTCTATTCCTGTATCCTTCACCGTTACCATAATGTCCCAGACATCCTGATATTTTGCAAAATAGGTATATTCCGTGCTGATTCTCATCAATGTAAAAGTATTCTCCATAATCAGAAAGCCCAGAAAAGCAAGGGTCAGGGACAGACTGGTGGTACGCAGGGCTTTCTTCTGCGCCCGCAGCGCATTTCCCGCCAGCTCCCCTTCCATCCCAAATAGAAGAGAAAGAATTCTGGAATGCTTTCGGGATAAAGGTCCTTTTCCCGCCTTCAGCTGGAACTCTCCCGTTCCCCGAATGGCCTCCAGTGGTGCCAGCCTGCTCAGCTTTCGGGCCGGCAGCCATGCTGAGAAAAGTACCGTAAAAAGGGACAGCAGAAGGATAAAAGCCAGAATCGCCGGATTCAGTTGGAAAGAAACCGCCCTTCCTCCCGCCAGGCTCGCCGTTATCAGGCTCATGGCCCGCAAAGTGCCGTAGCACGCCGCCGTTCCCACAAGGATTCCGACCAGAATCGGCGCCAGGGATAGAACAAGAGCCTCCTGCAGCAGGCAGATTCTGATCTGCCCCGGCGTGGCTCCAATGCTGGAGAAAATCCCGAACTGATGAATTCTGTCACCCATAGATACAGCGAAAGAATTATGAATAATCAAGATCAGAGAAAAGCATACCACCGCCACAATGGCCAGATACAGCGGCATAATCATCCGCGGTTTCGTATCTCCCGGTATACGGATAAAGTACAGGGACAGCAGCTGATAATTATAGTCCGCCCCACTCTCCTCCAACCCCAGTGTCTCCAATAATGCCAGCACATCCCTGTGCACAGTTCTTTTGTTATGGAAATAAAGGTCCAGTACCGTCCCCTGTTCTCCAGACAGCTCCTCATTGATAACCGCCCTTTCCACATTGGGATATTGATTCACTGCCAGCAGATCCTCCGCGGTGAACTCTGCGGTGATACGTGCATGCCAGCCGCCTCCGAATTCCTGCTTCGTGGATTCGATGTTGTCCAGCCAGAAGTGGTAGAACAGGCCACAGAGCCAGGACAGGAACAGCGCCGCTATGAAGGAGGCCGCCATCACCGAGATACCGGAGGCACGATTATTTTTGATATATCCTGACGAATAATCTTTCCACATATGCCTCACCTCATTTCCGTTTCGGCACTGTGTGCTTCCGTCTCATTCCCGGCGTCGGATATTTTTGCCTCGCCGCCGGCAGCTGCGCTCCGTACTGTTGTGCCTCTTCTCTCATCACCCACAATGTGTCCGTCCTCCACAGTTACCACCCGGTCCGCCTCCAGCGCCACCTGCGCGTCATGGGTAATCAGCAGAATGGTCTGCTGTAAATTCCGGTTAGACAGCTTCAGCATGTCAATGATTTCCCGGGTATTCTTCTGGTCCAGATTGCCCGTGGGCTCGTCCGCCAGCAGCAGGGCAGGACGATAGATCAGAGACCTGGCGATGGCAGCGCGCTGCTGCTGCCCGCCGGACAGCTGACTGGGCAGAGCTTCCAGCCTGTCCGCGATTCCCAGCGTATTTACCACCTGCTCAAAATACGTCTGGTTCACTTTCCTTTTGTCCAGCAGCAGCGGCATCAGAATGTTTTTCCGCACCGTCAGTGTGGGAATCAGATTATAAAACTGGTAAATCAGCCCCACCTTTCTCCGCCGGAAAATGGCGGACTGTGTCCGGTTCATAGTGGAGATGTCCGTTCCCTCCACGAATACCTTTCCCGACGTGGGCCTGTCCACACTGCCCAGAATATGCAGGAGCGTGGATTTTCCGGAGCCGGATGCCCCTACAATGGCCACAAATTCTCCTTTTTCCACGGACAGGTCAATCCCGTCCAGGGCTACCACCTGATTGGGTTTGGAACCATATACCTTAATGACTTTCTCGCATTTTAAGATTTCCAACTACATCACCTTACCTTTCCCGGCCTGCTGCTTCCTGATTTGCACCTATTGTTTGTGCCACGGCGGGCGACATGACAAAAAGGGGACATTTTCATTCAGGAAAGCACAGGCTCCTTGTCTTCTCTGTCATACAGTTGTATCCGCTGTTTTCTGCACAGCTTATTAAAAGTATAGCAGAGAAAAGTGACTGCTCAGTGACTGTAGAAGCGAATCTCAAAACAGGCTCCGCCGCCGTGGAGATTCCGGGCGGTGATAGTCCCGTTCTGCAGCTCCACAATGGCCTTGCTCAGCGCCAGTCCAATGCCGATTCCGGTTCCCGAGGCATTTTTCCCCCGGTAAAAACGCTGAAAAAGATAATGCAGATCCTCCTCCGCGAATCCTTTCCCGTTGTCCCATATCCGCACTTCCGTGTATAATGGGTTCTGGGAATACTCACAGAAAACCGTTCCACCCTCCGGGGTATGTTCCACGCAGTTCTTCATCAGGTTACAGAAGGCCTCCATGGTCCAGTCCTTATCGCCCCGGATCATGGCGCATTCTCCCTCCGGGATAGCCACTGTTACCTTCTTCTCTGCTGCCAGCCCACAGAGCATGTCCGATGCTATTGTCAGCGCCGTGAAAATGTCCACTTGGGCATAATGCAGTTTCAGGGTGCCAGAGTCAATGCGGGAAAGCTGCAGCAGCGCTTCCTCCAGGGTATTCAGCCGTTCCAGCTGGCGCCGGATGTTTTCACAGTGCTGCACTGCCGTATGCTGTGTTGCACTATGCGGCATTGCATTATGCTGTACTGCATTATACTGCACCGCAGTATTCTGTGTTGCGTCATGTTGTGTTGTTCTGCGCTTCGCCGCATCATGGTAGTATGTGTCATGTTGTCCTGCAGGATCCTCTGCCTGCTCCTGCAAAAGCTGTAGGGATACGGAAGCCGCTGTAATCGGCGTCTTCAGCTGGTGCGCAATATTCGCCAGATTCTCCGCATAGTTTTCCTTTGCCGCAAGTGCTGTCTCTCTGGTTCGGTACAAAGTGGTCACCGTCTTATAAATCTCATCTTCCAGCAGGGAAAATTCATCCTCTTTTCTTTGCAGGATGCTTCCCTCTCCGCTTACATTCACATTCTCAAGATAAACCGTCAGCTCCTGAAGCCGCTTACGTCTTCTCCTTTTCCCTGCAAAACAGACTGTCAGAAAAAGGGCTCCCTCAATCATCAGGCTCATCGCCATTCCTGTCATAAAGTGTCCTCCATACGATATCCAAAGCTTCTGATCGTCCTGATACAGGCCGGATTCCCAAGCTTCTCACGCAGGCGCTTCATGGTTACGGTCAGAGTATTATCATTGACGTAATTTCCATTCACATCCCACACCTCCGCCAGCAGTTTCTCTCTGGTCACTGTTTTTCCCTTATGCTCCAGGAGATACCGCAGCAGCTGATACTCAGGCTGACTTAATGATACCTCTTCCTCTTCCCGGTAAGCTGCTATTTTCTCTGTGTCCAGTCGAATGTTGTCGCAGTACAATTCCCTTCTTTCGATATTCCCAACCCTGCGAAGTATGGCCTGAATCCGGGAATACAGTACTTCCAGGTCAAAAGGTTTGATTACATAATCATCTGCTCCGTTCTGAAAGCCATTCACAATGTCTGCCGTCTCTCCCTTTACTGTCAGGAACAACACGGGAAGATTCTCCCCAAAGCATCTGCGAATCCAGCCGCAAAGGATATCGCCGCTTCCATCTGGCAGGTTCCAGTCTATGATGATCATGGCGGGCTGCCTTTTCAGCAGGGCCTGCTTCGCATCGGCCACGGACTCCAATATGGTAATATGAAAATCTCTGGCCTCCAGATAGGTCTTTACCCCTTCCGCTATGTCCCTGTCGTCTTCCACATAATAAATCTCCATATGCTACCTCTCTGAATATAACAGTTTTTTCAATAAGGGCTATCGCACTTATTCGCTTAGCGCACAGCTCTATCCATAATATTCCAAATTTATACTTCATACAATCTTTTTCCCAAAAATCTTCTTTCATATGCATTAATGCAATTATTTTTAAAGTATTTGTATAGGCAGAAGTCCTATAATATTTTAGACAGATTGTTGTGGAAAAATATTTTTAAGTGTATGCTTTTATCGGTAGAAAGAGGAATTTTTATAATGGGAAAAACAGATGCTCTTACGAAAGAATATCTGGAAAACACAATAGTTGCCGATGACAGGACAGCATACTGTGTCGTGGGAATAGAAAACCCCGCAGAAATTCATTATGCCCTTCCGGTCAAGAATGGCGTTTACGATTTTCTCCAACTATCACATCAGATCCGTGAAACGGTAAGATAATAAGTGTATTGGGGTTGGTTACGGGGTCAACTCTAAAAAGTAAGGTTTTAATGTCATTTAGGAAATTAACCGGATTATTTTAATAAACGGGGCTGCGGCACCTGCGATTGTCACCGCTGGCGCCACAGCCCTGAAATGCATCTGCACTATCCTTTTTCTTACAATTTCAATCCCTTTAACAGATCACCCAGAGAAGTCCCCACTGACTTACCGGAACTGTATTCCGCGGCCAGCTTCTCTTCCACCGGATCCGGCTCCGCGTTCTCCGCAACTGCCTTCATACTCAAGCTGATCTTATTGTTGTTGGTATTCAGCACCTTCACCTTTACAGTATCCCCTACATTCAGCACTTCCGAAGGATTCTTAATCCGCTTCTGACTGATCTGTGAAATGTGCACCAAACCGCTCAATCCGCCGCCCAGATCCACAAATGCGCCGTAAGGCATCAGGCTCTCCACCTTTCCTTCCAGCACGGTACCGGGAGCCATCATGGCAATTTTCTGATTCATTCTGTCCGCTTCTCTCTCCTTCAGAATATCCTTCGCGGAAAGCACCAGCTTCTTCTTGTCCTTATCCACTGTAATCACACGCACATCCACGGTCTTGCCCACAAAAGTGCTCAGGTCTTCCACATATTCCAGAGAAATCTGAGATGCGGGAATAAATCCGCGAATTCCTTCCACAAAAGCAATCACACCCTTATTCACGGTTTCGCTGACTTTAACGGAAAGAACTGTCTTCTCCTCCAGATATGTCTGTACCTTATCCCAGCCGATTACCTCGGAAGCCTCCACACAGGATAACAGGATATTGCCCGCACCGTCATCTCTCTTTATCACGGTTCCCTGCATTTTGTCTCCCACATGTACATCCGCCAGAATGGAGAAAGAAGGATCCCTGCTCAGGTCGGCAGCCTTGATGATGCCGGGTGCAAAATAGTCCAGATCAAGGGTAACTTCTTCTTCGTTTACATGAATGACGGTTCCGGAGAGGATGTCTCCTTCGCTTATCTTGCGGAAAGATGCCTCCAGCTCCTTGCTGTAATCTTCCATGGTTTCCACTACTTCCGGGGTCTCCGCTGCTTCCCCGGCAACAGACGCTTCGGCTGCTTCTGTCGCCACAGGGGTCTCCGCTGCTTCTGGTGCCGCCGCTGCCGCCTCTGCAGATATTTCTTCTGTAATGTTGGTCATGTTTTCTGTCTCCATAATGTCCTCCTTCTCTTCGCCGCAGTCAGTACCCCCTCAAAACCCGCCATGCAATGTTTCTTCCGATGCCGACTGTCTGCACATTAAACTTATTCTGCTGCAGTCCGTTCTCTCAAAACCACTGCATATCTACTCATAACACTACCACATTCCGGAACACACGTCAAATTTTTTATGTCTGCACGTTATATATTACATGTAACTGGAGTGGTATCCAGTTGAACGATGAGAGCAGCCGCAATCTCTGGCAAGGCGGAAATGATATTTATATGTCAGGTTTAAACACCGTTTTATTAAAGCTTTCGACTATCTCAATCTAACCCACCCGTCAATATCTGTCAAATATAAAAAGCAATTGACTTTGTCAGAGGAGTATGGTATTCTTTAATTGTTCTATATAGAAACATTCTAACAGGAACTTATGTGCAGACAGTTTTTGTATCAGTTGTAAGAAGCGAGGGATTAGTTTGGAGACAAAAGGCGGTTTTTATATTACCCGGATAAAGCATCTTCAGGCCAGGATTTTCGAGAAGCTGTTAACAGAAAACGAAATCGAGATCAGCAGCGGG
>CAJUQT010000015.1 GCA_910588225.1 uncultured Acetatifactor sp.
GCCTTAGACGGCAGGCCCCCTGTAAAGCCTTGCAGGAATCCCAGCCTTAGACGGCAGGCCCCCTGTAAAGCCTTGCAGGAATCCCAGCCTATAACAGCAGCCTTCCAGCAGAACATTACAGGGAATTTGCCTTCGGCTTCAGGATCATAAAAGTCCTCGCACAAAGCACCGCTCGTTGTGTGTTAAACGCGAACTTAATCTTCCCCTCATTTCTATTTGTTTTTTGCCATAATAAAGTTTATAATAGAAATTGCAAAATAATTTCTATAATATAATCCGTAACAGGATAAACTATTAGTGAAGGAAGTGCAAATATATGTATAAACTTGACTTTACCCATCCCGTCTCCGTATATTTTGTAGGCATCGGCGGTGTCAGCATGTGTGGGCTCGCAGAACTGCTGGCTGACGCCGGTTTCCAGGTGTCCGGCTCTGACCGCAGTCCCAGTGCTCTGACTGACCTGCTGGCGTCAAAAGGGATTACCGTATTCTATGGACAACGCACCGAAAATATTACCGACTCTATTGACTGTGTGGTGTTCACCAGCGCCATTCATCCTGATAATCCGGAATATATTGCTGCTCATGAGAAGAAAATTCCCTGTCTTACACGAGGCGAGCTTATGGGGCAGATTATGAAAAATTATCACACACCCATCGCCGTCAGCGGTACCCATGGCAAAACCACCACAACCTCCATGGTCAGTGAAATCCTCCTGGCCGCGGATACAGATCCCACGCTCTCCATCGGTGGGATTCTGAAGGATATCGGCGGCAATATGCGCATAGGCAAATCCGGCTATTTTGTGACAGAAGCCTGTGAATACACCAATAGTTTCCTGGACTTTTCTCCGAAAATAGGAATTATTCTGAATATAGAGGAAGATCATCTGGACTTTTTCAAGGATTTGGCAGATATCCGCTCCTCTTTCCGAAGATTTGCCCGGCTGCTGCCTGTGGACGGCTGCCTTATTATCAATAGAACCATTGAAAATGTTCAGGAAATAACAGATGGCCTTGCCTGTCGCGTCATCACCTTCGGTGCCGACTCGAATTCAGATTATTATCCTACGAATATTCGTTATGATGACGCCGGACATTCCGAATTCATTCTGCATGAGCCGGGCGGCCGGGAGCGGAATTTTGCACTGCAGGTCCCGGGAGAGCATAATATCAGCAATGCAATGGCAGCCATTGCTCTGGCCGATCTGCTTTCCATAGACAGCGCAGTCACTTTCGAAGCACTCCGCCGTTACAGTGGTACAGACCGCCGTTTCGAATACAAGGGAACCATCGGGGGTGTCACTGTCATTGATGATTATGCCCATCATCCCACTGAAATTACTGTGACCCTAAAAGCCGCCGCAAATCATACACATAACAGGCTGTGGTGTGTGTTCCAGCCACATACCTACTCCCGGACAAAAGCTTTTCTGAAAGAGTTTGCCCAGGCGCTGACACTGGCAGACAAGGTGGTTCTGGCAGATATTTACGCCGCCAGGGAAACAGATACGCTGGGAATCAGCTCCGAAACCCTTCAGCATGAAATCCAGGCTCTGGGAAAAGAATGTTACTATTTTCCCACTTTTGATGAGATAGAAAATTTTCTTCTGGAAAATTGCATAAACGGTGATATGTTGATAACCATGGGGGCGGGAGATGTGGTAAAAATCGGCGAAAACCTGCTGGGGAAATAATTATCCACAATATCCACAGACTGGGCAGAGAATGGCCGCTGCTCTGGCTGTGGATAAAAAGCTCTTCCAAATATTGGCTGACATGCTTTTTTCAATATTATCCACATTATCCACATTATCCACAATTTGACTGACGCTCTGAGAACCTCTGTGAATTCAGCCAAATTGACTATTCCTTTTTCAAAAACCTTATGCTATACTTTTTCTACTGCATAGAATGAAAACTTTGGCAGGAGAAGCCGCCTGGCTCATCGCCTGCGGAATTAAGACAGGGAGTGTGTGACAATGCCTTTTTTGACAATATACAGGGATGAACAGGTAAATTCCACTGTTATTCCCAATCAGTTTATTGACGATTATATGAAGGATGCCAATGATGCCCAGCTGAAGATATATCTGTATCTGCTTCGTATGATGAATGCACATCAGGCTACCAGTGTATCTGATATTGCGGACAAGTTTAATCACACGGAAAAGGATGTCATCCGCGCCCTCAAATACTGGCAGAAGCTGCAGCTTCTGGATCTGGACTACGACAGTGGGAAAAATCTTACGGGAATTCATATCCGGGATCTGGATACTCCGGCAGATTCCTATGCCGGACGTGATACCGGCACTGTCTCTTCCTTTATTCCCGAACCTGCTCTGTCCGGTTCCACAGGATACCCGAATGAGAAAAACGGACCTCCTCAAAGTGCTGCGATATCTCCTGCTGAACCAGCCTCCGGCGATAGAAGCGTCTCCTATGAGAAGCCCTCCTATTCCGCCGATCAGCTTCGGGAGTTTAAGAGTCGTCAGGACACCGCACAGCTTCTGTTTATCGCGGAATCCTATATCGGAAAGCCTCTCACTCCCTCGGAAATTAAGACAATCCTTTATTTTACGGATGTTCTGCATTTTTCCGACGATCTGATTGATTATCTGCTTCAATACTGCGTGGATAAGGGCAAAAAGGACTTTAAATACATAGAAAAGGTAGCTGTCAACTGGGCGGAAGAAGGAATATCCACACCAAAGCAGGCCCGGAAAAATGCCTGCCGCTATGATAAAAGCATTTATACGATTATGCGTGGTCTGGGCAAGGATGGCTCTCCCACAAGCCGGGAGCTGGAATATATCAATCGCTGGTTGAAGGAATACGGCTTTTCCGCCGATATTATCCAGGAAGCCTGTGAACGCACTGTTCTGGCCACGGACAAGCACCGCTTTGAATATGCTGACAGTATCTTAACCAGCTGGAAGCGTCAGAATGTACACCAGAAGTCGGATATACGAGGAATCGATGATTTATACCGACAGAGAAAGAAGACTCAATCTCCCTCAAAGCAAAACAGTAACCGTTTTAATCAGTTCCCCCAGAACAGCTATGATTTCGATGTACTGGAACAGGAGCTTTTAAGCAATTAAACTTTGTCAGCCCAAAGTTACCTGCGATTATTTCATCGAAGGTTGAATTACTATGGCCTCTTTATCATGCGAAAGGAGAATCGGAGTGGCCCTCAGCAATTCCCAACACGAAACAATCATAAAAGAATATGAGCGCACCCGGGATGTCAACCGCGTTCTCATGGAAAGCCGCCGGGAGGAAGTTTACAGGACAATTCCCGGATTTCAGGAGCTGGCAGAATCCATGAGTTCTCTTTCCGTCGCCAGCGCCCGCCGCATGCTGGAAGGAGATGAGCTCGCACAGAAATGTCTGCATGAGCAATTGCAGGAAATCGTCTCCCATCAGCGAAAGCTACTGGCACAATACGGCTTTTCCGCCGATTATCTGCAACCTGTCTACAGCTGTGCCGAATGTCGGGATACCGGTTATATTATTCTGGATAATGGTACCAGAGAAAAATGCCGTTGCTTCAGGCAGCGAGAAATTCGGCTTCTCTATGCCCAGTCTCACATTCAGGGCATGATTGAAAGGGAGAATTTTTCCACGCTTTCCTATCAGTATTACCAGGGTGATGATTTACGCCGGTTTGAGGCCGCCGTACAATTAAGCAAAAAATTTGTACAGAATTTCAAAAACAGCTGTGAAAATCTTTTCTTTTATGGTACTGTGGGAACGGGAAAAAGTTTTCTGTCAGGCTGTATCGCCAGAGAGCTTCTGCAGCAGGGCAATTCCGTCATTTATTTCAGTGCGGCAGGTCTATTTGATATGCTCGCCCGCTATTCCTTTGATGCAAAATCAAAAGATCTGTTATATGATTTATATGAAGATTTATATAGCTGTGAACTGTTGATCATTGATGATCTGGGAACCGAGACCACTAACAGCTTTATTACTTCTCAGCTGTTTTCCTGTCTCAATGAACGTTATCTGCGCAGAAAAGCCACTTTGATTTCCACCAATTTATCGCTTGAAGAGCTTCGGGATCGATATTCCGACAGAATTTTTTCCCGTATTACAAGTCATTTCACATTATGCAAGCTCACCGGCGCGGATATCCGGATACTTAAAAAAAGACTGGCAAAAGAGCTTTATACAACTCTATGAAAGGATAAATACGTATGGGAAATCGCGAAGAAAAAAGAAATCTGGAGACCATTCCCGTAGGCTCACTGGGAATCATTGCGTTGGAGGGCTGCCGTCCTCTTGGCGAAAAAATTGATCAGTACCTGGTCAGATGGCGGGCGGAACGTGAAAGCGAACACAAGGATTCGCTGGCTTTCTCCGGCTATCAGAGATGTTCTTACCTCTTAAAGACAAAGGTTCCCCGGTTTGGTTCCGGCGAAGCCAAAGGAATGATCCTGGAATCTGTCCGCGGCCACGACCTGTATTTGCTGGTTGATGTATGTAATCATTCCCTGACCTATAAGCTGTGCGGTCTGGAAAACCATATGTCTCCGGATGATCATTACCAGGATCTGAAGCGAATTATTGCCGCTGTAGGCGGTAAAGCACGTCGGATTACGGTCATTATGCCCTTTCTGTATGAAAGCCGTCAGCACAAAAGAACCAACAGAGAATCTCTGGACTGCGCGCTGGCTCTGCAGGAACTGGTTCAAATGGGCGTGGACAATATCATCACCTTTGACGCTCATGACCCGAGAGTGCAGAATGCCATTCCTCTTCACGGCTTTGAGACGGTACAACCTGCCTATCAGTTTATCAAAGGTCTGCTCCGGCATGAGAGAGAGCTGAAGCTGGATGCCGAGCATATGATGGTAATCAGCCCTGACGAGGGAGGAATGAGCCGCGCCATCTATATTGCAAATGTTCTTGGCCTGGATATGGGCATGTTCTATAAAAGGCGGGATTACACCAGAGTCATAAACGGTCGCAATCCCATTATCGCCCATGAATTTCTGGGCACCAGCGTGGAAGGTAAGGATATGATCATTATTGACGACATGATCTCCTCCGGTGACAGCGTGCTGGAAGTGGCTGCAGCACTGAAGGAACGAAAAGCACACAAAATTTTTGTGTTTGCAACCTTTGGCCTGTTTACCAGTGGATTCGATAAATTCGACAAAGCTTTCGAAACCGGACTCATTGACAGAGTACTGACCACCAATCTGATATACCAGACACCTGAGCTTCTTCAGCGGGAATGGTATATCAACTGTGACATGAGCAAGTACATTGCCTACATTATTGATACGCTGAACCATGATTCTTCCATCAGCGATTTGCTGAATCCAAATGAAAGAATTCAGAGCATTCTGACCAGATACAAAAACGGTACCCTGTATCCCGCATAGCCAAAAGGAGTCTGACATGAATATTTCCAGAATTTACCGCAAAAGATTTATTCCGGCTGAATGTGTTCTGTTAAAGGATGATATCATTGTCATGCAGGACGAAGAGGTCATCGTCACAAAGTGGAATACTCTGAATCCCAAAGCCGCTTTTTCCCATGGCTGTTCCTGTTACTTTCTGGCTGATGGAATCAAACTGAGCAAGTTTTATCGCAGCGACAATACTCTGCTGTACTGGTATTGCGATGTTGTGGAATATACTTTTGATCCGGATGGATCCACGCTGACCGTCACAGATCTCCTTGCAGATGTGGTTGTCCAACCGGAAGGAACTGTGGAAGTGACAGATCTGGATGAACTGGCGGAAGCCCTGGAACGCGGTCTGATCACAAAAGAGCAGATGACCTCATGCCTGCGCAATCTGAATCATCTGCTCTCTCTGATATATCGCGATAAATTTGACAGGCTGCAGACACGTCTGAACAGCCTGGGACTGTAAGTGCGCAATCAATAGAAAATATGACCTCCAATACTGATACCGCTCAGCCCTTCGATGGGTGTTCTGAAATAGACACAGTTTCCCACATTGCTGATACCTGACATGGCCTCTTCCGCCGCTCTGTAACAGTCATTATTGGCAATGTCCGCAGCCAGCGCAAGGTCCAGCCTTCCGCTGGCTACCGGTGAAAACTGTCTGTTCTGGTAGATAACTCCCACCACGGTATCCGGATACTGGGAACTCAACACACGGTTGATAACCACACTGCCCACTGCTACCTTTCCCTCGTAAGGCTCCGCGCCGGCTTCACAGTAAATCAGATTGGCCAGCAGCTTCTTATCTCCTTCCGCAAAGCTCACTTCTGAAATATCCCGCCATACGCCATTGGCCGCCGCCTGCGACTTTGCTATTTCTTCTGCAAGTACCTGCTTCAGGTATTCCAGATCTTTTTCCTTCTCCTTAATCTGCGCCTCATAGGCCAGTGCTTTCTGTTCCGCATCAGATATCTGATTTCCATACTTTGCAATGGAATTGGACGTCTGGTTAATCATGCCGGAAACTTTGTCCTTCTCTTCCTGCGCCTGCGCCTTCAGAGCTTCCAGTTCAATCCTCTCCTCCTGAAGCCTTGCCTCACTCTCTTCAATGAGGATTCTGTTTTCTTTGTAAGCTTCCAGCATTTTCTGATCGTATGCCACCATTTTTTCAATCCGGTCCGCCATATTCAGCACTTCCGCAAAGCTTCCTGCCGTCAACAGAGCGGTCAGATAGTTCTCTTCCGGCTGCTCATACATACAGCGCACAAGCACCACCATGCTTTCATACTGCCACTCTTCCGTCGCTTTGGCCTCATCCAGAGCCGCCTGGGTATCTGCAATTTCCTGCTCCTTTTCCCGGATCTGACTCTCCAGATTCTCCAGATTCTCCACCACTGAGGAAAGCTGTGAATTCAGATAATTCAGTTCCTTTTCCAGTGTATCCCGTTTACCCTCCAGCTGGTCCAAATTATCCTGCGTTTTATCCAGTTCATCCTCAAGATTATCTTTTTCCCGTTGAGTCTTGTTAATTTTATCCCGGGTCGCAGCCGTAGCTAAAACCAATTCCGGACCGAAAACCGAATCCAATGCGCCGGCCAGAATCGCCACAGCTGCAAGCACTGCTATCTTCTTCCAGATTTTCAACCAATACACCGCCTTTCACAGTGTAATTTATTTCGTTCCGAAAATGCGGTCGCCCGCATCTCCCAATCCCGGTACAATATAGCCGTGATCATTCAGCTTTTCATCCAGGGCTCCTACATATATATCCACATCCGGGTGTTCTTTCTGCATGGCTTCAATTCCCTCCGGTGCCGCAATGATACACATAAAATGTATATTTCTGCAGCCTTTTTCCTTCAGCATCCGGATAGCCGCCACAGAAGATCCCCCTGTAGCCAGCATGGGATCCACCACAAATACCTCCCGCTCCGCGCAGTCGGCCGGCAGCTTGCAGTAATACTCCACCGGCTTTAGTGTGTCGGGATCACGATAAAGTCCGATATGCCCCACTCTTGCGGCAGGAATCAGAGAAAGCATTCCGTCCACCATGCCCAGACCAGCCCGCAGAATGGGAACAATAGCCATCTTCTTGCCCCTCAATTCCTTAGCCATGGTTTTGCATATAGGTGTCTCAATTTCCACATCTTCCAGTTTCAAATCTCTGGTTGCCTCATAGCAAATCAGCATGGCAATCTCGCCTATTGTCTGTCGAAAGTCCTTTGTTCCGGTCTCCTTTCTCCGGATGAGACCGATTTTGTGCTGAATCAGCGGGTGATCCATGATGACTACATTTGCCATATTTTCTTCCTCCTCATTTGAATTCCGTAACCTCATATTTTTTCTATCAGCTGCACCCTTCTCATATGGCGTTCTTCTCCGGAGAAAGCCGTATTTAAAAATACATCCACGATTTCCAACGCCAGATTCTCACCCACAATGCCTGCGCCCATGGCAAGTATATTGGCATCATTATGAAGCCTGGTCAGCTTTGCGGAGACACTGTCCGAGCACAACGCACAACGGATTCCCGGATGCTTGTTGGCCGAAATGCTGATTCCAATGCCTGTGGTACAGATTACAATCCCCTTTTCACACTTTCCTTCCTCCACGGCTTTTGCCACCGCATGTCCAAATACAGGATAATCACAGCTTCCCTCACTGTGACATCCCATATCTTCATAAGGAATGCTTTTCTCCTCCAGATACTGAATCACTTTCTGTTTCAATGCATAACCACCATGATCACTTCCGATTGCTATCATAACCTGTCAATGCCTCCATATTTCATATTTTAAACTATCTTCCAATTAGCCTTTCTCCCAAACTGAACGAAAGATTGTATTTCCTCTGTTCAAGACATCGTCCTATGCATCTTTGACAACAGACATCCATCTGCGATGGCACATATATAACAGCACCCTCTTACAATCTGACAACCCGATGTCCCGCCGCCTTCAGCAGTCGGTTCATAATTGCCTGTCCCAGTCCCTGACTGGAAAAGCTCTCCGAATAAATGCTTGTCACCTGTTCGTCATCAAAATCCCTCAATGCGGAAAACAGGTTTCTCGCAATGGTCTCTTCATCTTCACGACTTCCAATACATTTTACCACATCTGCATGGTATTGTTCAAGTAGTTCCTCTGTTCCAAGTATTCCTGTTTTTTCCCCTGCTTCTTTATCCAGAACACTCTGTCTGTTGATGTAATCTGCCACCTGCCCGGGCGTTCCCTCCACAATCACCAGCCGCCCCGCCGGAGCATAATGGCGGTATTTCATTCCGGGTGCTTTGGGAACGATTCCACTGTCCGGTTTTATCAGGGTAATGTCGATATCTGTCTCCTTCAGCACTTTGTCCAGCATTTCTCTCGTAATATAACCGGGCCTCAGAATTCTCGGCGGTTCCACCGTCATGTCCAGAACTGTGGATTCCAGGCCGATTTCTACCTCGCCTCCGTCCACAATCATTTCTATCCGGCCGGCCATATCTTCCAGAACGTATTTTGCACTGGTCGGGCTGGGCTTCCCGGAAATATTGGCACTGGGCGCAGCAATATAGCCTCCGGCACAGGCAATCAGTTTCCTTGCTGCCGGATGAGACGGAAGACGAACCGCCACTGTATTCAGTCCTCCGGTGGTCTCCGGTGGTACCGTTTCCGCTTTGGGTAATATCATGGTAAGAGGGCCCGGCCAGAAAGCTTCCGCCGCTTTGGCCGCAGCAGCCGGCAGCTGCGTCACAATTTTATGAATGTCTTCCAGCCTGGCGATATGAACAATAAGAGGGTTATCCGAAGGTCTCCCCTTCGCGGTATAAATCCTGCGGGCTGATTCCGGATTCAGAGCATCTCCTCCCAATCCGTACACAGTCTCCGTGGGAAAAGCCACCAGTCCGCCTTTCCTGATAATTTCCCCGGCCCGCTTCAGTCCTTCCTCTTCTTCAGGAGAAAATGTTTCGCTGTTTTGTCTTACTATTATCACTTCTGTATTCATTATTTCAACGCTTTCCAAATAAATCAGCTGATTTTTGCTTTTCCGCTTTTATGCATGTACCATTTTACCATTCTTCCAGTCCAATGGCAAGGCGGAAGTCCGCAATATCTTTCTATGTCTGATTCCCAAAATCCGGATTCGCTTTACCAAATATGATTAGGGCGGAAAATTTCGCGTTTAGTTCACAAAGGCGAATATTTTCCCGCCTTTCCACATATCTATTATAAAGAAAAAGTGACAAGATAAAAGCTAAGGGGATTAGGGATGAGTGCTAAAACAAAAATTGTTGTACTTCACATGAAAGAGCTGATTTATACCGGAATATTTGCTGTTCTGGGAATCCTGTTTGTCGTTCTGCTGATTATGATGTTTCTGCCGGGTAAGGACAAAGAAGGTACTCCCAATCAAGTGTCGGATATTGCGGAAACCGCCTCTTTATACATACCGGGCATCTATACCACAGAGCTGGTACTGGGCACCCAGTCCATCGATGTGGAGGTCATCGTGGATAAAGATTCCATCACCTCTATACGCATGGTAAATCTGAACGATGCTGTCACCACCATGTACCCGCTGCTCCAGCCCACCTTTGATTCCATCTGCGAGCAGGTCTACGACCAGCAGTCACTGGAGCATATTACCTATACTTCCGACAGTAAGTATACTTCTCTTGTATTACTGCAGGCAATTCAGAATTCTCTGGATAAGGCCTCTGTGTCGTCCACACAGGAGTAGCTGTACACAATCCGCGAATGTTCGGACCGACCGGACAGGGCTGCGGCACTGAGCAATCTCCATACGCAATATGGTATCCATATATGTTTAATATTCCATATCCCGTATGAAAAGTTCTCAGTGCCGCAGCCCTTAATTCTTTCCCCCTGACATCCCCTTGCATGAACGGGACTCATGGGTTTCTGATTTTACAGTTTCTCAAGCTCCTGCATCCACAGACTCACGCACGCGTCGGAGGGCATGCGCAGATCCCCTCTGGGCGACAGCGCCACACTTCCCACTTTTGGACCGTCCGGCAGGCAGGAACGCTTAAATTGCTGTGTGAAAAATCTTCTATAAAATGTCTTCAGCCATTTCAATATAACCGCATTCTCATATTGGCCTGCAAAAGCCTGCTTTGCCGCACGGTACACCTTTGCCGGCGGAAATCCGCAGCGCAGCATATAGTACAGGAAGAAATCATGCAGCTCGTAAGGCCCCACCAGGTCCTCTGTCTTCTGAGAAATCACACCGTCCACCGGCGGCAGCAGTTCCGGGCTCACCGGCGTATCCAGCACATCTGCAAGAACCGCTGTCAGTTCCGCATCACCGCAGGTATCCGCGTAATATTTTACCAAATGACGCACCAGGGTTTTCGGAACACCGGCATTGACACCGTACATGGACATATGATCTCCGTTGTAAGTAGCCCAGCCCAGCGCCAGCTCCGACATATCTCCTGTGCCGATGACGAGACCGTTGCATCGATTTGCCAGGTCCATCAGCACCTGAGTCCTCTCCCTGGCCTGGCCGTTCTCGTAAGTCACATCATGTTTGGAGCTGTCCTGCCCGATATCACGGAAATGAATCTGAACCGCCTCTCTGATATCCACTTCCTCCAGTGTAACGCCCAGCGTGCGTGCCAGCCTGCACGCATTTTCCCAGGTTCTGTCCGTGGTGCCAAAGCAGGGCATGGTCACGGCCAAAATGCCTTTTCTGTCCAGTCCCAGCCGGTCAAAGGTCCGGGCTGTAACCAGCAGGGCAAGTGTGGAATCCAATCCGCCTGATACGCCGATTACAGCTGTGTAAAGTCCCGTATGTTCAAATCGTTTCTTCAGACCCTGAGATTGAATAGACAAAATTTCCTCGCAGCGTCTGTTTCTCTCCTCCTGCTCTCCAGGCACAAAGGGCATCGGACCAAATGTACGGTCCAGCCGGGTTTCCGTCACCTCCAGCCGAAACGGCACTTTCACATAGGCCTCCTGTGGTTCCTGCCCAAAGGTCCCCATACGCCTTCTGTCCGAAAGAATTCTCTCTACATCAAGATCGCTGTAAATCGTCTCACATCCGAAATTTTTCACCTGGGCAAGTACAGTCCCGTTTTCCGCAATCAGATTGTGTCCTCCGAACACCAGATCCTGGGTAGACTCTCCCTCTCCGGCGGAAGCGTAGACATAACCGCAGATCAGCCTCGCGCTGGAAGACTTTACCAGAAGCTCTCTGTACTTGTCTTTTCCTATGGTCTCGTTGGAAGCGGAAAGGTTCACTATCACAGTGGCTCCCTTCATGGCATGGTCCTTCCCCGGGGAATCAGCCACCCACAAATCCTCACAGATTTCACATCCTATCGTAAGTCCGTGCATGGTTTCACATGCAAACAATATATTGGTCCCAAAGGGAATCCTTTTCCCTCCGAAGGCAAAAGGAACAGGTTCTCTGTTGCCGTCCGTAAAATGACGTCCTTCATAAAATTCCGCATAAGAAGGAATATTCGCTTTCGGAATAAACCCGAGAATCTCGCCCTTCCAGAGTGCAGCCGCCACATTGTAAAGTCTGCCTTCCCGTTCCATTGGCAGACCAACCATAACCAGCGCATCCATTTCTCTCGTATGCGCCGCAATCTCCAGAAGCTGCCGGGATGCCTCCTCCAGCAAAAGCTGTTGCAGAAACAGATCTCCGCAGGTATAGCCGGTGATACACAATTCCGGGAAGACGATAATCTTCGCGCCTGCGTCGCAGGCCTCTTCCATTCTCTCGCAGATTACCTGCGCATTATACACAGGGTCCGCCACCCTGATCTTCGGCGTCACTGCCGCCGCTTTGATAAATCCCTGTTTCATAATCCTCCTGTTTTCATTCCTGAATATACATCCACAGCATTGTATTTATTTCCAGAGTCTCCGCCTACCTGCTTTTATGATACAGCCGTTTCAGCTCTTCCACGCTGAACTTATACTGCTTATTACAGAAATGGCAATTTACTTCAATCTCCTGTCCTTCTTCTATCATGTCCTGAATCTCCTGCTTTCCCAGGCTGATCAGCACTTTTTCAATCCGGCTTCTGTCACAGTTACAGTTAAAGGCCACAGGGCCTGTCTCCGTTATCTCGCAGTTCAGACCTTCCAGAATGCATTCCAGCATCTGTTCCGGCGTCTTCCCCTCGTCCAGCATGGCCGTCACGGAAGTAATCCGGCCAAGATTCTCTTCCAGCCTGGCAATCACCGCCTCCTCCGCAAAGGGCATCAGCTGCACGATAAAGCCTCCGGCCTGCTTTACCGTATTGCCCCGCTCCATCAGCACACCCAGCCCCACAGAAGAAGGCACCTGCTCGGAGGTGGCAAAATAATAAGTCAAGTCTTCCGCTATTTCACCTGTCTGAAGTAAAGTCTGTCCAACATAGGGTTCTTTTAATCCCATATCCTTTACGACTCTTAGAGTACCGCCGCCCACAGCTGTGCCCACATCCAGTTTCCCCTGTGGGCTGGCTGGAAGAATCACGTCCGGCACGTTTGCATATCCCTTCACATTTCCCCTGGAATCCGCAGTTACCATCAGCCCCTGCATGGGACCGTCTCCCTTAATCTGCAGGGTGAGCAGATCATTTTCCCCTTTCAGCATACTCCCCATCATAACCCCGCCGCACAGCAGGCGCCCCAGAGCCGCCGTGACCACCGGGCTTGTATTATGCGCCTGTCTCGCCTTCTCCACCACGCCTTTTGCCGTACAGGCAAAGGCACGAATCTGCGCCTCCCCGGCGGTGGCGCGCACAATGTAATCCGTCATATTCTGCCTTCTTTCCTTGTGTTTTTCTCGCATCTGTTCTGCTCTGTCATTTTATTCCATGGACACAGATTGTCCATTCTGCTCCCTCGGCAGCGTTTCGTAACATTTCCGTGGTATAACTGAACTATTACAACATTCTCCCTCTGCAGCTCATACATCATAATTATCCTGTACGCTGTCCGGACTTACTGCCATCTCTTCACGGCAGGCAGCGAAGACTACAATCTCATCTTCCCCTGCTCCCTGGCCACCACATACACCCGCTGGCTCTGCTTTGTGACAGACTCACCCGTATCCGCATCCAGGACTTCCACTACGGCCATGCCGGCCTGACTCACCAGGCGGGTCATCTGTTCCACTGTGTAGCCCCGCTGGAAATGCGTCTCTGTAAACCTTCGGAAATGCTCTCCCTCTTCCCTGACAAATACGGTCAGATCATACTCGTTCATCTCCTCTTCGACGTCATAGAAATTCTCCCAGATAAAGCTGCATTCCTCTCGATTCTCCGCAATGGTAGTATTCCCGATCACATCACGATACTTGTATACCGTATTGAAATCGAAAATGAAAAGGCCCCCGGTAAAGAGATAATTATTCACCAGAGAAAATATTTCCGCCAGCTCTCCCTCCTCCAGAATGTAATTCAGGGAATCACACACACAGAACACGGTCCCCACCGTGCTGTACAGCTCCAGCTCCCGCATATCCTGTTGCAGATAGAGGATTTCCGAACCACTTTTTTCCTTCTTCTCCATGGCGATATTCAGCATTTCCCCAGAGATATCCACCCCCATCATATCATACCCCTTCCGATACAGGAGCTCAGTCAGCGTCCCCGTGCCGCAGCCCATATCCAACACCAGATTTTTCTCAGAATCCAGCACGCCTTCCGCATCCCGCTCCGGCTTTGACACACCATACTTTCGAATCAGCATATCCAGACGATCCGCCCACTGTTCATATGGGACGTTATCCATCAGTCCGTCGTAAACCCCTGCAAAATCCTGATACATCTCCGTCTCCGTCCTCAATTCTTCTATTCCACTCTGTTCCTTTTCCGCACTATCCTGCAGGTCCGCAATACCATAATATTGTAAGCATCACTCGCCCAACTTCATGGCAATGGCAATCCCCGCCGCCAGCGCAAGCACCCCTGTGAGGAAGCTCACCACAGTCAGGGCCGGGAAGGTTCCCATCAGCAGAATCGCAATGGGTGAGGATACAATCAGTCCGATAATTGCCCAGTAGGCGTACAGGGGAAATTTCTCGAAAATAATCTCCACCAGCTTCGCGATACCGAAGATTCCCGCCACCACACCGATGCCGAAGGGAATCAGAATCCCGCATCCTGTGAGTATCCCGTCCATATCAAAAGCGGCAAGGGCTGTAAAAAAGTCCTTCACGGCGTTCAGTACCGGATAGTAAAATCCCATCAGCATCAAAACCATGGAACCGCTGACGCCGGGAATCACCATGGTAGCGGAAGTAATAACCCCCACCCCCACCAGCATCACCGCATTGACCAGGCTGAAGGACAAATCCGCCGCCTTGCCTTCTGTCTCACCCATGGCGGCCATCCCCACCACCAGCACAAAGAAAAGGATGCAGGCGGCAAGGGGCCCTGCCTTCACACCCTTCCCTTTCACTTTTTTCCACACAGCAGGGAGGCCGCCCAGAATCAATCCAACAAACAGCAGATTGGTCTGAATGGGAAAATGTTCAAAAAGGTACGTAAGGCCGAAAGAGCTGCCTGCCACAGCCACCACCATACCCACTGCAATGGGCAGCAGGAACAATATACTTTTCTTCAGCTCGCTGAACAAATGTGTAATACAGTGAATCAGTTTGTCATAAATTCCCATGGAGACCATCATAGTGCCTCCGCTGACTCCGGGTATAATATTTGCAATCCCGATTACCACTCCCTTGAAAAAACTCTTAATCATTGAAATTCTCCATTCCTTCCTTAATTTTCCTTCATTAATGTCGCTTCTGATTATACCCATTTTCTGGTAATCAGTCCATTAAAATTTCCTTAAACTGCATTGCCGCTGTTTTTCATGTATTTCAAAATATTGTGGCATACAACCGCCAGGCACAGACCTGCAACCATTCCTGCTCCCATAATCAATATCATCTCACTGTATCGAAATCTGTTTGCGGAAAAAGACCAGATACCTGCTACTGTTCCGCAAAGCACAACAAAACCAATATATATTTTCCCCATTGCTTTCGTATTGTCACCACATTTTTCTTTCAGAATATACACATTGTCATTCCCTACCAATTCATCGATACTCCTCCCCAGCGCACCGGACAGGAGCTTTAATTGTTCGGGATTTGGCGAAGTCTCTCCTAACTCCCAATTCGAAATAGTCTGTCTTGTGACATTCACTTTTTCAGCCAGCTTTTCCTGTGAAAACCCTTTCTCTTTTCTAAGCGTATTAATATTTTTTCCTAATTCCATATACCATTACCTCCATTCCCGCTCACAGCATAGCTGATTTCGTATTTGCAGGACAACCAAACACCTTTGGAACTTGCGCAAAGAGTTTTAACATTTCATCCAAATACGGAAACAGCGATTTCCGCTATAAGCAGGCAGGCTCTGAGCTGCTGCCGATATCTGAACTGCCGCCGGTATTACAGGTTAATTGTGCACATAAGATTTCAGAAAATCCAGCAAACTGTCCATCTCCATATCCGTGCCCACGGTAATCCGCAGATAGTTCGATATCCTGGGCTTATTCCAGTACCGCACATAGATATCCGCCTGCCGGAGCGCCCTGAAAATCTGTTCCGCAGGAATGCTTTCATGAGCGGCAAAGATAAAATTAGTCCTGGAATCCGGGAAGGAAAAGCCCAGCTTCTTCAATTCCACTTTCACCCGTTCTCTTGTGGCGATAATCTTCGCCGTGGTCTCTCTGAAATAAGCGTCGTCTCTCACCGTCTCCACTCCCAGAATCTGAGAAGGCAGATTCATGGTGTAGGAATTGAAAGAAAACTTCACATCATTCAGGTATCCAATCAGCTTCTCACTGCCGATGCAGAAGCCGATCCGCAGACCGGCCATGGCCCTGGATTTGGAAAAGGTCTGCACAACCAGCAGATTGTCGTACTTTTCCACCAGAGGAAGCGCCGATACGCCGCCGAAATCTATATAAGCCTCGTCCACAATCACCACCACATCCTGATTGGCTCTGATGATTTCCTCCACTGTCTCCAGACTCTCCAAAAGCCCGGTAGGCGCGTTGGGATTGGGGAATATCACACCGCCGTTGGGCTGTCTGTAATCCTCCGGGCGGATGTGCCAATTCTCATCCAATGCGCAGGTTTGATAAGGAATCCGGTGCAGCTGTGCCCACACATCATAGAAGGAATAGGTCACATCCGGAAACAGTATGGGCTGACCGCCGTTGAAAAAAGTCATGAAGGCCATGGACAGCACATCGTCGGACCCCACCCCAACGAACACCTGGGACGGCTTCACGCCGTAATACGCCGCCAGCGCATTCACCAGCACAGAGGTGTCCGGGTCCGGGTATAAGCGCAGAGCCTCCCAGTCCGCTTCCGCCGCCAGCTTTGCCGCCCCGGGCGCCGGCGGGTAAGGGCATTCGTTGGTATTTAATTTGATGATATTTTTCTTTTGAGGCTGTTCTCCCGCCACATAAGGGGTTACTCTCCGTACCTTTTCTTCCCAGCTCATCTTTTCTCTCCGTCTCTTTTTATCTTATTTTCCGTTATCGGTTTTATCCTGTTTATCACTGCCGCAAGAATCATTTCTTTAGTCTGTTCTACTTTCCCTGTACTATCCGCTTTGTAATAATTTTCAAAATTCATTTGGATTACTATGGAAGCAATACTTTTATTGCAGAGAAACCTTGTGCTCTCTCTCCAGCTTCCACTGTCATATATTTCCTGGGGAGCCGCGGCAGGCACTATGCCAATCGTATGTAAAGTATCGCTGTATTCTCTGTCCTTAAAAAAATTATATGCTTTCCGGCAGAACTTATATACTTCATCGTCCATACCATAATGCTCTTTGAAATAGGCAGGTGCGTTTATATTTAATTCCATAATTCACTCCATATTCCAATCCTGGATCAATTTACAGATTTCAGCCGCGCCTGCGCAGCTCCTCCCTGTAAACCTGCACCTGTTCCGGACATCCCAGCTGCTCATAACAGCGAATCAGTCCTTCCAGACTCTCCCGGCCTCCGGCCTGCAGATTCAGGATGGGAGAGGTCTCATACACCGCATTGTAGTACCACACCGCCGCCTCCTCCCAGTCCTCGTTCTCCTCGTAAAAATGGCCCATCTCACAGCATATCTCCGAATTCGCCTCCTCCGCAATCACCTTGGAAGTATATTTGAAAAAAGTAACCGTATCCCCGGCCAGTCTGGCCGCCTTCGCCACGATACAGCAGGCCTGGGCCATCTCCTCGCTGTCACGCCCATTGTCCGCCGCAGACTGAAGAAATGTATCAGCCGCCTGTGCAAAGTCCTCCTCGTCTCCCGTCAGCATCAGCTCCCTGGCATAGAGGCCGTGGAGACGCTTTGACAGGCGGTATCCATCGATGCAATGTCTATGAAAATTTTCCAGGTCACGCTTTGCATGGCTCTCCTCCGGCAGATGAGTGATGACAATATCACTGTCGTAAATCACAGGAGTCAGCCGCACCGTCTCATGAATGGGCGCCTCCCAGACGAAATCCCGTTTCCTTTTGAATAGTTTGGGACGATATTCCTCATCAAAATTATAGACCGTTCCAAACTGGAGCTGATTGGCATATTTCATCTGTACAATCTCTATCTCGGGAAGCAGAGTCTCCTTCAAAAGCCGGAATTTCTCCCGGTTCTCTGCGGACAGTACCTCGTCTGCATCCGCAGAATAGATATATTCCATACTGGCTTTGGAAAATGCAAA
Source organism: uncultured Acetatifactor sp. (assembly GCA_910588225.1). GTDB lineage: Bacteria > Bacillota > Clostridia > Lachnospirales > Lachnospiraceae > Acetatifactor. Next base: position 18,120 of record CAJUQT010000015.1, read on the forward strand.
ATTCCTGGCGGCGCTGAAATCGTCAATCCACTGAAAATCATAGACATGCTCCGTGTATCGTCCGGCGATTTCCTTCGTGGCGTCTGTGGACCCCGTGTCCACAATAATGATCTCGTCCGCAAGCATTGCCACACTGTCCAGACACCTGGCCAGTATCTTTTCTTCATTTTTCACTATCATACACAGGGAAATTGTAATCATTTACTTCCTCTTTCTGCCCCTTTTATTCCTGCGGGCAAAGTATCAGGTCAGTGAAGCTGACTTTGCTCCATTTCCGTTTTCGCGCGTCTGCAGCCCTGCTTCCCTTTTAGGCATGTACGCGATATTCTATGCTCAGCAACACTCCCGTCGCTTCCGGAAGTCAAACATATACGTTCATCCTATTCTGGCCGTGATGACCGACAGGTTTAAGTTAATTTTTACAGGTATAGCCGCCTGCTTTCATTGTATGCAAAATTGTGGAAGATATCAAGTCTAAAATGAAGATGATTCCCATATGGCAGGCATAAAAGGATACATTTCACAAGCTAAGACTGCTCAGAAAATGTTCGCTGACAGTAGACTTAAAAGAAGCAGAGTTGGTATATAATGTGAAAATACAGAGTTTTTTGACACTGCTGTATATCATACTCAATAACAGAACAAACAGTAAAGTGGATAACTACATACGGAGGCAGGATGCGGTATCCACAAAAATGTTATGTAGAGAAATATCCAATATAATTGAATATAAGGATAAGTATTCCAGGAAAGTTTTACAGCTATCAAAGGCAGCTAAAGACAGCTTAATAGACTACTATGGATATCTGCAGATTATTGATATTTGCAATGATAAGACAAATGATTGGAGAGAGGAAAAGGCTTACCGTTATTTCACGGATAAGTGAAAACACATTTTATGGTTGAGATTTAAAATGAAACATGCTATAATCAGTTCATTGACAGAAAGACTTAATACGATTGTAATCGTCTTTTCACCATGAAATAAGACATTTTAAGGAGGCGTTCCATTATGTTCATTGTTTTAGGAGGCGGATTGTTAATCATCCTCATCGCAGTAATCGTTTCCGTGATTTCCAGCGTAGTCTCGGCCGTTGCCGCCGATTCAGATGTGGAGTCGTAAAGTGTAAAATCAGGGCATTATGAGAACAGAGCCTGTGATAAGCGAAAATCTTTCTCTTATCGCAGGTTCTGTTTTTGTCCCTTTTCCTTTTACAATACAGACTGCTCCACTTTTGTATCAGCTTACTGATACTCATTTCTCTGCCGCACTGAAATCAGAGCTCCCGCTGCAAGCAACTCTCTTTTTATCTTTCACACTCCTGTACACATTCTCCGGAAACCACCCCCGCCGCAATCGTAAGGGCCCTCACGATTCTTTCCAGCTCCATACCGGCCTCCTTCCCGTCCGTCTGCTCCGGCAGATACGGCACATGGATAAAGCCCACACGGGTTGTCGTACCATCATAATGATGCAGGAGGGTATAGAGCAGATCATTGCACACATATACCCCAGCGGAATAGGAAAGGGCGCAGGAAATTCCTTCCTTTTTTACCGCCTCCACAATCCCGCGCACCGGAACCGTGGAAAAATAAGCGGCGGGACCGCCGACAATCACCGGTTCGTTCTGAGGTGACTTCCCCGCATTGTCCGGCAGGGAAGTCTCTCTCAGGTTAATCCCCACCACCTCCGGCGTGACAGCCTTACGGCCGCCGGCCTGCCCCACGCACAGAATGGCCTCCGGGCGGATTTCCGCCGCTTTCCGTAGAACGGTTTCGGCAGCTTCCCCGAATATGACAGGCAGCCGCAATTTTACCAGTTCACAATCGTCAATAGAATCCGGCAGCCCTTTCACCGCCTCCCAGGACGGATTGATTTTATCCTTTCCAAAGGGTTCAAAGCCCGTAACGAGAAGTTTCCGCGTCATATTCGCTCCTTTTTGTCATCATTTCTTCAAAAAATGCAGATAAAAATGTCCCTGCTGTTCTTTCACACATGCGAGGCAAAACCCCGCCGTCACACACATTTCCTCAATCGACTTCCTGTCCTGCGTATCCATTTTCACCACACCGTATGTGGTATGAATCTGTTCCTCAGGAAGCAGAATATCCAGCTCCGCACAGAACGGCTCCGGATATGCGGAAAAGATTTCCGCATCCCAAATATACAGACTGCCTCCTGGTTTCAGGACCCTGGCCGCTTCCCGGAGGGCCTGGCCCTGCTCCTCACTCTGCATATACATCAGGGTATAGAAAAAGGTAATGTTGCAGAAAAGGTTGTCCGCGAAAGTCAGGGCTGTCCCATCCATCAAGATTTTTTCATAACCGCGGGGAGCCTCGTCCAGCTCTTCCTGGCAATTGTCAATGGCCGTCACCTGACTGCCGTACAGCCGGCCCATAATTCCTTCGCCGCCACCGCCTATATCGAGTATGCTTCCCTCTATCTCCCGCACCAGCTCAATTTTCATCATGCCAGCTCAACCTCCAGATGCAGCACGCTGCAGGCCGGAACGGTAAAGCTGATCCTGTCCCCGTTCACCGTAACGGCACTGAACTCTTCCTCATGCACCTGGTCAGGCTCGTCAAAGGTATTGTGTGCCTGCATCTTCCCTGTGAGCACCGTACCCTTAACCGCTTTTACCCGGCTGTCCGCGAAAATGCTTTCGATGTCTTCCGCCTGGTCCAGAGACAGGTTGGTCAGCGTCATGTGAAGCTTTCCGTCCTGGGTTCTGGACACAGACTCCGTCAGGTTGGGTACTTTGTACTCCTCTTCCTGTCCCACCTCTCTGGTCTCCACACAGGACTCCACCAGCTCCGCATCCTGATGTACCTGATACATATGGAACACATGCCAGGTCGGGGTCTTCACCATCTTCTTCCCGTCGGTCAGGATCACAGCCTGGAGCACGTTCACCATCTGGGCGATGTTGGCCATCTTCACCCGGTCACAGTTCTTGTTGAACAGGTTCAGGTTAATGCCTGCCACCAGCGCGTCTCTCATGGTATTCTGCTGATACAGGAAGCCGGGATTTGTACCGGGCTCCACATCATACCAGGTTCCCCACTCGTCGATAACCATGCCGATCTTCTTCTCAGGATCATACTGGTCCATAATGGCGCCGTGCTTTTTGATCAGCTCTTCCATCTTCAAAGCAGCCTTCAATGTACGATAATATTCCTTCTCGTCAAATTCCAGAGCGGATCCTTTCTTCCCCCAGTCACCGGGCACCGTATAATAGTGCAGGGACAGGCCGTTCATGAATCCGCGTCCATGGTCGAAGGTGGTCTCCAGCACCTTGTCCGTCCAGTGATAGTCCGAAGCGTTGGCGCCGCAGGCAATCTTGTAGACAGGCTTTTCTCTATCGTAATTCCGCACATAGGTCTGGTATCTGCGATACAGATCTCCATAGTATTCCGGACGCATATTGCCGCCGCAGCCCCAGTTCTCGTTGCCAACGCCAAAATAATCCACGGTCCAGGCTTCCTCGTGTCCGTTTGCCTTGCGCAGGTCCGCCATGGGAGAAACCCCTTCAAAGGTCATGTATTCCACCCACTCGCTCATTTCCTGAACCGTTCCGCTGCCCACATTACCGTTGATGTAGGTCTTGCAGCCCACCTGTCTGCACAGCTCCATGAATTCATGGGTTCCGAAGCTGTTGTCCTCCACCACGCCGCCCCAGTGGGTGTTGATCATTTTCTTGCGGCCTTCTTTGGGGCCGATACCGTCCCTCCAGTGATACTCGTCGGCAAAACAGCCGCCCGGCCAGCGCAGCACAGGCACACGAATCTCCTTCAGCGCCTCCACCACATCCGTGCGCATGCCGTTCACATTGGGGATGTCCGAATTTTCTCCCACATAGATTCCTTCATAGATACATCTTCCCAGATGCTCAGAAAAATGTCCCTGCAGCTCCGGGTTGAGATGTCCCTTTTTTACTTTTGGGTTTACATATAATTTCGCCATGATTCTTTGTCACTCCTCTCTTACGCTAACATTTCCTCGTTTTTTCATGCTTTTCAATTACGCATTCATGAATCTTACTTTCCGTATCATAGTTAATTCCTACCAGAAGAATGTCACCTGTGTAGTCCTGAATCCAGTCTGCGTACTGTCTTTCTTTGATTTGTTTCAGTGCTCCTTCTGCAGATTTATTCCATTTCAGCTCTACCACCAGCACTGGTTTGTCCACATTCAGCCTGGGCAGATAGACTACATCCGCAAGCCCTTTTCCCGAAGGCAGTTCCATTACAGGATTCATGTAATAAGCTTTTGCACCGTAATAGGCCATAAGAACCGTACATGTCAAAGAATTCTCGTCATTATACCTGAACAGAGAAGCTGTCTCATGATGGATAGTCGCTATGCCTTCTGCCACCGCTTCTGCGTCCAATGACCATGTACTCCTCAGAAGAGACCCTGTACAGTGCAGGGCATCCATAAGTCCTTCCCAGCCCCCGACTTTTACCGCCCGCAGATATTCCTGGACGATTTCCTGATTGGGAATAAAAGCTTCTCCTTCTGTCTCCTCATATGCCAGATATCCCAGATGCACAAGAAGCGTTAAGACATCGTCCCGATTCCTGAAAGTAGTCATATCATTCTGGGAAGTGGAGGGATCCATTTTACAGCGGACGCCGCTCAGCATTTCAATTACTGCTTCCTTCATCCCGTCAAAGTTCATATCAATATAAACTTTCAATGCCTCATAGGTTTCCGTCCCGGTCCAGTAACTTTTGATTTTTCCCCGCCGTACTGCGTCCACCACTGATTTCGGATTATAAATATGGCTTCCGTTCAGCAAATATCCATCATACCATTTTTGTATCTCTGAGAAATCCATTTTTCTCTGAGCACACAATTCTCTGGCCTCTTCTTCGGTAAAACCAAAAAATCCTGCCAGTTCATCGGGGTCCGTCATGGAATATTCATCAAAAATGTTAATCGCGGAATGTTCGCCATATTTCTTAATTGGAAGAATGCCTGTCATATACGCCAGTTCCACATAATCCTGCCCCTTGAAAAGTCCACGCAGAAAATCCAGATAAGTCTTCTGTACCTCCGTCTGTTCTTTTGCCAGCCGAAATACACAATCCCACTCATCAATGATAAAAATGAAACCTTCCCCTGTCTGATTAAATATTTGTTCCAGAACCGTTTTCAGCCTTTCTTCCGGATTCACATCGACACTTTCGGAAAATTCCTTCAGCAGTTCCGCAGTCACTCTGCTCTCCATCTCAGTGATAAAAGTCTCAGAATCATGCTTTGTCTCAAGGAATTTCTGTATATCCAGCCGAATCACATGATGGCGGTTCAAATGCTCCTGGAAAGACTCCCCTGTTTTCGCTTTCCGTCCTTCAAACAACGCTGCCGAGCTGCAGCCTCTGCTGTAATATGCCGTCAGCATATCTGCTGCCATGGATTTGCCAAAACGGCGGGGACGGCTGACACACAGATAACAGTTCATTGTGTCAATCCTGTTGTTCACTACGGTAATCAGATCCGTCTTATCTATATAGATTTCAGAATTTAAAGCTCTTATAAAAGCCTTATTTCCCGGATTTACATAAATGCCCATATTCTGCTCCCTTCATGACCACATTCTCCCAACCGTCGTCTCTCAGGCATACTGCTGATTTCTTTTCCCTGCACAACATATTCAAAAGCTGCCAGAATGCATGTCCTGCACCCTGACAGCTCCTGCTTCATACTTCGTCTTAATTAAGCGAAAGGATTCTCCGTCGGATAGAGCACACCCTTCGGCTGATTGTAATTCAGATCTTCCACGGGTACGCCGATATACTTGAATACTTCATACAGAGCCTTTCCGAAATGACCGAAAGCCACCGCGCCGTGATGAGGATAGTTCTTCTCAATCAATACATGGCGATAGAAACGCCCCATCTCCGGAATGGCAAACACACCGATGCCGCCAAAGGATCTGGTTGCCACCGGAAGCACCTCGCCCTGTGCGATGTAAGCGCGCAGCTTGCTGTCCGCTGTGGACTGCAGGCGGTAGAAGGTGATGTCGCCGGGGATGATATCTCCCTCCAAAGTACCCTGGGTCACTTCCTCGGGAAGCGTCCTGGCCATGATCATCTGATACTTCATGCTGCAGGAAGAAAGCTTCTTCGTGTTGGTATTGCCGCAGTGGAAGCCCATAAAGGTCTCATTGTGGCTGTAAGAGTACTTATTGTTGATAGACTCCTCGTACATATCATCGGGCACGGTGTTGTTGATATCCAGCAGAGTGACAATGTCCTCGCTGACACATGTGCCGATGAACTCGCTCAGACAGCCATAGATATCCACTTCACAGGATACGGGGATTCCCATACCGGTAAGGCGGCTGTTCACATAGCAGGGAACGAAGCCGAACTGGGTCTGGAATGCAGGCCAGCATTTTCCGGCGATTGCCACATACTTGCGATATCCCTTATGAGCCTCAATCCAGTCCAGAAGAGTCAGCTCATACTGAGCCAGCTTAGGCAGCACCTCAGGCTTCTTGTTGCCCACACCCAGCTCCTCTTCCATCTCTTTTACCTTTGCAGGGATTCTCTCGTCTCCATCATGCTTCTTGAAGGCCTCGAACAAGTCAAGCTCGGAGTTCTCTTCGATCTCCACGCCCAGATTGTAGAGCTGCTTGATGGGCGCGTTGCAGGCCAGGAAGTTCAGCGGTCTTGGGCCAAAGGAAATGATCTTTAAGTCGCTCAGTCCCACGATTGCTCTGGCAATGGGAACGAACTCGTGAATCATATCCGCGCACTGCGCGGCGGTACCCACGGGATTCTCAGGGATATAAGCCCTGACATTGCGCAGCTTCAGATTATAGCTTGCATTCAGCATACCGCAGTAAGCGTCTCCGCGTCCGCCTACCAGGTCATTCTGGGTCTCCTCGGCAGCAGCGATGAACATCGCCGGACCGTCGAAATGCTTTGCCAGAAGTGTCTCGGAAATCTCCGGACCAAAGTTCCCAAGATATACGCAAAGTGCGTTACAGCCGTTCGCTCTGATGTCTTCCAGAGCCTGTACCATGTGAATTTCGCTTTCCACGATACAGACGGGGCATTCATAGATAGCTTCTGTGCCGTATTTTGCCGTATAAGCCTCCACAAGAGCCTTTCTTCTGTTCACGGACAGACTCTCGGGAAAGCAGTCACGACTTACCGCCACGATGCCGATTTTTACTTGTGGTAAATTGTTCATGTCAAAACCCTCCTAAAATGTGATATGTATAGTTAGATTATAACTGTTTTGTACCTAAATTTCCATAGTTTTGTGAAAATACTTTGGATAAATTATATCACTTTGCCTCAAAGTCTGGTCACTGCGATAAATCTGCCGGGACTTTATGCCAGAATCTCCCCGTAGATTCCGCCCAGTTCCCGAAGTCCCTCCGCCACCAGATCTCCCATTCTCACCGCGCCCTCGTAATGAAGATGTGTATTATCCTTCATGTCCTCCCGATAGTTCTCATAGGTCCCGGCAGGGAAATACATAAACCATTTCCTGCTCTCTTCCTCTCCGGTACGCTCATACAGTATCCTGCTCCTCTCCGTCAGGTCCACCACAGGGACATTTTCCCGTCTGCCCAGCGCAATCACCGCGCTGGGATATTCGCCATGACTGTTCCGGATAGTGCCGTCCGCCTGAAACAGCCTCCGGGACAAAGGCGTAATCAGAACCGGATGTGCGCCCCTCTCCCTGGCCGCATTCACATATATCATCAGATATTCCTGAAATGTAGTATGTGCTTCCGTGCGTCTCTCTTCGTCCGGTTTCTCATCATTGTGTCCGAACTGAATAAAGAGAAAATCCCCCTTTTCCATGATTTCCTGTACCGGTGCAAACAGTCCTTCGTTGTAAAAGCTTTTGGAGCTCCTGCCGTTCTTCCCATAATCCAGCACAAGATACTCCCTCTTACAGTACCGGTCAAATTCCTGTCCCATCCCTGTCTGTGGATAGGTGTCTGCCTGGTTGAAGGCTACTGTGGAATCCCCCACCCATAAAATTTTCTTCATTATAATTCTCCTGCTTTTCTTTCATAGTGTCATAGTCCTGACTTAACCTGCCGCTTCCCTTGAATGTCACATACCCGGGCTAAACCGCCGCTTCCCCCGAATGTCACATGCCCCGGGACAAGCCGCCGCTTCTCCCGAATGCCGCATGCCCCGGGACAAGCCGTCACTTCTCTCGAATGTCATAGTTCCTCCAAAACAAACTGCCGCATCCCCTCTAATGTCACAGTACATGCGGCTGAATTGTTACATTCATTCTGACATCACAGTACCTTCAGTCCCGCTAAAACCTTCTCCTTTGTATATTCTTTTACCTCTTCGTCTGTCAGTATATGTGCCCAGGGAACTCTCTCTCCCTCTGCGCCCGGTCCCTCGTTATGATATTCCGCGTAATAAGCCGTCTCATGGGCCTGTTCCTTTCCCCAGTCATGCCACCCTTCCCGCCGGATATGGGCTCCCAGATAAGAATTCAGAATCACTGTCTTCGCATGGTCCCGCCAGGGCCGCCCCAGGTAGATGCTGTTCTCCGGACCTTCTCCCACAAAACGGCAATGGGAAAACACATATCCGTATTTCTGCCCCTCCGGCGAGGACCCGGCTGTAACATATCCTTCCTCCCGCGGAAGAGATTCCAGCGTACAATTTTCAAAATAAGCTGTTGCGCTTCCAAATATAAAATCCACAGTTCCACAGATATAGCAATTCTCATAATACTGTCTGCCGTCTATGCGGGGCGCAAATTCCTTCGGTCCCCGGAAGCCGCCTGGCATCACTTCCTTCGGAGGAAGCGGTCCTGTGAACAGCGTGTCCTGTGCCCCCAGCAGCCTGCAGTTTTTCACCACAATCCCCTCTCCCTCCGCGTACAGAGCAATGGCCTGTCCCACAATGTTCTGAGGCGCCGCACTGTTTTCAATGGTCAGATTCACCAGCCGCACCCGGGGCGCGTCCACCAGCATGGTATAACTGCGGAAAGTTCCCCTCTTCTCCCCGTCCGGCATAAGCGCATTGGCATAATCGTCATAGGTGATAATGGTATCCTCCGCACTCTCTCCCTCCAGAATCAGACCTTCCTGCCTGATTTCCAGCTTTTCATAATACACACCCGGAAAAATGTGTATAATCCGTTCTTCCTCTCCGCAATCCTGCGCATATTGCAGCGCCTCTCCGATTTTGTCGAACTGTCCGCCTTTTCCTACTGTCAGTCTCATATTCTGTCCCTTCTCCTGTTATCATTTTCTTTTCACAGCGGCTGCCGCCGCTTTTCGTCTGTCTGCGTCTAAACTCCCGTGCAGCCGGCCACACCGCCGCACTGCAGCTGCTTCCCGCATTGTCCTCTCTGTCTCGTGACTTCATACATCATAATGGACGCCGCACAGCTGACATTGAAGGAAGATGCATAGGATGTCTCCGACATGGGAATGGTGCAGAGGACATCACAATATTCCTTAAAAGCCCGGTTCAGGCCCATGGTCTCATTTCCTGCCATGAGCAGAAGCGGCGCTGTCAGATCCACCTCCCAGATCGGCTTTTCGTTATGGGCTGTGGTTCCCAGCACAGTAAAATCCGGGAATCTGCGCTTCAGCTTTTCCAGATATCCGAAGAGCTCCCTGTTATCCTCCATCCGAATCACCGGCATATTAAAGAACGAACCCATCGCCGCCACAACCACCTCCGGGTCATACAAATCCACCGCATGTCCCGTGAGAATCAGCATATCCGCTCCAAGAGCATCACAGGAGCGTATCATCGTACCCAGATTCCCCTTGTTAGACGGTCTGTCAAACAACACGACAAACGGCCTTTCGGAAAGTTTCACACTCTCCAGCGAATCCTCCCTCATTCCGATTACCGCCATCAGCTCCGAGGTATCCTCCTTGCCGCTCAGCTCCCGCATCAGCTCCCCTGTCAGACAGTAGTTCATCTCTGTGTGGGTGCTCCTTATCATATCCTTCGCCCAGTCGGAAAGATTTGCCCTGTCATATAAAAAAGAATGGATTTCCCAATTATTTTTTACCGCCTCATTCAGGCTTCTCACGCCCTCCACCAGGAACTCATGATAGCGATAACGTTTATTACGATTTGTCTTCAGCACCTGGAACTTCTGGAACGTACTGTTTCTGCTGTATATTTTCGTCTCCTGCATCCCCGCCTCCGATCAGTTTCCACAACTGTTATCTCTATTTCAGCTTTTTGGACAGATAGATTACATGCTGTTTTTACAATACATCATAAAGCAGAAATTGTAAACACCTGTCTGAACTGTAGGTTACGGATTTTTCATCATACCGGCAGAAATGATGCAAAATATATGCCTGTAAATGTTATACTAAAGAAGAAAAGCGAGGTACCGACGATGAAAAAGAAAAAATGGATTTTTTTGATTCCGGCAGTCTGTATTTTATTGCCGTTTGCTCTCACAGCCTGTAACCATCCGGGAGACAGTGCCTTTACAGGCAGCCCGGAGGACACAGAACCACAGTCTGAGACAGTCGACACTGCAGAAAATGAAGAAAAAGACAGTGAAGCAGAATATTCCGCGTTTGGCAGCGTCCCGTGGTTCAGGGATGATACCGGCAGCAGGACCCAGATGGCAGATGGCTGGATTTACGGCTACTGGGGCAGGCGGCTGTGCAGAATCAATATCGACACTCTGGAGGCAGAAACCCTTTATGAAGCGGCGTCTTCTCAGGATGGCTGTTTCTGTATCCAGGACGGGTATATTTATTTTCTCGAAAAAAGAAACATTGACTATCTGGATGGCGCCAAAGCGAATCTTAGGCGCATAAAATGCGATGGCTCCGATATGGTTCTGCTGGCGGAGAACATTCCCGTACAGGAATATCAGTTCTACAGAATGAATTTCCACGAAGATATTTTGTATCTCACCAGCGCCTACAGCGGCCCGGAAGATGATCTCTATTTCCGGATCTCAATGGACGGAACAGCCAGTCCGGTCGATGTCAGCGACACACTCTACGGCCTGCTTCCGGAAGGATATACAGATGCCTGTAAAACTTATAAATATAACAGCCTGCCTGATATCGCGTCCTGTATGACGCATTTTGGATATGCCTTTGTCACCGACAGCGCAGGCAGACTCTATCGCATCCTCCCCGAATCCGGAGAAAAGGAAGAATTTCCGCTGACCAGTCCGGAGTCCTCCGGGTATTTCTTTCTGACCAACGAAGCGCTGGTCTATAAACAGGACGGGGACATATGGTACGCCGCCAGTCTGGACCATCCTGAAACTGTGACCGAAATCGGAGAGCTTGTGTGCTATGGCATAAATTTCTGGGATGAAAAGGGAATGTACTATGCAAATCAGAGATACGATGAAGACGCCTTTCATCTGGAACGCCTGAACTGGGATGGAACAGGCGACCGGCTGCATTATGGAATCAGCCGGCCCACCACTTCCCTGTCCGCTGACGGTCTGGACTTTTTCTACTCAGACGGCACCTGGCTGTATTACAACAGGCTGCATCAGGGGGACAGTGCTGTCTATCGCGTCCAAATAGAAAATGATTCTGACTGTCTGCCGGAACTGGTTTATGTCTATTATGACAACCCTCTCAGGGATATCAGTGTCAGCGAAACCTTTGACACCACTTTTACTGTCAATGAAAGCGGCGCAAAGGGCAGCTTTTCCATGACAAAGGTATCCCTGACAGAACAGACGCCTGCCGCCGCCGGCATCAATCAGTTTCTGGAGACATTGTATGAGGAACAAAGCCACTATATAGAAGAACTGGCAGAATCCGTGCGGGAAACGGTCTCCTGGGAATGGCCGGAAGACGACTGGGCCAGCGGTACCATCGTGGAGCACAGCACCCATTTCTCCATCAGCTATCTGGACGACAATTATATCGTCCTCAGCAGAAACTGGTATGGATACTGGCAGGGCGCTGCTCACGGACTGCACGGAACCATAGAATATGTGTTCAGCCGTTCCACAGGCAAACAGCTGCAAATCACAGATGTGGTAAAAAATTCAGAGGCGGAAATCAAAGCCATCATCGGCCCCTATGTGGAGGCACAGGCAGAATGGGGCACTGACGGGGAGGACTGGGAGGCTGTTCTTCTGGAAGACGGACGATTCTTCCTGACCCCGGAAGGTATCGGAATGCATTTCGACGTATATGAAATGACAAGCTATGCTTCCGGAGGTCTGGATGTGATTGTTCCTTATGAAGAATTTGAAATGAGATAAAATTAATCGCACATTATACCATGTGCGCCCACTCCCTGACAGCTTCGTTGACTTTCTCCCTGAGTCCGGCTAAAAATGCCGATTCTCTGGGCCATTTCATTGTCGATAACTCACCTCCCGCCTCCCGGCAGATAAGCTCCGTCACCCGTTCTCTGCCCCACAGCCCCTCCAGCAGCTGCAGCGCCCGCATATCCTGCATGGCTTCCAGCATCAGCAGCATACGCAGGGAGTCCTCCGGTCTGCCGTCCTCCCCCGGATAGACCAGAAAAGAGTCCCCGGAAGGAAAAGCGCCGCCTGCGTCTGTCACGGCATAGGGATTGATATGCTCCAGGGAATACTGCGAATTATAAAAATTATATCCCCAGTGCAGGAATCCGTCCGCACCATAATAATACAAAAGTACACCCAGCACCCTGATCTGGCAGTGAGGCATGGCAAAGTAGCGGTTCGGCGTACCGTGTCCATGGCACCCGCAATAATACGTCCACAGAGGGCTTGCTCCCTTTTCAGCGAACAAAGGCAGCTTTTCCATATTTGGTACCGCACGGTCCACCGCGCCGCTCTCATAAAAGGAGTAATCCGACAATGCATCCATTATGGGATAAGGCGCAATCCAGCCGGCCACTTTACCTCGCAGAAAATTGTACCGCTCCAGAACGTCCTCTCCCGGCTCGTCTGACAGATGGAAAAAGGCCCTTCCCTCCCAGCCCCATTCCGTCAGTTTCCCTGTAAGTGCCTTCAAAAACTGCTCCAGAAAGCCCAGATATTCACTGCCGTCCGAAGGGGTATCCCAACCGAACCGCCGAATCTGCGTATCCCCCCGCCATACCATCACCTTCGGCGCCGCACAGGCTCCCCACTGGGTAAACAGATGGGAAATCTCCAGATAACGAATCCCTGCCTTGCCGCAAAGCTCCACATATCGTTTCACCCGGTCGAATCCAAAGCTGTACCTGCCTTCGCCCTCCTCCCGGATATCTGTCAGCTGCACCGTGGTCCGTTCCCGCCCCACCGCCGTATCCAGAGGCGGCGTCAGCACGGGAACCAGAACCATATTCATCCCCATTTCCCCATAGTGATTCAGAAAACTCTCCGTAATGCGCCAGTGCTCCTCGCTCCAGGGCTCCACTCTGTAATAATCCGCCAGGCAGTCCGCATGGAACCATTCCGTGTGAATCAGAGTCTGTTCCGGCAGCGCTGCCTTTATCAGTTCCAGCTCCAGACACTCCCGCACCGGTTCCCCTTCCTCCGGCTTCACCGTAATCTCCAGCTTATGAATCCCATAAGGAAAATCTTTTCCAGATGTCTCCTCCCCACATTCTCTCTCCCCGCATTTCACGGTAATCCACAGGCTGTGCCACTGGCCGGGATACAATTTTACGCGGCCGCCTTTCAGCTCCCGGAGCAAATCCGGATACAGTCCAGGAGGACAATTCTTCGCCCCAGCCGTTTCCGCCGCCGGAGTCTGCGCTTCCGCCTGGGTGTTCTCCTCCTCTCTGCTATCCACCAGCTCCCTTCCCGGGTTGCGGGAAGGCATTGGACAAACTTCCCGCACTGCAGCATGTTCCGCGAAAGGACCTGAAAGCACCACTTCGGCCCAGCCTTCCGCTTCACCGGAAGTCAAAAATGCAAACTGCAGCGAATATACTTCCCCTTCCAGAAAAGAAGGAACCTTTTTCAAATCAGAAAAGCCATCTCTAGGCTCTCTGTCCGGGAATACTTTTTCCAGTGAACCAGTCCACTTTATCTTCTCAATCATTGAAAACCTCCACTTTCACGCCCCGGCTGCTCATAAATTCATAGGTAAAGCGTACCACTGCGTTCTCCTTTTCCGTGCGGAAAACCCCTCTATGGCCGGAACCACTCCGCGCAAAACGATCCGTACTGTAGGTGGCAGACAATGTCCCATAAGTAGATACTCCAAAATCATATTCTCCTGGAAACGGAATCACCACTGACAACACGTAGGTGTTGTTCCCCACATAGTACATCCGTGTAACCTCACTGTTAGAATCATCTCTTACCGCTCCCGCATAAGGCTGAAAGCTGCCGTACACCACCACACGTTCGGGCAGCTTGTACCCGGTCTTCTCATCATAGACTTCCCTGGCCCCATGATCGGCCACCATCGGCGGATTTCCCGCCTTCTCCCGAAGGCTGTGGCCCTGGCCCCATATCCTGCAGATGGTGTCTTCCTGCGAAAATCCCATGGGACAGGACGGACTTTTCCGATTGCACTGGTAAAAGTGCTGTATGTCTCTGCTTCCATTATCGGCACGGTCTGTCTCTATCCACGCATCGCTGAGCATCCTGCGGAACGGAACTTCGAAATAGGCATTTACATTAGTGATTTCCGTCCAGCGATAGGTATACTCCAGAAAACGATTCCGCTCTTCCTCGGGCTGATTGGCAAACCAGGCAATCTGATCATATCCCCACCAGTCTCTGGCCGCCAGCTCCTGTCTGGTAAGCTTCTCCGAATCTGCCACCACCCGGCCGCCCCAGTTGTCATATTCCATGAGATAGGGCATGGACTCCGCGCTCCATCCGTCCGGATTTACGCCGCCCTCGCTGAACCCTTCCCGCACCAGTACCAGCTTCTGTCCTTCTTCCTCAAGAAGCGCCACCCTGGTAAAAGGCATTGCATGATAATCGAACAGCAGCTTTCCCCGAATATTCACTCCGTGGGTGTGGGCATCCATCAGGATCTTATGACGTCTCCCATGAGCAGCAGCGTACTTTCGAATTTTGTCAAAAAGCTCCACCGTTTTCGCCATCCCGGGATCATTGGCAGTATACAGATGCACCTGTCCCATGTGAAGCGCCTCATAACCGCAGTCAATATAACGAGTAGCACGGTAATAGAACCACATGGCGGCCTCTGTCCGGCTTAAGTCAGGAATTCCGCCATTCTTGTCCTTTCCTTCTCTGTGATGCCGGAAATCCTTCGGCTCTCCCGGAAACAAAGTATCTTCCAGCCGAAAATGCCGTCTCTCCTCCTTCTGCCCGAACGCCTGCAGCACATGAAGCGGAATTTCCACTTCCTCCATCCTCTCCACTACCATCTCAAAAATGCAGGCCTGAAGGATAATCTCCGGGTCCATCTCATGTACCCGTTCTGCCAAAAGTCTGGATTTCTCAAAATGCTCCTCATCCGGTTCTTCCATATACCATACACCGGAAGCCCGGCCCAGAAACTTGGCGCCGATTTTCTGCAATACCCTCAAATCATCCTCCAGGGTATCACTCTCATATAATCCGGCGGCTGTCACCGCCCGACTCAGATAATTTTCCAATACTGGTTTGCTTATTTTTCCGTCAAATGTAAAATCCATACTACTCCTCCACACAAATTTTAAGTCAGTAATCCCCTGTGCTCCATCACAAACAATGCAAACAGCGAATTCGCCCAGGCAAACCATTCTCTCGTAAATTTTTCCGGGCAATCCGCGTCAAAGCCCTCATGCATCAGCCCCAGACCAGCGTCCGTCTCCGTCAGAGTCCGCAGCAGTGCTTCCCGCTCTTCCCGGGACTTTGAAGTGAGGCCCTGCATAGTCAGCGCAATATGCCAGATATAGCCCTTCGGCGTATGAGGACTGCCGATACCACAGGCGGCCTTTCCTTCAAAATAATAGGGATTCCCCTCACTGAGAACAAATTTTCTGGTATTCTGATAGATTTCTTCCTCCACTCCCGGAGCCTCCAGCCAGGGAAGGGAGAGCAGACTGGGCACATTGGCATCATCCATGAGATTATAATGCCCCAGGCCGTCTGTCTCATAGGCATAAACCGGCCCCAGACCATCCACCTGTGTGATACCGTAGGTCCGAATTCCCTCCAGGATTTCTCCCGAAAGTCTGTTCGCACGCGCTGCCAGCTCTTCGTCCCTGTAAATCTCCCCGGCAAAGTCTGCCACATACTCCAGCACTCCTGCCGCAAAAAAATTGGCGGGAACCAGATAACCGTACATACACGCATCGTCACTGGGCCGGAACCCGCTCCAGGTCATGCCGGTGTATGCACAGGGACTTCCCTTCCCTCCGTTGGACAGGGTATCCGATTCCGGGCAGTTATGGCGCACAAAAGAATACTCCGCACACTCCCAGTGGCGCTGCTGCTTCTCCCACAGTGTCACAATCTTCTTCAGAGCCTCTTTCGTTCTGTCTCCAAAAATGGTGTCATCCCCTGTTGCCTTACGATATTGGGCCAGAAGACGGATGGGATAACAGAGAGAATCCACCTCATATTTCCGCTCCCAAATCCAGGGAGAAGTCTCTGTCTCATCCTTCTCAAAGCATCTGCCATTAGGCTCCTGATTAAACGCATTGGCATAAGGGTCGATGCAGATAAAATCCATCTGCTGTATCAATAATCCTCTCACCAGCTCCCTGAGCATGGGCGAGCGCTTTAAATAAGGAAGATAATGCGCTACCTGAGTCGAAGAATCCCTAAGCCACATGGCTTCAATATCTCCCGTAATCACATAGGCCCTGCCTTCCGGCAGAAAACGCGCCGTAGTGGCAGCCGTGCTGACAAAGCACCGCCGGAACATTTCTTTCAGCTTTCCGTCTTCCAGCTTTTCCGCCAGCTCCTCCGCCAGCATATTCACCTCCTGCCGGAGTGCCTCTGCTTTTCTGTTCTCTTCCTGTCCCATTCTGATCCCTCCTAATTAAGTCTCTGCGCGACGGCACTAAAGGGTAAAGTCTCTTCGACGCCCCTACAAGAGAGAAATTCTCATTCGATAGTGCACTCATGAAAATTCCTCTCGGGCGTCTTTGTGACTTTACCATCCATAATTTCCAGTTCCGCAACCGGCTGTCCGGTACCCCAGAGGACTTACGGCCGCATACTGCGCGTCCGTAAGTTCTCTGGGGTACCGGACAGCCGGTTGCTGTATTAAGTCGCTGCGCGACGGCAATCCTTTACTTTCCTCTCACATCTCCAAAAGCTTTGCCACAGCGGCAAACATGGTTCCTGTGGCGCCGATCTGCAGTCTGCCGTTTTCTCTGCGTGACACTGCCGGTCCAACCATGTCAAAATGCGCCCAGGGCTTTCCTTTGGTGAATTCCTCCAGGAAGCATGCTGCCACACTGGCTCCCGCCTTCTTGTCCGGCATGTAATTGGCCATATCCGCCGTTTTTGTCCAGAACAGCTGCCGCTTGTAGCGCTCTCCCAGAGGCAGGCGCCAAACAGACTCTCCGATGCCTGTCGCTGCTTTCTCCACCATCCCGGCCAGTGCCTCTTCATTGCAGAAAAATCCCGTGGTTTCATCTCCCAAAGCCTCTCTGCAGGAGCAGGTCAGCGTCCCCAGGTCTATCAGACGGTCTCCCCGTTCTGCGGCAAAGAAAAGTCCGTCTCCCAGCAACAGCCGCCCTTCCGCATCTGTATTATATACCTCCACAGTCCGGCCTGACAGCATGGTAATCACATCTCCCATCCGAAGGCTCCTGTCTCCCACCGCATTTTCCGCCAGCGGAATCACGCCCTCCAGAGGAAACGCACAGGATATGTCTGCCGCATATTCCAGCAGACACAATACATCGGCCCCGCCGCACATATCATATTTCATACCCTCCATGTCTCCCATGGATTTCAGATGCATCCCGCCGCTGTCAAACATGACGCCCTTTCCCACCAGAGCCGTCACAGGACCTTTCCCTTTTCCGCCATAACGCAGATGCAGCAGAGCTGCCGGCGTTCCCGAAGCCTGATTCACAGCCAGAATTCCTCCGCAGCCCATTTGTGTCAGCTCCCCATCCCGATAAATCTCCAGAGACAGGGAAGGCTTTTCCCGAACCAATTGCTCCGCATAGAGACAGAAGGCGTCCGCCGTCAGGTAATTGGGAGGCAGATCTCCCAGCATTCTGGCATAATTCCTGCACCGGCCCAGCGCTTCTCCTTTTGCTGCCTCTTCCCCAATCTCTTCCTTCGACACCAGACAGACTGTCACATCCGGTACCGCTGCCAGTCTGTCCCGCAGTGCATACACATTTCCGCAGCCACACTCCTTCAGGGCTTCTCTTCCGAACCGATATGCCCCCTGCAATAAGCATTCTGCAATAAATCCTGCCGCTTCCCCTGCCGGGCCGCCATACACCCCTTCCGCAAAGACGTCCACATCAAACTGACAGTCCTCTCTCAGAGCATATCCCTGTCTGTTTACACTGTCTCTCAGACTTTCCCTGTCCCCCTGCACTCCCTTGAAAGAGAGTACGGAAATGCCCTCCTGCCTTTCCCTTTTATGGACAAATTTCATTTTGAATACTCCTTTATTCTGAAAATTCGCAGCAGTTCGGATAACTCCAAATTACTGCGAACTTTATTGGTTTTACCTCTTATCTTTTTCTTCCATATCTATTGCAATAAAATTCGTTTTCCTTTAAAAAGCTTTCGTCTTGCAATTCTCCATTGTCTTACCTTCCATATAAAGCAGAAACGTACGTTGTATGGGGGTACTGTAATTCCGCCGCTCTCAGCTTTCTCCAAACAATCCGCCGTAAGCCTCTCCGTATTCTGTCAGCAGCTTATCCGCCAGAGAATAGGAATTAATCAAAGGATGCAGCATCAGCGCTCTGACAGCTTTCTCTCTGGACTGCTCCACAATTGCCTCGGCCGCCAGTCTCTCGTAATGCTTGATATTGCGGATTAAAACCATACAGTCTTCGGGCGGATTTTCCACCTTCACAGGGCAAATCCCGTCCTTCGACACCAGACAGGTCATTTCCACTACATCTCTGTCCCCAAGCTGCGGCAGAGCGCCATTGTTTTCCACAGACAGCACCAGATATCTTCCGGTCTCCGACTGCATTCCCTCGATGCAGTCCAGCATCACTCCCGCATAGCCGATGCCTTCCGGTACGGGCAGCTGTCCCCGCTCTTTCATGGGACGTCCTTTTCCCCCGGTCTCCACAGCCATATAGGAATTCTCTCTCTGCTGCATGTAATAGAGGAATGTCTGCAGCATCTCTTCCGGGTCACTGTCCGCGTCCATGCCCTGCAGTTCCTGGAACATTTTGCGGTTAATCTCCTCAATGTTGCGTCCTCTGGCGCTTCCCGCTTTCTTTATATTCTCCAGTGCTTTCTCCCGGTGATAATAGTAGTAGAGATACTCATTGGGCAGCAGGCCGGTGAGCCGAAGGACACCCGGCTCAAATCTCTGGAACTCCTCCACACCCTCCAGAAAAGCGTTATCCTCCAGCAGCTCTCCCAGCATCTCCTTACCGGAAAGCTTCACACTTCGAATCCAGGAGAGATGATTCAGCCCGAAGAATTCCACATACAGCTCCTCTTCCGGAACATTCAGATACTTCGCCATCCGGAATTTTGTGCTGCTGGGTGCATCGCAGATACCGATCACCCTGTCATATCCTGCATTTTTCAAAGCCTGAGTCACCAGGCCGGAAGGATTGGTAAAGTTAAAAATCCAGGCGTTGGGCGCGTATTTTTTGATCAGCCCGCAATACTCCAGCAATACGGGAATGGTCCGGGCCGCCATGGAAAATCCGCCTACTCCTGTGGTCTCCTGGCCGATGACACCGCAACGCAGGGCAATCTCCTCGTCCACCGTCCGGGAATGATCTCCCCCTACCCGCAGTGTGGTCACCACATAGTCCGCCCCCATAACCGCCTCTTTTGCATCTTCTGCGGCATATACCTTCAGATCCGATTCCCCTCTTCTCACCACATGAGTACAGAGCTTTTCAATTATCTGAAGCTTCTCTCTGTTGATGTCATAGAGCGCCACCTCATCAATGTGAAGTTTATGACAGCGCTTTAAAAGTCCGTTGATGAAGATGACGGTTCTGACACCGGCTCCTCCTATTACTGCTATTTTCATATGAATAAATCCTCCTATTCCAGTTCCGTAACCGCACTCCAGTTACTGTTTCCAGTTCCGTAACTACTGATTTTTCTATGTCTCTGTAAATGCCCGGAGTTTTTCCAGGGTGGGGAACATAGTGTTGCCGCCCAGTCCGGTGCAGGACAGGGCGCCGCAGCCGTTGCCCAGGCACAGCGCGGTCTCAGGCTCCTCTCCTTTCAGGAATCCGTATACAAAACCTGCATTAAAGGAATCTCCTGCCCCTGTGGTATCCACCGCAGTCACGGAGAAGCCCTCCCGACTCCAAACTTGTCCGTCCCGGCAGCAAAGCGCCCCTTTCCTGCCCAGCTTGATCACCGCCATACAGCCTGCGGATGAGAAATCCAACGCCGCTTCCCGGGCAGTTTCTTTTCTGCTGTAATGGAGACTCTCTGTCTCATTCATCAGCAGCACATCCAGATAGGGAAACAATTCGTAGATTCTCTTACTCCACTCTCCGGTGCTGTCCCAGCCCACATCAAAAGATACAGTGACATCTGTCTCTCTGCGCAGCTTTTGCAGAAAAGCAAGGTATGCCTGGTGGTTTACCGATTCCGTATAACCTGTCAGGTGGATATGTCTGGCCCGGGATACCTGTTCTATGGAAACTTCCCCAATATCAGGCACTTTGCAGTCTCCCCGGAAAGTGAGAAAAGACCGATCTCTGTCATCTGTAAAACTGATGGAAATACCTGTCTCAGCATTTATCCCTGTCTCCAGAAGCGAAGTGTCCACCCCTGTCTCTTCCATGTATTTCTTCAAATAATTCCCGTACAGATCATCTCCCACACGTCCCAGGAACACAGGTTTCATTCCCAGGCGGGCCAGTCCCAGAGCAAAAAGCGCGGCTCCTCCTCCCGGCGCTGTCTCCATCACCGGCACTTCCCACTCCTCTCCCGCCGGCGGCAATCTGTTAACATTTGGCACCAATAAGTCCATATTGATATCTCCGAAAACAAATACATCCCACTTTTTCATCTGCGCATCCTTTCCTTCCCTGCCTCAAAATAGCTCCTCAAATTATTCCTTTGAGCTGCAGCTCCTTAAAATGCCTGTACAATCAACATTCCATGTCTCTTATACACAGTGATCACAGCTCTTTCATATACACAAAACCGTCGCACAAAGTCCAGCCTTCCAAACACATCCGGCTTTTGTGCGGCGGCTAAATGCTCAATGCATTTCCACGCCTTAGAATCTGCTGCCGTCAGCTCCGTGAACGGCAATCCAAATATCTTTCCTCTGGGAAAGAAAGTTATCCCTTAACTGCTCCAATCATGGCACCCTGTGCAAAATACTTCTGTACAAAAGGATATACACAGAGGATAGGAACCGTAGTAATCACTACCGCCGCCATCTTTAGGGAATCCGATGTAACTCGGCCGACACTCTGTGCAATGGCCTGAGCCACACTGGTAATCTCCTTCTCACTGGACATGGCTCTGGAAAGCATCTGCTGCATGACAGTCTGTACAGGCCATTTCTTATTATCCGTCATATAGAAGGCGCCTGAGAACCAGTCGTTCCAGTGGCCTACCGCCGTATACAGTCCCACCACTGCGATAACAGGCTTACTCAAAGGCATCATGATCTTCGCGTAGATTTTGAAATACCCGCATCCGTCCAGCTTAGCCGATTCCTCCAAACTGTCTGGAATCCCTTCAAAGAAGGTTCGCATCATCATCAGATATGTCACACTGTACAATCCCGGGATGATATACACCAGATAATTGTTGAGCAAATGCAGATTCTTATACTGAATGTAAGTAGGCACCGTACCGCCTCCGAACAGCATGGTGAACGTAATCAGGAAATTAATCAGCTTACCGCCGGGCAGCAGCTTTTCCTTCAGTGCAAAGGCGGCAAGAGAGATACAGAGCAAGGTACAGGTAGTACCGACTACCACTCTTCCAACCGTAACTATGTACCCCCGCATAATGCTGCCATCCTTGAACACTTCATTGTAATTGTCCAGTGTCCACTCTCTGGGCCAGAAATACACGCCGCCTTTTGCAGCATCCTTGCCGTCGTTAAAAGACAATGCCAGAACATTCAGACAGGGAAGGATAATGAGCAGACAGAAGGCAATCAGAATCAGATAAATAAAGGCCTGCATTATCCTTTCGTTCAGATTTGTCTTTACTTTTGTTCCTGTTTGCAAATGCCTATTTCTACTCATAGCACCCTCCCTGCATATTGTTTTCAACTCATGAATCATACTTTTTCATGATACTGCGGGAACAATCCCGCAGTATCATATCAATGTCATTGTCTCGTAAAATATTAGCGGTAAAAACTGATTGCCTTCGGATCTTCCTGATAAATCGCCTTCAGTTTTTCCTTGAACTTGTCTACACCTGCAGACTTCAACTGCGCCCGGAAGCTTTCAATGATGGTCTTCACTTCAGCGTCATCCTTGGCAAAAATCGCCTGTACCAGAACATCATTAAAGTTGAGCAGATCCAGCTGTGCCTTCACGTCTGCCATATCTTCCGTATTCAGATAACTGGTTGCTCCCAGGCCCTCGACCAGCTTATATTCTCTGGGATACTGTGTGGCAAGGTCCACACTTCTCTGGAAAGTAGAGCTTCCCGTTGCACCCGGTCTTACCTCGCCGAAATTATCGATATTATTCTTATTGGTTGTAATAAACTCGAACAGATAAACTCCGCTTCCGCCGAATGCCGCACCCACTTCATTCCACATCCACTTTTCATCACTTGCATTCAGATGCTCCAGCGCCTCGTCTGTCAGCACAGGCTTGCCGTCTACCATATTATAGGTAAGTCCTTCTATGCCATACTGGGTCAGAAGCTGTCCTTCATAAGTGGAAAGCCAGTCAAAGAAACGGAAGATCTCTTCGGGATTCTCTGCGTCCGCGGAAATTGCCAGACAGCCGCGTCCGCTCTTGCCGGAAGTAACAGTCTTGTTGTCGCCCTGAAGATCGTTCAGAGGTCCAAGGGGAATCCAGTCTTCCGACTCATAAATAATATCCACATAGTTGTGAACATCGCCTATAATAGCACAGCTATGGCTTCTGTAAAGCTCCTCGGCTCTGGTTTCATCCATGGTAAAGTATTCCTGATGCATCAGACCCTCGTTCAGAAGCTTACGCACATAATCGATCAGCTCATATACATGGTCAGTCTCCGCTACATGATAAATCTCTCCGTTTTCATCCATGTTGTAGTCGTCACTGACACCCCAGATCAGACCACGGAAGTCAAAGTCCATGGCATCCACGGAACCGCCCCAGTATTTGGGTCCCAGAGGAATCACATCATTACCATTGTCATCCTTGAAGTCGCCCTCTTTGATCTTTACCAGCAGATTGTAGAAATCTTCCGAGGTACGAACAGAGGTAGGATCAATATTCAGCGCATCTATGATAGACTTCTGAATATAAGGTCCGCCTATGTAAGCTTCTGTGGGATCATAGATCAAGGATCTGTCTACTTCGTCTATACCCAAATGCAGCAGATACACCGCGCCATCAAAATCCTCACGGAACACAATATTCTTGTAAGTATCATTGGGAAGATATCCATCCTCCATGTACTTGGAATACACCTTTGAATTCGGTATATATTCGGAGATATCTGCAAACAGGCCGTCCTTTGCCGCCTTATACAGAAGCGGGAACTCCGGTCTGGCCGAGTTGTTCAGATAGCAGACAATGGCATCGGGAATCGTGCCTGCCGCCAGCTGAGCAGCCAGCGTTTTGCTGTTGCTCTCGCCAGGCGTAAACGTAATTTTGAGCTGAATCCCTGTGCGCTCCTTGATCTCCTTGAATACCGGGTTGTTTACCTGATCATCCGGCAGCGCATTGTAGATATCATCCACATAGGCATGTAAAACGATCTCACGGTCTGCAATCCATTCGTCGGACTGTCCGGCTTCCCCCTGACTTTCATCTCCTGCCCCTGCCGCATCATCGGATGACGGCTGTGCCGAAGACTCATTCTGTGCGGACTGCTGCGCGTCGCCGGATGTGGTATTCCCGTCATCGCTGCCGCAGCCTGTCAGAACAGTTGCCATCATGCTTCCCGCCAGCAAAACGGAAAACATGCGTTTTAATACTTTCTTTTTCATTTCTTTCCCTCCTTAATTTTTCCTTCTATATAAATGGCTTTCGCCTGAAGGTTCCTACCATAGGCTGACTTCCGTCATCTTCTTGCATATCTTGTTGGCCGTGATCACTATTATCAGGCCCACAATACCCTGTATCAGACCGATGGCCGAAGCGTACCCGAACTGTCCGCCCTGCAGACCAACCCGAACCACATACACATCCAATGTATCTGCCAGCTCCATGTTGCCCGGCGTACGCAGCAGATAAATCTGTTCAAACCCGGAGGAGAGCAGACCGCCGATGCCCATAATGAACAACAGGCCAATGGTGCCTCTGATTCCGGGAAGTGTAATATGCCACATCCGTCCCAGCTTGCCGCAGCCATCCATCTCCGCCGCTTCATACAGTGCGGTGTCCACACCTGCTATAGCCGCCAGATAGATAATGGAATCCCAGCCGATATTACGCCAGAGATCCATGAGGAACAAAATGGGATAGAAATAACTGGCTTCCATCAGGAAGAAGGTATCTCCCTTGCCGCCCAGCGCCGCTATCACCTGATTCAACATACCGTTGTTGGGTGCCAGAATTCTCTGAATCATGGTCACGATGATAACCGATGACAGAAAATGGGGCAGGTATGTGATGGTCTGAGAAATCTTTTTGAACTTCATGTTCCGCACTTCGTTCAGCATCAGCGCAAGAATAATCGCAAAAGGGAACTCCAGAATACATTTGATCAATCCTACTGTCAGCGTGTTCTTTATCAGCCTGAAGCAATCATAGCTGGTAAAGAAAGTCTTAAAATACCGTAGGCCTACCCAATCGCTTCCCCAGATTCCCTTTCTAAAGGAATAGTCCTTGAATGCCAGTACATTTCCCGCGATAGGCACATAGCAGATCAGTATGTAGTAGACAACGCATGGTATCAACATGACATACAAGGGCCAGAACTTGATAATCCGCTTCCCCACCGGCGCTTTTTGAATCTTTGCCTTACTTTTCATGTGAGTCCCTCCTCTTCCTTGCTCTCAATGGGCTTATTATATCGAAATACCGTCTTCCGAAACAATGGACTAATTTCTTTTATTCTCTGTAAATTTTTACACTGACCGGATAGTGGTCTGATAAATAGACACCGTCCACACAGTCCTCCCAGCGCTTCGCTTCCTTGAAATGCAAAGGCTCTGCCAGGCAGATATAGTCAATTTTCTCAGGCTGTGATAACTGTCCGTAATCATGGAAAGTTCCTCCCAATCCTTCGGAGGCGTCTGTCAGCCTCCCTCTGCCCCACAGCTCCGCAAGCTCCGGCCCGTCAGGCTCCGCATTGAAATCTCCCGCCAGAATCACTCCTGCCTCCGGGAACGTCCTGGGGCATTCTATTCTGTCCAGAATCTGTCCAAGTCCCCGCTTTCTGGCATCACCGGACACATGGTCCAGGTGGGTGTTGAACACCCGGTAGATTTCCTTTTCCTCTCTGTCATACAAAAGCGCCTCCGCCGCGGTTCTGGGGCAGATACTCTGTCCTTCAAAACGACTTCCCGGCCTGCCGGAATCAGAAAGCCAGAAGGTCTCCCAGGATATCAGGTCAAATCTGTCCGGGCGGTAGGCCACCGCCATCTGCTCATCCTGAAATTCCTCGCTTCTGCCGCAGCCCAGCACGTAGTAATCTGCAAGCTCCTGTTTCAGCCATGCCGCCACATGGGGCAGAACCTCCTGAAAGCAGATGATATCCGGCCTCTCTTCTTCCAGCTTTTTCAGAATCCGTTCCCGGCGGAAGCAGAAATTATTAGGGCCGTCCTGCTCATAATCACAGCGGATATTGAATGTCACAAAATGAATCATCCTTCCTCCCTCCTTTCCAGCGGCTCATAGCGCCATGGGTCATCCACCACAATGCCGCCGTCCAGACTCACATAGGTGGTATAAGAGGCCGTGTCCTCCTGGTTCAGCACAAATACTCTTCCGCCCCGTGCAAAATCCTGTGCTCCGTAAGAGCCATAGCCTGTGGCCCGTCCGTACCCCAGGGTCACGCCATACAGCTTTCCGTAAAAATCATTCGCATGGTCATGTCCCACAAAAAGGCTGGGAGAATGTCCCGCCTGCAGCATGGCCGCAAAAAAACCGGTATTGATCCTGGGACAGCCGTACCCCTCCCGTCTGGTACCGTAGCAGGTCTCATAGCGGAATACCTCCGCATACTCCGGCAATGCCATGTGCTGAAATGCCAGAACCCCAAAATCCGGATTCTCCTGCTCCTGCCTGCGAATCTGTTCCTGATACCAGTGAATCTGGGCGGGCGTAATAAAGCCATAGCCTCCCACTTGTTTCAGAGGATTATAATCCCCGGAGTCCATACCGATAATCAGCCATCGGACCCTTCCTTCTACGTCTTCAATCCCAATCGTATGGTTCCCCACACCGTCTTTCGATTCGGCGTCATGATATCCAATACACCCCGGCAGTTTCCGTACTGCTGCAAACAGTTCCTCCCTGTTTCCTGCAAATTCCACATCGTGATTCCCGAAGAGAAATGTCCAGGGAATCCCGGATTCTGTCAGCGGCGCCAATGCCAGCGGAAGGTACTCCATGTTCTTCTCTCCATAGACAGTATCTCCCGTAGTGATGATAAAGTCCGGCTTTTCCCGACTGATCAGATCCCGCATAAGCGCCACTGTTCTGTGGTCTCTCTCGTCGTCTTCCGTATAGTGAATATCCGTGAGCTGAAGAATCCGAAAGCTTCCGTCCTCTTTAAAACGCAGTTTCCTTTCCACGCTTTCTTTCCTCCCTTTTCCAATGGGGGACTTCCGTCCCTTTTTCACTGACTCAGTATAAAAAAACTCCGGGAGCCTGACAATGGAGAAAACTCTGATTGCCAATGGGAAAATTTACAGCAAAAAACCGATTCTCTCTCGAGAATCGGTTTTTTGTATACAATATACCTGATGAAAATGTCATGCCTCAATAGGCGATTTTCAGTGTCTTAATCTCAAATGGTCTGAATGTAAGAGAAATCTCCTGTTGTACTTCCAGCCTTTCCGTGGTTTCCTCCAGCATGTTGGTCTCCTCAATCCCCCTGACTGTCAGTCCCGGGAAAGCCAGACGCACCGGAGTGCAGGTTCCTTCCGCCTCATACAGCCGCACCACAAAGCAGTTCCCAGCATCCTCCGCAGGCTTCACAGTCTCCACAATGACATTGGGCGCATCTTATGGAAAGCAGACTCTCAAGCGGCATATGCCCGGACACAATGATCGGTTTCTCATTGAGCAGATAAGCAGGCCGGATGACATTTTCAGCATCCATACTTCCCAGATGGGGCAAAAGGGCATAGGTACAGAAGTGAATACCCTTGTCTCCTCTGTAATCCGGCCTGTTTCCACCCTTATGCAGGGACAGATGCATGCTGCCTCCATTCAGGCTGATTCCGTATTTACAGTCATTTAACACTGCAATTCCATAACGTGTCTCCGACAGATCCGTATATTTATGATTGGAAACTTCAAATTTAGCCTTTTCCACAGAAGTATTGCGGTTCACAGGCCTGCGGATATAGCCGAACTGAATCTCCTGGCTTGCATAATCCGTATGAACTGCAGTGTCAAAAGCAGCCTTCAGGAAGCGGTGATCTTCCTGCCAGTCCATCTTCGTCTCAAATACAATCTCCGGCCTTTCCGCATAGAAGATCATATCCTGTGTCAAAGTGGATGCTGCCGTCAGCCGGTAAGTGCTTCGTATCCGGTATTCCACCGCACCGTCCGCCACCACCTGACGGGAGAGCAGCTGCGCCGTATCCGCGTATTTACACTCACTGTCCGCGTCCACATCCCAGTTGTCATAACTCAGCGGCACCTCTTCCGCCATCAGGAATGTGTTCAGCGCATACCCCTCTCCTCTGATCCGGCGTCCGTTCCTTTTATCTGTCAGGGCTTCCAGATACCCTTTTTCATCGAATTTCACCTGATAGAACGGCGTCTCCAGACTGTCTCCCTCCGCCCGGAATGCCGATTCCCCTTCTTCCTCTTTCCCGGTCATCCGGAACGTCAGGCTTCCAAAAGCAGGTATTTTTGCTCCTGCCACAGCAAGCTTCTGTGCACCGTTCAGATCCGTGATCCTCTGCTGGGCATATGTCCCTTCCGTGAAGGCCCCCTCAAAAGACAGATAAATCACATCGTCTCTTTCAAAGGACAGACTGTTCACCGCCGTGACACTGACCCCGTCCCCATCGGAGAGAGAGGCGCCGATTTCCGCCGTCTTCCTCCCCGCTTCGGCCAGGAGACCGGATATATCCCGCAGGGCGTCGTCATGGGCTTCCGGAATACAGGTTCCCGGCAGTATGTCATGGAACTGATTGATCAGGAGCAGTTCCGTCAGCGGATCGATTTCTGCCCCATCCGCGGCCCGATGCTGTGATACTGCCTGCCGCACCGTCATATATTCCAGATCCCGCAGTGCAAATTCCGCCTTCCGGTTATTTCTCTTAATCTCATGCTGATTGGTCAATGTACCCCGGTGCAGCTCCAGATACAGTTCTCCCGTGTAAACAGAAGGCTGGTACAGCCGCTCTTCCAGCTCTTTCATAAATCTGCTCATCTGACCTTTCCCGTTTTTTTGCTATGTGACAGTAATATGAACTTATGACGCAGCAGTTCCATTTCCTGTCTGAACTGTTACCCTCAGACAACTGTATCTCCAGGATGCACATCGAACCCGGTTGACAAACCGCTGTAAATGGATTATCCTGTTTGCATCAAAATGCAGGAGGAATTTTAAAATGCAGCAGCTATATCAGGCCAAGGGCCTGCTGAGCAAAAATTTCACAGGGCAGATCACCTATACCTTCTGTCTGCCGTATGTTCTGGACGAACTGGACATCTGTCTCACTTTTGAAAAACAGCACTATGACTCTCCCGCACAGGTGCCGGTGGAGGAACTGGCGGATTACTGTCGCCGGCATTACAATACCACCGCCTATGATTCTTTCAGCCGGGAACAGCTGGCCCAACTGTTTTTCAAAGAAACGAAAACCGAAATACATATTTCCGCATCCCTGAATGATCACTTTATCGGCTGCATCCACAAACAGCTGTTGTGCCGCCACATGCATTTCGGCCCTGACGAACTCTCCGAAGGCTGTCTGATGCCGGATACCATGGACGGAGTGCTGAAGGTTACCGTTCTGGCTTTTCAGGTGTTGATGGATGACACACCTTATACAATTACGGTATCCGGAAAAAGAGCAGCCGGACAAAATGCATCAGCCAAAATGATAAAAAGTCCATCGAAGGAAGTCCCTGCCGCAGCGGTAAAAAATATATCAAAGGATTTTCTGAGACTGGAGCTCCACAATCACACCACGGAATCCGACGCCTCTCTGACCTGCCTGGACCTGCTGGAGCACATGGCTCAGGACAATGTGGATGCCTTTGCCCTCACCGATCACAATACCATTTCCGGTCATCCGAAAATGAAAGAACTGCTGCGTGATTTTCCCAGCCCCATCCAGTGTATTTACGGCATGGAATATACTACCTATTACGGCCACATTCTGTGTCTCAACCTGCACGAATATGTCCCCTGGGATTCCATTGATCCCAAAAGACCGGAGCTGATTTTCACACAGATACGGAAAACCGGAGCTCTGGCCGGCATTGCACATCCTTTCTCCTTCGGATATCCTTTTGCCACAGGATGCCGCTTCGAAATGCAGATGACTGACTACACCGCCGCGGATTTCATCGAAATTTTCAACAATCCCGAGCCGCTCCGTGAGACCAATCTGCCAGCCCTTGCCCTCTGGGAGAATCTGGTCCTGAACGGCCTGCATATCGCAGCCACCTCAGGTATGGATCTCCACAACAGAGCACCTTTTGCAGGACAATACGCAACCTTTATCCGAAACGACGGTACATCTGTCCCACAGGCCCTGACCCGGGCAGTGAAGACAGGACAGACCTGGGTCTCCAAAGGCCCTCTGCTTGTGGCGGAAGTTATGCCCGGTGAGAAGAAAGTTCTCTTCCGGATAATTGACGGCCAGAAAAACGGCTGTCCTGCAGACAGCCGCAAAAATTATCTGATGACATTGACAATGCCGGAAGGCAGCTTTGCAGAGTCCGTTTCTCCGGGCATTCCTCTGAGCATATCCTGGGAAAAATTTTCGGTCCATGCCGGGGAGGCCGACCCATGTCCCGTGATTCCGAAGCTCTATGAACAGGACATGAACTCTTACGACACGGTTCCGGACCCGGAATCGCTGCTCTGCGTTTCCCCGGTCCTGTACCTGCCTTTGACAGCAAGGCAGACCAGCAGCCCCGCCGCAGTCACGGCCAGCCAGCTGCCCACGGTCACACCCCAGCCCAGCGACTCCACCATCACGCCGATGGTGAACGTGGATACCGCAGTGCCGATATAGGCACAGGCATTCAGAAAGCCGGACACACTTGACACCTTCCCCTCCTTTTCATAGCGCAGGGGAAGGAGATTTACGAATAAAGTATTGACACCCATCATGGAGGCGGTAATCACCGCCAGCAGTGCCACCGTCAGCGCCATGGAGAAGGAACCTGCCAGCCACAAAATCGACAGAGCCGCCACCGATACACTGAAAAATATCACGGAAGCTCTGACTTCGTTCCCGGCGCACTTTCGATAGAGCGCTCTGGCCAGGTAGGCTCCCGAAAGGTTGACAATAGGCAGCACGGTGGTCACCAGCACCGACAGAGAGGCCGAAGTGTGAAAGGTCTCCAGAATATAGGTAGGCACCCAGGAAGTGACACCGTCTTTTAAGATTCCGTGCACCACCACCGGCAGAATAATCAGCCAGAGTCCCCCCAGCAGTAATGCGCCAAAGCTTCTGCCGTTCTTTCCCACACTCTTTTCTTCCGGCACATTCTCTGTGGAGTTCTCCTCAGCCATCCCGTTTTCTCCGGCAAGGCGCTCTACTCTGGCATATCCCAGGATCCACAGAATCGCCACCAGCAACAGGCATATTCCCGCCCCCCAGAATACTGTCCGCCAGCCCGACACCGACAGCACCGCCGCCGAAAGCACATAGGCGGCCAGGGTACCCGCCGCCTGGGTGGAGACAATATCCACACAATAGCGCAGCCGCACGGCTTCCTCCAGCCGTTTCGCAAAAATGCGGATAATCGGCGGCCATACCATAGACTGGGCATATCCGTTGACCCCCCACACAATCACCATCACTCCGAAAGCCCCCGCAGTTCCCATCAGAAGATTACAGAGCATGGATAATGCCAAACCGCTGAAAATCATTCTGCCGGGCTGCAGCTTATCCCCCAGGAAGCCATTCAGCAGCTGTCCGGCACCATAGACGAAAAAGTATACCATGCTGATGGTACCGGCCTGAGTTTTGGTCAGAACCTCCTCTTCAATCATGGCAGCCATTGCAGAGGAGAAATTCAGCCTCCCGATATAACAGGTAAAATAGGCCATCCAGCAGATACAGAACAGGAAAAACGCCTGCTTTTTATCCGTTATCTTTCTCTCTGTCATTTCTTTCACTCGCATTTTTTCTATATTCCTTTCGATACATCAGGGGCGTCATCCCCATAATTTTTTTAAACACTCTGAAAAAGTACTGACTGTCTTCATATCCGACTTTCTGCGAAATATCCACCACACTCTCCTCCGTGTTCTCCAGGTACCATACCGCCTTCTGCACACGCAGATTCGTCAGATAGGCAATGGCAGACTGATTTGTCTCCCTTTTGAACATGGTGGAAAAGTAATTGGGACTCATACCATACCGGCCGGCCAGCTCGGTTATGGCAATATTCCGTTCGAAATTCTGCTGCATATACTGAATGGCCAGTTTGATTTTGTCCTCCGTATGTGCCTCCTGGAATTCCTGTCCGATATACCGGAGAAGCAGGGCATATAGCCGTTCTGCCAGCTCCTGCGGTTCCGTCGTTTCATCCGCCAGAGCAAATCCTGACATCAGTTCCTCCAGTCTCTCCTCCCTGCCCTCTCTGGTGGGAAAGGCCAGAAGTATCATATTGAGAATCCTCCCCAGAATCATATGGATGAACTGCGCACTGTATCGTGACTGATGCTGCTCCGCAAAAATACGTCCCACAGATCTGCGCATCCCCTCCAGATCTCCTCTCTCCATAAGTGATCCCAGAAGATTCAGCTCCGCCGTGGGAAAATTCTTCACCTCCAGCATCTTCCGATCCGCATGAAAGCAAAGGTTCAGTCTGTCCTGGGCGCTGCGCCATTTCAGCGCCTCCTCAGCCTCTCTCCTGGCATTGACATCCAGATTCTTCCTGCAGCTGCTGACTCCCATGGACAGAAATACATCCAGCTTTTTTTCGAACAGCGTATAGATTCTGGCAAAGATACGCTCTGCATCCTCCCGAAGGCTCATGGCATCCTCCCCAATGAAAATCAGGTACATCTGCTCCATATTAGTCAGATTGTCTACAATCAGCTTTACTCCGCAGGATACCAATTCTGAGAATACATTTCTGACCGAAAATCGAAGCAGCTCCACATCCTCCCGCTCAAAACTGCCCTGACAATAGCTGTCAGCTTCAATATTCAGGACTCCAAGCATCAGTATCTGTTCTCCTGAACAGAGCAGCTCCGGATAACGCTCCTGCAGCTGTGGGTAGCGGTTTCGATTCTCCCATGCATTTTTCTCGTTCAGCAGGACATTGATCTCCCGCTCCAGCCAGAAGTCCTGCTGTGTCCTGGCCAGACGTTTTCTGGAGGAATCCATGGCTCTGCGCCTGGCGACCTCCTCCAGCTGTCCCATTGCCTTATTTATGGCTCTGGACAGCTCCTCATTTGCCAGAGGTTTCAGCAGATAATCCGACACCCCAAGAGAAATGGCTCTCTCCGCATAAGAAAATTCCGCATGCCCGCTCAACAGGATAAACTGTGTATTTACCCCCCCATGCATCTTCGCGCGCTCGATAAACGTCAAGCCGTCCAGATCGGGCATCTGAATGTCTACAATGCAGATATCCACCGGTGACTCCTCCAGTATCTTCAGTGCTTCTGTACCACCTCCCGCCTCCAGCACCTGTTCAAAAGAAAACCCCAGAAATTCCAGCCGGGCCAGCAGTCCCTGCCGAATCAATGCCTCATCATCCACAACCATCAATCTGTACATTCTTCATCCCCTTTTCTGCGCAGCGGAAATGTTATCAGGAAACCGGAACCTCTGTACGGCCGGGATTCTATGCTGACTCCGTACTGGTCTCCGCAGGCCAGCCGCACACGACGATGCACATTTCTGACACCGATACTGCCCTTATCTTCCCGACTGTTCTCCGGACGGCTGATATATTCTTCCAGCTCGCTTTTCCTTATACTGTCCATCCCTATTCCATTATCTTCCACTTTCACATACAGTATCTCTCCCTGTCTTCCCACGCTGATCTTCAAAGTACCGTTTCCTGTCATGGGTGCAATTCCGTGAAGAATGGCATTTTCTACCACCGGCTGCAAAATAAAGCGCAGAATCATACATTGCCTTACTTCCGGCTCAATATGATAGAACACTTCAAATTTATCCCCGTAACGCACCTTCTGAATGAAGACATAATTTTCCACATGATGCAGTTCCTGCTCCACAGTGACAAATTCTCCATAATCCTTGCCCAGACTGTAACGGAAAATCTCCCCCAGTCTGCCGCACAGATCACAGACCGTAAAAGCCTGCCGCACAGCCGCAATAGAACTGATAGTTTCCAGTGTGTTGTACAGAAAATGCGGGTTGATCTGCAGCTGCAGATTCTGCAGCTCCGTCTCCTTCTTTTCCAGCTCCTGTACATAATTTTCCCTGATCAGAGCATTGATGGTCTCCAGCATATGGGTAAACTGATCGTCCAGTACTTTCAGCTCATCATTTCCGGATATGGGCTCTGTGGCGGAAAAGTCTCCGGTCTCCACCCTTTTGAATTTATTTACCAGAATCGTAACCCTCCTGGAAAACATTCCGGCAAACAGATAGCATCCTATACTGTCAATACCCATCACCAGCAGAATCAGAGGTATAATTGTACTGTTTACCTCCCGACGCTTTTGTTCCATTCCATCCGTCCCGAAAAACAGCAGAAACTTCAGCCCACAGGTCTCCAGGT
This sequence comes from uncultured Acetatifactor sp., assembly GCA_910588225.1. Lineage (GTDB taxonomy): Bacteria > Bacillota > Clostridia > Lachnospirales > Lachnospiraceae > Acetatifactor. Next base: position 52,386 of record CAJUQT010000015.1, read on the forward strand.
TCCTGACACATACCATCTGCCCGTTGATAATTCTCACAGATTCATCCTCCCGGCCATTTTTCCTGATTTCCTCCAGACAGGCCAGAGCCTCTGTTTCTTCCACTCCGTCAGTCCGATATCTGCACTGCATCTCTTCGTCAAACACTGCTGTCCGAAAGCTGCTGCCATCCTCCGTTGCCGGCGCAAACAATCGTTCCATGTAAATCTCCAGTTTTGCAAATCCAATCTGTTCCTGTTTCAGGGAAACCAGATCCATCTGATAGATGGGATACACCAGTACCCCCAGATTGTTACCGGTACCTGCAGAATTTTCATAGAAAAGCCATTCTCCCATTTTGCCCTGCCACACCGGGTACCATTTCTCCCTGACCGCCGTGTCTTTCGTGGTAACCCTTCTGCCGTATACCGGCGCATTTTTCAATTCCGAATAAATCATACAATTGCGAATCGTACTCTGTTCATCCAAAATCAGAGATTTGGACACCTCCTCGCTGATCATGCCGCCCCTGGTATACGAGTTCAGTGCCGTACTTCCAAGCTGCTCAATAATCACGGTGTTCTGGGTAATAAACTTCAGGCTGGTCTCATACCGCGTCAGCTTCTCCTGGATCCCTCCCAGGTACTGAGAGGCGAGAATCTCATAAGAATGTGTCAGTTCCTGTCCTGCCAGCTTGTTGACACGATCGTACATATACAGCCCCAAAACAGCAATCGGCAGAATGCCCGCCAGAATAAAAAACAATGCCAGCTGATGAAAAACTGTGCTGTAGTGCTTCCTCCGCATGCTTTCTGCCCCCTTTACCTACTGATTCAGTTTCCAGTATAAATATAATTTCCGGTGTCGTAAATAAAGAAAATTTAAAATAGAATGTGGACTTTTTGTAACTGCTTCGTTGAAACCGGAAAATGTATCCTGTACACATGATATATGAAGTTTGTTTTTTCCGTTCCCTTCTGTGCAGGCACCATTCCCGCAAAGCCCTCTCACTCCTCCCAAAACTGCATCACCTTAAGTTCACCTCCCTGGTCCGTGATCGTGATGGCGCCGGACCGGTCTGTCTGTAAAATGTCTGTTCCGGAGACTTTCAGCCTCTCCAGCAATTCCGCATGGGGATGTCCATAGCGGTTATTCCTGCCGCAGGAAATCACGGTAAGCAGAGGATTCAGTCTCTCCAGAAGCGCCGCCGGCGTGGAATTCCGAGAACCATGATGAGCCGCCTTCAGCACTGTAATATTTCTGATGTTCTCTGCCTCCAGCGCTTTCTGAAATGCTTCCTCCCCTTTCTCCTGCACATCTCCTGTCAAAAGCAATGTCCAGCTGTCGGATGAAGCACTGTTAAATTCCACCAGAATGCATTCTGAGCCTGCGTTGACATCCTGAGAGGAAAAACCTGCGCCGGGGTGCAGACAGACAAAATCCGCACTTTTACAGCTCCAGCTGTCCCCGGCGGCCAGATACCCCACCGGAATTCCTCTTCCTTCATCCGCCGCAGCAGCCGCTTTCGTCAAAGTTCCCAGCTGCTCTTCCCGCAGACTCTCATTTATGGCAGGCAGCAGCAGCTGATGTATTGTGATATTATTTTCTCCGGCAATGACAAACAGTTCCAGCGCGCCGTTTACATGGTCCGCGTCAGGATGAGACAGAAAAACTGCATCAATGTCCCCAATCCCACTGTATTTCAGATAGGGAAGCAGTACATATCTCCCCACATTGCTTCGACTGCTGCTTCCGCAGTCAAAGAGGTAATTCTCTCCGGAAGCGGTATGTACCAGGATGCAGTCTCCCTGTCCCACATCCAGGAAAATCACGCGGTTCTCAGACCATGGCTTCATGGCAAAAAGCAGCACTGCAATGCTCAGGATTCCGGCGCCTGCCGCACCATCCACATATCTTTTCCCGGTCTTCAGGCTGGTTCGGAATATCATGACACCTGAAAGCAGCAGATAGTAAACCATAATCTGCCATACTTTTGGGCAGCCCGGATTCCAGGTATGAAAGGGCAGCCTGTCAAAACAACCGCACAGAAATTCGTACAAAGCCAGAATACCTCTGTCTGCCACACCCAGAATGCCAAGGCCCGGCACTGCCATGGCGGCCAGGCCTGCTGTCATCAGCGGTTTCACAAGGGGAATTACAAACAGATTCAGGAAGACAGAATAGACTGGAATTTCGTAATAGAACCAGAGCTGCACGGGAAGGGTGGTCAATGTGATGGACAGACTGGCGAATGCGGACTGGCGCAGATTCTCCGATAGACTCCATAGGGCAGAAACCGCCTTTCCCCGAAATCCTTCGCTGTCTTCCCGCATTTCCCTCTTATTTCGCCCCGATTCCGGCGCCAGTGCCGGATATACTGCCCCGATTCCCAGAACAGACGTAAAAGAAAGCAGAAATCCGCTGTTCTGCAGATAATACGGATTACCGATAACCATCACCGCTCCCATGACGCCCAAAGCGGTCAGCATGTCGTAAGTTCGTCCTGCCATCTCCGCCAGCATTTTAATCAGATACATTCCAATGGCACGACAGGCAGACACGCTGAAGCCTGTCATGCAGCCATAGAGCAAAAGCAGCACGCTGCCAGCCGCCGCGGCAGGCCAGACCGGCATTCCCCTCTTCCGAAGCAGCCGATACACGCTCATGCCGATGATTGTAATATGAAGCGAAGAGATACTGAGAATGTGTAAAATACCATTTCTCTTATACAGGTCCTTCAGCTCATCATCCAAATCCTTTTTGTCCCCCAGGAGCAGCGCGCTCATCACCGCGGCTTCTTTTTCCGGAAAAATGCGGTAAAGCCTCTCCTTAAAGTACTGCTTCAGTCTGTACAGGCCTTCCCGCACCTGCCAGCACTCTCCGCCTACCGCCAGGATTTCCGCCTTTTTCAGCCTTCCCCCGATTCCCAGCGTTCTGTAATAAACAGCGGAATCAAATTCTCCCGGATTCGTGGCTTCAGCGCATGGATAAAAAACGCCGCGAACCGCCACGGTGCTCCCCAGCGGAATGGTCAGCGTCTGCTGCGTTTCCAATATAAAGTTATCCTGACAATGAATTTCCCGCCCCGAATCGGCGGATGAAAGCCCGAAGGCATTTGATTCCCATATCACTATGGATTTCAGATATATGGATGTGTCTTCCTTTTGATACACCTGCCCTGTGACAAGCAATATATCCCGGGATGCCATTTCTCCGGAACGGACATCCCCCGGCCTCACATTGTCCGCCCATCCGACTTTCAGCCGGACGGCGGCAATGATGACCAGAAACAGAGCAGCCGCAAACAGTGGTCGTCTCATATTATATTATCTCCTATTATAATCGCTGCGCGATGTCACTAAAGGGCAAAGTTCAAAGTCTTCTTGCCGTCCGTTTCACAGACAGGAACAGCAGAAGCCCGGCTATGGCGGCCATCAGAAGATACGCCTGTACCATTGGCGCGAAGTTATAACTTCCCCCGGTCCACACAGTATAAAAGTCTCTGTTGATATAGGTAACCGGCAGCAATTTCGCGATTACCTGCACGACGGATGGCATATTGTCGTAGGTTATCCCCATCATACCTCCCAGAATCATAAAGACAAAATACAGAATCATGGTCACACAATAGGTCAGTGAGAATTTCTTAAGCAGTGTGGAAATGGCATGAGCCAGGCAGAACAAAATCACACTGAAGGTCAGAATACATATTACATACAGCATCACTCCTGTGATTTCCGGTGCTTTTATTTCGGTAAAGAGATATCCTGCCGCAAAATACACGCAGAATGCAATCACCATAAAAACAGTTTCTGACAGAATCCGATTGCACAGAGAGACGCCGGTCCTGATCCCGAACAGTTCCATTCTCTGGGGAATTCCCTTTTCCATCTCCTGAGCATTGGAAATCCCATAACCCATAAAAATGGTTGCCATGGGAATCAATGCACCTATCCCCAGAAACACACTGGTCACCGCCACGCGGAAAGCCTCCGCATCGGTAAACTCTCCTGCCACGGCACGGGTGATGACAATCATCATGAGCACAGGCATTCCCACTCCGAATATATGCACATACGGATTTCCGATTGTCTTACGAAACTCAAATAGCAGCATCTGCAGGGAAATCAGTCCTTTTCTTCTATCTTCTCTCAGCATGCTCTCAGCCCCTCCTGTTTTGCATTGGTATAAAGAATTTCGATATCGTCGCTGCTCCGCTTATAATTCACGTTGTGTTTCAGAAGCATCTCCGTAATTTCCCGTTCCTTTTCCTGACTTGTGCAGGAAAGCGCAATCAGATGCGCCGGCGATGCCAGCCTGTCATAGCCTGCCAGAATGGCCTCATTTTTATCACTGTGTTCCACCACTATCACTGCTCTCCCGCAATATTTATGAAAAAGTACCTCTTTCCTGCCGTAATCAATCACCTTTCCCCTGTCCAGAATCAGCAGTTTATCCGCCAGCTGGTCCAGTTCCTCATAATAATGGGATACCATCAGAAAACTGGTCTCTTTCCCTTTGTACCATTCCACCAGCTTTTCCACCAGCTTCTGCCTTGTCTCAAAGTCAAGCCCGGAAGTCACCTCGTCATAAAAAGTCAGAGCCGCCTCCTGCATCATCACCATGATAATGGTAAAGCGCTGCTTCTGTCCTCCCGAAAGCTTTGAGTACTTCTTTCTCAGGCAGTCCTCAAATTCGAAAAAAGCAATCAGCTCCTGCAGCTTTTCATTCCGGGCAATCTTTGTCCCCAGAATTGCCTCCATAATATACTTTACCGGCATGGCATCCGTATATTCGTTAAACTGCATATGCACTGCCATCTGCTCCGGTTTCAGCCGGGTCTCAATCACGCCCTGACCTGATACGATTCCCAGCAGGCTTTTAATCAATGTGCTCTTCCCTGCGCCGTTGGAACCGATGACCCCCACACGGTCACCCTCCTCGATAACAATAGGAACTTTTATGGACAGCGCTGTCTCCGTTCCATAACGCACGGTCAGATTCTGAATAGTCAACAGCATAAAGCACCTCCTCGTATAATAAAATCATTCCTATAGGCAGCCATTCGGCCTCAAGAACAAGGTTATTCTATCATAGCCGTATGAATTTCAGATGAAGACGGCAAGGAACTTTTCTTCATCTGTCTTCAGGATCCGGTCATATCAAAAGCCACTTCTGTGACAACACTGTTCTTCCCATTGTAAATGGAAAGATTCATATTCAGTTTTCCTGCATAATAAGACGCAATATACAGCCCCAGGCCATGGCTTCCCGGCCCCTGGCTCCTCTCATGTTCTCCGGTGACAAAGGGCTCATAAATGTGAGGAAGTAAATCCTCCGAAATCGTCACGTCGAAATTTTCTATCCTGACGATTCCCCTCTGTTCTTCGCCGGCAACCTTTATTATTATACGACCGCCCTCCGGCGTGTATTTCACGGCATTGGACAGCAGATTATCAAAAATCTGCACTGTCATCATTTCATCTGTATATACGCACAGACTCTCCTTGTCCTGGAATTCCACCGTAATGCACCGGTCTGTCAGTGCCACCTGATAGAACTGCAGCCGGTCTGTCAGCGTCTGAGCCACATTCACCTTCTGAAGCTTCATGTGCTCCGCACAATGATTCAGGTACAGAATCTCCTCCACCATTTTCCGCATGGAAAGCAGCTGCTCCTTCACCTTCGGCAGATACTTTTCGGTCTCCCTGTATCTGCCCACTTTGTTTATCATACCGTCCACCAACAGAAGTGCGGCGGCTATAGGCGTTTTCAGCTGATGGGAAGAGGCGCGAAGAAAGATTTCCTTTCGCCTGTTTTCTTCCTCCAGCTCGCTGTTTTTTTCCTCCAGCGCATGATAACTCTCTCTGATCCGAAGATAAAAATCATCCAGCGTATCGGCAAGGGCCTGTACTTCATCTTTTTTCCCTGTCCGCCTTTCGGAAAGCCTGCGCACAGAAACAGTTTCCTCTGCTTTCATCTGACCGGCATATTCCGCCAGCGACTCAATAGGCCCTACAATCCCTCTGGAATACATCTGAGAAGACAGCAGAACCAGCAGAAGAATCACTGCCCCCAGCATCGGCAGACTCTGCAGCACCACCGGCCGAATTTCAGCCGCCTCTGGAGCCACCACAGGCAAAACAGACAGAATCAATCGACTTTCAGTCTGTTCCATGACAATATAATTTGCGTATCGATTGGCAGAATCTTCCACACTTGACTCAATGATAAGCAGATGATCAGAATAAGAATGTACTTTTACCGACTCATTTTGGAACTCTTTTCCCGCATCCCCTCTGTACAGCAGATGAATCTCCACGGGAAACTCGAAATTTTCTTCCGCAGCCTCCCGCAGAATCTTTCCCAACTCCTCCAGTTCATGCTTCAGTTCATAATTCGTTTCTTCCTCTGGATTTGGCTTCTCTGTCAGCTTCTCCCGGCATCTGTCCAGAATCCCGGACAGTCGTCGGTCTCTGAGTATCAGCTCCGCCGAAAAGAATTTCCCCGCCACCAGAATCCTGTTCCCTTCCATAGGAATTTCCACAGAAAAGCAGGCGGTGGAATTCCGTACCTTTACGCCGTCATAGCTGCCGTTTTCCCGATAGGAAATATGCTGTTCCCTGACAGATTTCAAATTCTGCTCCATCACGTAATCCACATAGAGAGAGGGCAGCATATAAATAAAATACCCTACCAGCAGCAGGAGCATCATTCCTGCAAGCGCCATACTGTACAACAGATTTTTTCGTCCAAGTTTCATATTTTATAGTCCTGCTGCTTCCCCATCAAATTGATACCCCACGCCGATTACGGTTTTGACACAGGGAACTGGCAGTTTCTTGCGCAGATTCTTCACATGGGCATCAATAATTCTATCGTTACCGATATAGTCTTCATTAAAAATGCTCAAAATCAGCTGTTCCCTGGTAAACACTCTGTTTGGATCCTGCCAGAGCCTGTGCAGCAGCAGATACTCCGTCAATGTAAGCGGCAATTTCTCCCCGCCGTAAAAGGCACAAAAAGCCTCTTCCTGCAAAATCAGACCTTTTTCCTGTCCCCTTTCATTCATAGAATTCTGTACGGTACGCCGCAGAATTGTCTCTATGCGTTTCAACAGAATGATAGGAGAAACCGGCTTTATTACATAGTCGTCCGCATATAGATTGAACGCTTTCACCTGGGTCTGTTCATCTTCCAGTGCAGTCAGCATAATTGCCGCTATCCTCTTCCCGCTCTCATGGATATTCTTCAACACTTCAAAGCCGTCCACCCCGGGTACACAGATATCCAGGACAGCCAGCTCAAACTCCTGCTTTTCCAGAAGCTCCAGCGCCCTGTCTCCTGTTTCCGCCGCAGTCACCTGATATCCTGATACCAGCATATATTCCGTGAGCACCTCCCGGATTGTGGGATCATCCTCCAAAAATAATATCCTGTATGGTGTCTCTTTCACCTGTTCCCCTCCGCAAGCCGCATTTATTGTTCTCTGGTCGTGACAATATCCAGATTCCGTTCAAAAGTAGACGCTGAAAATTGTGAAGGCACTTCTCCGTTCACAAGAATCTGCACCTTATTAATATGGCTCAATTCTACCAGCGAGTTGGTGATGGCATACACGGATACATCTGTTGACACATTATTTACCACTGTCAGGAAATTCTCGTCCAGATTCACATAGCAGATTCCGTCCTTTGTTGTGACATTAACCACTTTCGTATTAGGGTTGACGCAGGGGTAAAGTCCATCCACCTGTCCGCTTGGCCCCGCTATCAGCTCTTCCACCACAAATCGCTCCAGCAATGTATTGGTTGAATAGTGCTTTTCCCGGTATGCCGCTATCAGATTAGTCCCGCTTTCATCCGCAAAATACAATTTGACTCTGGCCATCTCATAAGTGTTAATCTCATTTCCGTCATTGTCGATAAACTGTTCCGCATTCATCCAGCCCACCGAATTGCCCTTACCGTCACTGAGCTGCTCTCCCTCGACTGTGAGCATAATCAGACGAACCTCCGGCAGCTGTGTCAGCGTCCGCACTATGGCAGCCCGAACCAGAACTTCCGTATACACTGGCAGATCCTTGTAAGCCTTATCCACATTAATCAGCAGATTTCCGTCCTTCAGCTCCATATCCAGCACCTGAAATCCCATAGCAAAAGGCACCTTATACTCCAGCTTTTCCGGGTTAGTGGAAAGACAGTTCATCAGTTCCTTCAGCTGCTCCTCCGGTTCTGCCGCAGTCATCTCGTACTCATGCACTTCCACTCTGGTTTCAGAATTGCTCACACAATAGATCTGATAGATATTCCCTCTTTTTTCATCGTTTTCACCGCAGGCACTCATCAAAATAAGCCCCGCAAACAGCAGCATAACAACGTATATTTTTCTGACCATTCTGACTCCTATCTCCCTGTACGGGCGCCTTCCTATCCCACAGTTGTTCCGCCGGCGCAGCAGTCCCGCAGCCTGTCTGAAGCGTTACCCGCTGACAGCACCTCCGTTCAGAGGAATTTTCACCGTAAAGCTGGACCCTTCTCCTTCCACACTGGTCACTGTAATGGCTCCCCGGTGCATTAAAACAGCACTCTTTGTGATGGCCAGTCCCAACCCGGTTCCGCCGATTTCCCTGGAATGCGATTTCTCCACCCGGTAAAAACGTTCATAAATCTGAGTCAGCGAATCTTCCGGGATTCCCAGACCGGAATCACTGACCTTAAAAGTAAAGAACTGATGATCCGCGTCCAGCTCAACCTTTACCCAGCCATGCTCTTTGTTATATTTAATAGCATTCTCCACCAGGTTCGTCATAATCAATGTCATTTTCACTTCATCCACTTCTGCCATCACAGGACGTATGCTTTCAAACACTACTTCCACATCCTTTTTCCGGGCCAGCGGCCGCAGACGCTTCAGAATCAGCTCCACCAGGTCGTTCACATTCAGGGAGGTAATATTCAGCTCCTGGGCTTTCTTGTCCATTTTGACCAGCGCAAGCAAATCTGTGATAATCTGATTTTCTCTGTCTATCTCCGATACGATATCCGTGAGAAATTCCTGATACAGCTCTGCGGGAACATCTCTCTGTCCCACCAGCGAATCCGCCAGTACCTTTATGGCGGCCATAGGCGTCTTCAGCTCATGGGACACATTTTCCACAAATTCCTGCCGGGAGTCATCCAGTACTCTCATTCTCTTCAGCAGCTGATTGAACGCGTCCACAATATGTGCCGTCTCCGCGTAATCCGGCACGGAAATATTCTCGTCACTATAGCCTGCCTTCACCTCATTGATAGCCTCTGTCACACGGTTAAATGGCCGGGTCAGCATAACGGACAGAATCATTGCCATGGCCACAATTACCACAATCATCAGATTCTGCAATATAACCGATTTCCGGTTCAGCACCTCCAGCATAGTCACAATCGCATCAGTGGAAATACTGGTCAGCATGACTCCCACAATCTGGCTGTCATCCGCTGTATTGTCAACAATCGGCGTGGTCATCTCTATATATCCGTGCTCCCTGTCATAGTTGGACAAGGTTTCTCCCCGGAAGCATTTGATCACTTCTTCGGAAATAATCGTTTTTCCGGTGCTGATGCCATAAGTATCCTTCACCACTTTCAGACTGGAATCTATGATCATGACACGCCCCTCATACAGATTGGAAATCATCTCCAGCTCCGCGTCAATCACCTCTCTTGACACACTGCTGCTGTAGCCTTCGGGTTTTGTATTAAAGTAATTATTGCTGATCAGATGATTTCCCACAATCATCAACTGATTTTGGACTGTATAGATTCGCTGCTGGACGGACCGTTCCTCATAATTATCCAGAATTCCGTATCGAACAATTATGCTTGGAACAAACCCGGCCGCCAGCACAATGATAAAGATACGCGCCTGCAGGCTGCGCAGAGAAATGAGCCTCTTCAGCTCTCCGAATATTTTTGCTATCATTTTTCACCCTGACCGAACTGTTATATTTTCTATACATTCCGGAAGAAATAGCCCACACCCCATTTTGTATGTACATATCTGGGCTCGCTTGGGTTCTGCTCCACCTTTTCCCGCAGTCTTCTGATATGCACATCCACGGTTCGGACATCCCCCGGATAGTCTGCTCCCCATACCAGGTGCAGAAGATTTTCACGGCTGTATACTTTTTCGGGATTCAGCATCAGAAGCTCCAGCAGCTCAAATTCCTTCGCCGTAAGCCCGATTTCCCTTCCCGCAATGAACGCTCTCCGCCCTTCACAGTCCAGGCGCACATCCCCTCTTTCCACCGTTTTGGCCGCAGGTGCCTCTCCGATAATCCGCTTCGGCTCCGTCCTGCGCATGATTGCCTTAATCCGCGCCTTCACCTCCAGAATATTGAAAGGTTTGGTAATATAATCATCCGCGCCGTATTCCAACCCCAGGATCTTGTCCATGTCCTCCCCTTTTGCCGTAAGCATAATGATAGGCACATTGGAAAATTCCCTGATCTGCTGGCACACTTCAAACCCTGTCAGCTTAGGCAGCATTACGTCCAGCAGAATAATATCATACTCATTGCTGCCGGCATATTCCAGCGCTTCTTCTCCGTCATAGGCACAATCCACTTCCATGTCATCCTGTTCCAGGCTGAACCGAATTCCCTTTACTATCAGTTTCTCGTCGTCTACTACCAAAGCTCTCCTTCTGGCCATATCAATCTCCTGTTCGCTAGTTTATTTCCCTGAAGCCCGCCAGCCTGCATCCGGCGTCCGCATAAGTTTCGGCCGCCGTAATACAACGTTCTTCCACATACGACTTCTTCCTCCGAAACCAGTCGTTTATCACCTTACCGTAATCCTGTCCTTGATCTTCTGGTACATGGCATCCTTGATACCAGTAACCTTCATAATATCCTCACAGCTCTCAAAACCGCCGTTTGCTTCCCGATAGGCAATGATATCCGCCGCACGGCTCTCTCCCACCCCGGGCAAAGTACACAGAGCCGCCGCGTCCGCCGTATTGATATTCACCAGCCCCGCTGCGGCATCGGCTTCCTGGGCCCTGCGCTCCCGGGCTTCTCCCTCTGTGGGAAAATACAGCATCTGACCATCCTTCACCCATTCCGCCAGATTCACAGCTTCCCGTCCGGCCTCCGATGCAAAGCCGCCTGCCGCCGTCAGCGCGTCCTCCGCCCGGCTTCCCTCCGGAATCTCCACCACACCGGGATTTATCACAGCTCCGCACACATATACACGGATGGTGTTCTCCCGGGGCTCGGTGTTCTGCCCTTCTTCCGCCTGACCGGACTGCACCGCGGTATTCTTCTCTCCGCTTCCTTCGAGTTCCGGGTTTCCCATATCCCGGTCTTCCACGTTCTGAGTTGCCATATTTCCGATCAGGATGGATCCATCCTTTTCTCCACAGCCACAAAGCAGCATACATGCCGTCAATAAACATGCTGCTGCCTGAATATTTCGTTTTTTCACCATAGTCCCTCTCGCTTTCCCCATGAGTACATCTTATGAAACGACTTTTCGTCTGTCTCACAACCCCCTCATGGCGTGAAAGGGATTGCCTCTCTATGCTGACTTTTTTATTGTAATAGAAACCTTTGGATTTTACAAGTAGGTTTCGGAAATCTTCATGAAAAACTATTTCCATTTAAAGATAATAATTCCGGCCACCGCCACTGCCATACCCACGGCCTTACGCCACTCCCAGGGCTGTTTCTCCACACCGAACCATCCGAAAAGCTCAATGATATAGGCCACTGCCAGCTGTGCTACCACAATCAGCATCACTGCTTTCGCCGGTCCCAGCATGTCCATGCTTTTTATCACGGTATAAGTGATAAACGCGCCGATTGCACCTCCCAGAAGCATGTACTTCGGCTGTACCTGAAATACCTGCAGCAGATTACTTCTGTCCGTACAGACCCAGGCGCCCAGGCAGACAATAAGCGCCGTCAACTGCACAAAAGCGCTGGCGGCCCAGATACTGGAGGCCTTTGTCACCTGTGTGTTAAAGACACCCTGAACACTCATCAGCGCCCCCGAAATCAAAGCAATAAAAAATCCAATCATAGGTTACACCTTCCTTTCAGGCTTTTCTAAAAGTGTATCCCATGATTGGAAAAATATGCACGATTATTCTTTACTCCGCAGCATTCACCTGCGTGGCTATTTTGTCCGCCAGCTCCTGCACCAACGCTGTCACATCCGCTCCGTTCCAGACTTTCGAGAACAATCCTTCCAGCTGCAGCCAGAAATTCCCCGTCTCCATCATTTTCGGCAGCGGAATGCTGTCAGCATACTCGTCTTTAAAAATCTGCAGCGCCCCGTTCTCCCCATTCGAATCAAGCTTTGCCGGTACCTTACCGGCCTTCTCATAAAGGAAATCCGCGCACTCGGTTACCAGATACGCCGCAAACCGATTGGCCAGCTCCTGATGTTCCGAATAGCCGTTGACCGCCACCGCACTTGTCACAGACATAGTACGGCTGTCCAGCTCTCCGCTCACCCGCGGCAGTCTCGCTATCCCGTACTCAAAGTCCAGGCTTCCGTCCTCCTTTGCCTTCGCCAGCTTCTCCGCCGCATCTGTAGTGGCAATGGTAAAGACAATGCCGCCCCGGCAGAACTCCTCCAGCACAGATTCGTAAGTCACGGTGTCTGATTCGATATAGAAAAACTGATTCAGCGCCTTATACACTTCCAGGCATTGTATCGTCTCCGGATTATTAATATTGATCCTTTCGGGTGCGTCTCCGGCATCCCCTCCCACAATCATATAATTTCCCACAATCCAGTAATTATAAAAGATGTCGGACACATCCCATTTCAGCACACTTACACCCTGAGGCACATCGAAGGTATTCGCTATATTCAGAATGTCATCCACTGCAGCCGGAACCGCATTTGCAAAATAATACTCCGTCCGCTCCTTAAGCACGCTTTCGTCCACGGCAATTCCATCCGTCTCCTCCGGATTATCCCCAATCTCTCCGCCCTCCAGAAGTTCCTTCATGGCAATCTGCTCCGCCCATTCCGCCAGATAAGTCTCATTATAAACAAGCGCGCTGGTTTCGAAAAACAGCGGATATGCCACCTGTTTCCCCTGATAAGAGACAGCGGAAAGCGCCGATGCCGGGAAAATTGTCTCATTGCAGATTCTTTTGTCATCCTGAATCCGCGCCGCCAGTCCCGACAGATAAGCTTTTTCCAGGGAATCATGGCTGATGATATAGACATCCGGTGTCTGCTCTGTGTGAATCGAAGCCTCATTTATCGCTTCCAGATATTCGCTTTCGGAAGCCAGAACCGGAATCACCCGCACATTTTCTTCTTCCCCGAATGTAACGGCGGCACTGTTGATAAAATTTGTCATGCTTTCATCGTTATACCAGAAGTAAATTGTCTCCCTGCGTTCAAACGCAGACAACAGTCCCCCCGACTCATCCATACTGCCCGCCTCCAGGGTGCTTCCATATAAAACCACTGCCGCCAGCCCTGTCACTGCCGCCGCTGCAATCAATCTCTTTTTAAAATGCATTCCGTCCTCCGTACCGCTGCCGCGGCATTTCCCTCAGCCCGTCCCTCCAGCTGACTGTCGGGAAATTTATAAGCGCTATCTGCTTTATCATCCTGCAATCATTCAAATCTCTGTCAGCTGCTCTCTCTGCCGCCGTCCTATTCTCCGTCTGACATCCGGCTTATGCTTCGATACAGCTGTCCAGAATATCAATCATTTCGTCTATATTTGCCTTTGAAATGATCAGAGGCGGCACAAAACGAATGATGTTTGGCCCTGCATTAATCAGAATCAGACCTTCTTCCAATGCCCGGCTGATAATGTCTCCCACCGGCCGGGCAAACACCAGTCCCTGCATCAGTCCCAAGCCGCGCCGTTCCATAATACACTCGTATTTATCCTTTAATTCATCCAGACATTTCTCCAGATAAGGCGCGGTCTCTCTCACCTTTTCTATTATATGGTTCTCTTCGAATAAATCAAGCACTTTTTCCACCGCCGCACAGGCAAGAGGATTGCCGCCGTAAGTGGTTCCGTGATCGCCGGCCGCCAGAGAATGTTCCGCCACCTTTTCCGTCATCAGAAATGCCCCTACCGGCACTCCGCATCCCAGAGCCTTCGCCGTGGTCATAATGTCCGGCTTCACCCCGTAACGCTGCCAGGCATACATATAACCGGTCCTGCCCATTCCACACTGAATTTCGTCAAAAATCAGCAGAATATCCCTCTCCTGGCAGATTCGTTTCACTTCCTTTAAAAATTCTTCCTCCGCCGGAACAAGGCCGCCCTCCCCCTGCACCGGCTCCAGAATCACAGCACAGGTTTTGTCTGTTATCTGCGCTTTCACGCTCTCGATATCGTTCAAATCTGCAAAACGGATATTGCCGATCATGGGTTCAAAGGGCTCCCGATACTTCGCATTTCCTGTCACGGACAAGGCTCCCATGGTTCTGCCGTGGAAAGAATGGTTCATGGCAATGATTTCATGGTCCGTACTTCCATCCTTCAGATACGCGTACTTGCGGGCTGCTTTGATGGCTCCCTCCACTGCTTCCGCACCGGAATTGGTAAAAAATACCCTGTCCATTTCCGATACCGTCTTCAGCTTCTTGGCAGCCCCCACCGCCGGCACATTGTAATAATAATTGGAAGTGTGTATCAGCTTGTCAATCTGCGCTTTCAACGCATCATTATACTCTGTGTTATGATACCCCAGCGCAAAAACCGCTATTCCGGCCACAAAGTCCAGATACTTGATTCCTTCCATATCATACAGATAGACGCCTTCGCCTCTGTCAAGCACAATCTGATATCGGTTATAGGTGTGGAGAAGCGCGCTTTCCGCCTCCTCTATATATTCCTGCATGTTCATCCTTTTAATTCTCCTATTTAAGTCGCTGCGCGACAGCTCTAAAGTGTGAAGTCCCATCAGCACACTTCTCATGAGAGCAACTTTCATTCGAAATGCACTCATGAACGCTGCTCTCGCGTGCCTTCCTGACTTCACATTTTAAGTCGCTGCGCGACAGCTCTAAAGTGTGAAGTCCTGTCATTCTTCTAGTTCAGCTCTGCTTCCTTGTCCGTCACAATGGCAGTGCCGATGCCCTGCCTTGTGAAGATTTCCAACAGCAGACAATGGGGAATTCTGCCGTCCAGAATATGGACGCGGCTGACGCCATTTCGAACGGCGGCAGTACAGTTGTTCAGCTTCGGCAGCATGCCGCCCCCCACATATCCTCCGGAAATCAGCTCTTCGGCCTGAGCCGCGGAAATCCTGGAAATGAATCCCTTTTTCTCTTTGAAATCCTTATAAATACCTTCGATATCTGTCAGAAATGCCAGCTTCTCCGCCTTCACGGCTCTGGCAATGGCACAGGCCGCATCGTCGGCATTGATATTGTAAGTCTGAAAATGACTGTCCAGACCAATGGGCGCCACAATGGGCAGGAAATCTTTCTCCAGCAGATCATAGAGCACCTTTGGATTCACATCTGTAATCTCTCCCACAAAACCGATATCCTGGCCGTCGGAGTACTTCTTCTCCACCTGCAGAAGACCGCCGTCCTTGCCGCTGACCCCCACCGCCTTCACGCCCAGCTCCTGCACCATGGTCACCAGGTCCTTATTCACTTTGTTGAGAACCATCTCCGCAATCTCCATGGTCTCCTCATCTGTAACCCGCAGCCCATTGACGAAAGTGGACTCCTTGCCTACCTTCCCCACCCAGCGGCTGATTTCCTTCCCGCCGCCGTGGACGATAATGGGCTTGAAGCCCACCAGCTTTAACAGCGTTACATCCTTGATGACGTTCTTCTGCAATTCTGCATTGCTCATAGCGCTGCCGCCGTATTTTACCACGATGATTTTTCGGTTAAAGCGCTGGATGTAGGGAAGGGCCTCTATCAGCACCTCCGCCTTCTGCAGTACCTTTTCCATGTCCTTTTCCATGGGTATCGCTTCCTTTCTATTGCTGTTCTTATTCCTGTTTCACTGTCTTACTTATGTTACAAAAAGCCACAATTCTCTATCTTTGTGACCACAAGTCCTGTCTCTTCCCGAAATTCCCTGATAGCGGAATCATGTATACTCTCGCCAACCTACGCCTTCCCGCCCGGAAACGCGATTCCCTGAAAACGCTTTACCCTGTCGATGACCAGCACTTTGCCGTCTTCCTCCAACATGGTCATATTCGTCAAGACTGTCTCTGCCATTTCTTTCCCTCTCAATAAAATCTACTATTTCCCATAAAAGCATTATCCATGCAATTCCCCGATTCTTTCGTGTGTGACTTAGAACTTTAGCGGGCGTACTAAAGAGGCTGGCTATGCCCCTCCTGGCCGCTTAGAAGTTCTTTACACACTTAGCTGCGATAGTCCGCATTAATCTTCACGTAATCATAGCTCAAATCGCAACCCCAGGCCGTGGCCTCCGCCTCTCCCATGTGCATGTCCACCAGGACGGTGACCTCCGGGCCGGAGAGAATTTTCGTGGCCTCTTCTTCACTGTAGTCACAGGCTGTGCCGTTCCCGTAAATGTGAATTTTACCGCTTTCGCTCTGGAAATAAAGATCCACATTTTCCGGATCAAACTGTGCTCCCGAATATCCCAGCGCACAGAGAATTCTGCCCCAGTTGGCGTCATGTCCAAAGATGGCCGCCTTGGTCAGAGAGGAACAAATCACAGATTTAGCCAATGTCCGCGCGTCTTCTTTGGAGGCCGCTCCCATTACTTTTGTCTCAAACAGCGCCGTGGCCCCCTCTCCGTCCCCTGCCATTTTCCTGGCCAGATATACGGTGACGAAGTGCAGCGCTTCACAGAAGCGCTCAAAGTCTTCTCCCTCGGCTGTGATTTCCACATTTCCCGCCAATCCGTTGGCCAAAATCAGCAGCGTATCGTTAGTACTGGTGTCCCCGTCCACGGAAATCATGTTAAAGGAATCCGCAACGTCTGCACGCAGGGCCTTGCGCAGCATCTCTTTGGAAATGGCCGCGTCTGTGGTGAGGAATCCCAGCATAGTGCACATATTAGGGTGAATCATGCCGGAACCCTTGCACATGCCGCCGATGGTCACCGTCCTGCCTCCCAGCTCCACTTCCACCGCTATCTGCTTCGGAACAGTGTCCGTAGTCATAATGGCCTTCGCGGCATCCAGTCCTGCCTCCAGTCCTTCCGCCTTCGCCGCCGCAAGCTTCTCAATGCCTTTCGTAATTCGGTCCAGTGGAATCTGCATCCCAATGACACCGGTGGATGCCACAAGCACGGAATGCGCCGGGATGCCCAGCGCCTCACCGGCGCATTTCGCCTCCGCCTGGCAGCAGTCCATCCCCTGCTTCCCGGTACAGGCGTTAGCAATGCCGGAATTGACCACCACTGCCTGGGCAAAGGGCGATTCCTCCACGATTTTCTTATCCCATATTACCGGAGCGGCTTTTACCACATTGGTGGTGAAGGTTCCCGCCGCCGCGCAGGATACTTCGCTGTAAATCAGAGCCATGTCCTTCCGGTTCTGATATTTTACGGCAGCTTCCACACCTGCCGCCTGAAACCCTTTTGCCGCTGTTATCCCGCCTTCTATTTGTTTCATCTTCTTCCTCTTTTCCTTTATTGCTATGTATTTATATCCCTTTTCAGGGGAAATCTGACACCTTTGCAGCCACAGATCTGTCTGTCCTCATCCGGATCAGCGGTTAAATGCCGTAATATTCGCCTCATTCAGCGTAAAGTCATAGTAATTCAGGTCTTCCCGTTTCGTCCAGCCAATGCATTTCCAGAAGGCATTTCCGATATCGTTGGCGGTAAAGGCGATGAGGCTGACCTTATTGATCTGCTCCACCTTCAGGGCGTTCATGCAGTACACCACCATGGCTTTGCCGACGCCCTGCCGGCGCCAGTCCTCCCGGACGCACACATGGTACAGGCATCCCCGCCTGCCGTCATGGCCACAGAGGATGCCGCCCACAATAGTCCCATTTTCATCCACTGCCACCACACTGGAAGTGGGATTCCTCTTCAGGAATCGTTCCACACCCTCTCTGGAATCGTCGATGCTGCGCATAGCGAATCCTTTTATGGTTTTCCACAGGGCATAGAGTCCCTGGTAATCTTCTATTGTCATGGTTCTGACCGTAAATGTCCCGTCACTCATATCTTTATCCTGTCTCTTCTTTATTCTATCTCTTTTTTCTTTCCTCTTCTTTATCCTGTTTCTTCTTCATCTTATCTCTTTTTCAATCTTATCTCTTCGTATGCTTATATGATCCTGTCTGCTCTCTGCTTTTCTTTTCCCTTTATTGAAAGCTTTTCCAGTATACGACTTTTCTCACAAAAGGGCAATGTTATTTTGTAATCCTTCCGATTGCCTCCTTCACCAGCTGCCAGGCGATGCTGCCCTCCCGCAGCAGTCCCAGAGCATCCTCATATCTCACCCAGACCGCGGAGTCCACCTCCCCGGACAGCCTAAAATCTGCCTTTTTCACTGTGGCTTTGTAGCCCAGCATGAGCATACTCTTTTTCTCATAGGGATAGCTTTTTATGTATTCCAGCTTTACCACATCCTGGCCTATCTCCTCTTTGATTTCCCTGACGGCGGTTTCCTCCGCAGATTCTCCGGGCTTCATGATACCGGCCACGCAGACATGATTTGTGTCTGACACGTAGCCCTGGCGAATCAGAGCCGCTTCGCGCTGCTCATTTACCACCGCACAGATGACGGATGTAGTGAACATGTCCCACAAGGGGACGCTGCACTGTTCGCAGAAGGGAATCAGCCCTTCGTCTCCGATTTCTTTCTGAATGAGTTTGCTCCCACAATGGGGGCAGTATGTAAAATGCATTGTGGCATCCTCCTGTGTAAGCTTTGCCGGTGGGAAGGTGTTATTTCCTCAATGTCCATTCCTCATTGATTTTTACAAAAGTCATGTCAAAGTCTGTATTCACATAAATTCCAACATATCCGACGACAATTTTTTCCGGAGCGATTTCTACCCAGGAAGGCTCAAATTGAAAGCTTCTGACGCCAAGCCGGGGGTGCTTTATTTTCTCCTCCATCCAAAGTGCAATTCTCTGTACTTATCAACTCCATACTATTACGGGAAACAGGGCACCAGCTCCAGTCCTTCGCTCTCTCTGAGTCCGAACAGCAGGTTCATATTCTGCACCGCCTGCCCGGCGGCGCCCTTCACCAGATTGTCCAGCGCTCCTATCATGATAATCCGTCCGGTTCGCCCGTCAATGACAAAGCCCATATCCACATAATTGCTGCCCTCCACCCATTTTGTCTCAGGGCAGATGCCTTTATCAAGCACACGCACAAATTTTTCTTCCTTATAATATTTGTCATAGACAGCACGGATTTCTTCCCATGCAGGCAGAGTACCGTCCGCCTTTCTTCTAAGCGACGCATATTCTGTTACCAGAATTCCCCGGTTCATAGGCACCAGATGAGGGGTAAAATTGATGGTCACATTGCAGTTCCCCGCATAGCCCAGCTGTTCTTCAATCTCCGGGGTGTGACGATGGCCGGCCACTCCGTAAGCCTTGATATTCTCATTTACTTCGCAGAAAAGATTGGACACTTTTGCACCCCGTCCGGCTCCCGAAGTCCCGGATTTTGCATCTATAATCAGAGTGTCCACATCAATCAGACCTTCTTTTACCAGAGGATAAGCGGTCAGGATAGAGCATGTGGTATAGCAGCCCGGATTTGCCACCAGTCTGGTGCGCTCCGTAATCTTACCCCGGTTAATCTCACACAGGCCGTACACTGCCTCCGAAATAAACCGAGGCGACTTATGCTCTATGCCATACCATTTCTCATACACCGCCACATCCTTAATGCGGTAATCCGCGGAAAGGTCCACAATCTTCACCTTCTCCAGAATCTCTTCCGTCAGAATCCCCGCCAGAAAGCCCTGGGGCGTTGCGGTAAAAATCACATCTACCTGTCCGGCCAGCTCTCCCAGATTATCGTCCCTGCATATATCGTCCACAATCCGGAACATATTCCCGTATACATCGGCATATTTTTTGTCAATATAACTGTGGGAACCATACCACACAATCTCCACCTCTCTGTGATTCGTCAATATTCGCACAAGCTCGGCCCCCGCATAACCGGTGGCACCGATAATTCCTGCCCTGATCATTTTATGTCTTCTTCCTCCCATTTTTCTCGTATCTTATGTAATCATACCACTTTTTGCATAAATGTCCACTACTTTTTTATTTTTATGCGAAATATATTTTATGAATGAATATTTATTCACTTCTGTTTTTACTATTAAAGCATCTTCGTCTTCACGGTGCAATCTCACCGCAATTCTCACCTGAGACCTGCGTTTCCTCCAGATAATCCGCATATACATGCCCCCAGTGCAAAACCGCACACAAAATCAAATACCTGAAAGAAAATTCATTTTTCATCTCCTGTTCCCATACACAGCTTGTATTATACAGTATCCAGATATGCATTTCAAGGTATGAATTCCATAGGAGTCTGCAGTGCATTTACTCCCCCATGCGCTCCGGACTTCCTTTTTGCTCCTCTGCTTTCCTCTCCGTCTACAATCCCATGCTTTATTTCAAAAGTTTATCCCACACAGAAGACCGCACGCTTTGTGACAGTAATATGAACTTATGACAATTGCAACCAGAATACCTGACTATTATGATAAAAGCAGAACAACATGAGGAGCCTGATTATGTATAAAATCAAAAAGAACTTCTGCTTTCAATCTGACAAGAAAAGAAATTATTACTGTATCCTCTTCGAGGGCCTGTTCAATACGCTGGGCACAGATGTCCTGGGAATGACCACCATCGTGCCCCTTTTTCTGGCCGAATTCGGCGCAAGCCTGACACTGATTGGTTCGCTCTCCAGCATGCAGAGCATTCTGCACGGAATTACGCCTCTTCTGGCAGGAGGATTTATCGCCGCGGCAGCCAGCAAGAAATCCCTTTCCCTGCTTTTAAACGGAATTTCCCGCGGCTCCGTTCTCCTGATTCCGTTTCTGCTCCTTCTGCGTTTTCCGGATTCTGTCATCGTCGGCTCTTTCTTTATGGTTATGTTCCTTTATTTTTGTTTCCAATCCATGAGCAGCATTATCTGGAATCATCTGCTGGGAGATTGTGTAGCCGGCAAAAGGCGCGGACAGCTGGTGGGAACCCTTTTTGCCGTATCCGGCCTTATCACTTTCCTTTCCAGCAACCTAATCAAAATCATTCGGGATACACCTGACCTGGATCGCTGGACAAAATACGGCATCATCTTCGGACTCGCGGGGATTCTTCTGACTTCCTCTGTTCTGTGCTTTATTCCGCTGAAAGAAGAAGCTGTCGGAGCAAGTCTCAAAGAAGAGCATAATGTAAAAGTTTACCTGGGAGAGCTTTTCCGCTGCTTCCGCAGCCGGGATTTTAACTGGCTTTTGATAACAAATTGTCTCTCCCATACTTCCTCCATGATCAATACCTTCATTTATCTCTATGCTCAGAATTTCCTCCGGCTGCCTTCCACTCAGGTATCCACACTTCTGGTCATTCAGACACTGGGGGTGATAGCAGGCGGATTTTCCACCGGACGGATTTCTTCCCGGTTCGGTTGTAAATGTATGTTGATTTTTGCGGAATCCCTGGGGCTTTTTGTCCCAATCTGCAATCTGACAGCCATGCACACACAGCTGCCTTTTTATACCATGTGTGCCGCAGTGTTCTTCTTCGGTTTTTCCAAAAGCGGCTACATGGGCTATCAGACACACCTTCTGAAAATCGTGCCCGCTGCCAAAAAGGTGTATCACATTGTATGCAAAAGCCTTGTCATGCTCCCCCTTTCCCTGGTCAGCACATTGGTGGGGTATGTACTGCAGCAGGCGGCAGGAGGAAATGTCTTCGCAGTCAGACCTGTTTATATCGTCCAGATACTGGTCATTGTCCTGACAATTGTATCCGCCTCCCGACTGAAGCTGGTAGTTTATCCGAATACACAGGCAAAATAGAAAGGAGAACTTATGAAATCAGAATCCAAATCTTCTCACATGGAGCGGGCAAAGGCCCTGGTCTCCCAGATGACGCTTGCAGAGAAATGTGCCCAGATGAAATATGACGCACCAGCCATTCCCCGCCTGAACATTCCCGAATATAACTGGTGAAACGAAGCTCTGCACGGCGTGGCCCGGTCCGGTACGGCCACTGTTTTCCCTCAGGCCATCGGCATGGCCGCAAGCTTCGATGCTCCTCTGATGCATACGGTTGCCGGAGCCATCTCCGATGAAATGCGCGCCAAATACAACGAATACCGAAGGTTCGGCGGCACCCGGATTTATCAGGGGCTGACCGCCTGGTCTCCGAATATCAACATTTTCCGAGATCCCGCTGCAGATTTTCTATCCCGGAGCGGAAGGGGGAAACGCAGTGGCGGACATACTCTTCGGCAAAGTATCCCCCAGCGGCAGACTGCCTGTCACTTTTTATGGAAGCGATTCCGACCTGCCTGATTTCACAGATTATTCCATGCAGAACCGTACCTACAAATATTTCCGGAAAAAGCCGCTTTACCCGTTTGCTCACGGACTTTCCTACACGGATTTTACCTATGAAAAGCTCTCCTTTGACGGCAGCTTTGTAAGCGGTACTCTGAAAAATACCGGTTCTGTGAGCAGCGGTCATGTGATTCCCGTATTCCTGAAGGATCCGGAGGACAATACCGTCAACTGTCGTCTGGCAGGTTATCAGCGTCTGGAACTGGACCCGGGAGAATCCGCATTTTTCCGCATCCGTCTGTGCCCGGAAATCATAGAACGCTTCTGTGCTCCTTCCCGTCTGACTGCGCTGGTGGACGGTATCAACGGCCCTGCCATCGGCATTACCGCCGAAAAAATGTCAGATGCAGCGCCAGAAACCTGATGCGTCGGAAATGATAACTATGTAACTTCAGAAAAACAACTTGCGAAAAGCTGTTGACAGTGGTGTCTCTGCCCTCGTGGGCAGCTTTCGCAGAAAGGCAGAGGATTATGAAAGAAAGAACATGGACTATGGAATACGACACTCCGGCAGAGGTCTGGGAAGAAGCACTTCCCATGGGCAACGGCCGCTTGGGTGCCATGGTGTACGGGCATACTGCCGTGGAGCGAATTCAGCTCAACGAGGACAGTCTCTGGTACGGAGAATTTGTCAACCGCAACAATCCCGCCACAAAAGAGACACTGCCCCTCATTCGGGAAAAAGTACTTTCCGGACAAATGCGGGAAGCCGAAGATCTGATTGCGCAATATATGGTGGGCGCTCCCAATACCATGCGGCATTATGAGCCGCTGGGAGAGCTCGATATCGCTCTCAATCAACATACCCCCTTTATCCAGAGCTGGATTCCCAACAGCGACGGGGCCCGGAAGTATCATTCCTGCCTGAATCTGATGACAGGAATATATACACTGACGCACTGTCAAAGCGGTGTGACATACACCCGTGAAATGTTCGTCAGCCATCCTGCCCAGGTCCTGTGTATCCGTATCCGGGCAGAAAAACCGAATACCCATTTATGTCGCTTTAAAATATCGCTTCATTCCGTCCGACATAATGATTTCTCCGTCATCCATCACAAAAAGCACTTCCGCGCCATATTCCGCCGCCAACGCCATTCCTTTCTCCGGCCCCAGAATAAAACAGGCCGTGGAAAGACCATCACTGGAAAAACCGTCCTGTGACAAAACGCTCACACCACGGACGCTGCTGACGGCGGGACAACCTGTTAACGGATCCAAAATATGGTGATAGCGTACACCGTTCACTTCCACATATCGCTCATAATCTCCGGAAGTGGAAATGCACCACTTCCCTTCCAGACTCAGTATCCCTATATTGGACGCGGTGTCAAAAGGATTGACAATTCCCACTTTCCAGACACTGCCATCCGGTTTGCTCCCCCAAGTCAGGATACTTCCTCCCAGGGAAATCACTGCCCCGGCAATTTCCGTCTGTTTTTCCAGCAGCTCACAGAGCCGTGACAAAGCGATCCCCTTTCCCACGGCCCCCAGATCAAGCTGCATTCCTTCCGGCATAAAAATGCGTGGAGATACCCCCTTTTCCAGGCGAAGACGGCTGCTTCCGCACAGGCTTACCGCCTCCCGTATGGCATCCGGCAAAGGCGGTTTAAAGTCCTCCCCGTCCGTTACCGCAGCCCATTTGTCAATATTCCAGAGCCTGCTTACCGGTCCCAAAGTCACATCAAAAGCCCCTTCCGCTTTTTCAGACAGATCCATGCAGCTCTGTAGCAGCTGAGCCATTTCTTCAGATAATGCACAGCCATCCTTTTTCCCAGCCGCTGCATTTATCCGATACACTTCCGAAGATTCCAGCCGCCAGGACAGCTCACTGCTCTCCATCTCTGTCAGAAGCGCCATGACTTCCGCCGAAAAAGCTGCCGCCGTCTCTTCGGTTCCATAAATAGTCTGCCGAATCACCGTTCCCATAGCAGTATCTACATATTGCCATGGAGCCGTCTTCTCTCCGTTTTCTCTGTTCTCCCAGCTGCCCTCCTGTCCTTCGGCCAAACCGGCCTCCTTCGTTTCAGCTGGATTGCTGCTTCCTTCCGACAGACTGCCATTCTCTCCTCCCGGCAGCTTCCAGGTACCTTCAACCCCACAGCTACAACAGGAAAACACCGTCAGCCACAATACCAGTACCCTGGCTGCTTTAAAATATCTCTTCATTTTTTCTTTCCTTTTTGTTATACTGATTTCAACCGTAACATTTCAGTAACATCCCGGAATTGTTCAGAACCTATCTGAATGATTCAGGACTCATCTGAATGATTCAGGACTCATCTGAATTGTTCCCCCAGTCAGGTTCAACAAAAACGGCTTCCCGTCTTTTGTTATAAACTGACAGAAAGGCTTCTTAAAATGAAAGAAAATCCCTCCTGGAAAAAAACAGCCACAGCCATCACAGCATTCCTTCTCGTTCTGTGCCTGGCAAGCCTTCTTGCACTGTTACTTCCTCTCAAAAGCAGCAGCTACTATATTGCAGATATTTACCAGAACGGAAATTTATTTATAAGTATTCCTTTAAATAATAATACAGAACCTCGTATCTTTACCATAACAGGAGAAAATGGCTGCGTCAATGAAATTGAAGTCCGGCCGGACAGTATCGGCATTATCTCTGCTGACTGCCCGGATAAGCTCTGTGTCGGTCAGGGCTTCATCCGGACTTCCAAGCTGCCCATTACCTGCCTGCCAAACCGGCTCGTGATTCAGCTCCGCCCTTCGGAAGATTCCGGAGACGGTTCCGGAGATCCTATTACAGTTCCCGACGCTGTCAGCTACTGAAGAGATCACTGTCCGCTCTTTAAATGACTTTCCCATCTTTTATATAGAAAAAGGAGCTGTTATGTCCCAAAAAACGTCTGCCCCCGTAAAAAAAATTACTTTTCTGGCGCTTTTCACTACCTTATCTCTCGCCGTCTATGCCATTGAAAGCGCCGTTCCGCCCCTTGTACCCATTCCGGGTATCAAGCTGGGGCTTGCCAACATTATCACTCTGATTCTGCTGCGGCATTATTCTGTCAAAGATGCCGTCATTGTACTGTTATCCAGAATCCTGCTGTCCGCCCTGCTCTTCGGCCAGGCTCTCTCCCTGCTCTACAGCCTGTCCGGCGGCCTGCTCAGCCTCCTGCTAATGGCTCTGATCATGAGACTGCTGCAGAAAAATCTGATCTTCCTCACAGGCGCCATGGGCGGTCTGGCCCACAATATGGGACAGCTGGCTCTGGCCTATGCCGTCACCTCCACCAAAGGAGTGCTCTCCTACGCGCCTTTTCTGATTATAAGCGGAATCCTTACCGGCCTCTTCACCGGTTTCTGCGCAGGCTTTCTGGGAAAATATCTGCCTCCGCGCCCGATGGCCTGACAGAAGCCGAATCCTGTCAGGCTTCCAGCCTCTCCAGCTCCTGTCAAAATCCCATCATTCTTCCCGTTTCTCCTGCTCACGCAGAAGATCCCGCATGGCCTTCCCCGTAGCCGGATGTCGAAAATACGGCGCAATGGCGGTCATTGGCTCCAGCACAAAGCGGCGATTCTCCAGATCGGGATGTGGAATGATCAGATCATCTGTTTCCAAAAGCAGTCTGTCATAAAACAAAATATCCAAATCCAACGTTCTGGGTCCCCAATGGACCTTTCTCTCCCTTCCGGCCCCATTCTCAATTTCATGCAAAACTTCCAGAAGCTGCTCCGGATTCAGGAGTGTCTCTATCTCCACTGCGCCATTCAAAAAATCCTCCTGCTCCACACCGCCGTATGGCTTTGTGACCAGCCAGTGAGAGCACTTTTTTACTGTGACCTGCGGATGCCTCTTCAGCGCATCCAGAGCTCCGGCCAGATATGTTTCCCTGTCTCCCATGTTGGACCCCAGCGCAATATAGGCCCGATGCCATCTTCGATGTACTTTCACAGATATCATCTCAAAAGGCAGCCGTACCGGAGCATGAGGCTTTTGAATCTCCAGGTCCACAGCAGAGATCATTTTGTAATGCAGCAACAGCGCATTTGCCATTCTCTCTGCCACAGCCTCCAGCAGCCTGCAGGTATTCTGCCGCATCCAGTCATTGATAAAACGGCACACGCTTCCGTAATCCACCGTATATTCCAGCTCGTCGCCGACTCCGGCCGCGTGTGTATCCATATGCAAAACAGCATTCACATAGAAGATCTGTCCTTCCTTCTGCTCTTCCTCATATACGCCATGATGCGCAAAAACTTCTAATCCGTCAATATGTATTTCGTCTCTCGCCCATTCTGAATACATAAATTATCCTCATTTATTATACATTATTTTGTCCCTTTTTATCTTCCTGACCATGACAAACCAGAACTAAAGCTTAACCATTATGCAAGAAGACTTGCTATTTACAGTTTATCCATGGAGAATAGCCTCCGCCATCTTAATAGCTCTCACATTCTCTTTCACATCATGTACTCTCACAAACATACAGCCGGAAAGCACCGCCATAACTGTCGTTACCAAAGTACCTTCCAGTCTCTGTTCCACCGGCAGGTCAAGAGTCAGGCCAATCACAGATTTTCGGCTGCAGCCTAAAAGCAGAGGGCAGTTCAGCTGTCTCAGCTCTCCCAGCCCGCGAATCACTTCCAGGTTCTGTTCATAGGTCTTGCCAAAACCCACACCGGGATCCAGTATGATTTTTTCTCCGGATATCCCCGCCTCCTCCGCCAGCGTCAAGGTCTCTTTCAGATCGGAAAGCACCTCCGGCAGAAAGTCTTCATACTTCGCTTCTCTTCGGTTGTGCATCAGGCAGCAGGGCAGTCCGCTTCCGGCTATTATTTTTCCCATACGAGAATCATATTTCAATCCCCATATATCATTCATCATGTCTGCTCCGGCCGAAATGCCTGCCAGCGCCACTTCCGGCTTATAGGTATCCAGGGAAACCGGAACATCGAAAGCTGCCTTTACCGCCTTTATCACGGGAACTACCCTCTCAATTTCCTCTTCTACCGGCAGAAGAGTATAGCCCGGGCGGGTGGACTCGCCTCCAATGTCGATAAGATCGGCTCCTGCCTCAATCATTTCTTCCACATGTCGAAGTGCTCTGTCTCTGTCATTCCACTTTCCGCCGTCCGAAAAAGAATCCGGTGTTATATTTAAAATTCCCATTACATAAGTATGTCCTGGGGTCTGAAATTCCTTTTTCCCAATAATCATTCAATCTCTCCGTTTCGTTTTTCTCCTGCTTTTTTCATTATTGGGCCTGCCGCCTAAGTCCAGGATTCCTGCAAGGACCTTAAAGGTCCTTGCAGGAATCCGAAGCCCTTCATTCACCAAATGCGAACTTATCCCCGTCCCCCTCACAGCTTCAGCATCTGAAAAAAGCGTTCCTGCAGCCCCGCATTCTCTTCGAATACCCCTCTCACAGCCATACTCACTGTCCTGCTGCCTGGCTTCTTCACGCCGCGCATGGTCATGCACATATGCTCTGCCTCCAGAACCACCATCACGCCCCGGGGGCTTAGATGCTCCACAACCGCATCCGCAATCTGTCCTGTCATCCTTTCCTGAAGCTGCAGCCTCCTGGCATAAATCTCCACTGTTCTGGCCAGCTTGCTCAGTCCCAGCACCTTTCCATCCGGAATATATGCTATATGGGCTTTCCCATAAAAAGGCATCATATGATGCTCACACATGGAATAAAAGACAATATCCTTTTCCAGGACCATCTCGCTGTCTTTTACAGTAAACACTTTTCCCAGAGGTTCCGCCGCATCCGCATCCATCCCGAAAAAGATTTCCCCGTACATTCTGGCAACTCGGTCCGGTGTCTCCTCCAGTCCTTCCCTGCCGGGGTCTTCCCCCATTCCTTCCAGCAAAAGCGCCACGGCCTTCTTGATTTTTTCCTGATCTATCATTTTCGTCCGTTTCCTTTCCCTGCCATATTGTCGACTATTTTCATCAGTCTTCCCAGAAAAGACAGAGAGCCGAAAGCGACAATGACATCTTCCTTCCCTGCCAGCAGATAACTCATTTCCACCGCCTCCTCCAGACTGTCCGCAGCTGTCACACCGGTATGTACCTTCGCCGCCTCGCCGGCCAGCAGATAGGCCGGAAGTGCTCTGGGCTCTTCCGGTGCAGTCACCGTGATAATCTGGTCAGCCAGAAAGTGTGTCTGCGCAATCACTTTGTCATATTCCTTATCCTTCAGCACTCCCATAATGTAAATCATTCTTCTGTCAGGGAAATATGCTTTCAGAGACTCCGCCAGCTTTCCTGCCGCATCCGCGTTGTGTGCGCCGTCCACAATAAAATATGGCCTCCGCCCAATTATCGTAAACCTTCCAGGCCACCGGGTCTCCGCCATACCTTCGCGCTTCTTTTCTTCCGCCACCGAAAAGCCTTTCTCCCGAAGCACCTCCAATGTCTCCAGGGCCACTGCCGCATTATCGATCTGACAGCATCCTGCCAGCGAAATCTCGAATTTCAGACCGCGGTATGTAAATTTTTGCTTCTCCAATCCATAACGCACCTGAAAAATGTCAGCTCTTCCCGCAATATGTACCGGACAACCGGCCGCGGCCGCCTTCTCCGAGATGACCTCCATAACTTCCTGCTCCTGCTCCGCGGTAATCACATCACAGCCCTTTTTGATAATTCCGGCCTTCTGAGCCGCAATTTCCGACAGCGTATTACCCAGATAACTCATATGGTCCCTGCTGATGGAAGTCAACACTGCCGCACAGGTATTCTCCACCACATTGGTGGCATCCAGCAAACCTCCCATTCCCGTTTCCAGTATGACTATATCGCAGCCCTTTTCCCGAAAATACCAGAATCCCAGCGCTGTCTCCATTTCAAAGGGAGTGGGATGGGCCGTCCCCTCCTCCTGCATCTCTTCACAGGCCTTTTTTATCAGCTCCATGCCCTCACAGAGCGCTTTTTTTGTAATCGGTCTGTCGTTTATCTGTATGCGTTCCCTGTATTCGAAAAGGACAGGAGACAGGAATCTTCCAACCCTGTAACCACCGTATTTCAGCACTGAGGCCAGGTATGCGGACACAGAACCTTTTCCATTTGTACCTGCAATATGTACAAACCGCAATTCCTTCTGCGGATTGCCCATTTTCCCGCAAAGTGCCCGTATGCTGTCCAGCCCCGGTACTATACCGTATTTCCCGGCCTGCTCTATATATTCAAATACTTCCCTGATATTCATCTGTCTTACCTGTATTCCGTCCGTTTCCATATGCTGTGTTATCAAATTAGCAACCCCCATTTCAAATGGGGGTCTAACTTTAACCCCTCCGGGGT
>CAJUQT010000016.1:0-22142 GCA_910588225.1 uncultured Acetatifactor sp.
TTTTCCATGAAAATCTTTTTCATTTTCCTCTTGACATATTACCAAATTGCTTTATATAAACCTGAATTATCATGTATGCCTGCCGCTTCTGCCTTGGGCAGGTGAAAATTTCCGGACATTCTGCGTACTATGTAAAATCGCATAGAAATTAAAAAAATACAGTAAGTAAAAGAAAAACTGCCAGAGCAGTTTATTTTTGCTTATGTATCCTTGATTGCCTCAATCATAGCTGAAAAAGGCTTATTTGTCAAATGAAAATCAGAAAAAGGACATCCGATAAGTCTGCGCGTTTTTGCTGAGAGCGAATGCGGAAAGGCAATTTAATCGCCTTTCCGCATTCGCGTATTTTATCATTGTTTCCAATCCGGCTTTACTCTACACGAATTTCCAGGCTGGCATCCGGCAGCCCCGCTGCCCTTATTCTCAGCACCAGAATTCCCGGTTCATAGCCGGAGCGGAGAATGGCCATAACCTGTCCCCGATATGTTGTAAATTGTCCGACAGTATAGTTCTCCGTAGTAATGGGGTTACTGCTGCCGAAACCGGCCAGCCAGCCTATTTCACAGGAATTTTCTTCTGTGGGGGAGGTAACCGCCGCCTGCAGGGAAAATTCGGTATCAGGTACTATCCGCCCTTCGCCGTCCACGACCTCCACTGCCACATAGCACACACTATGGCCATCGGCGGGAAGTGTCTGCCTGTCGGCGGTCAGGCGCAGAGCAGCAGGTAACCCTGTGGTACGAAGGGTGCAGGAAGAAATTTCCTGGCCCTGTGAAAAACTGACTGCGGTCAGGACTCCCGGTTCATACACAGTGTCAAATATTGCCATATAACGGTTCTCTTTTCCGGCAGCTTTTCTTTCCAGTACCCTGCCGTTTAACCGCAGTTCTATCTCCTGGGCGGAAGAGTAGGCCACAACTTTTACAGGCTTTCCCTCCTGGCCTTTCCAGTTCCAGCAGGCGCTGACGGCGGGCCATCCCCAGGCGGAAACCCATTCTTCCCGGTCAAAGTCAGCCGGATCATAGGAATATAAGCCTGTCTGACGGCTGCCCCACACGATTTTACGATATACGCCCTGGGGCAGCAGGCTTCCATTTATATCATAATCCGCATCGTTGGCCAGTCTCCAGGGGAAGGCAGACACAAAAGGTGAAGGTGCGGACTGGTCAGAATTTTCAGCAGGCTCTAAAAATGCCGATTTACCGATACCGGCTTCACCAATATAATCAAAGCAGGTCCAGGTGCAGTCTCCAATGACAAAGGGGAGACGTTCTACCTTGTCCCAGACTCGGTCGATTTGCATGGGAAAGCTTTCGGTTCCCAGAATGACCCGTTCCGGATAGAGCTTTCCGTCTGTTTCATACAGATAATCCATATAATTATAGCCCACCACGTCCAGCATGCTGGCAAAAGGCTCGGAATGTTCTTCCCATTCATATTCTGCATTTTTCTGTGCATTGCGCTCTGCATTTTCCCGTACGGTTTTGTCGTCCAGACCGGACCAGTAGGTACACAGGCCATTGGAAACCAAACGGGTTTGATCCAGCTTCCGCACATGCTCTGCCAGTTCCGCCGCCAGATGATACCCGTCGTTTAATCCTCCACGTTCAGGGATTTCATTGCCGGTGGACCAGAAAAGCACGGAGGGATGATTACGGTCACGCCGGATAAAAGCCTCCAGATCCTCTTTCCAATGATCTCTGAAATATTGACTGTAATCTCCGGGCTGCTTTGCAACGCCCCAGGCGTCAAAGGCTTCGTTAAACACATACATGCCGATGCGGTCGCAGGCTTCCAGCAGAGCAGCAGAGGGAGGATTGTGCGCCGTCCGCACACAGTTAAATCCGCCGTCCTTCAGGATTTTGATCTTCCGATATTCGCTGTCGTACAGGGAGACAGCACCCAGAAGGCCGTTGTCATGGTGAATGCAGCCGCCTTTCAGCTTGACTACCTGTCCATTGACGCACAGGCCATGCATGGCATCTGCTGTAATTGTACGGATGCCGAAGGAAACAGTATCCGCATCCCGCATGGCATGCTCTGCAGCCGGTATCAAGTGGCTGCGGAATATTCCCAGTTCTTCTGCCTCCGCGGTAACCTGGTACAGATAAGGATTTTCCGCATCCCAAAGTTTCGGCTGGATAACAGTTACCGGAATTCTCGCTGTGGCTTTATCTCCGGCTTTTACCAGCAGTTTTGCACTCCTGCAGACATCCTCGGAAAAACGGATGCTGACATTGACCAGACGATCGTCAGACGTGTCATTTCCCAAAGTAACTTCCGCACAGATATGGGCTTCTTTTGGGCTGCCATCCTGGTTCCGGACAATCCTTCTGGTATAGAGGAAGATTCCGTCAGCTGCAATGTAAAGCTTTGGGGTATGTATTAAGGTTACAGAGCGGTAGATTCCGGCCCCGGTATACCAGCGGGAGTTGGGCTGCATGCTGGGATTGACCCGGACCATAATTCGGTTGTTCTCTCCATAGTATAAATAGGAACTGATTTCAACAAAAAATGGGGTGTAGCCATAATGGTGCAGCGCCAGATCGCAGCCATTGATTTCTACGGATGCATTTAACATAACTCCGTCGAAATACAACAGAATCCGTTCGCCTTCCCAACTGGCCGGAATCGAGAGTATTTTGGTGTAACAGCCAACTACGCCCGTATAGAATCCCATGGCGGCTTTTGCCGCGGCATCCTCCTTCACTTCGCTTTCGATCATGTAGTCATGGGGGAGATTTACCTTTTTCCCGAAGTCGGACTCATTAAGACATTGCTGGTAGGTGCCTTCTCGGAATCGCCAGTCTCTGTCCAGGTTGATTGCTCTCATACATCTGCCTCCTTCTGCATGTCGCAGATTCTGCCTGCGATACTGCTGTAATATTAGATTTTTCTCTATAGTATATCGAAATCAGACAGGTGACAAGGACGTAAAATGAGTGTATGATGGGAAAAGGGGACTGATTGCACGAAAAAGAGACGTATGATGGGAGAGGAATTATGACAGAAATTTTTTCTGATATTTCGGAACGGTGCAGATATTACCGCAATTTCTATAATTTATGGCAGAAACAGCGCACGGAGGAACTGACCTGGCAGTCTTCTCCAACAGAGCGCAATATGCAGGGCAGATTCAGCACCCTGCTGTATCTGTATGACAGGGACGGCATGCAATATAGTTTCAGCCGCCGGGAAATCCGATGCAGGCACAATCCATCCCCGGGACAGGGAGATTTTCACCGTCATCAGTATGTAGAGATTTTCTATGTGGTGGAGGGAAGCTTTGAACAGATTCTGCTAGGGGAGCATCAACACTTTGAGCGGGGTGAAATCGTTATTACAGACCAGAACTGTGAACATGCAGATTATCTGACAGGACAGCGCAGCGCGGTACTGTTTATCTGTCTTTCTCCGGAATATCTGGACAGTCTGTTGGATGTCTATGAAACCGCGGACAATTTACAGAGCTTTTTGTTTCATGCGCTCAGTCGTCAGAAACAGGAACAGAGTTTTCTAAGACTTCGGACAACCTCTGATTCTTTCGGTATAGAACGGCTATTGGAGCAGCTGGTACAGGAGGACTATGGACATGCTCCAGGCTGGGAGGCCATTGTCAAGGGGAATCTGATCCGTCTGTTCTCTCTGCTTTGTACAGATTATACCCTCATGCTGCACAGCTCCAGCCAGGAAGTCAAGGAGAAGGTTCTGCTTTATGAGCTGGAACGTTACATCCGCTTGCACAGGGGGGATGTAACAGCAGGAAATCTGGAAGAGGTATTCCATTATCACCGAAATTATTTCAACATCGTGCTGAAAAAGTACAGAGGAATCGGATTTCAGGAATATGTACAGAAACTTCGTATAGAGTATGCCTGTGAGATGCTGGCTGCCACGAACATTTCCGTCCGTCAGATTGCGGTGATGGCCGGCTACACAAACAATAGCTTTTTTCACCACCTTTTTCAAAAGCATGTGGGAGTATCTCCCGGGGAGTATCGAAGAAATTGTCAATGTAATTATGGGAGTAATGACTAAATGCCAGGCTCTGGCTGGACTATCCGCCAGGGCCTGGTTCTCTGATTGGAGGCGCAGATACTGCAGCGCTTGCTTTTCTGGCGTCTATCCCATGGATATTCCTGTTAATACGGGAAATGTCAGGCTTGAATACAGGCTGGCAAAAATAATTTAGAGGTAATTTCGAAGAACATGCCTTGGTAAAAAGGGGAGAACATGATATAATGTCGCAAAGAGTAAAGTCAGGTGTCCAAAGAAGCAGCTGCCGGGCTTGCACAGGTAATGGTTTCTTTGGCCATCTCATGAGCGAAGTAAACCCGGGATTTGAGGTACATAAACATGGAGAAAAAGGAAATGCAGCAGGTGGTAGAAGCGGAAAAGAAGACTGAAAGGATATGGAAAAAGAAACATTGGCATCCGATTCTGTCAGGATTTCTGATTCTGGCAATGGCAATTTCCTTTTTCTTTTTATTATTCTGGTTTGAAGATTTATGCACGAAGATAGGTGCTTTGATTTCGATCCTGATACCGTTTATATACGGCGGCGTGATGGCATACATGCTGAGAATGCCCTGCAACTTTTTTGAAAAATATCTGGAAAAATGGCTTCCCCAAAAGCTGAAAAAAAGGGCCGGAAGCTTTGCCATACTGCTGAGTCTGTTCTGTGCGGGATTGATTCTGTATCTGTTGATCAGTATGGTGGTGCCGCAGCTGGCAGCCAGTATTTCTTCCATTGTCACAGAGCTGCCTGTTTTCGCTGAAAGAACGTCAAAATGGGTGGAGGAATTGCTGGCGGATAATCCGGTGATGGAAAATTACCTGCAGACAGCCGTGGAAGCAGTCAATATAAAGATTGAGGCCTGGGCTCAAAAAGATCTTCTGCCCATGCTGATGAGCATGGTGGATGGATTTGCCGGCACGGTCTCCACAGTAGTAACTTTTTTATTCAACATATTCATCGGAATGGTGGTATGCATTTATGTGCTGGGCTCCCGGAAGCTTTTTGCCAGACAGGCTAAGGCGGTGGTTTACAGCATTTTTAAGCCCAGATGGGCGGAGGCTATCCTGAATGAGGTGAATTATGCGGATAAAATGTTTGTTGGTTTTTTCAGTGGAAAGATACTGGACAGCGCAATTATCGGCCTTATCTGCTATGTGTTTTCAATGATTTTAGGATTTCCCAATGGGATGCTGGTCAGTGTCATTGTGGGGGTGACCAACATTATTCCTTATTTTGGACCCTATATCGGGGCAGTTCCCTCGGCACTGCTGATTTTGATTGTGGATCCCATAAAATGTATCTGGTTCCTGGTGTTTATCATTATTCTGCAGCAGTTTGACGGCAATATTCTGGGACCCAGGCTTCTGGCTAACAGTACGGGGTTGTCCGGGTTCTGGGTTTTGTTCTCCGTCACGGTGTTCAGCGGAGTGTTCGGATTTGTGGGTATATTAATCGGCGTGCCGGTATTTGCGGTTATTTATGATCTGATTCGGAAGCTTGTAGTGCTGGGGCTGAGAAGGAATCATAAGCTGGATCTGTTAGTGACAGAGCAAGGCGATAAGGAGAATACCTGAAAAAGCTTTCTGGGAGGGAACATGGAGCAGAACATTTTGAAAAAGTTTACGGCGCTTGATGCCGATGTGCTGTGCCAATGTAAAACAATAACGCAGCCTCTTGGTTTTACCCCCTATTTTCATAATCATGATGGATGTGAGATACTGCTGATTCTGGGAGGAGTTCTGGATTTGTATACGGAATTTGGAGGAGCGAGACTTGAGCGGGGCGATCTGGTCTGCATCAATGAATATGAGTTTCATCGTGGAGATATGGTTACGTGTGGACAATATGACCGCATTGTAATCAATGTCAGGCATAATCATCTCGCTGATATTTCTACAGCCAGGACGGATTTTACTGCCTGCTTTCAGCCGAATCTGTTGAATCCCATAAAGATGACACATTTGTCAGAAGAAAAGATTGCAGAATTAAGCGGATATGCACAGGCTTTGCAGGAAAGTCTGGAACAGAAGAAAATCGGGGATGAGCTTGTGTCGGATGCTTTTCTGAAACTTATTCTGGTGATGATTGTGCGGCAGTTTCAGAAGCAGGAAATGCCGGGAAGGACCAATATTGTGCCATGGTTGGTTGCTGAGACTTTCTCCTATATCGAAGAGCATCTGAGAGAGGAAATTACGCTGAAAAAGCTGGAAGAGCATGTTCATCATAACGGCACCTATATAAGCAGGTGCTTTAAGCAGATTACGGGAATCACACTTCAGCAGTTTATTATAGCAAAGAAAATTACGTTGTCCTGCAGACTGCTTCGGGAGGGCAATGCTCCTTTTGATGTATGTCATATGATTGGATTTAATAACTATTCTAATTATTCCAGAACATTCTCAAAACAAATGGGAATTTCTCCCAAAAAGTACCAGATTGAAAACAGGTAAAAGTCGCATTTCGCAAAGAAATAAGTCGCTTAAGGTGTATTTGAGCGGCTTGCGTATATAGTATAATATGTGCGTATCTAAGCAGGAAACGGCCAACAGTTGACTTTGAATGTTGAAAGGATGGAGGGATATGGAACAGAAAAAGGATGGTATGAATTACGCACCGAAAGGAAAGCCGGCACCGGTGGTCGAGCCGGGAGAATTCTGTATAGCGGCGATTGCTCTGGATCACGGACACATTTATGGGATGTGCAATGGTCTTACGGAAGCGGGGGCAAAGGTAAAGTGGGTTTATGATCCCGATGAGAAGAAGGTGGAGAATTTTATTAAGGCTTTTCCGGAGGCGAAGGCAGCGGCAAATGAAGAGGAAATCTTAAATGATCCGGAAGTAAAGCTGGTATGCGGAGCGGCAGTTACCAGCAAACGTTGTGAACTGGGGCTTCGTGTGATGGCGGCAGGAAAGGACTATTTCACGGATAAGGCGCCTCTGACTACCCTGGAGCAGCTGGAGGCAGCCAGGGAAATGGTAAAACGCACCGGAAGAAAGTACATGGTGTACTACAGTGAGCGAATTCATGTGGAATCTGCCGTCTTCGCAGGGCAGCTAATCGAAGCCGGGGCTATCGGAACACCCATTCATGTAGATGGATTCGGGCCGCACAGAGTGGGCAATCCGAAGAACAGGCCGGATTGGTTCTTTGAAAAGGAAAAATACGGCGGCATTTTGTGCGATATCGGCAGTCACCAGATTGAGCAGTTTTTGTTCTACTGCGGCGCAAAGGATGCGAAGGTTCAGTATAGTCAGGTGGGCAATTACGGGCACCCGGACTATCCGGAGCTGGAGGATTTCGGAGATGCCGTATTGTTAGGAGACAACGG
The DNA here is from genome assembly GCA_910588225.1 of uncultured Acetatifactor sp. Taxonomy (GTDB): domain Bacteria; phylum Bacillota; class Clostridia; order Lachnospirales; family Lachnospiraceae; genus Acetatifactor. The sequence goes on from CAJUQT010000016.1 coordinate 7,348, forward strand.
GACGACACAGCATTTCAGGGTGGACTGGTTTACGCCGGACGGCCTGTCTACCTGGGGAGACGGACGCACCTTTATTCTGGGGACAGAAGGGTACATAGAGCTGAGAAAGTATGTGAATGTGGGAACCGGCGATGGAAGCGGGGATCATGTATTTCTGGTGAACGGGGATGGAGAGCAGCATTTTGAAGTATCCGGAAAAGTGGGATATCCCTATTTCGGTCAGCTGATTTTAGACTGTATCAATCGGACGGAAAATGCCATGACCCAGGAGCATGCCTTTAAGGCGGCAGAGCTGTGCGTCAGGGCGGAGCAGCAGGCAGTGAAAGTGAAGTGAATAACAAAATAATGCGGTATAAAACAGCAGAAGAAACGGGCAGAAATAAGTAACAGGAAATTTTATCATAAATTAGGGAAAGAAATAAATCATAATAAGGGGGCAGCTTTTCAATGATAAATGTAGCAATTGTTGGAACGGGGAATATTGCAAGCGCCCATGTGGGAGGCCTGCTGACTTTTCCGGAGAGATGTAAAATTGTGGCTCTGTGTGATATCTATCCTGAGAAGGCACAGGCGATGAAGGAAAAATACCGGCTGGACTGTGATATATTTGCAGATCATCAGACTATGTTGGAATCTGAATTAAAAATTGACTTGGTACATGTATGCACGCCGCCCTATGTGCACTGTGAAATCGCTGTGAACAGCATGAACGCAGGATGCAATGTGGTGGTGGAGAAGCCCATGGCAACCTGCCTGGCGGAGTGCGACCAGATGATGGAGGCGGAGAAACGTAACGGCGTGACCATGGCCTGTATCGCCCAGAACCGTTTCAGGAATTCCATTTACAGGTTGAAGAAGACGGTGGACAGTAACCTTGCGGGAAAAATCTGTCTGGCAAATGTGCAGTCCGCCTGGTGGCGCGGTCATTGTTACTATGACCTCTGGTGGCGGGGAACCTGGGAGAAGGAAGGCGGCGGTCCTACCCTGAACCATGCGGTTCATCACATTGACATGCTGAACTGGCTGGAGGGAAGAATGCCGGATTCCGTTATGGCCATGCTGACTAATGTAATGCATGACAATGCGGAGGTGGAGGATTTATCTCTGGCCTGCCTGCGCTATGCGGACGGCAGTCTGGCCCAGATTACCAGCTCGGTGGTGCATCACGGGGAGGAGCAGGGTATCGTACTGCAGTGTGCAGAGGCGAAAATATCCGCCCCCTGGGAAGTGAAGGCGGAAGTTACCCAGGCCAATGGGTTCCCGAAGCAGGAAGGGAACGAAGTACTTAAGAAAAAACTGGAGGAATTCTGGGAGCAGATTCCAGCTCTTGCCCACGAGGGACACACAGGAGAAATTGAGAATGTGCTGAGCGCATTGGAAAAAGGAGAGCGGCCTCTGATAACCGGCGAGGACGGAAGGAGAACAGTGGAGGTAATCACAGCCATTTATAAAGCGGGCTTCACCGGGCAGCAGGTAAAGCTTCCTATAGAAAGCGGGGATGAGTATTATACTTTTGAAGGCGTACTGAAAAATGCTGTTCATTTTTATGAGAAAACGGCTTCTGTAGAAAACTTTGCGGAAGAGAGAATCACAGTGGGGAATTATAAATAAATTTACAAAATGTTGAATGATTATAAATGTAGTATCCGGAAAAGCACCGCAGTAGTTTGGCGCTCTGTCTGAACTGCTACGAGGTATCCGGATTGCTGCATTGAAAGCAGCAGCGGGAGGACAGACATGGAAACATTACGGATTGGAGTAGTGGGTATCGGAAATATGGGAAGCGCCCATGCGGTGCAGATTTTTGAAGGCAGGGTAAAAGGAGCCAGACTGACAGCGGTATGCGACATAGATGTTAAGCGTCTGCAATGGGCAGGAGAACGCTTTTCCGATAAAGTTTTGCTCTATAAAAGTGACGAAGCGCTTCTTGACAGCGGAGAAGTGGATGCCATTATGATTGCAACACCTCACTACTTTCATCCTGTGATTGCAAAGAAGGCCTTTGAAAGGAAACTGCATGTGCTGACGGAAAAACCGGCGGGCGTGGACACCGCTAGCGTGGCAGAGATGAATCGGGCGGCGGAAGAAAGCGGCGTGGTATTCGGGATTATGTTCAACCAGCGGACCAATCAGCTTTACAGAAAGCTGCATGACCTGGTACAGGAGGGCGCGCTGGGAGATATCAAGCGCTTTGTGTGGATTATCAACAACTGGTACCGGACCCAGGCTTACTATGATTCCGGCGACTGGCGGGCTACCTGGAACGGCGAAGGCGGAGGGGTGCTGTTGAATCAATGTCCTCACAATCTGGATATCTGGCAGTGGATTATGGGAATGCCATCCCGGCTTCGAGCTTTCTGTAATGTGGCCCATTACCATCGGATTTCCGTGGAGGATGACGCAACAATTTACGCGGAGTATGAGAATGGTGCAAGCGCCGTATTCATTACTTCCACCGGAGAATGCCCTGGAACAAACCGAATGGAAATCAGTGGAACGCTGGGAAAGGCTGTCATTGAGAATGGCACTCTGAAGCTTTTTCTGCTGGAAAGAGATGAACGCGAAATCTGCTTTACTTCGAAGGAAGGGATGCCCAGGGCGGAGGTGAACTGCCAGACCATAGAACAGGAAGGACCGGATGGCGGCCACCTGGAGATCCTGCAGAATTTTACGGACGCGGTGCTGCAGGGGAAAGAGCTGATTGCGCCCGGAATCAGCGGAATCCGCAGCCTGAGTATCAGCAATGCGGCTTACCTGTCCGCGTGGAAGGACGATTGGGTGACGCTTCCAGCAGATGCCGAAGAGTTTACCCGGCTGCTGGATATCCGGAGAAAAGAGGAGGAAGTAACGGATAAAAAAGTAAAGAAAGAAAATATGACGGGAGAGTATTCCAACCGGTGGAGCGTCCGGTGGTGATGGGGCATCTTTCATTTACACAGATGCAGGATTAAAAAAACTGTTGACTCCTACGTTGCGTAATAGTATATGCTGTGTTTACACGGGAGGAAATGACGATGATGACGGTAAATGAAGTGAGCGGGCTGGCCGGAGTGAGTATACGCACTCTGCAATATTATGATAAAATTGGTCTGCTGAAACCGACGGGTTACACGCAGGCCGGTTATCGGCTGTATGACGATACGGCGCTGGAGACGCTGCAGCAGATTTTACTGTTTCGGGAGTTGGAATTTCCACTGAAAGAAATTAAGGAGATGATTTCCAGACCTGATTTTGACAGGAATAAGGCTTTGGAGCAGCAGATTACGCTGCTGAACATGAAAAAGGAGCATCTGGAAAATCTGATTCGCTTTGCCCGTGACATACAAGATGGAGGAGTGAGGACAATGGATTTTTCCGCATTTGACACGAAGAAGATGGATGAGTACGCAAAGCGTGCCAGGGAGCAGTGGGGAAGCACTGCAGAGTATCAGGAATTTGAAGAGAAGTTCCAGGGCAGAACAAATGAAGAGGAGCTGGAAACGGCGAAAGAGTTTATGCAGCTATTTACAGAGTTCGGGGAAATGAAACAGGAGAAACCGGCTTCAGAGAAAGCACAGAAGCAGGTGAGAAAGCTGCAGGATTATATCACGAAGCATTTCTACACCTGTTCCGATGAGATTCTGTTCAGTCTGGGACAGATGTATGCCGGAGGCGGAGACTTCACGGCGAACATTGATAAGGCAGGCGGAGAAGGAACCGCGGCGTTTGTGGCGGAGGCTATCCGCATTTGCTGTGGGAAATGCGGTGTACAATCCTGATTTTACTGAAAAAGCAGTAATACCCTATAAAAAGAAGGCTGGTAATCACCCAGGTGAGGGGATAACTGAAAATGATGGTGTATATTTCCGGCCTTCTGGGCACGGCCAACGCAATCCACAGTACGCGGATAAGACATATGCCGCTGAGGCAGATCAATGTGGGAATCCAGCAGTCTCCCACACCGCGCAGGGCGCCGGAGAAGATTTCCACACACAGATAGGTAGAGTAAACCGGAGCAAGAAAACGGGTAATCTGTACTCCGATGCGAAGAACTTCCGGATCTGCTGTAAAAAGGCGGAAAATACTTTCACAGCCTGATATCACTGCTGTACTGACCAGCAGTGCGGAGACAAAACTCATACAGAGACAGGTGCGGATACCTTTCCGCACCCTTTCTGCTTTACCAGCGCCGTAATTCTGCCCCACAAAGGTAGTGATGGAGATACCGAAGGAGCTGATGGTCATCCAGAAGAAAGCATCCACTTTTCCGTATACAGTCCAGGCGGCAACCGTGTCTGTGCCCTGACCGTTGATGGCAGTCTGGATAATAATATTGGACAGGCTGTACATGACGGACTGCAGGCCCGCAGGAAATCCGATTCGGATAATTCGTCTGAACATTCTATGGTCAAATCTGATTCTGCGAAGCTCCAGATGATGCATATCTTTTGTCCGTACCAGAACCCGGAGTACCAACAGGGCGCTCAGCGCCTGGGAACAAATCGTCGCAACCGCCGCACCTGCGACTCCCAGACCACAGTACGCCACAAGAAGCAGGTCCAGAAGGATATTGGTAAAACAGCTGGCAATCAGGAAATAAAGAGGGCGTCTGGAATCCCCCACAGCCCGCAGGATACCGGAGCCTACATTGTAGATCAAATTCCCTATGATTCCCACAAAATAGATGCGGATATAGAGTATTGCCAGGTCCAGCACATCGGCCGGCGTATCCATGGCAGTAAGAATGGCCGGAGCTGCCAGGATTCCGCCCACCATCATTATCAGTCCGCCCACAATGCTGAATGCAATTGCTGTATGTACCGCGTAATCCACCATCTCGGCTCTCTTAGCGCCATAATATTGGGAGATAATGACAGTGGCGCCGCTGGCCAGCCCTACAAAAAAGCCTACCAGCAGGTTGATGACCGTTCCGGTCCCTCCGCCTACCGCGGACAGAGCTTCCTTTCCTACAAAGCGGCCCACAATCACCGCATCAGCCGCATTATAGAGCTGCTGAAACAGTGTTCCGAACAGAATGGGAAAGAAAAACAGGAGCAGCTGTTTCCAGATGACTCCCTCTGTAATCTGATTTTCTTTTGTCTGGTCTGCGTTACCCATTTTATCTGTAAACCGTCCTTCTTTACTGTGAAAGTTTAAATCAGTTGTGACATTTCCGATTGTAGCACTGTTGAGGGAAGTTTTCAATAGAAAAGACACTGTTGCCTGGATAATGATGTATCCAGACGAATTAGCAGGATAGATGCTGTTAAGGTTGAACTTAGCCATGGAAAGTACTATAATACAGCTAACAGATTGGGGATATGGAGATATAGGAAGGAACTGCAATGGGTAATGGCAATTCATATATCAAACAAGGGGGTAAAAGTTGGAGATGAAAACGGTTATTCAGAATGAAGAGTATCAGGTAATTTCAATAGATGAACATACCTGGCGGATTGAGGACAAAGGCGTGCGCTTTTTTCTGTTGGAGGGTACAGAAAAAGCTTTGTTGATAGACAGCGGAATGCAGGTACATTGTGCAAAAGAGATTGCGGAAGGACTGACGAAGCTGCCCCTTTCTCTCCTGATTACCCACGGAGACCGGGACCATGTGGGCAGCAATGAGGAATTTCCTTCTTTTTATATGCACCCGTCGGAGGCTTCGAATTACTACAATACACAGAAAAAGACAGGCAGATTTATTCCTGTGCAGGAGGGGGAGATACTTGATCTGGGAGAACGGCCGCTGGAAATCATAGGATTACCCGGACACACCCCGGGGAGCATTGCTGTGTTGGATAAAAAGAACAGAGCGCTGATAAGCGGAGACCCCATACAGGATGGCAATATATTTATGTTTGGTGTTCAGAGAGAGCTTCATGCCTATGTGTATAGTCTGAAAAAGCTGGACCGTTATAAAGAGGACTTTGACCTTATTTATCCGTCCCACGGCAGCTTTCCGGTGAAGCCGGATTTGATCCCATTGCTGACGGAGGGTGCGGAGAAGATTCTTTCGGGAGAGCTGGAGGGAGAAGATTTGGAGATGTTTGGGAACCACATTAAGCGGTATAATGTGGGTGCGGCAACGTTTCTGTGTGAATTAGAATAATCAAATATAGGACCGTTGGAATCTTAGAAGCTGGCTTCAATGTAATGCTGGATAAAAATGTCCATGAGAATAATAAAAAGTCACTGCTTTGGAAAGAGATTATGGAGCAGTGACTTTTCAAATTATTCAGTGATTGCTGTGAGCTATCAGAAATAAATAAAAGATTTGAATTGGTAAGGAGAGAAGACAGGGAGCATAAATATGTCGCAGGGATATGACAACGAAATCTTATATCATTACACAGACTTTCAGGCACTGGATGGAATTCTCCGCAGTGCCCAGCTTCGTGTGAATAATATTCTGAACATGAATGATGCGGCGGAGATGCGCTACTTTATGAGCGGACTCTGCGAAGCGGTGATAAAGCGTCTGGAGGAGGAAGGGGATACCGGACGGGGAGAGCAGGTTCGGGCCCTTTTTGAGAAAGAGCTGAAGAAGGAATTCTACTATTCCGCCTATGCCGCCTGCTTTTCTCTGTATCGGGATGATGCGGCGCAGTGGGAGCGGTACGGGAACAGAGGAAGAGGAGTATGTATTGCGTTTCGGGGAGATTATCTGCAGAAAATGGCCCAGGGAGCGCTGTCGCTGCAGACGGTTTTCTATGAGGATGATATGGCGGCCCATAAGCTGACCGGTGTGTTTTACCGCCTGATGAAGCGGGAGAAGGACTTGACGAAGACAAGCCCTGATGTGGAGAAAGCGATGAATTACGCCTGGAGCTGTTCCGCAGCGTTCAAACATCCCTCTTTTTTCTCCGAACGGGAAGTCCGGCTGGTGGTCTCTCCATTTGTAAAGGAACATTTAGAAGTAAAGCCCTGCTATCATATCAGTGTGGAACGGATTAAAAAGTATTATCCTTTGGATCTGATGGACATGTGTCAGAAGATTGGAATCGGGATGGAGGACCTGATAGCAGAGATTATCATCGGCCCGGAGTCCACTCAGGCAAAATATATTCTCCAGGATTATCTGCGGGATAACAGATTGAGCGGGCTGGCGGAAAAGGTCTCTCTTTCCAAATGTCCTTTGCGGAGGTCTCCTAAGTAAAGCTATGGAAAAACAGGAAGAAAGAAAAGCTATGGAAGTACATCGTATTGCTGTCATATCAGACACACATGGCATTCTGCGGCCGGAGGCGGTGAATGTTCTGAAGACTTGTGAAGTGATTCTTCACGCAGGTGACTTTGACAATGCCGGGATATGGAAGGACTTGAAAGAAATCGGTCCTGTGTATGCGGTTCGGGGAAATGTGGATAAGAAATGGGCGGATGATTGGCCGGAGGAGCTGCCGAATGAAAAGGAACTTTCCCTGTATGGGTTCAGAATTTACATGATTCATAACAGAAAGCAGGCCCGGAAGGATTTGTCTGGTATTGACATGGTAATCTTCGGCCATTCCCATGAATATGAAGAAAGCCAAAAGGGAGAAACAGTTTATCTCAATCCCGGCAGCTGCGGACAGAAGCGATTCAATCTGCCCCTTACCATGATGGTGCTAACCCTTTATCCGGAGAGCCACAAGTTCCATACGGAGAAAATTGATTGTAACCCGGCGGTTCCAGATATACCGGCAAAAAAAGCGTCCCTGAAGTCCTTTGGTGGTTTTTTTGGCAGAAAAAAGTCTTTGCCGTCAGCAGGAAAAATGCATAAACTGATTCAGAAAATCATAAAGGAAGTGGATGCCGGTAAGTCTGTTGCGGAGATTGCGGAGAGAAACCATCTGGACACGGAACTGGCAGAACAGATCTGCCGCATATATGTAACACATCCTGGTGTGGATGTGGATGGGATTATGGATAGAATGGAAAGAAAAGACTTGTAATTTTTCAGTGCATATTCTCACAAATCCTTGAAATACTAAATGAAAAAGAAAGGAAAACCTGCCTGGAAGAAAGCGAAGGCAGGCGGTGAGAGGAAATATGATATACACAGATACTGTAAAATTACTGCGGGAATGTGACGCGGGAACGAAAATGGCGGTGACCTCCATCGATGAAGTCCTGGAAAAGGTTCGGGATACGGAAATGAAGAAGCTTTTGCAGGAAAGCAAAAGTCATCATGAAAAGCTGGGAGATGAGATTCATTCTCTGCTGAACAGTCACGGGACAGAGGAAAAGGATCCGACGCCGATGGCAAAGGGAATGTCGTGGGTGAAGACCAATGTAAAGATGGGGATGGATGACAGTGATGCTACTGTGGCGGACCTGATTACAGACGGCTGTAATATGGGTATTAAATCCCTCAACAGGTACCTGAATCAGTTTAAAGCGGCGGATCACAAGTCGAAAGACATCAGCACAAAACTGATTTCCATTGAAGAAAAATTATGTAAAGATTTGAATAAGTATTTATGAGATAAGGAGCAGAACATGGCTGAAAGACAAAAGATAAACAGGGAAGACGTGGAGATGGTATTCGATTCCCCCTATATTCGTGTGGCTGATTTACAATATGCACCGGGCAGGCATTATTATGATGCCACCCGGCGGACAACAGATGACCTGACTGCGACGAAATCAGATGAAGAGTTCAGGACAATGCTCCCGGATGCGGTAAGCTGTATTGTGATTCTGGATACACCAGGGGAAGAGCCGAAGCTGTTGCTTTCTTATGAGTTCCGCTATCCGGCCGGACAGTTTCTGCTCAGTGTGCCGGCGGGATTGATAGATAAGGAGGACAGAGCAAAGCAAAACCCTCTCCTCACCACGGCGCTGCGGGAAATAAAAGAGGAGACCGGGCTGGAAACGGCAGCAGGGGATGTTGTGTTTACAGTCAATTCGCTGCTTTTCTCCAGTCCTGGAATGACAGACGAGAGCAATGCTCTCGTGTGCGTGGTTCTTCATTCTGCGGACTTGTCCGCGTTGTCCCAGGAAGGCGCGGTGGGAAGCGAATTATTTGACGGTTTTGCACTTCTCACCAGAGAGGATGCCATGGAGGCTCTTCGGAAAGGACGCGACGCCCGGGGGAACTTCTATTCAATATACACCTGGGCGGCACTGATGTTTTTTGTATCGGATATGTGGAAGGAAACGGATACTTTTCACTCGTGACAGTTCCACATACCCCGTTGACAGAATTTTTTCTTCAAAAAGATGGGACTGTACTCAGCCGCAGCAGGAAAGCAGACTGGCAGGTTGTATAGTCAGCTCAGGAAAAATACATACGAAAATATCATCATTAAAGCTGTACTGGCAGGTGTTTTTCTCGTACTGGAAATCATAAATGTTTACAGTTCTGGTGATGGGATTTATAATCCAGTATTCCCGCACACCTGCTGTCCGGTATTTAAAAAGTTTTATACCATAGTCCATTTGCTGAGTGGAAGGAGAGATAATCTCGATAATCCAGTCAGGTGCTCCATTACATCCCCGATAATCCAGCTTTGATTGATCGCAGATAACGGAAATGTCAGGTTCCACATAATTTCGGTCATCCTGATTCAGGAATACTGCGAATGGGGCGGGGTAGACCAGACAGCCTCCATTTTTGGTTCTGATATAATCATGAATTCTGGCGGAAAGATTCATGATCAGATGCTGGTGGATTCGAACTGGCGGCGCCATATCATAAATACGTCCATCAATCAGCTCGGCCCTTTGACCTTCCGGAAGGGCATAAATGTCATCCAGTGTATAAAGTCTTTCCTTTGCTAACGCCATCTTAATAATTCCTTTCTGATAATAACAGAGGTGAGCGATCAAAAGCAGATTCTATTATCTAAGAACTATCATAAAATATAATTTGTATTGTTTCAAGAAAAATAAGAAGTTTTTAAAAAATATCCTGCCAGACTAATTTTTGGAAGAAATAGCAGGAGGCACTTAAAATTTCATAAAGATATCCATATAATGTGGTAAGGATAACAGACATCTGATATGATAAAATGGTCTGATAGAAAATATCTTTGTGAATAATGAGCAAAAGAGGTGATGCGGGTTGAACCAAAAACTGAAGGAAAAGATTCTGGAATCCCTGTCCGCGGTGCTGCCAATAACGGGAATTGTCCTGCTGCTGAGCATCCTGCTGGTGCCCATAGACTTGGGAACCATGGTAATGTTCCTGGTGGGAGCGATTCTGTTGGTGGTGGGTATGGGATTCTTTCAGCTTGGGGCGGAGATGTCCATGACGCCGCTGGGGGAAGGCATCGGCGTACAGATATCGAAAGCGCGGCGGATTCCGCTGATCTTTCTGATCGGATTCTCCATGGGGGCGATTATCACGATCTCCGAGCCGGATCTGCAGGTGCTGGCGGAGCAGGTGCCGTCCATTCCGAATCTGACCTTGATTCTGACCGTGGCGGTGGGGGTTGGCATTTTCCTGGCGGTGGCCATTATCAGAATTTTGTTTCAGATTAATCTGTCAACCATATTGATTGTGTTATACACAGTATTGATAGGAGTCTCCTTTTTTGTCTCAAAAGATTTCCTTGCAGTAGCATTTGACTCCGGCGGTGTGACAACGGGGCCCATGACAGTTCCTTTTATCATGGCAATGGGTGTGGGCCTTGCTTCGGTCCGCGGTGACAGAAATGCTTCCAGCGACAGTTTTGGTCTGGTGGCGCTGTCAAGTGTGGGGCCGATTCTGGCAGTGTTGATTCTGGGAAAGTTCTTCAATCCCGGTGAGACTGCATATGCAGCATCCGGTGTCCCACATGTGAGTACCACCCGGGATGTGGTGAAGGAATTTCTCTTCAGCATGCCTCCTTATGTGCGGGAGGTTCTGATATCGTTGGTACCGGTTGCCTTTGTGTTCGTTTTGTTCCAACTGTTTACACATCGATATCCGCGCAGGCAGGTAAAGCGTGTGACGGTAGGTTTCGGGTATACATATATCGGTTTGGTGCTGTTCCTGTGCGGCGTTAATGTGGGATTTGCTCCGGTGGGTTCCCTGCTGGGGAACGAAATTGCCTCCGAGGCCTGGAAATGGCTGCTGATACCTATCGGTATGCTGATTGGATATTATATTGTAAAAGCAGAGCCGGCCATCCAGGTGCTGAATCGCCAGGTGGAGGGTGTGACTAACGGCTCGGTGTCCGCCAGGTCCATGAACCTCTGCATGTCCCTGGGAGTATCGGCCAGCGTGGGAATGTCCATGATGCGGGTGCTGACCGGTCTGCCCATACACTGGATTATCATACCGGGTTATTTGATCGCATTGCTCCTGTCCAGATTCGTGCCGAAGATGTTCGTGGGTATTGCATTCGACTCCGGCGGTGTGGCCAGCGGTCCCATGACCACCACATTCCTGCTTCCGCTAAGCATCGGAGCCTGTGATGCTGTGGGAGGAAATCTGATGACAGATGCTTTCGGCGTGGTGGCGCTGGTGGCACTCACGCCGCTGATTGCCATTCAGGTGATGGGAATCCTGTATCAGTACAGGCTGAAGACAACGGATCAGCTCGCGGCACAGGAAGCAGACTTTACGGAAGTTATGGATGCTATGGATGACATCTTTGAATTTGAGGAGGGCAGTGAAAATGGCGGACAATCATAAGAAAGCGGCGTTTCGGATGCTGCTTCTCATTGCGACACCAAAGTTGGTGAACAAGGCGGTGGGAATGTTCAAAGAAGGAAATGTTCCCACTCAGTATGTTTTCCACGCCCAGGGAACTGCCACCAGCGAAGTCATGGATATGCTGGGGCTGGATGGTGTGGATAAAAATATTCTGATGGGTATGATGCCGAAGGCTTTTGCCGACGAAATGCTGAAAAGGCTGCGGAAGAAGCTGCACCTGGGGATGCCGAATACAGGAATTGCCTTTACTGTCTTCATGTCCGGCGGCAGCGGTCACCTTGTGCAGCTGATTGAGAGTCTGGAACCGGAGGAGAAGAAACTTACGGAGAGGAATGAAGCGGATATGACAGAGAATGAATACAGCATGATTATGGCTATTGTAAATCAGGGATTCAGTGAGGATGTAATGAATGCGGCCAGACCCAAAGGCGCCTCCGGCGGCACGGTGTTCCACAGCCGGCGAATCGGCAACCAGGAGGCTATGAAATTCTGGAAGATAAGCGTGCAGGAGGAGAGAGAAGTAGTCATTATCCTGGCCCAGAAGGAAGATAAGCTGGCCATTATGCAGGAAATCGGCAGACAATGCGGAATGCACAGCAAAGCCCAGGGGATCATTATGTCTCTGCCTGTGGACGGTATTGCAGGGCTGGACTGATTACAGAGGCAAAAGGAAAGTCTAATGCTCATTAATTTCATATAGATACATGTTTCCCTTTTTCCCTGTCCGGGTCACTGTCTCCACATGATGCAGGATATTCAGAACCATTTGCGCCAGGGAGAGGGAAATGTGTGCCGCGGCGGCAAACTCCCGGGAGGTGAAGGCGCCTTCCAGCTCCGAAGGGACAAATTGCATGTAGTCCTGAGGGCAGTCGATCTCAAATTCCCGTATAAGTTCGGTGGGAATGCGGTCATATTTGGTTGCTTTTCTTCTTTTGCTCTTAGGCCGGCTGCTCAGGAGCTTGTATTCTTCCACATCCATCAGGACCAGCCGCAGACGAAGGTTAGGGTCTTTCAGATACATTTTAATCTTATACAGTTCGGGGAAAACCACATAAGGATTGCCTTTTACCGGGGATTTGCGCTTTCCGCTCAGCTCCCCGGTTTCTTCGTCTATCCAGATAATCCTAGTCTCCCGGGGAATGGGATAGACGATGGTCACAGGGTACAGAGGCAGAAAAGCACCCAGCTTCCCCCGCATTTTGTCAAACTGTCTGGTCTGGATCTCTATGATTTCACCGTCCGCGTAAATATCGGCAATATAATTCTCTATGGGGATTTCCTGCCTGTCCTCGTCAGGCTCATAGTAATTTTTCAAAATGGCATGAACAGTTTTCTCAGACAGTGTGCCGATACCGAAACGCTGTCTGTCGATTCCTATGACTTTTCTCTTTGCTTCTTCAAAATTTCTTTTGTCCGGCATATTTATCCTTACTGCACCCCTGAACAATGATTTTCCTGTATCGTGCCTGTGAGACATGGATGGATGATACTTTTGTATTATAGCAGATTTTGGACAGAAATGACACATGCTTTTATTTCCTGCAGATATGCTTTTTGCAAATATATTTCTATTTTTTGCAGATTTTATTCCGCAAAATACCTGCCTCCAAACCGCAAAAAGAAATCAGAATGCCTGCTGCCATATATGGAATATTAGGAAATCTAAATACAAAGATAACTGTTTCCTCTGTAAACAAAATCCAATATAAAGCAGCTTATAAAACGTGGTGACAGGTCATGGAAATTTTTGCGAGAAAAAAAGAGTTCATGATTTTTGCAGAATAACGAGAGTAAAAATGATTTTGTATCAGGAAATATATTTCGAAAAAAAATATACCTTGACAGACGAGGTATATTGTAATATAGTATAAATGAAAACCAGGACCATAAATGTCCGGGTACTGCGGTACAGAGACAAAATGAGAAAAAGGAGGCGGAACATGTCAATTACATCAGACATCCTTCGGGGACATACAGAAGCCATTATATTGGCTCATCTTCTGGAGAAGGATAGTTATGGATATCAGATTAACAAGGATATCATGAAAAAGACGGATAATCGCTGTGAGCTGAAGGAAGCTACTTTGTATTCCGCTTTTCGCAGACTGGAACAGGCTGGCTGTATACGCACTTACTGGGGAGATGAGACAGTGGGAGCCCGACGTCGGTATTATTCCATTACGGAGGAAGGGCGCAAAGCTTATCAATCCTACAAGCGGGACTGGGAAGAGGCAAAGGAGACGATTGACCAGCTGTTACAGTAAGCAGTTGTATTGGTACTATGCGCCGCAGAAGAAACGAAAAAAGAAAACAGAGGATTCCTGCGGCGGGAAAGGAAAATAAAATGGAAGAAAGAATCAGAAAACATATTGACGGGCTCTTTAAGGATGCCCCAAAGACCAGGAAGGCCATGGAGCTGAAAGAGGAGATGATTCAGAATACACTGGAGAAATATCAGGATCTGGCAGGAGAAGGATTCCAGGAGGAAGACGCCTACCAGAATGTCATCAATTCTATCGGGGATGTAACAGAACTGTTCGGAGAACTGGAAGAGAAAAATCTGCTGAATCTGCCAGAGGATCTTCGAAGGAGAAGAGCCATGTTAAAGACCATTGCCGTGGGATTATATATTTTTGCGGGTGCTATGTTTATAACAGGTATGGTAGTAGTAGATTTCTATTTCTACATGATGCAGGAAGCAGGTATGCTGGTCTTCGTCGCGACGATTTGTCTCTGTATTCCTCCCACCTGTATGCTGGTATATGCAGCGAATATGTATCCCGCATTCAGCAAAAAGGAGGAAAACCTGGTGGAAACCTATAAAGAGGCAGTCCATGCCAGGAATAAAAGGAAGGCGGTAAAGGTTTCCGTGGGAGTCATTATCTGGCTTGTGACAATAACCATCTATTTTATCATCAGCTTTGCAACCTTCAAGTGGGAGGTGACGTGGATTACATTTTTAATCGGAGCCTGCGCACAGGCAATTTCAGAACTGGTTTTCAACCTCCGCCGAAGCGACTGAGGGGGCGATGTTCAGAAAATTTTCCGCAGGGGAAGGCAGCATTCAGACACAGACGGAACTAATAAAAAACAGACTGTGTGTGAATGATGCCCGGAAAATTTTATGAATGCAGTATATTCAGAAAATTTTCCGCAGGGGAAGGCAGCATTCAGACACAGACGGAACTAATAA
>CAJUQT010000016.1:22242-75608 GCA_910588225.1 uncultured Acetatifactor sp.
ATTCAGAAAATTTTCCGCAGGGGAAGGCAGCATTCAGACACAGACGGAACTAATATATAGAAAGGAAACAGCCCATATCCGAATGCCGTTTGGATATGGACGGAACTATGATTCATGAAAAAATTAAAAATAACAACCATCATTTTTCTGTCGGCGGCAGCCATATGCCTGTGTGCCATGATGATTATCCTGCTGTCCTCCGACGGCCGATTCAGTTTCGGAGAGGGCAATCAGAACTATTCGCTGGTGCTGGAGAAAGAGTTTGATACAGCAGATATAAAAAGTCTGGAAATTGATTATGGGATGAACAGCAATGACGTATTGTTCTATGAAGGAACAGGGGAATCCATTGTTATCCGTGAGTATCTGAATTTTAAGCCGAATGAAAACCAGATTTCCACAGTGAAGCAGGACGGGACGAAGCTCCAGATTAAGGGCAGCAGGAGAAATTCCTTCTTTTTCTTTTCCTTCCGGCCGAGAAACTCATATACGGAGATTTATCTGCCGGCAGATTTTGCCGAAAAGATGGATTCCCTGTATGTAAAAACTCTGAGTGGTGATGTCAATTCTGAGCTTTCATTTGCTCTGCAGGATAGCTTTTCTGCTTCCAGCACCAGCGGAGACATTACCTTCCCGGAAGTGAAAGCCCACGAGATACAGTTTCATTCTACCAGCGGCGTAATCTATGTGAGCGCGGCACAGTGCGAAATATTTTCCGCCTCTACTACCAGCGGGGATATCCAGGCAAGACAGGTGGCAGGGAAATCATCGGTTTCCTCTGTCAGCGGAGAGATCACACTGGGTGAGCAGAGTGGTGACATAACAATTTCTACTACCAGCGGAGATATCTTCGCAGAGCAGGTGACAGGAGAAGCATTGGCTTCCTCTGTCAGCGGAGAGATTTTTCTGAAGCGGCAGAACGGTGACGTCGAGGCTTCCAGCACCAGCGGCGATATCAGAGTAGGGGCATTGCAGGGGAATTTTGAGATGGATTCCAGCAGCGGAGAAGTCCAGATAGCCGATGGAACCGGCCAGGGCCGGGCGGATACCATATCCGGAGATGTGCAGATTTATCTGACACAGCTCACGGGGGACCTGAATATTTCCACAACCAGCGGTTGGGTAAATTTACGGCTTCCTGAGACGGTATCCCTCACATTGGATTTTGACTCCACCAGCGGGGAATGCAGCACATTTTTTGACG
Source organism: uncultured Acetatifactor sp. (assembly GCA_910588225.1). Lineage (GTDB taxonomy): Bacteria > Bacillota > Clostridia > Lachnospirales > Lachnospiraceae > Acetatifactor. Next base: position 23,447 of record CAJUQT010000016.1, read on the forward strand.
ACCGGCTTTCCTTTAATAAGAAAGGAAATAAGGCCGACGGGCAGTACGGCGGAGGCGCACATAAGGTTCGGATCTCCACTACCAGCGGAGACCTGAGAATCAGTGAGTACTGATGTGCGGCAGGGAAGCCGTCCCCAGCCATCTGGCAGACTGTCTGCAAATGCGCCATAAAGACCTTCAAAAGGTTCTGACTTCGGAAGGAAGACTTTTTTCTCCAGAGGCAGGCTAAATGGACTGATCGGAAAGCCTTCCGACAGCCATATACTGTCATATTCGAATGCAACCAGCCGGTCTCTGGTTTCAGCCAGAGTTCCGACTTTTCTTCCCTGGTAGAACACATCCATTTTCTTAAGACTGCTCATCAATGATCTCCTGTATGGACCGATATTGCTTTTTCGCGAAAAGCTACAGAAAATCAGAACGGTGAGAAGCCGGTCGTCTGCAGGGCAGCCGGTCATGATCTTTTCCAGATATTCCCTGACCCGTTTCCTTGCAGCATCCAGATTATCTCTGGTTTCTTTATCGGAGTATTCATTTATGACATAGTATGCCCGCTGCTCCAGCTCCATCAGGCATTGCGGGCTGCTGTCCAGTTTTTGCAGAAAAGTTCTCAAACCAGCCAAAAAGATAGAAAATTCCTGACCGTCTTTTACATTTTTCAGCCGTGTAACGGCATCCGGTATGCTTGTTATGCAGCTGTCTATACCATTAAACATTATTGTCAGCGTGCGCCTCCCCATCGCAGATAGAACAGAAACAGAGGGTCTAAAATATACAGACTCCCTTCCTTCCAGTCAAGTACCTTGAAGATATCTTCCCGCCCATACAGAAGCTCTTTCAGTTTTGACAGACTTTCCCGGAGCATCTGAGGGGAAGGTTTTTTGCTGTCGTCTGCAAGCAGGCGGTAGATGCGCTCTTTCACATCCTCAAATGCCAGCTTCATAATGGGCGGATTTTCTGCAATAGATTTTACAAGCAGATCGTAAATGTCATGTTCCTGGCCGCTGACGGTCCGGAATGTGTTCCGGCTTTTACCGCGTGTATTCGGCCCCTTTTGCATCAAAGATACCACATCTCCGTATTCAAAGTTTGCAGTGGTATAATGATAGGCAGTTTCCAGAATTTCCTGGCGGATCTGCCGGCTTTCTTCCCCGGACATTTCCAGTATGGTGCAGATGTTCAGGCAGATATACTGCATCAGCTGAGGAGAGGAAAGGCTTTCTACGGCAATCTGCGCCGCAATGGAATCCTCAATGGAAATGTTCAGCTTTCCAAACCCCAGTTTCGCGATCTCTTTTAAATCATCTACTTCCCATGGCTCCATGTTGATCAGGCTTAGACGGCCGGAAAGGTCTGCATTCTGCCGGATTGCTTCATCTGCCCGGTGGGGGAGGGATACGACAATGGCTTTGAAGCCTCTGCGGATGGCGTCTTTGAGCTGCTGTGCAATCTGCATCCGTTTTCCCTCCGGGGCATAATGGAAGTCGTCTATGACCAGAACCAGATTGTTTTCCTTGTAATATTCAATGATCTTATCCTTGGTAAGAGAGAAGGTTTCTTTTTTGGTATATTTATCGCTGGTGCTCGGAATCTGCTTTTCGGATGCAAACTGGCCCTTGTATGCAAGCCCGGCTTTGGCAGAGACCAGTTTCCAGAAATCCGTATCCTCATCAAAGTCTGCTCCGGAAATTTCCACAATATGTTCAAAGCCAATGACCTTTTCGCATAAAATGGTTTTTCCCATTTTGGAAGGGCCTACCAGAGAAGTCAGGAATCCGGATACCTTGATGGCCTGCATCAACCGGAATTCATAGGGCAGGTCGGAAATGGCAGATTTTCTTGATATATAGGTGTATTCAGGAAATGCGCCGGGACGGAAGACATCTTCTGCTCTGATTTCCATATGCGAGCCTCCTTATCCGTTTTATAATTAAATTCTGTCTTGGATTCCATTATAACACATTTTTAACCGAATTAAACCTTTTTATTGTTTTTTAAACCATTTAATTGATTTTATCGTATTTGCATCAAATGAAGCAAGTGCATTTTATTCTTAGAATTACCCATTGTATAGCAAAGCTCGTCTATGAGTAACCGAATCAGAGTGTCTGTGAACATAGTGGAAAAATTATAAAGTCCGGGAAGAACTTTTTGGCAATAAACGCGTCTATAGAGTCATACAGATCGGGGAAAGGGGGATATTACCATGAAAAAAACAATGCTGACTACTTTTCTGCTGACTGGCTGTCTGTTACTGACCGGCTGTGGAAGTGGGGAGCCTGCTGATTTCGCTACAGGCGACGGTGGTACTGCAGAAGGGCAGGATGGTACAGAACAGAAGGATGGGGATGTTTTAAAGTACCGTATAGTGGATGGAGCCGAATCCGGCAATCTGGTACTGGCCGGAGAGGGATGGGGCAGTGTATATACGCTGTCTTTGGGAGATGATTCGAAGTACAAAATCTGCCTGGACGGAGAAGAGGCAGACAAAGCCATGTTGGAAGACGGCATGATGGTAGAGATCGTAAATGCTTATATCATGGAGACATTTCCCGGCCAGCTGGGAGGAGAGCTTACCATCTATGCCTACAGCCAGGGGACAGAGCAGAATCCGGGCAGTGAGTATTATGATCTGTGCGGACTGTATCTTCAGGTGTTGAATGATCTGTGGGAAAGAGATAAAGGGCTTAACAACAATATAAAATATGTCAGTGTGGATTTGTCACAGGCGCCCGGAGAACTGACGAATGGGGAGAAGAGCGCTGTCGCATGGATTTTCGGCTGTCAGCATCAGGTGGAATCACTTACAATGACGCAGGAAGAGCTGGCAGAAGCAGGATATCTGACGGAACTGGACTTAAGCAGTAAAAACAAGCTCTATCAGTGGGAAGATGGTGTGTTATTCCAGATTAAGTCCGCAGAGTGGGCAGACGGGGGGATTTATTCTCTGCCGACGATAAAATTCGATGCCAATAAGTGGCGCGGTCCCAAGGGAGCCTGTTTTTTCAATGATTGTATTGCAGTCTGGCCGGAGATGGGGACATGGAGCGATTACGAAATCGGCGGAGAGGCAATTTCGTGACAGAACAGGGAAGGTACAAGCGTACCTTCCTATTACTTTTTCCGGTAACATCTGCTGTCAGGGATGATCCGGCCGGGCATTTGGGACCTCTCCCAAACAGGACTCGTTCTCCTGAAATTTTGTCTGGAGGGTAATCTGCAGATGCTGTCTCTTGCTGTTCATCAGGCCAAGTATCAAATCATATACATAGTCCATCATCTCTGCTTCCGGCTGCTCAAAGGTGGTGATGGAGGGAATGCAGTATTGCAGGTGCTCCATTCCGTCAAAACTGATGATGGCTACATCCTTTCCCGGTGCCCTGCCCGCATCGCGGATGGCTTTGACAGCAGCTATGGCCACGGCGTCGGCAAAGCAGCAGACAGCGGTGATTTCCGGATGAGCTTTCAGACAGGAATAAGTCAATTGATAGGCGTTGGAACAGAGATAATGACTTTCCTGTATATAGGCCAGATTGTGTTCCAGACCATGCCGGCGGAGAACGTCCCTATAGGCGTCCCGACGAATTCCGTATGCGCTGGTATCAATTGTGGAAGAGATGACAGTGCAGATATTTCTGTGTCCTTTTGTGATGAGATATTCCATCTGTCTGGCCGCGGTACCATAATGATCTACCTGCACACTGGAATAGGCCTCTGTGCCGGTCTGATCCGGCAGAACCGTGTTGACAAAAACCACAGGACATGACAGAGACTCAAAATATTTTGAAGGGACATTTCGAAAATCTCCGCCGAAATATACCATACCGGTCAGATTATGCTTATCAATATAGTTCAATAATTCCTGAAATTTCTCAACTTTATCCTGAGAGTAGTAATTATCATGAAAGGACATAACCGTATAATCTGCATTGTGAAACCGTATAAAAAGCGTTTTTGCCATAGCCTGATGCAGCCAGTCTGCGATGCCCTCCATAGCCAGCGCAATCTGAGGAATCTTCACAGCCAGCTTCAGAGAGCGGGCACTGTTACGGGGAATATACTGATTTTCCTCGATGAAAAGGAGTCGATTCGCCTGATTGAAGATACCATCCTTACGATGATACCGGTGAATCCTGAGGATTTTAGTGATCCGGCAGACAAGGGTAAGGTGTCTTTCCTGCCCTTCTATCAGGCTGTCAGGGAAAAGTTCGAGAAGGCGGCGCTTCTTCCTTCCACGGAAGGATATGCAGCTTCGGATAATGCATACTGGGCTGCGGTACCGCAGCTTCCGCAGTTGTTCTCCAATGAACAGTTGAGAGATATCTGCGGGGATGAGAATGCACAGTGGGTATTCGTGACAAAAAGGCGTGACGAAGTACAGCGTGTTGACAGGGCGCAATTCGCATATATGGATTCGCTGGTGAAGACGAATCTCAGCGAAGACGTGATTATCAATGGCCGTTCCAGAGGTTATACTTCCCGTGTGGGTGTCAGGCAGGTGCTTATGAATATAAAAGGGATTACGGCGGAATTTATTGAAGCACAATCTATAGAGTGGCTGCATGAATTCTACAAATGGCTGTTTGAAACCAGGCACAGGACGGACATTGTGAAAAACAAGCCGATTTTTCTGGATCAGAACGGCAGGGCGGCCGCGGCTTTTGATAAAGAGGAACAGCCGGTTCTGTTCCTGCCGGTAAAGGACATCACTGACTACAGGGTGGTGCATCCGGATTTGCTGAAAAATCCGGACACCCGCAAATTCATAGATGCCGTTGGAATCCGGCAGCCGTCGCTTAAGGACCAGATATACAACATAGTCCTGCCACAGTACGAAAAAGGTGGTGAGATAGATACCCATCCACATTTTATGCTGTTTTTCAAATATTTCTGCAAATGTTCCAATGAGGAGGTCGATGATTTTATTGAGCTGATCAAAGATTGTGAGTTCCTCACGTATTACGATACCGAAGATGGACAGATATATCGCGGCGCCGCCGGCACCATATATCTTCCTACAACGGATATAAAAGCGTTTCTGGAGACAAAAACGGAAGTGCGTTTTCTGGAATTGGAGGAATACAGGAAGCTTGTAGGCCCGAAGGAGGAAGAATTGCTCCTGACATTTCTGAAGGAACTGGGCGTCAGGTCGGAAATTACCCTGATTACCGCAGAAATCGATTTCAGTTCGACGAAAAGAAATGATCTTCCGCATCCTCATTCCAGCCAGGGGCACAAATGGAAAGAGACCACCATCGAGGGCTGTAAGGAAATCGTTGAATATATTGTGGAGAACCAGGATAAGGAAAAGTCGGTTCTGCTCTGGAACTGTCTGCTGCACATAATTGAGACGAAATGTGGCACATGGCGTCACAGGAGTTTATCTACGCTTTTGACAGGTATCTGCAGCTATTTTTACTATTCACCTCAGACAGAGCATTTTCAGTCATCGGATGCCATTCTGCTGCGAAACAGTAAGTGGATGGTAAGCGAAGAAGGTAAGTTTGTACTGCCGCGGGAAGTAACCCGAAGCTCTCTGTCTGCCATATATGACATATCATCTGAGTATGCGGAGCAGTTGCTGGATTTTTTAAAGATACCCTGTGAGGAAGAAGGGGAGGAGGTACTGGAAGACGACAGCAATCTGACGGAGGAGCAGAGGGAGAAGATATTACTTGCCGATAAATTAAGGGAATATGGGATAGGAAACGAGGCAGATTTAGAGGAATTCAGAGAGTTCATGCTCCGGAAGGCGGCACAGAGGCGTGCGGAAGAAATGGAGCGGGGAGCCTGGGGAAGCGGAGGGCAGTGGAATACGCAACCGGATGCTGCCGATGCGGACTTTGATGATGTTTTTGAGGAAGAGCCGGACGAAGGTTTCAGCAATGCAGATGGTGAGGAGATGGATGAATCAGCCGGCGGCCGGTCAGGAGGTGAACCGGCGAATGAATCAGATACAAGGCCTGATGAAGAGTCAGACGTGCACGCCGGCAGCGTGAAAAACAGTTCGTCGACAATGCATGGAGATCGTAAGCGCAATAGCGCTGCAGTTAACGTAGTAAAAGATATCCTGCGTCGAACCAGAGAAATCCCGACAAGAGACGCGGTCGATGAAGCCTGTGAAAGCGAACAGGAGGATGACGGTGATACAGACTGGGATGAGCTTATGCCTTCCGCTGTGGATTATAGTAAAAAGATCGAGCAGGCAAAGCAGAAAAGCGCGGCTGAAATTGAAAGAATAGTGTATTATGAGGAACTCCAGAAGAAGGCGAAAAACGCTGAAAAGTATACATTTATATGGTTTAACACGCTGCTGGAAATGGAGAGCATCAACAGCGGCCAATCGAATTCTCACAGCAAAGAAGTGTCAATCTGCTTCGGGAAAGTGGAAAAAGAGCCTGATACAAAGCGCACATTGCTTCTGAAGTATCCAAACCGATATATTCCGCAGTTTATGGAGGACTTGTCGGACATTCCACTGGTGCTTCACATGGGAACTCAGACCAGGACGGCGGCCATTGAAGTAGCCAGCGTGAAATCCTATACGCTGCGGGTGAAATTGAAAAATGGCGCCGACATAGAGGGGATTGACCTTTCGACAGTAACGGCGGCGACCATCGATGCGAAGAGCCCTGCGTTTCTTCTGGAAGAGCTGAGAAAACAGTTTGCCAGGCTTGAGCTTACCGATGATTACAACATGCAGAAGCATCTCTGCCAGAATATCGAATTTATCTTCGGCCCTCCCGGTACCGGGAAAACCACCTATCTGGCGAAAAATGTGCTTTTGCCTTTGATGAAGAAAAAGGAGAAGTGTAAGGTTCTCGTTCTGACACCTACCAACAAATCAGCGGATGTTCTGGCCCGCAGGATAATGGAAGTTTTGGGCACGGATCATTCTTATGAGGACTGGCTGATCCGGTTCGGCGCCACCGGAGACGGGGAAATCGAACAAAGCCCCGTATATAAGGACAAAACCTTTGATATTCGCGGGCTCCACCGGACAGTTACGATAACGACTATTGCCAGGTTTCCCTATGACTTTTTCATGCCGCCTGGCGAGCGGATTTTCCTCCAGGGAATCAGGTGGGACTATATTGTGATGGATGAGGCCTCCATGATTCCTCTGGCAAACATTGTGTATCCGCTTTACAGGAAAACGCCGGAGAAATTCATTATAGCAGGGGATCCGTTCCAGATTGAGCCCATTACTTCGGTGGACTTGTGGAAGAATGAAAATATTTATACCATGGTTCAGCTGGATTCCTTTGTACGGCCGAAGACAATACCTCATCCCTACAAAGTGGAGCTTTTGACTACACAGTACAGGAGTGTCCCGGGTTGACAAATACCATGAGATATGCCATCTTGAAGCAAGCAAGCTATTGTGACAACAAGGGAGACCTACTTTGTACAGAAAACCGGAGAGCCGCTGGCTCTGCTGGCGCAGCGCTGCAAACATGTGGTGGAAAAGGAAGGAAATGACTGGAAGATTACAGACTTCGCGGAAAAGGTTAATGTTCTGTCAAACATAAAGTATTAAAATAGAGATAGCCTTCGGAGATTAAAAACGGAATGAATTCCTCTTTTTGCTTAAATGACGAAAAAGATGGAACTCATTCCGTTTTTGTTGATATTTTACAGAAAGCAGAATATAATAAGCGTGGAAAGAGAGGACAACTTCTGTCTCTCGATTCGTTCCCCATGTGTTAAAGCATCAGTATGGAAGAAAGGTGGTGTCTCTGCCTTTTTTAACCTAAACTTAAATCTATTCCAATGGAAAAACGCAGAAACGCAATTAAATGACAGAATTATTGAATATAAACTTTCGACAATATTCGCTCTTTATGCATATTCGCATACTATAGTATTATACAATTGTCAAGGCAATAAATACTAAACGTATACCTGTTAAAGTGAGAGATAATAGTTTAGATAGGTTCTTGAACTGTTATTTGGGTGTTCAAAAGTTATTAAGAATGTAGTATTATTATCTTGGAATTTTAATCGAATGAAGTCTGCTTTTAAAGTTATAATGCTGTAATCAGAATAGTAAATTTTTAGTGTATTTAAACCAGGAGGAACCCAACATGTTAGAAATTGGAACAAAAGCACCGGATTTTGAATTGCCGGACCAGAACGGAAAGATGCACAAGCTATCAGACTATGCGGGAAAGAAAGTAATTTTATATTTTTATCCGAAGGACAACACCCCGGGCTGTACAAAGCAGGCCTGCGGCTTTTCCGAGAGATATCCGCAGTTTCAGGAAAAAGGGGCGGCAGTGCTGGGCGTCAGCAAGGACAGCGTCGCCTCTCACAAAAAGTTTGAAGAGAAATATGGTCTTGCCTTTACTCTGCTTGCAGACCCGGAGCGGAAGGTGCTTGAAGCCTATGACGTCTGGAAAGAGAAGACGAATTACGGGAAAGTATCCATGGGAGTGGTTCGGACCACATATCTGATTGATGAAAAAGGGATTATTATCAAAGCCAACGATAAAGTAAAAGCCGCGGATGACCCGGAGAAGATGCTGGGAGAGGTGTAATGAAGATTATACTGTCACCGGCAAAGAAAATGAAAATGAATTCAGACAGCCTGGCGCCTATAGGGGCGCCGGAGCTTTTGGATCAGGCGGAGGAGATTCTGGAATGGTTGAAGGGACAATCTCAAGAAGCGTTAAAGAATCTCTGGAAATGCAATGATAAAATAGCAGAACAGAACTTTGAACGGCTGGAGCATATGGACCTGCGCCATAATCTGACACCGGCAGTGCTGTCCTATGAAGGAATCGCCTATCAATATATGGCGCCGGCGGTATTTGAAAGTGGACAGTATGATTACATACAGGAACATTTACGGATACTGTCCGGATTTTATGGTGTGTTAAAGCCGATGGACGGGGTGACGCCATACAGGCTTGAGATGCAGGCAAAGGCATTTATCGGCGAATATAAGGATCTATATGAGCTCTGGGGAAACAGATTGTATAAAGCGATTCGAGATGAAAGCGGAATTATCATAAATCTTGCTTCCAAAGAGTATTCGAGATGTATCGAGAACTATCTCAAAGAGGATGACAAATACATAAGCATTACATTTTGCGAGAAGGTGGATGGAAAGCTTGTCACAAAAGGCACATATGCCAAAATGGCCAGAGGCGATATGGCAAGGTTTATGGCGGAGGAGAGGGTAGAGAATCCTGTGGATATAAAAAAGTACAACCGATTGGGGTATGTGTTCAGAGAAGGATTGTCTACAGAAACGGAATACATTTTTGAGAGGGTAAAATAGAAACTGATGAAACGCTACATATTCATTTTTGCAGCTATGTAAATTTTGCTCATAAAAGGAAACCAATTGTCGGATGCAAATCGGCATGATAACATGAAAGCAGATAACAGTTTGGCCAGAACAGGGAACTGTTATAAAAAATACTGCCAAATCCTAAAATCTGTAAATTGCAGAGGGATGGACTGCAGAAGAAAGATGAGGAGAATATCATGCGCATCAGAAATTTTACGCGGGAGTTTATCGTAAAAGAAGACAGAGCCTTTGACAGCGCTCATGCTTCCACTCTGGTACAGACGGCGGAGGGAACCGTTGTTGCCGCCTGGTTTGGCGGGAGCTGGGAGAAGGCGCCGGATGTGGCTATCTGGATTTCCAGAAAGGTGGAAGGCAAATGGGAGGAACCCCGTAAAGTAGTGGATGTGCGGGGAACTGCCATGTGGAATCCCGTTCTGTTCCAGAAAATGGACGGTACTATTGTTCTTTTCTATAAGGTAGGGGCTGAGATTCCCAGCTGGAAGACCTGGTGTATGGAGAGTCATGACGACGGTGCTACTTTTACAGAACCCAGAGAAATGGTGGAGGGAGACGAAACTGGCGGTCGCGGCCCGGTAAAAAATAAGCCTATCCGTCTCATGGATGGCACCATCCTGGCGCCGGGGTCCCTGGAAGGGAATACATGGGATGCTTTCGTGGATATTTCCACAGATGACTGCGCAACCTGGGAAGTGAGCCAGACGGTTCCTCTGCGTCGCTGCAGCATGGATTCAAGAGTGATGAACCGTCCTTATAATAAACATTACATTTTCGGGAAAGGAGTCATTCAGCCCACTTTGTGGCAGGATAAAGCAGGGGATGTACATATGCTTCTGAGAAGTACTTCGTCCCGCATTTTCCGCAGCGATTCCGCAGACGGCGGTCGAACCTGGTGTACGGCCTATGACACAGGCCTGCCTAACAATAACAGCGGCATAGATCTGGTGAAAATGCAAAACGGGGATATTGTGCTGGCCTGCAACCCCAGAGAGAACTATCCCGGCGTTTACAGGGGACCGCGCACACCTCTCTCCGTGCTGGTATCCCGGGACAATGGGGAGACCTTCACACATCTGACCGACCTGGAGACGGAGGAGGGTATCTTCTGTTATCCGGCTGTGATCTGTAATGAGAAGTCGGAAGTACTGATGACTTATACCTGGAATCGCAGAACTATTGTTTTCTGTAAGTTTGAATATAAGGACTGACTGTGAAATATGTTCTGTTAATACACTTATTCTTCGGAATTGTGCTTCTGATTGATATGAATAATAATGGTGGATCATAGTTTACGGCGGTATTATGAGTAAAAGAAATGTACAGGGAAATTGTAAAGAGATTTAGCTAAATTGAGTGATAAGAATGGAATGCGGAAGGGCGGGGCTGTCGTTATCGACAGGCCCGCCTCATTGCAGCCAGATTTGCCCTGGCGCCATCCATGATATAACTCACATCAAAGCCTGTGGAAATCATCCTGACACCTCTGTCATACCAGTCCCTGATAGTCTCTTCGTCCGCACTTCCCAGAGAAACTCCGGCTACCCGCCCGGCGGCCCGGATTTTCCCAATGGCATCGTCAATGATCCGGCGGATATCCGCATCCTGCGTATGTCCCAGCTTGCCAAGGGAACCGGACAGGTCATTGGGACCGAAAATGAAAGCGTCAATTTCCTTTATGGTCAGAATGCGGTCTAAATCCTGAACGGCACCGATATGTTCCAGCTGGATAAAACGCATGAGTTTTTCGTCCGCATGTGCCAGATACTCGTCATTATCAATTTCCCCGAACATATAGGCCCGCCTGGGTCCATAGCCCCGCACGCCCCGGGGAGGATAGGAGGTGGCCTTCACAGCCATCTGTGCTTCTTCATAGGAATGTATCATGGGGCAGATGATGCCGTCCGCGGCGGCATCCATTACCGGTTTCGCCAGCACGGCATCATTCCAGGGAATCCGCACTATCGCATTGATTCCGGAGGCTCTGGCTCCCATCAGGTGATTCTGCAGCTGGGCCAGATTGATACAGGAATGCTCCATATCAATCCACAAGTAATCATAGTCCAGATACCCCATCATTTCACTGACGAGCCCCTCTCCCAGTGAGACGTGGGTACCGATACAAAGCTCCTGCCGGCGCAGTTTTTCTTTCATATTAGTTTTCTGCTTCATGTTTATGCCTTTCTGCGTATTCAGCGCATGTTTGAAGTAGTAGATTAATGTATTTTTGCACTATACTTCTGCCATCATCCCATCCCAGGCCAGCTCCATGCCCAGCGCCTCCGCACAATCAGCCAGATATTGGTATCCTCCTGTGCCATGTGAGACATGGGTACAAAGGAAACGAGTGCCATTGCCTGTGATACCCATGGAATTCAGCCGTTCCTGAATAATTTTGTTGTCTCTCAAGCCCATGTGATAAGTGTCCGTGACAGCTTTCGCTCCCAGGGTACAGTCCATAATGACGCAGTTCAGATGTTTCCCATTCAAAAATGCGTAAGTATCTTCCGTAAGCTTTCCGGTGTCAGTGGCATAGAGGACACATTTTCCCTCTGTATCTTCTATGAGATAAATCAAAGCCTCTTCCCCCGGGGCATGAATAGCAGGCAGCGGGGTGATACTGTAACCATCCGTCTGTATCGTTTCAAACGGATGCACTGTCTGCATGCAGGTTGCTTCCTTTATGCCGTTTGCCTGACAGCCCTCCAGACGGGTATTTATTTTTTGTGCAACTTTTTCATTGCCATAGGCGTGCAGCACCGGCTCAATCATTTCCTTGCCAAACCACGCACCCCGGAAGCCCAGAAGCTTCTCATCCAGGTGGTCGCAATGAGAATGGGTGATGAAGAGATATTTTACCCGGGATAATTCAATTCCATAGAGCACGGACTTCCAGTAGGTCTCCGGACCCATATCGATGAGCAGATCGCGGTTAATCAACAGCTGAGATCTGCTGCGGAGCTCCCTGCCGCTCAGCTTTCGGGCTTCCCTGCAGTCCGGACATTGACAGAAGGCGCCGGGAACCCCTTCCGAGGCCCCCGTACCCATAAATGTGAGAATCATGATTATTCCTCCATACGCTTCAATGCATATATCAATACAAAGTTGAATGTCAATTCGAACACTCCAAAGATAAAACATTCTGCAGAATCAGCAGTTTGAGCTTCCGGTTACTCTGCCATATCATACAAAGAAACCAGATATTTCCCCAGCTGCAGCGAATAGGTCAGCAGAGCGTCGATGACAGGTTCCGGAACCCGTTCGGCTGCCTTGTGGGTCTCATAGGCGAATACACCTTTGTAATCAATCTTTTTCAGCATCTTCATAATGGGCGCCCACTCGATGGTGCCGTGGTAGGGCAGGAGATGGTGGTCACTGTCCGCATAATTGTCCTGTACATGGGTGGCAATCAAACGTTTTCCCATCATTTCCAAGGCCTGGGGCTGATTCCAGCCCATCATATTGGCATGGCCGAAATCCCAGCAGATGCCCACATTGTCATACTGTCCCGACAGCCTGTCCACAATCTCTATGATTTCCTCCGTCCTGGCGGCAAAACGGTCCCGCCTGCATTTCCGCGAAGGATCCGACTTGTCGAACATATTTTCCACTGCCACAGAGAGACCGTAACGGGCGGCCAGCTCCAGATGAGGCTTGTAATATTCCATATTGTCTTCCAGGCATTTGCGGAAGTTGTTATCATAAAGATGGAAGCCGGCATGAATGACGATGGCCTTCACACCCAGCTCTCCGGCCGCCATAATGGAGCGGCGTACGATTTCCTCCGTATGTTCCCTGTCAGGATAATCCTTATCCAGCACATTATAAAAGGGGGCATGTGCCTGGCTGGCGGTCATGTTCAGTTCGGCCAGCAGTTCCTTCATCTCCAGAACCCAGTCATGCCAGTTATCCGGCTCCAGTTCCTTACATTTTCCCTTCTCAGGGGTATCTTTTTTGGTCAGACAGAAATTCAGATCCACATCCTTATATCCGATGGCATGCAGTTTTCTGACACATTCGGTCATCGGAATCTCAATTCCGTTTGGGCGATGTCTGTAAAATCCTGTGGTTGTTGATAATCTCATACAGTGTTTCCTCCCTTTCCGTAATCTGCAGAGTTCCATGCGGACGCGGCAGACATGGTTTTTATCTTAAAATGCAATCATTTCCTATTTTAGTGAGATACAGACTTTCAGGACAGGCATAGCTGGCACTCTTAAAATGAAACATGGCAGCAGGTAAATGAAAATGATCCTATTTTGTATAGTTAGATAACCTCCAGCCATCGGAGTGCATTCTGTATGCCGTCCTGCATCACATCCGTGGTGATAAAATCTGCCAGATCCTTTATATTGTCCGCAGCATTCCCCATAGCGATACAGATGCCGGCACATTGGAACATTTCCAGGTCATTATTGCTGTCGCCTACGGCCACTGTATCGGCTATGGGAATCTGCAGCCTGTCGGCCAGAAATGCAATGGCACTTCCTTTGGAGTATCCTTTGGGGGCAATTTCCCAGAACCCCCGGTCTCGGTCAATAAAGCTCAGTTCTTCCTTGAACTGCTGCTGAAAAAGCTCCATTCGCTGTGATTCCACCTGGTTGACAAAAAATTTGTCGAAATTTCCGGCCGCTTCCTCCCAGGGAAGGCAATCTGACGGATGACGTCTCCGCATATGATCCCGAAAGCTTTCTGACTGGAATTTGCTAATGTCCTTTGCATAGTTATTGTCGGCGCCTTCCAGAAGGGCATCAATTCCGCATTCATCCAGAGCAATCATAATCCTGCGGGCATCCGCCGGAGAAAAGGTTCTGTGCAGCAGAACCTCCCCTCTGTATCTTACCATGGTGCCGCATCCCAGCAGATAGCCGTCAAATTCTGCCTGCTGTGGAAGCCAGTCCCCTACCATCCGCCAGGTTCTGCCGGTGTTGACTATGCAGATATGTCCATTTTCTCTCGCCTTGCGGAGAGACTCCTTTGTGCTTTCTCCGAGAACCTGATTTCCTTTGCTGATCAGAGTTCCGTCAATGTCGAAGAAGATAAGCTTGCGCATTTTTTGATCATTTTCCTTTCCTGTTGGGCTATTTTGTGAATCCAATTCTTCTCTTGCGGCATAAAAACTTGGTCTGGCTGTACTGGAAGCAGATTACCCTACGGGATAAGGCAGGGGCAATACGTATTCTCTGTCCTTTGTAATGAAATGGTGCCGCACTCCCAGCTCTTTCATCCAGCCCTGTACTTCTACCGTTTTCCAGGGACCGGAATTGTAAGGTTCCCCTTGACGCTGGTTATCCCAGAGCCACTGGGGGGTGTTCCACAGACAGGCTTTCGGAGCCACAACTTCATAAAAGCTTTTTTTCACGCCGCTCTGTCCGTGATGAGCCATCTGTACGAAATCTGCCCGCAATTCTCCATGAGGCACAAGAGCCAGCACTCTGTCGCCGGCTTCCTCCCCCAGATCGCCGATGAAGAGAATCCGCTGTCCCTCCGCATCCACCCGGAATACCACGGAAGAATTGTTGATGGTATTCTCTGTGATGGATTCATCCGGCACATACAGTACTTTGATCTCTATGGAATCAACGGTGAATTTCTGCCCGGTTTCAAAAGGCAGGCAGATTTCTCTGTGGGATTCTTTAAACTTATTAAATGCACTTGTAACACGAGCTCCACGGGCACCTGTCTCGTCATATTTCTCATAGAATTCATATGACAGGAATTTGCTGTAGATTTTTTTCACCTTCAGGGGATTCGGTCTGGAGAAAATCTCCAGCAGGGCATTCACATGATCGGAGTGGGGATGTGTCAGCAGCCATAAATCCACTGTGGGTTCGGGACCTCCCAGACGAATCAGGGTGTCCAGCAGATGTCCGGCATCTTTGGCTGTTCCGCCGTCGATGACCACGAGCTTTCCTTCCATACTTTGCAGGACATAGGACATCATTTGGGTATGACTCTGTTCCTGAAGCATATATAATGTTGTTTGCATATTTTCCTCCTTTTATAGGGTCTGCCTTATTCTTCTGCCTTATCTGCGTTGTCTGTATCCTGCCGAACCTGTTCTCTGTATTTTGCAGGACTGACACCCATGGTATTTCTGAATTTTTTGGTGAAGCTGGCCACATCGAAATATCCTACCTGTTCCACAATGTCCTTAATCTTCAAATCTGTGTCCCGCAGAAGGCAGCAGGCTTTCTTAATCCTCCGCTTTGTGACATATTCCAGGAAATTCATGCCGGAACATTTCCGGAAAAATCTGCTCAGATAAGAGGAAGACAGGCTGAATTTCTCCGCCAGCCCGGAGAGGCTGATATCATTGTCATCATAATGAGCATCCACATAGGCCAGAATATCCTGATACAATTCATTACTCTCCTGTACCTTTCGGAATTCTCCATAATGATATATTCCGGAGCGGCCTTTTTCCTGCATACTGTCCCCTACGGCAAGTGCTTCCAGATAGGATGTGCTTATACCATTCAGGTTATCGCAGCAGCTTCCCACGGCAAACAGCCAATCCAGCTCTGTTTTACCGGTTATGACACTGTACAGATCTGTGATTTTCTCTTCCAGGGGAGGCATCTCAGGGTCAGTATTCCACAGCAGAGTCAGACAGCCGTTATTCTCAGGAAGCATCAGAACATGCAATCCTGGAAGGGCCTGTTCTTCGATGAGTGCTTTTGCTGTCTCTGCCTGACTGGCTCTCGTGGGTGACATGCAATACAGTATTATAACCAGAGAGCAGGGTTCACGGAATTCAATATCCTGAACCGCCAGTGTGTCCTGTGCGTGCTCTGCGTTTACCGCACCCAGCAGGAGTGCCTTCAGGATACTTTGGGAATACATTTCTTTATTCTCCTCCAGTTCTCTGGCAATGGTTTTGTTCATCTCTGCAATTCTGGTGACAGAAGTGTGAAGATGCTCCCACTCGCCGCGCTTGACCATCTCCGGCTCGAGGCCTTCCAGAATATTCTGCTGTTCAGGAGATACATGTTCCAGAATGCTCCATAATTTTCTGATGGGCCGATACATCCTGAAGGCCAGCACAATTCCAAAGACGATACACAATACCAGCAGTACAGTAATTACAGCTGCTACCTGATTCTCACTGCGTACATACTTCAGGAAAAACTGCGGTCTTGGTATTACGGCAATATATTTCCAGCCGGTAGTCTGGGCCGCTCCCATGATGATAAAACAGGAGATACCGTTAATCTTTCCTGTGTGAATTCCCGGTTCTCTGTAAGTATCTGTCAGCAGCTTTAATGTTTCGGGTGAAAATTCCAGACCGTTTTCCAGCTCAAACTGCAGCTGATCGTCGCCATCAAAGAGATAAATGTTTTCGTGGTACTGTTTGTCTGATATATCAAGCATATCTGTAAAGTAATTGGATTCCACCAGCCCGACTACAGAACCCAGAGGATGCACGCCGGAATCTACCCACGGGTAAGTAATGGCGATATATTCTTTTGCGTCATATTTCTTGACCAGGTATCCCCCATTTCCGTTGACGCTGAGGGCAAAGGGGTGTCCCTCTGCAATATACCGGTCGAAATCTTCCCTGTTTTCCTCTCCCTGCGGACGGTATCCCACGTTCTTGAAATTGTTCACGGAGATTACGCCATTTCCGGAATACAGATTACCGTCGCCGTTGATATGCAGATACATTTCGTCGAAAAAG
This sequence comes from uncultured Acetatifactor sp., assembly GCA_910588225.1. Lineage (GTDB taxonomy): Bacteria > Bacillota > Clostridia > Lachnospirales > Lachnospiraceae > Acetatifactor. The sequence continues at coordinate 40,441 of CAJUQT010000016.1, forward strand.
CTTACCTGGGCATGATAAATGGCCAGCTTTCGAATGGCGAGGATGGTATCATAGCTATTGGTATGAAGGACATATGGAGTTACATCAGGATCTGTGGCAATCTGAATCGCCACCTGCCGGAAGCTTTTCATATCGTCGTCCATGTTCTGTATGGCCTGGCGCAAGGTGTATTCCTGAGAAACCGCATAAGCCGCTTCCATCTGGTGCAATCCGTTGGACAGAAAGATTCCTGTCAGCAGAAGAATCGGCGCCAGGATAAACGCCACGAGAGATGCAATATATGAAATGAGTATCCTGGACTGTCTGTTTCTGATTCTTCTGCCGAGCATAAGTTCCTCCTGTTATTTCCTGTAATACATACAGGAAGAGCGGACCTGTAATCCACATCTTCCTGTTATTGTGTCACTGATTCTGTAAAAATTCAATCCCTTTATTTCGAGGAAGCCCAGCGATCATAGGCTGTCTGGAGAAGCTCCACATAACGATCAAGCTTTCTGTCATTGAGTCCTTTAATATACTCATCCCAGGTGGCGTCGATATCCAGATCTCCGTTGATCATTTTGGATTCCATGGTCTCCTTGTAGTTCCGCAGGTCTGTCTCAATCAGGCTGATTTCATCATTTTCTTCCTGGGTAAACTTAACCGTTCCAGGCCAGCCTACCTTCAAATAGTCATACAGATTTGCCATAATATCTGTGGTGAGACGACTGTTGTTCGTAACGGCCTCATCCTCTATAAGAACATAATCCTCTTCCTTATAAATGGTGGTGGAGGTCAGAGCAAGTGTCTGGCCCATAGGGAAGTAACTGTTGCCCGGGGTAACCTCGGCATCTCTCCACTGGCCTACTTTCTCATATTTTTCCCTGTCCCACTCATTCTCCACTTTCACAGTACCGAATCTGTCGGTTTCACCCAGCCACCAGCCGTACTCGGGATTTGCCGTAAATTCTCCCTTCGGCACACCGCGGACAATGGTGTAGGTTCCTTCTTCGGAATAGAACCAGTCAGCCATGGAAATCAGCTTCTTGATGACAGCTTCATCTGTCACTTTGTTGGTGATAACCAGTCCGCCGTTGAACTGCATATCCTTGGAGGGCCACATTTTCTCACTGTTAAATTCGCTGGTGAAGGGCTCCAGACCCCGGAACTGTATTGACACATTAATGTCTGAAATGTTCATCCAGGAAGCATAATCCGTGAAGGCGCCATACTTGTCTTCCGCCTGCTTTGCCTTCCGCTGCTCTGCGGTCTGGGTGAAGTATTCCTGATCCAGCAATTTCTCGGAATACAGCTTGTGCATGTATTTCAGGAACTCTTTATAGTTTTCGTGCGCCGGAATGTAGAATACTTTTCCGTTGTCGTCCACCTGATAGTCTGCTCCGCTGGGGTCACCCAGGAAGCCGAAGCCTGCCAGAATGGGAATAAAGGCACTGTAATAGAAGGAATCTTCTTCCTTGTAGGAACCGCCCAGAGGAATCTCGTCTGTGGTGTCGCCGTTCTGATTGGGATCGCCGTCACGCACTGCCACCAGATAATCGTAGAACTCGTCCAGAGTCTCGGGCATTTTCTCGATACCCAGTCTCTCCATCCACGTTTTGTTGATAAACCAACGGTTCTTCGCCATTTCACGGGGATTGGCCGTGTAGCCTCTCAGAGAGTAGATATGCCCGTCCGGGAAGGTCATACCTGCCAGCAGGTCCACATTATCATTCTCCATCGCCGCATACAGATTAGGCATGGTCTCTTTGGAGATGTAATCCTCCAGCGGGAGAAGCAGTCCCTGTGCTCCGTAAGTTGCAAGCTCTGTATCTGTCAGATCATTTAAGAATACCATGGGAAGGTCGTTGGTGGCAAATGCCAGACTTTCCTTTTCTGACCATGCATCCTTTATAATCTGATCTACCTTAAAACGGATACCGCAGGTCTCTTCAATCTTGTCCATCAGCCAGTAATCATTCCAGTCGCCCTGACCGGATTTGGTAGCCACCATCATAGTGACTTCAATGACTTCATCGGAATCCGGGGTCTCGGCCTCGCTGCTGTTTTCCGCGGAACTGCTCCCGGAACTGCCTTCTGCAGAGCTGCTTTCATTCGCGGGGGATGAAGTGCCGGAATCATTGTTTCCGCAGGCTGCCATGGATAGAACCATCGTGCCTGCCAGAAGAGCCGCCAACAATTTTCTCTTCATAAAATTACCTCCTACTTATGTAAAAATGTGTATAGTTGCTAACCGGACTGATAATATGTATTATGCCCGGGTAAAACCTGATGTTATTACTATCCTTTCACGGAGCCTATCATGACACCCTTCACGAAGAATTTCTGCAGGAAAGGATAGATAATCAGCATGGGCAGGGAAGCTACAACGATAAGCCCATATTTCATGCTCTGAGCCATTCTTGCCCTTTCAATCATGGATTCCAGCTCATCACTGTTTACGTCAATAGCCTGATTCAACACCAGAATTTCCCTGAGGAAAATCTGCAGAGGCTGTTTATTTTTATCTTTCAGATAGATTAAGGCATTGAAATAACTGTTCCAGTGTCCCAGGCCGTAATAGAGGCTCAGGATTGCAATAACCGGTTTGGACAACGGTACTATAATCCGGAAAAAAGTTCCGAAATCATCACAGCCGTCGATTCTGGCTGACTCCTGCAGTTCTCCGGGAATACTGCCCGCGATAAAGGAACGGGTGATGATGACGTTGTACATGGATACCAGTCCCAGTACCAGCAGAGTATACCATTTATCATACAGGCCGATGTTGTTGACCACGATAAATTTCGTAATCATGCCGCCGCTGAACCACATGGTGAACATCATATACAAAGTGATAAGCTTTTTCCCGTACAAGTCCTTACGGGACAGCGCATAACCTGCCATCATGGTGACCACCAGATTCAGAATGGTTCCCACCAACGCATAGAAGAGACTGTTGCGGTAGCCGATCAGTACCCAGCTGTTTTTCAAAATCTGTTTATAGCCTTCAAGGTTGAAGCCTTTGGGAAAAAGCAGCAATTTTCCGCTGTTGACCGCCGTGGGATCGCTGATGGAGGCGGAGAGTACAAAGAGCAGCGGGTACAGGGCAATCAGACCGAACAACAGCAGCAGAATGTTAATTGCCCAGTTGAATACCCTTTCCATGCCTCTTTCCCGGATTTTTGATGGCTGTGTCTTTTCTTTCATTTATGTTCCTCCTATTTTAGTTCCGTCACGAATCGATCATGCCTTTACACTGGGGAGTAGTTTACAGCCGCATAGTCCGCATCTGTAAATTCTTCCGGATCTGGATGCTTCGTGATCGGTAAAGTCGCTGTACGACCGGCACAAATTGCCGAATTGCGGCAATTGAGTAAAGTATCTTCGGCGTACCTCTTATGAGAGAAACTTTCATCCGAAAGTGCACTCATGAAAGTTCCTCTCGTGCGCCATCGATACTTTACGTTCCAAGTCACAGACGAACTTAGAACAAACTTGTCTCGCTGACGGCGCTGGAGATCTTATTCACAATCAGCAGCAGAATACAGTTGATAACGGAATTAAATATGTCGATGGAAGTGGTATAGCTGAATTTCGCTCCCAGCAGTCCTGTCTTATACACGTATGTGGAGATCACTTCCGACACAGGCAGGTTCAGGGAATTCTGAAGGAGGTATACCTTCTCAAAGCCCAGACTCATCATTTTGCCCACTTCCATAATCAGCAGAATAATGATGGTAGGAGCGATTCCCGGGATATTGATATGTATGATTCTCTTGAACCGGGAAGCGCCGTCCACACGGGCGGCTTCATGCAGGGAAGGGTCAATTCCTGCCAGCGCGGCCAGGTAGATGATAGAGGACCATCCGGTGGTTTTCCAGATTTCCGAAATGATATAAACCGGCCGAAACCATCCTTCCTGTCCCATGAAATCAATGGGCTGACCTCCCAGTGCCTGGATCATGGTATTGATGACGCCTGTGGAAGGAGAGGTGAAGCTGATAATCATACCGCACAGTACAACGGTGGAGATGAAGTGAGGCGCATATGTCAGATTCTGTATTATCTTCTGAAATTTTGCATTGCGGGCTTCATTCAGAAGCAGCGCAAGAAAAATAGGAAAAGGAAAACAGAACACCAGCCGCAGTACATTCAGCAACAATGTATTTCTGATGAGAACAGAAAATTGCGGTGAGGTCACAAAATACTTAAAGTGTTTCAGACCCACCCAGGGGCTTCCGGAAAAACCCAGTCCCGGCAGAAAGTCTTTAAAAGCAATCTGCATTCCATATAATGGCATATAGTCAAATACAAACAGATAAATCAGTGCCGGAAGCAGCAGTACATATAACTGCCAGCTGTGACGTATTCCTTGTCCGAATGACATGCCTTTTTTCTTTGCGACGGCTGTCCCTTCTTTTTTCTTTGCCATGTTTTTCCTCCTGTTTCGTTTTGGTCAATGCGTATATTAACCATAGTTTATTGTGTATTTTTTGTAAATATTTCATTTTTTCATGTAGGCTATTTTTGACAAATTGTGCTATTTGCACAATTAACTAAATGTATTCCACCATAGTCATATGGTATTGCCTTGGTTTTTTGGTATTTATTTTCGCAGACATTTATGTGCGCTGTTCCAGGAAGAGCTCCTCATAAAGGAAGTGTGTACCGGAAGATTTAATTACAAATGGCATCTGCCAGCTCCCCGGGAGAGGAACAGAAGAGCTTCACGAAACCTTCCTCAAACTGCTCTCTCAGAGTAGCCCCGGACAGCATGGCACAGAAATCTGCGCCCGCATTCCGGGCGGTCTCCTGGTCTACCAGACTGTCTCCCACATACAGCACGTCTGCCACCGTCAGTTCCAGCTTCTCCAGGATGCAAAATAATCCTCCGGCGTCCGGCTTGGGCGCCGGCATTTCATCCGCGCCGAATATTACATCAAAATATTGGGTCAGGTGATACTTGTTCAGAGAGGCCAGTATCAGGTCCTTAAGTTTCAGAGAGAGGATGCCCAGCCTCACTCCATTTTCCGTCATACGTTTCAGGCTTTCTTCCAGCCCCGGGAAAAAGGTGGTCCTTTTACACATTTCCTGTCTGCAGACGGCACGGTAATATTCTCTTATAGTAAGAATCTTATCCATATCGGTCTCTTCCGTAAGAAAACGAAGCATGTCCACCTGGGTGTGGCCAATCATGGTAACTACCTGTTCATAAGGTTTTTCAGAGTATCCGAAATGCGTTGCCGTCTGATTCAGAAGGGACACAATAATGGGGCCTGTGTCCGCAAGGGTCATGTCATAGTCAAATATCAGTGCTTTGTACTTCTTTCCCGGATTTTGCATATTTCCTCTCATTCCGCCGTGTGAACGGCACTTCAGTTTGGGAGATCTTTAAGGCATATGGTACCGCGTAGTCATTCAGTGATACCTGCCGCAATTTTTGCCGTAAGGACGGCAGATGTAGTGTAAGTAAACCATAGATTATTATGTGCTTTTTGTAAATATTTCGTTTTTTCGGTATGCTGTTTTTGACAAATTGTATGTTTTGCATAATTCTTCAAAGTAGTTTTTGGAGAAAATATACAAAGCGCTTTTCCCGGTTTTTGTATTTGCAATCTGGTAACAGCAGAGATTTTAAGGTATAATAAAAAAATCTGATGTGTGTTGAGAATAATGTATAGTGAAAGCTCTTGTAAGGCAGCGTGTCGGATAGTAATATGTGAGTACAAATAACGGATTTTGAATAAAAGAGGAGATAGATGCATGAATATCAGCAGAGAAATGACAGGCAGCGAGGATGATAGGAATCTGGCGTGGGAGGAAATGCACACAGAACATATCGTACAGGATGAATGGATTGACTTTCGGAGATCTTCTTACCGATTCCCGGATGGAAGTCCAGCAGGCTGTACACATCATGGCCTGGCTGCTGGCAAGGCGGCGGGGAACAGGAGGACATAAGAATGCGTGAATATATTTTTACCTATATAAAAAAGAAATACAAAACCACGCCGGAGTATCCCTGGGCGAAGGACAATACCAGCGCTGTCTTCCGCCACAGCGACAACAAGAAGTGGTTTGCGCTGGCCATGTGTGTAGACAGGGATAAGCTGGGACTTTCCGGAGAAGGATATGTCGATGCCCTCAACCTGAAAATAGACGATATGATGCTGCGGGACGTACTGATACAGGAACAGGGAATTTTTCCTGCCTACCACATGAATAAGCAGCACTGGATTACGGTGCTTCTGAACGGTACTGTAGAGAAGGATAAAGTCTGTGACTTGATCGATATAAGCTATGCTGCCACTGCGTCGAAGAAAAAGAAGGAGAAAATCCGCCCGCCGAAGGAATGGATTATTCCGGCGAATCCAAAGTTCTATGATATTATACACGCCTTTGACAAAGCGGAGGTGATCGACTGGAAGCAGGGCAGCGGCATTAAGACCGGCGATACGGTTTTCCTGTATGTGGCTGCCCCGGTATCGGCGATTCTCTATCAGTGCAGAGTGATGGAGACAGATATTCCTTACAGGTATCAGGATAAAAATCTGACAATCAGTATGCTGATGAAAATCAAACTTCTGAAAAGATATGATTCCGGAAAGTTTACTTTCGACAGATTGAAAAAGGAGTTCGGCATATATGCGGTGCGCGGGCCCAGAGGAATACCGAACAGTTTAAAATATGAGCTGAACCTGTGAAGGAAGCGAGGAAGCGTGTCAGCTTTCAGCGGAGCGCTGCAGGTCTGAATTCCCGGGAACAGGAAGCTTCTCGTTTTTGCAATAAATATAATATGAAATTCCGGCTGCTATAAATTCTGTAATACAAAATGCCCACCAGACGCCTTCTGCTTTCAAGGCCCTGCTCAGCAGAAAAGATAACGGTATAATGATTACAATATAACGCAGTAAGGAAATGCAAAGAGACGGGACACCTTTTCCCAGTCCTTCTAAAGCGCCGGAACAGGTAACCGATACCGCTGATATTATGAAGCCAAGGCTGATAATACGCAGCGCTGTCACACCATTTGCAAGTGTTTCCGACTGGTTGGTAAACAATCCCATCAGCCATGCCGGGACAGCCCAGGAAAGCACCATTCCCACTGCCATGACACCGGCGGTAAGAGCCAGAGTGGTATGGAAGATTTTTCGCACTCTTAATTTTTCTCCGGCCCCGTAATTGTATCCCATCAGCGGCCGAATTCCCTGGATGATGCCGTTAGCTGTCAGGTAGATAAAGGTCTGCAGTTTATAATAGACGCCCAACACAAGTACATATTTGTCAGAAAATTCTGCCAGTATTCCGTTTAATACCGAAATCAGCAATGAGGGCAGCGCCAGGTTCAGAGCTGCCGATATACCGATGGAATATAGCCTTGCCGCTATGTTTTGATTGGGACGGAGAGCATTTCTTTTTATTATTACAGGGATGGAAGCCGCTTTGTAGAAGATTAGATATACGGCAAGGGTTATCACCTGTCCGATGCCGGTAGCATAGGCGGCTCCTGCAATTCCCATAGCCGGGAATACACCTGCTCCGAAAATCATCAAAGGATCCAGAATAATATTTGCCACACAACCGCACATCATACTGAACATGGATATCTTCATTTTCCCCACTGCCTGAAAAAGCTTTTCAAATACCAGACCAGATGTGATAACCGGCGCAAACAGGAAAACTCGTCCGGAATATTCCAGTGACATGGAAATCACAGTCTCATCTGAGGAAAACAGATGCAGAAATCCAGGCATGACTGCCGTACATACCAGGGCCAATACAATCCCATGAAAAAGATTAAGCAGTAATCCCTGCGTTGCGGCTTTATCCGCATTTTCCTGGTCTCCGGCTCCCAGGTACAGTGCAATGACAGCATTGATTCCGATGGCAAAGCCGATGGCGATAGCATTTATGATATTCTGCACCGGATAGACCAGGGCCAGAGCCGTCATGGCTTCTTCATTTAATTGTGCCACGAAATAGCTGTCCACGATGTTATAGAGAGCATTTACTGCCATGGATATTACCATTGGCGTGGACATGGACAGCACAAGGGGCAATATCCTTTTTTCTTTCATAAAAGTCTGTTCCATAAAATATTCTTCCTTTCTGTGTGGTGGAATCTTTCTGATATTAAGGCAAATCTGAACCCAGTGAGAAAACCTGTCAGGAATAAAAAAGCCACACAATTGTCTTCCGGCAACTGTGTGGCGAAAAAAGATTCCTCTTGAAAAATCCACTCCCCGTAGGGTTTGAATGCATTATGCCATAGAATAGTATTGCTGTCAATATAAAATAAAACTGAAACACGGAAATTAATATTCCACAAGCAGAGAAAATAGTGTATAATAAGCTTCGCGGAGAAGAATCTTATTGCACTGTATTTACAGTATGAACCTGATCGAATTGCCGGCACGTTCTGTGAGTACAGACTTCGGTCAGGCGCAGGAGATTAATAAAGCTATCATACATGACAGCATGAGTGATTATGAAAAGTATGTATTCAGCAGCCGGACCCTGTGTATTTGGCAGATGGAGAAGCGGCAGATGCCGCAGCTGTAAGCAGAGAGGTGCAGAGAATGAACAACAAAGTATACGAATATGAATCTTTGATTTACAGCGCAGGAGAAAACGGCGGAGCATATATTCATTTTCCCTATGACATCCGAAAAGAATTCGGACGGGGGCGGGTGAAGGTGCATGTTGTTTTTGACGGAGAGCCATATGATGGAAGTATCGTAAATATGGGAGTCAGGAATGCCGATGGGAGCATTTGTTATATCATAGGAATGCGGAAAGACATCCGTTCTAAAACGGGAAAACAGCCGGGCGACAAGGTTTCAGTGACTGTTACAGAGCGGGAATGAAGGAGAAGCCGGGTGAAATTACCAGATGGTCTGAAATAAGCTGATATCATTGCGGGAATTGGGAAAGAGCTGCAAAGGAAAAGCCGAAAAAGCGGGAGGAAAAAGATATGGAACATAAAGGCACGAAGAGAATCGAGACAAAGCGGCTGCTGCTGCGGGAATTTCAGCCGAAGGATGCGGAACCCATGTATCACAACTGGGCTTCGGACCCGGAAGTGACAAAATTTCTGACCTGGCCCACACATAAAAGTGTAGAGGTGTCACAGGCGGTAGTGGACGGTTGGGTGAAGGAGAGTGCCGGGTTACAATATTATCAGTGGGCCATTGTGCCGAAGTCGCTGGGGAAGCCTATAGGGAGCATCAGCACTGTGAAGGTAAACGAAGAGACGGATTCTGTCACCATTGGCTATTGTATCGGCCGGGCCTGGTGGGGACAGGGTATTGTGGTGGAAGCGTTGAGGGCGCTTATTGCTTTCTTCTTTGACGAGGTGGGGGCAAATTGTGTCAATGCCTGTCATGATCCGCGGAATCCCAATTCCGGTAAAGTCATGAGAAAGAGCGGTATGACTTATGAGGGGACATGGAGAGCCGGCGGCGTGAACAATCAGGGTATCTGTGACGAGTGCTGGTATTCCGTTCTGCGGAAGGAGTATGAGGCGACCCGGGAGAAGGGAAGCGGTGTGACTTACAGCGAGGAGAACGAAACAGTAACGCAGAGAAACGAAGCAGAAAGGCCTCAGAAAGAAAAAGAAGACGGGACAGTGCCGGAGAATAAGGAGCGTGGCATTGCAGGCAGGAAAAGAATATATGTAGAGCAGATAACAGCGAAAGCGGAAAAGGCGTCCATATCACGCCGGATTCTGGAGGCACTGCCGCAGTGGTTCGGCATTCCGGAGGCCAGAGAAGAATACATAAACGACAGCCAGGAACAGCTTTTTTTCGCTGCTTTTGATGAAGAAGGAAGACAGCCGGTGGGGTTTCTGTGTCTGAAGGAAACCGGGAAGGCAACGGCAGAACTGGCTGTAATGGGTGTGCGCAGAGAGCGCCATCGTCAGGGTATTGGCAGGGCGCTGTTCTCCGGGGCAAGAAAATGTGCGGCGGAGAATGGATATGAATTTCTGCAGGTGAAAACGGTACAGATGGGGCGTTATGAAGAGTATGACGCCACCAATTGCTTCTATCAGAGTCTGGGATTCAAAGAATTTGAAGTATTTCCTGCTCTGTGGGGAGAGCAGAATCCCTGCCAGATTTATGTGATGGGATTGAAGGAAAGCAAAGCAAAGTGTTGAAGAAAAAGCCATGCCATTTACAATGCATCCGGCATCACATAACGGCCGACGAACATTGGGGCTCGCTAATGGAAAATATGTGATTCATGATGATATAGATGCATGTAATGATGAAATAATAGAAATGTTTGGGGTGTAAGAAGCATGAGAATATTATTGGATACCCATATTGCATTGTGGGCTATTGCTATTCACCAGAGGACAGGATTTCATACAAATAAAAAAGGGGTGGCCGCCCCTTTTTTATTTTGACCGAATCTCCTGCCGCATAAAGGATACATAAGAAATCGTAAATACAATCAGCATCAGTGCGGCCAGTGCGGTCAGATGAGGCCATACCAGCAGCAGGCTCTGGCCCAGGGTCAGATTGCCGGCCAGTGCGCCACTGAGCTGCGTGACAGTGATCGCGTTGATGGTTCTGACGCCCGGATTGAGCACAGTGGACGCCGCTTCTCCGAAAAGGTAATAGGGAGAGACTCGATTCAGATTCAGTTCACAGGAATAATTTTTCATCTCGTTCAGCAGAGCTTGCATATCATTCCCATTTACAGGATACAGCGCATCCGCCATAATTCCGGCCAGCAGGCTGATAAAAATAGCGCAGAACAGCCATACCGCAATGCAGGCCAGAGCCGAGGTGGCCGCGTGACGGCAGACCGTGGAGAACAGGATTGCCATGGCCAGCCAGAAGCCGATGTATATCACGCAGAAGCATAGATAAATAAACAGTCTGGCCGCTTCTTCCACGGTGGGAATCAGCCCTGTGGCAATCAGTCCCACAGAAGCGATCAGCAGTCCCGAGGAGAATACCATGACAGCGCTGATAAAAAGGCCTGCCAGAAACTTGCCGATGATGATATTGTCCCGGTACAGAGGCTGGCTGACCAGGCGGTTCAGCGTTCCTTCCGAGCGCTCGCTGTTGATAGCGTCAAATCCCATAAAGATACCGATAAAAGGGGCCATCAGCGCCATCAGAGAATTGTAGGACGGAATGGAATTGGCGCTGACGGTAAAAAGCTTCAGGAACAGGAAATCCGCAGAGGCGTTTCCGCTGGAAAGCGCTTCGGTCAGACCGGATAAGGCGGCGTAGAAACCGGATATGGTAATCAGCGCCGTCAGAACCACGAACAGTAGCATTCGCCTGCTGTTGATAAACTCCGCGGTCTCCTTTTCAAATAATACTTTCAGCACATGCGTATTTCTGCGCACATGCAGAGTGAAACCTGTTTTCTTATCCAACCTTCTCACCCGCCTTTTCAAAATATTTCCGATATATTTCATCCAGATCACTTCCGGCCTGCCTCAGGTGCATAATAGTATAGCCCTGTTCGGCAAGGGATTTGGACAAAGCCCTGCGCAGGTCATAGGAAGAACGTATGACATAGATGTCATTATTTCTCTCTATGCCGATGATTCCCTTCATGTTCTTTAAGAGGGACTGCAATCCCACATTATCGGGATAGACGGAAAGTTCCACTGTGTTGATACCGTCGTGACTGATCTGCTGCCCCAGTTCTTCCAGTGTGCCGCAGGCGATCATTTTGCCGTCGATAAAGATTCCCATGCGGTCACAGACCCGCTGTACCTGATAGAGCTGATGAGATGACAGAAGGACCGTTCTTCCATCCTGCTCCGCCAGGTCCCGAATCAGCCACATCAGTTGCCGGATGCCTTCCGGGTCGATTCCCAGGGTTGGCTCATCCATAATGATAATATCGGGGTCTTTCATCAGTACATCGGCGATACCCAGACGCTGACGCATGCCCCGGGAATAGGTTCCCGTTTTCCGGTCGGCTGCTTCTGTCATATTGACACGTTTCAGCAGCGCGTCGATTCGCTTTTCCAGCGATTCTCCCATCAGACCATTGAGCCTGCCCATGAAGCGAAGGTTTTCCCTGCCGGTCATGGATCCATAGAAGCCTACATTATCCGGCAGGTAACCGACTTTTCTTTTGATTTCGATGGTGTCCCGGGTACAGTCAAGCTCGTGAATCATGGCTTTTCCTTCATCCGGTTCCGTCAGCCCCAGCAGCATTAGTGTGGTGGTGGTTTTACCGGCGCCGTTGGGCCCCAGCAGACCGAACACTTCACCTTTCTGTATTTCCAGATTCAGATGATCCACTGCGGTCAGTTCTCCGTATTTTTTGGTCAGTCCCATTGTGCGGATTACCGTGGCAGTTTTCGTTTCAGAGGATGTCATAATTTACCTCCTGCCATATTTTTTCATGATAAAATAGAGACCGCCTGCCACGCCGATGATGATAACGACGGCAAAAATCCCCCAGCCGGTAGAGGTCTTTACGGTGATTCGGAACTGGGCCGTGGCGGACTGATTGTCGCAGGATGCGGTGAGAATGGTGGCGTAATCACCGGTAAGAGAATCTTTACCGGGAGTCACATGGACCAGAACCTCTTTGGAAGCACCGGCTTCCAGTGTTTCAATGGTGGTAGTATCGAACTCTGCTTCCCAGCCTGTGGGCAGAGAAGCAGCCAGTGAGATATTCTCCAAAGGGATATTCCCGCGGTTGGTAAGCTTTAGAGTAACATCTGACGGTTTATTGGCATAGGCATCAAAAGACAGCCTGCCGTCAGCAGTGGAGAGCTCCATGTCATAGGTGCCCAGGATTTTCACGTTCAGAGCTGTGGAAAGCTGTTCTCTGGCGGAAGTGGCGGCGCAGTCAATGGTATAGTCTCCGGCTTCCGCTTTTTCGGGCGGCGTCACCGTGATTGTTACACCAGCGCTGCTTCCGGATTCGATTTCCAGGCTGGAGACCTGAGTGGAGCCGCTGCTGAAGGCAACTGTCCAGCCTGCCGGCGCATTGGAAGAGAAATTATAATTCTGTGTGCTTAATGTATTATTGGCAATGGTGGTAGAATAGGAAAAGGAAGTACCGGTAACGCCTTCCTGGTCGGGATATTCCACATGGAAGTTGCTTTCCCCGGTCTCCAGACCGCTGACAGTCAGCTCTATGGTCAGATTATCCTCATAATCGGTATCAGATGCGGCGTGCAGCACGATTTCATAGATGCCGTCTGCGGTTTCCGGGGGAACGGTTGTCTGAAATGTCGCAATGGTGTCGGCGGCGTCTCCGGACGCGTGGACTTTGGAGACTTCGTAGCTGCCGCTTTTGAAGTAACCGCTGAAATTTTCGGGCATGGACACTATGGACAGTGCCACATCAGAACCGGTGGCGCCGGTTCCGGACAGATGCAGGTTGAAACTGAGAGAATCTCCTGCAGTTACGTGGATTCCCGGATTGTCAGTGTAAAAGTCAAAGCCTTCCGCTGCGTGGGCCGGCAGTCGGAACAGGCACAGACCGGTAAAAACAACCAGCAGAACTGCAATGACAGTCATTGATTTGCGGGATTTCAAAAGAACTTTTTGCTTCATCATAAAAACCTCCTGAAAAATGTTGATATCTATCTACAGGAAAACAATACCAGTAAGACATGAAAAAAACGTGTTCAAATGGTGAAAATTCTGTGTTCATTTCCGAAGATCTCTATTTCATTTTTCTATTATGTCTGGTAAAATGAATCTGTCTATGGGGCAAAAATAAAGTAAAGGTAATGGTAAGATGAGCAGGATAAGAAAACGGCAGATGATACGAAAGATGCGGAATAACATTGTTGTGCTGGCTGTACTCATTTCCGTGATTATGCTTTGTACAGGCATTTTGCGCAGTTCATTGCAGGAGAACGCAGACAAGATGGGACTTGCACTGGTAGAAAACTGTTCTTCGGCAGAGGAAAGTAATATAAGGGCCTGTGAGTCCATACTAACCATCAGTGCCAATTATCTGGAGGAGCGGGAGAAGGATAACATTTCAATAGAAGAACTGCGGGAGGGACTGTATCCTTTTATGAACGGCTTGACGGAATTGTATGGTGCGGAAAACATTCAGATATACGGAAAAGCGATCGGCGGAACACAGATGGTGTCAAACATTCCGGAGATTGAAGCCATGTGGGACTATGATGTGAAAGAAACGGACTACTATAAGGGGGCAATGGCTGCCAATGGAGAAATCTACATTTCGCCTGCATATACAGATACAGTGACAGGTCTGCCGGTAGTTACCATGTGCAAGGCTATTCCATCCACGGGAAGTTTTCTGGCCATAGACATGATGTTTTCCTGCTTTGAGATGAATAATTCGAACCTGATGCTGCCCACAGATGCATCCTATTACCTGCTGGGCAGAGAAGGAACTCTGATTTATTATAAGACTCTGGCGAATCGGCAATATGAAGAGTGTCAGGAACTGGTGAACGACTTCATGGAAAAAGTGAATCATGAAGAAGATGAGCATGCGCTGGTGAATGTTACGGCGGCAGACGGAGTGACACGCAATGTGTATTTTCACCACATGGACAATGGCTGGATAACCATACTGACCATACCGGAAAGGGAAGTTCTCTCCGGCATGGATACTTTTAATTACATAAGCATTGTACTTGTCCTGCTGGGTGTTGCACTGGTGATTTTCCAGATAATCCGGGACTATAATCAGGAAAAAAAGAGTCAGAAGCTGGTGGAAGAACGGAATCTGATTGCAGAGCGCAATCGCATTTATCAGAATGCCATGAACGGCACGGCGCGGGCCTATCGGGCAATCTATTATATAGATGTGTTGAAGGGGAGATATGAGATGCTCTATCCGCACAGGGGTAAGGAATCAGAGTGCGGAGATTATGATAGTGATTTTATGGTAAGCCGCTTTGAAGCCAGGACCGTTGCGGAGGAGCATAAAATTGAAGTTCAGGAATTTTTTGTGATGTCCAATATTCTGAAACGCCTTGAAACGCAGGAACACATCGAAGTGCAGTATAAAAGGCTGAACGAAGATGACAGGTATGAGTGGTGTTCCGCAGCGCTTACCATAGCAGAGATGGAGGGCGACAGTCCTTCCGCGCTTACTCTGACGATTCGCAGTATTGACGAGATTATTCACAGGGAGGAGGAACAGAAGGAGATTCTGGCTCTGGCTGCCGAGCGCGCGGAGTCTGCAAACCGTGCAAAAAGTGAATTCCTGTCTCAGATGAGCCATGATATTCGGACTCCCATGAACGCGATTCTGGGTATGACTGCTGTTGCGGCCATGCATATCGACGAGAAAGAGAGAGTTCTGGACGCGTTGGGGAAGATTACGATTTCCAGTAAACACCTTCTGGGTCTGATCAATGAAGTGCTGGACATGAGCCGGATTGAGAGTGGTAAAGTCAGGCTTACAGAAAGCGGATTTAATTTGTCCGATACTATTGAGAATCTGTTGACTGTGTTTCATTCCCAGATAGAAGCAAAGGGGTTGGAGTTCAGTGTTGGCATTGCGAAGATGGAGCATGAAGATGTGGTTGGAGATGAACAGAGACTGCAGCAGATTTTCATGAATATTATGGGAAATGCCGTTAAGTTTACGCCATCTGGAGGCAGAATCAGTATACAGATTGCAGAGAAGCCTTCCCATATAACGGGCAGTGGATATTATGAATTTACATTTGAAGATACTGGTATCGGCATGGAACAGGACTATATTCATAAGATTTTTGAGCCTTTTTCCCGGGCGGCGGATTCCCGCACCGGTAAGATAGAGGGAACAGGGCTGGGTATGTCCATAGCGGTGAACATTGCGCGGATGATGAACGGAGATATCAGGGTAGAGAGTACGCTGGGCAAGGGTTCCAGATTTACGGTTACAGTCTATTTGAAACTGAATGATATCACACAGGCGGATATCGATGCATTGACGGCGCTTCCGGTTCTGGTGGTCGATGACGAGGAGGCGGCCTGTGAAAGTGCCTGTGAGACTTTAAACAGTCTGAATATGAACGCGGAGTATGTGCTTGACGGGAATGCCGCCGTGAAGCGGATTGTGGAGGCGAGAGCGGACAGGAAAGATTTTGCGGTGGTGATTCTTGACTGGAAAATGCCGGGTAAAGACGGTTTGGCTACGACAAGAGATATCCGTGATGCGGTGGGGAATGATATTCCGATTATTATTCTATCGGCTTACGACTGGTCCGATATTGAATCGGAAGCGCTGGAAGCAGGTGTGGATGCCTTTATTGAGAAGCCGTTATTCAAATCCAGACTGACGAGAGTGCTGAAAGATGTCCTGGGCCTTGGCAGTGAGGAAAAGCAGGCTACGGCGTTGGAAACATTCCGGCAGCAGGATTTCTCCGGCAGACGGGTTCTCCTTGTGGAAGATAATGAGATTAATATTGAAGTGGCGTCAGAGCTTCTGGATGTGGTGGGGATTCAGGTGGAGCAGGCATTAAACGGTCAGCTTGGGCTGGACAGTGTGCTGGAGAGCCGGCCGGGTTATTATGATCTGATTTTTATGGATATTCAGATGCCTGTCATGAATGGATATGAGGCTGCCAAAGCAATTCGCGCATCCGGCAGGGAAGACCTGGCGAAGATTCCGATTGTTGCGATGACTGCAGATGCCTTTGCAGATGATATCAGGAAGGCGGAAGAGGCAGGAATGAATGGGCATATTTCCAAGCCGGTGGATATAGAGAAACTGGAGGAAGTTCTGAGGACATGGATTAGGTGACGCTGATGATTGAGTTAAAAGACACCGGAAAAGCGGCCCCATTGTTTGAAGGATGGCAGGAGACTCTGATATGGTCCTGCCTTCAGGGGGTAATGGGGAAAATATATGCAGATTCTGCACAAATGCCGGCTGCCGCTGCAGCAGTGCTGGGAGATTTCTGCTTTTTTGCAGGGAAAGCCAACAGAGAACTGGTTAACCATGAGAGAATGTGGGAGCACAGGGACTTCCTGATTCTGGTTCCGGGGAATACAGAATGGGAAAATCTGATTGAAGAGTGCTGCGGAAAGCGGGCAAAAAAGGTAGTCAGATATGCTATTAAGAAAGAACCGGACATATTTGACAGGAAGAAATTGCAGGAGATGGCAGACGCACTGCAGAATGGATATGAACTGAAAATGATGGATGAGGTGTTGTTTGACCGTTGCAGGGAGATTGCATGGTGCAGGGATTGGGTGGCACAGTATGACAGTTATGAGCTGTATCGGAGGTATGGCCTTGGGGCAGTGATTCTGAAGGATGGACATCCGGTTTCCGGGGCTTCCTCTTATTCCGGTTATCAGGGAGGAATTGAGATTGAGATTGATACTCGGGAGGATTACCGCAGAAAAGGACTTGCCACTGTCTGCGGAGCGAAGCTGATTCTGGAATGTCTGGACAGAGGCTGGTATCCCAGCTGGGATGCGCAGAATAAGTGGTCTGTGGCGCTGGCCCAAAAGCTGGGGTATCATTATGACCGCGAATATACGGCTTATGAGGTTGTACGGTGAACTTCCTCATGGTATAACATGCACATATCCAGGCAGAAAACGGCCGAATGGCCATTCATCCCATGTGCGGGCTGTGCACATGGGATATTGTGTTACCAGGGAAGAAAAGGTAAGGATGAGCAGACTGAGATTGGAGAGCAGTTATGAAAGTGGACCGTTTGATTGGAATTCTTTCAGTTTTATTACAGAAGGATACCGTTACCGTGCCGTATCTGGCAGAGCGCTTTGAAGTGTCCAGACGCACTGTCAACAGGGACATTGAAGCCCTGTGCAAGGCGGGGATTCCCATAGTGACCAGGCAGGGAACAGGCGGCGGCATATCCATTATGGAGAATTATAAGATAGATAAAACGCTGCTCACAACGACGGAAATGCAGGATATTCTGGCGGGGCTGGGAAGCCTGGACAGCGTCAATGAAACAAAACGCTATGCCCGGCTGAAGGAGAAGCTTTTTGTGGGGGCCTCTGACTTTACAGAGGAAGATGACACAGAGAGAAAGCCGTCTGTTCTGATTGACCTGTCTTCCTGGTATAAGGATGCACTGGCCTTTAAAATTGAGCGGATACGAAATGGAATCGACCATTGCAGGGAGCTGGAATTCCTGTATTTTGCGCCCGGAAGCGAGAGTATGAGGAGAATTCGGCCGTATTACCTGGTCTTCCGGTGGACAAGCTGGTATGTGTGGGGATGGTGCTGTCTGCGGGAAGACTTTCGGCTGTTCAAGCTGAATCGGATGGAAAAGCTGAAACTGTGTGAAGAGAGCTTCGAGAAACAGAAAGCAGTGCTGCCGGATTTGGACGATGACAGAATTTTTCCGGGGGAAATCCAGGTAAAAGCAATTTTCGATGCAGATTGCAAATGGAAGCTGGTGGAGGAGTATGGGCTGGGATGCTTTGAAGAACAGGAAGATGGCAGGCTGCTTTTCCATGCGGATTACACGAATAAGGAAAATCTGATTTCCTGGCTTCTGGCTTTCGGCCATAAGGTCCGGCTATTGGAACCAAAGGAGATTCGGGAGGAAATGCTGGAGATTGTCGAAAAAATGCAGGGAAATTATCAGTGACAAAATGGGAGCTATTTATGCGGCACTTTTTATGCAATTACAATATCTGTATGTTACCGTTGTCAGCGTGGATGCAGAGGCTTTCGGAAGAATAGAAGGAAATATTAACAGGACAGAGCATGGTTTTATAGGAACAGGGGATTGTATAGGAAAATGATAAGAATAGCGGTCTGTGATGACGATGAGAGAATGCTCGAACAAACGCTGAAATTATTAAAAAGATACAGGAAAGCTCACCTGGTTACGGATGTGTATACCAGTGGGGAAGCGCTTCTGGCGGCAGGGAAAACGTATAATATTGTGCTGTTGGACATAGACATGGACGGCTTGAACGGAATAGAGACTGCCCGGCGCATCCGGGAGACGGATAAGGAAGTGAAGCTGATTTATATCACCAATTACAGCGATTATACGATTTTTGCCTTTAAGGTTCATGCCTTTGCCTATCTGCTGAAGCCTCTGAAGGCAGAGGAATTGTACGCGCAGCTGGACGAGGCCTGTGCATACGGGCTGGTTATGCCGGAACCTGAGTTGGAATTTCAGGCGAAGGAGGGAATTGTGCATATTGTGCCGTCTGACATTCTTTGCTTTGAATATCTGAACCGGCAGGTGCTGATGCGCTCCGCAGGGCAGATCTGGCATTTGAAGCGGCGGATTACAGAGCTGGCAGGGGAGATGGAAGGCTATGGATTTGCCGTGCCCCACAAAAGCTTTATTGTGAATTTATATGCGGTTCAACGCATTCATGGGTATGATGTCACGTTGACAGACGGAAGTGTCGTTCCTCTGTCCCAGAAGAAGTCGGCACAGTTCCGCAGAGCATTGAACGAATACCTGGCGGGAGAAAGGGGACGGATGGGATGGAATTCCTGATTTACTTTGGGTTTCCCTGTGTGGGCAGTATTTTTCTGGTTGGCGCCATGTTCTATGGGGCTTATCGAATTGCGGGTCAGAAGGGTATCAGCCGGCGTTCCATTGTGATTATTCTGGTATATACGGCGGCAACGGTAGCTTTTTCTCTGCTGGGAAATACATGGGTGAACCTTTCTTTTATGTTCCTGTTTTGTCTGGTGGCCTGGTGGACATTTGAAAAGCCATGGATTTATTGTCTGTATTATCTGATTCTCTCTGCGGCAGTTTTTCTGACAGATATGTTCATGTCTCTGAGTGTGCAGGTGTTGTGGCTCACAGGGATTCTGTATCTGAATTCCCGGGATCTGGAATATATTCTGCTGGTGGTAAGTACCAGGATGGCAGAATTTATGGTGATTATGCTGATTGTTCTGGTAGTGGGCCGAAAGGCAGGACGGCGTATCACCATGAGGCAGGTGATGATATCCGTTTTGCTGCCGTTGTATTCTATCTTCAACATGTATTGTATGGTGTATTTAATGCAGATTTTTCCCACCGGGTACAGCATGTTCCTGCTTGGGGTGAATCTGATTCTTCTGATTGGACTGAATATCTATTTCTGTGTGCTGGTAGAAACGATGAGCGAGAATCACAGGCTGGAGAATGAGAGAAACCTGTATCGCGCCCAGGCCGAAATGCAGCATCGGTATTATGAGCAGGAGGAACAGAAGTACGAGGCATCCAGAAAGACAATTCATGATATCAGAAATCATATTCTGGCCATGGAGGCGTTGTACAGTGAGGGAAATCCACAGGAAGCGGCCGGGTATGCGGGAGATATCCACAGGATGTTGAACCGTTTCCAGCAAAAATATTATACTTCAGAAAAACTGCTGAATATTATCCTGAATGATAAGGCCCGAACAATGCGACAGACAGGCATACATGAGGACTTTAAAATAGGAGAGCTGTCTCTGGATTTTATGAAAGATACGGATGTGACGGCATTGTTTGCCAATCTGTTGGACAATGCTGTGGCAGCTGCTGCGCAGAGCCGGGACGGATATGTGAAATTGCGGGTAAACAGGGTGCGGGAGTTCTTATCTGTTACCGTGGAAAACAGCTGTGACAGGGAACCGGTGAAGGATGCAGAGCTATTCCGCTCCCGGCGGGTTGGCCATGAAGGACTGGGACTTAAAATTATACGGCAGACCGTTAAGCAGTATGGAGGCGACGTGCAGTTTGACTGGAAGGAAGGCGTGTTTATTGTCCGGGTGATGCTGACTGCGGAGGCTTCCTGAAGGCAATTCTGTCTCTTAGGAGCAATATGCTGTATCTTAGGTAGGGCATATTGCTTTTTTCACGGGGAAATTCTAAAATAAAGGCATACAAGGAGGTGAAAACATGCTGCTATTCAGCCTGATAATTGGAATGGTAATTTGTTATGGGCTGCCCGTTGCCGGGCTGGTTATTCTCGTACGGAAGAAAAAGGGAACAGGAAAGGCTTTTTGCTGGGGAGCGCTTGCCTTTGTGGTAAGCCAGCTGCTCATCCGAATTCCGATTTTGCAGCTGGCGCTTCCGCAGTTCACATGGTTTTCCATGCTGCCATTATATCCCTGGGGTTATGGCTTGTTCCTGGGGGTGACCGCAGGACTGGCAGAGGAAAGCGCTCGCTGGATTGCCGTAAAATGCTTTCTGAAGGAAAAGCAGTCCTTCGAACATGGCCTGGCTTTCGGGCTGGGACACGGCGGGATAGAAGCCATGCTGCTGGTGGGACCCAATATGATTGCGGGAGCGGTGATGACCCTTGCAGGGCAGAGTACATTATTTCCGGCAGACTGGGGAAGCATATTGACAGCAGGGGCCGAGCGGCTTTTTGCCGTTGCTTTCCATGTGGGGGCTTCTCTGCTGATTATGTACAGTGTGCGGGAAGGAAAGGCATTGTGGTATTGGATCCTGGCGGTGGTATTGCACACAGTGCTGGATGCAGCGGTGGTGATTCTGCCGAGGATATTTGGCGTGGGTATTCTGGGAGTAGAGTTCTATGCGGCACTTTGTGGGAGCCTAACGCTGATGCTGGGCATATGGGTTTATTATAGAAAGGGTAAGGATTCCGCATAGAGCACAATTTATTCTGCCTTGCCTGAACAGGCGCAGAGTGTTCGGAATGGGCGGAAATTATAAAAGACAGACGGGAAATAGAAAACAGATTGACAGGTCTGCACTGGCGGACAGACAGGAGTGAGTATGAAAAAAGGTATTTGTATGGTAATTATTATGATTCTGGCGGCATTCTGGTTGACGGGCTGCAGCAGTACAAAGCTGGCAGACGGTTTTGATGAGACAGCGGTAAAAGAGGCTGTGCAGAAGGCGGTGGATCATCTGATTGCCGGAGAATATGAGGAATGTGTGGCAATGATGAGTCAGGAGGTGCAGGAAACCCTCACTGCGGAGGCTCTGGCTGCCGCAGCAGGAGATATGATGGCTGCGGCAGGAGAATTTCAGGAGTATAAGAGCATTGCCGTAGTGGGGCAGAAGGATCAGTCCGGGACGGACTGTGCGGTAGCCGTTGCAGTGGCATCTTTTAAGAACAGTAAAATCACATATACCGTAAGCTTCAACGCTGATATGGAAATTATAGGATTCTATATGAAGTAATGGGAAAATCAGCAGTATCAGCCACTATGACCAGAGCGGTTCATGGTGGCTGAACTGTGTTGTAAGGGTAAATATATAGGAACCAGAGGCCGCTGAGCCGAGAAAAATGTCTAAACGGGTGCTCCCTTCCACCCGATTCTCGATTCCCATACTTACCTTGTGCCGGTACCGAATGGTACTGACTATGACGGCAAAGTATTGGCGTTTTGCTATTTCCAGGCACACAGGGCCTCGGAGATAGCGGAATATCTGGAGATAAGCCAATTTAAAAGAGTTTTTGAAAAGGTGCTATGGCAGAGAGTGTGGCGGACCTGTCTAAAATGGCAAAAACCACAGTCTCAAAGGATTCCGGAAAAGATTCTGTCAGGAGTTCTTTCCACCATTGGGCAATCTGCTCCGGATCATTGCGGAACACGCCGCATCCATAGGCCCCCAGAATCAAATGCCTGCAGTTCTGACCGGCAAAAATGGCCAGAGCCAGCTCCATCCGCTCTCGCATTACCTGTTCTGCCTGCGGGATACTTTCTCCTCTCAGTCGAACCTGTCCCATATTGACAGCCGGCAGAGTCAATACTGATGCGGTGACAGGAGCAGGCAGCAGCCTGAAACGGCCGTCCCGGAAAAAGGGGACCTCCGGGGAGTAGATGGCGTGATGGGTGTACATCATGGTTCCGCAGGCGCGGTTTTTCTTATAATACGCTTCGTGGGCGATCAGGGTTTTGTAGAGACTGCTGGAAGCGGCCAGGCTCTCCTCCTGTGCCATGGCGCCGTTGATAAAGCCGCCGCCCGGATTTTTTGCGCTGGCAAAATTCAGGACGGCGATGGCTTTTTTGCCTTCTGATGCCAGAGCCAGAATGGCATCTACGGTAGAGCAGTTCTGGACTTTGAAGATTCTTGAAGCAGATTGCCCGGAGGCCGTGTGCTCAGGGACTGTCTCTCCGGAAGCTGTGCACCCGGAATGAGAGCTGCAGCTTTTGAGCAGTTCCTTTCTCTGTTCCGGGGTCAGCAGGAAGCTTTTCTGCAGAGAATATTCCTGCAGTGCCATGATTTCTATTTTTTGTCCGCCTGCTTCATAGTATCCTTTTTCCATAATATCCAGGGTTTCCCTGGCGATTGCTTTTCGATCCATATTTTCACCATTCCTTTCTTATAATCATAGAATTCTTGCAGAGAGAAAATTCTGCTGTCTATAGAATATTTTCTGCAATCTGTCTGGCAAGTCCATCAGAATCTGCCTCCCCTAGAGCGTGTTTGAAAATTCATTTCTGGCATCTGCACGCCCCGCTTTGCGTGATATTTGCGCCAAATTCAGGTTACATAGCCCGCTATGCGCCCTTCATTTGGCACAAATCTCCTACAAATTGTGACGCACATCTGCCAGAAAGCAATTTTCAAACACGCTTTAGTGCCTGACAAGGTCTGCAAATTCTGCGCCTGACGCTCGGGCCAGGTCCTCCGGGCTTAATTCCAGCTGTGAACCGATTCTGCCTCCGCTGACGATGATTTTCTCCTGCGCTCTGGCAGACAGGTCAATTTTGGTAACATATTGTTTTTTCATGCCGATTGCAGTACAGCCGCCCCGGATATAGCCGGTGATTTTGTTGATATCTTTCACATGAATCATTTCCACACTTTTCTGCCCTACACTTCTGGCGGCGGCTTTCAGGTCCAGCTCTTCGGCAATGGGAATCACAAATACAAAATAGTCCCGGCTGCTGCCCACAGTGACCAGAGTCTTGTATACTTTCTCATAAGGCAGAGAAAGCATATCCGCAATCTGTATTGCGTCCACAAATTCATTGCATTCATAAGTAATATGAGTGTATGGAAGCTTCATGGATTCCAATATGCGCATGGCATTGGTCTTGATTTCTTTTTGTTTTGCCATCTTTCATTCTCCTTGTGACAGGCTGACATAGGTAACAATTCGGACAGGTCATGGAATTCTTATTATTTATGAAAACGGAATTCTCGCAAAGCATGAATTCTATTATATATTATACTGGAAAATAGAAAAAAGCAAAGGGTGATTTTGCTTTGCCGCTATGCTACAATAATGAAAGCGGCAGCAGGCCCATGCTCTGTCCTGATTGACATTGAAAATGAAAGTCCCAAACCGAAAAACAGATACAGAATATATAGAATACGGCACTTTTGGTCAAGATAAGAATTTCATTCCGTTGTATCATGTGAAATGAAAAGCAAGATTCTATTATCAATTATTATGGTAACAGGAGATGGAAGCATGCGTGACAGGACACCGATATTTCGTTCGCTTGCCGTGATTGAGGAGAGGATAGCGTATTCTGCTGTTTTATCTGAAGGGTGAGATTGAGAAGCTGGGAAAGTCCAGTCTCATTTCGGACAGGAAAGCGGTCTATGACAAAATATGTATGAAATTGGAGGAGGCGGTCAGACTGGCAAGCGCGGCGGGGGCCATAAGAGCGGCAAGTAAGTCAGAAGTGATGAGAGCGGCGTGGGACGCAGAAGAGGCAGGCCCGGCAAGTGAGGCAGGACAGATGAGAGCGGCAACGCTTCTGCGGGAGGCATATAGTGAAATGACAGAGGAAGCCGGGCGGTTGGGCGTATATGGCGGAGCGATTCAATATATTGCGGAAGAAATAAAACGACCTTTAAAGTATTTTTAGAATGGGAAAACAGGGATTGTTTCACCTGGTGAGGCAGTCCCGTTTTATGCACAAAATGTGTTTGACGAAAATGCGGCATGACCGGTGAAATTACCTTGCAATAAGCATAATAATATTGTATATTATGAGTGTTGGAAGCTAGACAGAGCAGAGGGGAGGCCGCTTTTTATGCCTGTGTTGTGCTTTGGCCGGTGGAAAACGGAATTGGACGACAGGGGGAGAATCGGATGAAGAAAAAGATTGCGGCAGGATTGATAATAGTATTGAGTATGGTGTTTTCCGCAGGATGCGGTCAGGGCAGTGAACCGTCCACAGAGGAAGCTCCTCCTGAGGAGGTTTACCCGATTTCAGTCAATGGAGTGGAGATACGGGTGGGAGAGACAACTGTGCAGACGCTTCTCGACGCAGGTTACAGTGTGACTGTGTCGGAAATGGACAGCAATAATCAGATAACACAATATGAGATTGACCCGGAGGAACAGCTGGAGGCTATGTCCTATTATTCGGGGGCTTCCATGTGGATTACAGATTCTACCTTTGCCCATATATCCATGGCAACGACAAGCGCGACGAGGATGGGAGACGCTGTGATCGCGAGGCTGGAATTCAATATGGGCGGCGAGCCGGAAGAGTGGGGGATTGTCTCTCTTAATGGAGTGCCGGTAAATGAAATAAATCAGGAAAAAGGGCATGAAATGTTCCCGGATTTTAGCATTTATGACTATTATATGGTCAAGTATGGAAACGAGTACAATTATAGTCTTCATTTCAGTCAGCAGAATGATCTCCTGTATAAATTCAGTGTAGAGAGAGACTATGACGTGGATTGGAATGGTGACGGTCAATAACAAGAGGAATAAGATAAGACAATGGCAAATCGTACGAGAAATATGACGCAGGGAAGGCCAGGATCACTGATCCTGACTTTTGCATTGCCGCTGATGGCCGGAAATGTGTTCCAGCAGCTTTACACAGTGGTGGATACCATGGTGGTGGGAAAGGTGCTGGGAGTATCCGCACTGGCAGCGCTGGGAGCCGCAGACTGGCTGAACTGGATGATGCTGGGCATAATCCAGGGTTTTACGCAGGGGTTCGGCATTCTAATGGCGCAGGAATTCGGTGCAAAGCAATATGGAAGGCTGAGGAAAGTGGTGGGAAGCGCCGGTGTACTTTCCGTGCTTTTTGCATTCCTTTTAGTAGCGGTGGGACAGTTGGCAGCCGGGCCTGTGCTTGACCTTTTACAGACGCCGGATGCGATTCTGGATGGAGCACAGCTATATCTGCGGATTATGTTCATGGGACTTCCCATTGTGACAGCTTATAACCTGTTTGCCTGTATTCTGCGCTCGTTGGGGGATGGCCAGACACCTTTGCAGGCCATGGTGGTTGCTTCTGTGACCAACATTGCGCTGGATTTGCTTTTCGTAATTGTGTTTCACTGGGGAATTGCGGGTGCAGCAGCAGCAACCCTGATTGCGCAGCTGGTATCGGGGCTGTATTGTCTGTATTTTATCTGCAGAATCGAACTGCTGAAGATGTCGAGACAGGACTTTCAGGTTGAGCGTGGATTGTGCGGAAAGCTGCTTTTTCTGGGATTTCCCATGGCGTTCCAGAATTGCATTATCGCTGTGGGAGGCATGATTATTCAGTCTGTGGTGAATGGCTTCGGCGTGGTGTTTATTGCCGGTTATACGGCTACCAATAAGCTTTACGGCATCCTGGAAATTGCGGCTACTTCTTATGGCTATGCCATGATTACCTATGTAGGGCAGAACCTGGGAGCCGGCAAAAGCAGGCGCATTCGTCAGGGAATGTGTGCTGCCATCATAATTGCCCTTGTGACATCCGTGGTGATTGCGACAGTCATGCTGGGATGTGGCAGGATGATTTTAGGCTGGTTTATCTCCGGCACGCCACAGGAGGTGGAAGCGGCGCTGGAAGTCGCCTATCGGTATCTTACCATTATGAGCCTGTGCCTGCCGGTTTTGTATATTCTTCATGTGACAAGGGCGACCATTCAGGGGATGGGTAATACTTTGTTACCCATGGCATCCGGCATTGCGGAATTTCTCATGCGGACTGTCACAGCGCTGCTTTTACCTCTTGTAATCGGTGAGACGGGGATTTACCTGGCGGAGATTGCCGCGTGGATGGGGGCAGATGTGGTACTGGTGAGCAGTTATTTTGTTATGGCACGCAAGCTGCCGGAGGACAAAGGAGAAGATGTGACGGAGGTCTGTGCGTGAATGTCAGCCTGTAAAGTTAAAAACGGCAGACGGACAGATAGCGGACGACAGAGAGTATGTAAGTGGAGACGGTTATGAAATATCAGATTCTGAAAATAAGAGAATACGCCGGTCTGAAAGAGGAAGCAGCGCAATGGTTTCATTCCAAGTGGAATATTCCTATGGAAGCATATCTGGAAAGCATGGAACAGTGTCTGAAGAAGGGAAGGGCTGTGCCACAATGGTATGTGACTGTAGATGGAGACAGAATTGTGGGCGGCCTGGGTGTGATAGAGAATGACTTTCATGACAGAAAGGATTTGACGCCTAATGTCTGTGCGGTCTATGTGGAAGAAGCATACCGCTGCCAGGGACTTGCAGGAGAAATGCTGGATGCTGTCTGCAGGGATATGAGGGAAAAAGGGATTGACACACTGTATTTGCTTACAGACCATGACTCTTTTTATGAGAGATATGGCTGGGAGTTCCTGTGTATGGTTCAGGGGGACGGGGAAGAAGAGCCGTCCAG
The DNA here is from genome assembly GCA_910588225.1 of uncultured Acetatifactor sp. Lineage (GTDB taxonomy): Bacteria > Bacillota > Clostridia > Lachnospirales > Lachnospiraceae > Acetatifactor. Next base: position 67,879 of record CAJUQT010000016.1, read on the forward strand.
GATGTATATGCACAGGTGAAGTTTCGGGCAGTCTGCAGCGACTTTGCCTGCATAGTCCAAGAAGATGCAGGGCCTGTTTTGAGTAAGCGAAAAAGGCTTTCATAAATGGAATCATAGATCAAATTTAGAAAAAGGAGGACTGGAACAATGGAAGGAAAAATGAAAGTTGCGGTTATGCTGGGAATCGGCAGGATGGGATTCGAAGAGCGCGATATTCCCAAAGTAAAGGACGATGAAGTGCTGGTAAAGCTGGAGTATGTGGGAATCTGCGGCAGTGACCTGCACTACTATGAATCGGGAGCTATCGGAAACTTTATTGTAAAACCGCCCTTTGTCCTGGGACATGAGCCGGGAGGAACGGTTGTGGAAGTGGGAAAGAATGTGACACATTTGAAGGTGGGCGACAGAGTGGCGCTGGAGCCGGGGAAGACCTGCGGACATTGTGAATTCTGTAAGACCGGCCGCTACAATCTCTGTCCGGATGTGGAATTTTTTGCCACACCGCCGGTGGATGGCGTATTTCAGGAATATGTGGCTCATGAAGCCGGGCTGTGCTTTAAGCTGCCGGAAAATGTGAGTACTATGGAAGGTGCACTGATTGAGCCGCTGGCAGTGGGATTCCATGCTGCCATGCAGGGAGGCGCCAGAGCGGGACAGACCGCAGTGGTAATGGGGGCCGGCTGTATCGGACTGGTATCCATGATGGCGTTAAAGGCCATGGGAGTATCCAGAGTATACGTGGTGGATATCATGGAGAAACGTCTGGAGAAAGCCCTTGAGCTGGGCGCTGACGGCGTAATCAATGGAAGCAAAGCAGACGCGGTGGAAGAAGTGATGAAGCTGACCGAAGGAAGGGGCTGTGATCTGGCGATCGAGACTGCGGGGACACAGATTACCACGGTGCAGACCATACATATGACCAAAAAGGGAGCGACCATTGTACTGGTGGGCTACAGCAAGAGCGGAGAGATGACATTGCCCATGAGCATGGTTCTGGACAAGGAGCTGACGTTAAAGTCCATTTTCCGTTATCGTCATATTTATCCCATGGCAATTGATGCGGTTGCCTCTGGAAGGGTGAACTTAAAGGGAATTGTGACGAATACCTTCAGCCTTGATGAGATTCAGGAAGCCATGGATTACAGCGTGAATAATAAAGCGGATGTGGTGAAGGCGGTTATTCGTATCTGAAGATATTTTTATGCGGAAGTTTCGACAGAAAACGGTATTACTGCAGTTTTTTTCTGATGATTAATCGGCATAAGGCAGATATAAAAGGGCTGCCACACTGAGGAACCCTCATCCGGGATATGGTTGCTTTCTATTTTAATCGCACCGTATTCCGGATAGTGATGACTTAATGTGACAGCCCTGCTTTCAGGATTTTTTCTCGCTTTTTTTCTTTTTCTTCTCTTTTTTCCCGGTTTTCTCCGCTTTCTTTCCTTTTTCGGCTTTATCTGCTTTCCCGGCTTTCTTTGCTTTCTCCGCCTTATCGGCTTTCTTTGTTTTCCCTGTTGTCTTTGGGTTCTCCGTTTTATCAGCTGTTAAGGCCTTTTCTGTCATTTCAGGTTTTACCGGTGCGGCCGTGGGCTTCGGACGGGCTTTTCCTTCCAGCTTTGCCAGATATGCCTGCTCTTTCCCACGATTGATGAGTTCACGCAGAGCAGCCAGTTCGCTTTCCATGGTGTCCATCTGTATTAAAACAGCGTTGGTGTCATAGCCGTCAGCAGAATCCGAGCCGTTCACGATTGCGCTGAGTTCTTTTGCCTGCCTTCGTATGAGTTTCGCCTGATTCTGCACATCACTGCTGAGGCTTAAAATCATTTCGCTTTCCTCCGTTTCGTCAAAATTCCGTTTTCTTTTATCATATTCTATTTTGAATGTGCCGTCAAGGACCTATTTGCTCCCTTTTATCCATGGTGGGATTTCCGGTTACCGTTTTCGGCATGGCCGTGAACAGGAACAGGATTTCCGGTAACAGTTCAGTGAGTGATCTGAACTGTTACTGATTTATATTGACAGTATCTTCTGTGCATTATAAAATACAGGTATGATTTAACGATTAAATGACCATTCATACCATGATTGAACTGTAATCATGACAGGGTGAATGACGAATGAAAGAGGTGATTGAAATGAGAAGTAAGAAAATTTCCTGTGTGAGTCTGGCGCTGTTGCTGCTTATATCTGTCCTGGGGACAGCCTGCGGCAATCAGGAGCGGGAAGGTGTTGTGAATCAGGAGCAGACGGATGAAACTGCCGACACTGGAAGCGAAGGATCAAATGAGCCTGCCCTGGACGGCCCGGTGCCTGCGGCAGGCGGCAGACCCATGCTGATTAAGACATCGGTGCCAACGGAGGACACTGTGGGACAGCCGGCAGTTGAGGCGTATGCGGTGGCTCCGGATTTAAGCAATATTGACAATCTGTGGCAGTATTATATGGGAGATGAGATGGCCGCCAAACTGGTCGCGAATAATTTCGTGGTCACGGAAGGAGGCGGCCATGAGTTTTTTGAAGTATATGAGCAGAATCGCTATAAAGTACGGGCCAGTTTTGTGACCGTCGATTCTCTGATGCACACATATCATCTGTATTTCAGCCATCTGCTGAGGAATATTGAGAGAACACAGTTGTCAGAGCGGCTTACACAGCTGAGCAGAAGAATGCTTGACAACAGTGCGTCGCAATACGAGCAGCTGAGCGGAAGCGAGTGGGAGGAAGCGGCGAAGCGGAATGTGGCTTTTTTTACAGTGGGAGCAAAGCTGCTTGATGACAATACACAGATACCGGCTTATGCGGAGGACATGGTTCAGTGGGAGCTGGACTGTATCAACCGTGCGGAAGGAATAGAAGTCTCTACGATAACAGGAGAGGATGAAGATTATTCCCAGTATGTGCCCAGGGGATATTATGAAGGTGACCTGGGGCTGGAGCGGTATTTCAGGGCCATGATGTGGTATGGACGAATCCATTTCAAACAGGAGAATGAGGATTTGGACAGAAGTGCGTTGCTGATGACAAAGGCACTTTTCGAGGATACGGAAGCGTACGGATTATGGGAAGCCATCTATGCGGTGACTGCATTCTTCGCAGGGGCAAGTGATGACCTGGGCGTGTGCGAGTATCAAACGGTGATACAGCAGGTTTATGGCGAGGAATTTCATGTAGATGATCTGGCGGGAAATGGGGGAGCATTTGAACAGTTTCATGAAATGACAGCATCGCTTTCAGCGCCACTGATTAATTCTCTGCCTGTCAGGGATGGCGAAGCCAATACGATCCCCGGCTTTCGGTTCATGGGACAGCGGTTTACCATTGATGCGGCTGTTATGCAGGAGTTGATTTACAGCAGGGTAGAGGAAAACGGTGCGGGAGAGCGGCGTATGCTGCCGGATGTGCTGGACGTGCCGGCGGCGCTGGGCAGTGATCTGGCACTTCGTATCCTGACGGAGAACGGGGCTGCGGAGTATGCAGGCTATTTGGAGAATATGAACTGGCTCAGAGAAGGACTTTCCAGGGAAAACACCACGCTCTGGTCGGCCAGCCTGTATGCCGGGTGGCTGAATACACTTCGGCCCCTGCTGACACCCAAGGGGGAGGGCTACCCTGTGTTCATGCAGAGTGAGGAATGGCTGAAAAAAGGCCTGGAGTGTTTTGCGGGAAGCTTTGCGGAGTTAAAGCATGACACGGTTCTGTATTCCAAACAGGTGATGGCAGAGATGGGCGGAGACTATAATGAGCAGACACCGGATGACAGGGGTTATGTGGAACCGGAACCCCTTGTATATGAGAGATTCGTGAATCTGGCCGGTCAGACGGCAGAAGGTTTAAAGCAATACGGGATGCTGGATGCGGCGGACGAGGACAACCTGGCACGTCTGACAGAGATTGCAGGGCGCCTTCAGACAATTTCTGAAAAGGAATTGAGGGAAGAACTTCCGACAGAGGATGAATTCGAATTTATCAAAACTTATGGAGGGAATCTGGAACATTTCTGGCGGGAGTCACTGCGGGACGAGAACAGCGGAGAACAGCTTCTTGTGGAGGAATATCCGGCGGCCATGGTGACAGATATTGCAACCGACCCCAACGGACAGGTTCTGGAGGTAGCCACGGGAAATCCGGCCACTATCTATGTGGTAGTAAAGGTGGACGGTAAAGTAAAGATCGCATCGGGCAGTGTGTATTCTTTCTATCAATTTGCATGGCCGTTGAGTGATCGGCTGACAGATTCCAAATGGCGTCAGATGATGGGACTGCAGGTAGATGAAAACGGTTACTATAATTATGACGAACGGGTTGAGAAGCCGGAGTGGACCCGCAGCTATCGGTATAGTTATGAGTGGGAATAAGAATCTGAGAAAAATCTGGAAAAGGATGCTGATAATCATTATGGCGTTGGCGGGTACCGGCGCCATTTTGATTATTTTATGGTGTACCGGCGCCTTTTTGCCGGGGTGGATTGCATGGAAGGACAGAATAATCTGCGGACAGCAGGGGGCGTATGAGATATCGCTGAGTCACAGGTCTGTGAAAGTGTTATATGACAATACTGTCATATGGACTTCTCCGAAGGGTGTGAAAGTGCAGGATATTCTGTCCTGTGACGCGGATAATGATGGCAGAGAAGAGTTGATATTGCTCTGCTGGAAAATAGGCCGATACGGGAAATACAGACCTTTCTGGGTAGAGAAGGACGAGAAGAGATGGTCCCAGCACATTTTTGTGTACGATTACAATAAGGATGAGATTGTGCCCCAGTGGATGTCTTCTTACATTGGCGGGGATGTGGCTGAACTGACATCAGAAGGAGAGCGGGCACCTTATGTGCGCCTTCTGCTGGAGGACAGGGAAGGGAAACTGAGCAGGTGGGTATGGGATTCCTGGGGATTTGCCAGAGAGGACACAGATGTGTCCTTTGCAGTGTTTGGAGATAATCTGATTCATGAGCCTGTTTACCGATATGGTCTGGCCAACGGAGAGAATTTTGACTTTCTCTTTGAAAATTTCAGAGAAGTGATTGCAGAGAGCGATGTGGCGGTAATCAATCAGGAGACTCCTCTCACGGACAATCCGGTTATGTATGGGGAGTATCCCAGGTTCGGCACACCTGCAGGTGTAGGGCAGGCCATTGTGGATGCGGGATTTGATGTGGTAACCTGTGCCACTAATCATGCGCTGGACCGGGGAGCAGAGGGGGTTGCCTTTACAAAAGCTTATTTTGAAGAGCGGAATGTAGTATGCCTGGGAATTCAGTCAGCAGAGGAGGAAGAAGCACAGCCTTACAGGATATTTATGCGAAACGGTGTGCGATTTGCTTTGTTTAATTATACTTATGGCACCAATGGGATCAGGCTGCCGGAATCAAATCCGTATATGGTTCATCTGCTGGAGGATGAAGTGGAGATTCGGGAAGATATCAGGGAAGCAAAGGCCGAGGCCGACTGCGTGATTGTCTTTGCCCACTGGGGGACAGAAGATGCCCGGGAACCGGATGATTTCCAGCGGAAGTGGGCGGAAGTTTTCCTGGACTGTGGGGTGGATGTGGTGGTGGGCACTCATCCGCATGTGCTCCAGCCGGCAGAGATGCTGGAAGGTGCCGACGGTCATGAGATGCTGATCTTCTATTCCATTGGGAACTATATCAGCGCCCAGTCGGAGAAATCCTGCGTCAAAGGGGGAATGGCCAGCTTTACAATTTCCTTTACTTCCGAAGGCTATCGGGTGTCGGAATATGCATTGGAACCGCTGACCATCACCTGGCAGGAGGGCGGGAAATATTCGGTAAGTTATTCCCCGTAATGTGTCCACATACGCAGAATCTTAACTGTGCCGTCGTATGTGATCTTATCAATCGTAATTGGCTCTTCGTATACCTGATATACAAGTCGATGCTGGATATTAATTCTTCGGGAGTAAGCGCCGGTCAAGTTTCCCACCAGCTTCTCGAATGCAGGGGGAGTCTTGAACGGATTTTCCTTCAGAGTATCGATAAGTACTCTGGCTTTTTGGGACAAATGAGCCTGTTTCAGACTTTCTAAATCTCGGACAGATTGTTTTGTAAAAACGATATTGTACATTACCAATTTACCTGTTCTTCAGGAATGCAATCTTCTATCGGCGTTTCCATGCCATTGATAATGGATTCTGTCATTCCGCTGATTGAATTCAGGAACAGCGTTTCCTGTATTGCATTCCAGTCCTCTTCTGACAGCAAAACCGCGTTTCCGTTTTTCCCCACGATTAAGGTTGGCTCACAAAAGCGGTTTACATTTTCCACCAGACGATAAAGATCCTTTCTTGCATTTGTGATATTTATAGTTGACATTATAAAATCTCCTCAAAGTTGTCTTGTGCTGTATCTGTTTTCGTATATTTGTGTTGATGTATATTTGTGTTGATGTGTTCAGCCTTTGTAATAGCGTGGATGTCTCCTTTCATTCTCATCCATTGTTCATGTTTCATTATCTTATGAAAATCTTATGTTGTAGTTCGTTCTCGTACATTCTTTTGTCGTATTTTTCTGTATTTCTTATCTATGATGCGTAGTTACTGAAATTTTATTTCTTATCTGTTGCGTGTAAATATCAGGAATATTCTTCCATATCCGTAGAATGCCGAGATTTTTAATGTCCTCTATAGTATAACGTACGTAAATGCGTACGTCAAGGGCAAAAAAGCTTTTTAATTCAGGCTTATGACTGTTCGATGTATTGCATAGAATTACCCTGTCCGTAAAATGATAAGGACAGGGTAATTGACATGTGCTCTTTTACCTCTTCCCATGAGAAATTTTCGACAAAGCAGATGAGAGTTTATCCGCCAGGTCTGTGTCTTTGTTTACCTTTATTATCTCCAATGCATCTATATTGAGTCATTCGTTACGAATCCAAAGTGCCGTTCTACTTTTTCAGCAGTTTCCCTGATGGTACTGCTGCAGGTTCTTTCGATCCAATAATAGTTGCTGTCCTTGATATCTTTGCACCGTTTCTCGTTGAGATTTTTCAAGGCTGCGTTACAGACGGCTTTTGCTTTTGCCGTGTCAGACGCACTGTTTATGAAGTCGTTGAATTCCTGATGGTCAGGGCGATTACAATAATCCTCCATTAAATTTGACGGTTCTTTTATCAGGAAGACTATCCGGGATGCTTCTGTGAATTTTTCAGCTTCCTTCACTGTCAAATGGCAGTCACACAATACAATCCGATTCTGGGAAAAACGAATCAAATCCAACAGGACAAAGTCCAGCTGCTCTCTTGTGTTATCAATCAGCCATTTTTTATATTCCTCTACAGTACGTCCGAAAAACGAATCCGCATCCTGAAACACTTTATTCATTGACGGCTGAAAAGCAGGACTTGAAATTTTTTGATGATTTGGAAACTGTTCGTCAATATCGTAAACAAATAAGTTATGCCGTCTGGCCAGCTCCCGCGAAATCGTTGTCTTTCCACCACAGGGTGTTCCGGTTATAAAATACACATTTTTTAAATATTCTTTGATTACATTATCCTGAAATATCATCATAAAATCTCCCTTATTAAATAGTTTATAGTGTCTTAACTGTACATAAAACTATTTAACGCAGTTTTATGTACTTAGATATTTCTCAATCGTAAGAATGCTGTCATATTTCTTATCTCCAGAACTTCATTTTTTTATTTTATCACACCATGGGTTAAACCAGATAGGGATAAAAATAGATATGTATCGGCAGGAGCATAGAT